>JAYGCM010000019.1:0-72380 GCA_046583355.1 Deltaproteobacteria bacterium
CCCGTTTAAACAAAAATTTTAGTAAGAGTCTATTCAATTTTTCCCATATCTAATGCAATACTCCTTAACAGTTTTGGGTTATCGGTCACGATTCCATCGACTCCCAAGTTGATTAAACATCTAATTTTTTTCTCTTCATTAAAAGTCCAACTAATAATTTTAATATAGTTAGAAGTGCTTAATTTGTAGTTATCGGTTGTCGTCGACGTTCATCTTGACGACTTTGAGCTTGCCCTCGTATTCAGCGGCGAGCTCGTCGACCAGCGGGGCAATCGCGCGGCAGGGGCCACACCAAGGCGCCCAGAAATCGATCAGGACCGGCAGATCCGACTGCAGAACCTCTGCATCAAAGGTTGCGTCTGTAATTTCACTGACTCCGGCCATATTCAATCTCCTTGGTTTCCCGGCCCGGCCGTTTCCGGCCGCGCTCTCGGAGAAATCTAACACCGATTCCGGGCCTGTCCAGCACCCCTTGGGATCGGACCTGAAAGTACGCCTGCATCCGGGCGCCGCTTCGGCTTCAGTCGATTCCGCGAGCGGCATCGGCTTCGAGCAGGCGCGGGTTCGACACCGAGAGTTTGTCGCGAACCTCGCTACGCAGGAAGGCCAGGAGTGAGACGCGAGAAGCGCCGGCATCGAAATCGCCGCGGCGCACTCGCTCGGCCAGCACCGCCATAGCGTCTGCGCTATCGCCCGCACCCGCATCGCCCGCACCCGAACCGAGGACCTCGGCCAGTCCCGCCTCCGTACGCGCCCGGCGCACATCTGCGGTCGCGATCTCCCGTGCCGCCATACGCAGCGCATTGGCCGTCACACGCGCCAGGAACTGACGCCTGCCGGATAGTTCGGGCACGACCTCATCATCGAGAAAGCTCTGCGCCGCCAGCAGAAGATCCTTGGTCGCGGGAAGATCGTCCATTTTAGAGCGCCTTTCCTTCCATCAGGTTGAGCAATTCCCACTCGGTCTCGGCCGCGCGCCGACCGATCATGCCGAGCTCGATATTGCGTGATTGACCGTCGAGGAAGGGTCGCACCTGGACCAGCGTGAAGACACCCCAGCGCAGATTCCCGTACACCTCCCACCAGCGCAAGGCGTCAGTATCGACCGGCCGACCACTTGCCTGCTCGTAGGCGATGACCAGCGCGGCGCGGTCGCCAACACCACCGCAGGTGAGCTCGTCGCGCCCGAAGCGCCAAGAGCGACCACAGAGCCAGCCGAGGTCTTCGATCGGATCGCCGATATGGGCGAGTTCCCAATCAAGCACGGCACGCAAGCCGTCCTCGGCGACCAGAATATTGCCGATACGAAAATCACCGTGCACCAGAGCGCCGCCGCCCGATGGCGGCTCATGCGCCAGAAGCCAGCGTAGCGCCAGCTCAAAGACCGGATGCGGCTCCAGCGTGACCATCCGGTAGAGGGCCTCTATCTGATCGACAGCATGACGGGCATGCGAAACCTCCGCCTGCGGGCGTGGCAGGAAGGCGAGTTCGGCCGTCGCCGGGTCGACCCGGTGGATCCCCGCGAGCGCCTGCGCAAGTTGCACGGGCAGCCGCTGCCGCGCCAAAGCAAGTTTTTCATCCTTGACGATACGGCGGCCGATACTCTCCCCCGCGATCCGTTCCATCACATAAAAGGGACGGCCGATTGCCTCTTCGCCGACATGGACGGGGCGTGGCACCGGCACCCCGGCGGCGTGCAAGACACGCAGAAGAGCGAACTCCTCGGGCGCGCCGAAGGCGCTGACGCCGCCCGGCCGGAAGGCCAGCAGCACCAACTCCTGATGCTCACGCATACCGCCTCGAGCCAATTCCAAGTCAAAGGAAAAGGCGGAGCGAACAGCGCCGCCGGTCATGGTACGGAAGGCCGAAATCCGCGCGGCGTCGGCACCCGCCTCGGCGCGGAAGACCGGCTCCAATCGGGCAACCATCTCATCGGGCGACATCGCCGATATTCTAACCCATTGAAGGGAGCTTCGTTAGCCGTGGTGGCATCGAGCGCGAGGGGGTCGTATGGTGGTGGCGATGCAAGATCTCATCCGGGCCGCCGTTGCAGAGTCCATCCGGGTCAAGGAAGTCTTCCTCGCCGAGCAAGCAGCCAACCTCGAGCGGGTCGCCAAGCTATGCGCCGAGTCATTGAGCCAGGGCCACAAATTGATGCTCTTCGGCAATGGCGGGAGCGCGGCCGATGCGCAGCATATCGCGGCCGAGTTCGTGAACCGCTTCCGCATCGAGCGCCGGCCGCTGGCGGCGCTGGCGCTGACCGTCGACACCTCGGCCATCACCGCAATCGGCAACGATTACAGCTTTGAAGAGATTTTTTCGAAACAGGTCCTCGCGCTCGGGCAGGCCGGCGATGTCGCCATCGCGATCTCGACGAGCGGCAACTCACCCAATATCCTACGCGCCATCGAAGCCTGCGGCGACAAGGGCTGCTTCGTGGTCGGACTTACCGGCGGTACGGGCGGCAAGATGCAGAACCAAACCGATTTCCTTCTCAATGTCTCTGCCACCAGCGAGACGGCGCGCATCCAGGAAACCCATATCCTGGCCGGTCATATCCTCTGCGATCTGATCGATCACCTTCTCTTCCCCAGCGAGCACGACTGAGGCTTGCCGCCCGGCGCATGAATCGATGGCAAACTTCGCACCTCGGAAGAATAGGTTTCTCGCTCTGCTCGACCAGAACCTGGAACTCTTCGGTGTCGCGGGGCGCTTTATCGACTACGGCGCCGGCTCGCCGGATGTCGGCGAACATATCGTCTCGGGCGAGCGCATGGACCGGGGAATCGCCTACGACCCCTCCTATACAGAGACGATGCCCCGTCCCCGCCAAGGGCTCCATCCCGACCTCGCCTTCACCAAGGACGTCTCCGATACCGCAGAAGAATTCGATCGCGCCGTCCTCTTCGACGTCATCGAACATGTGCCTGACGCCGCCGGGACCTTGCAGGATCTTCATCGCCTGGTGCGCAAAGAAGGCTGGCACACCTTCGGGATGTGTTCGGCTGAGCCGCATATCCGGGCGGCCGAGGCCCGTGGCGTCAAGGTACTTCCCTACGAACTCGATGCCGAAATGCCACAGCGCTTCAGGACCATCTCTCTTTTTCACGTGATCGAACACGAAGATAACCTCGGCGAAACCCTCGCCCGCCTCGACCGTCTCGGCCTGATGAATTACCGGTGGGTTCGCGAGTCCAATTTTTCACCCGAATACTCGTTCTTCACTTTCGTACAGACGATCGCCAACGCCTTGCTGCCCTTCCAGCGCGACTCATTCTACCGGGTGCTGCGCAGCCAAAGTGGCTCGACGGCCGGGTGGCTCGCCGCCGGCATTACCGTCGTGCTCGGCGTAGCCTTGCTACCGCTTTTCCTTGTTTACCAACCTATCACCAGCCTCCGCCGCCGGGGCTGCATGGTGGCCCAAACCTTCAAGGAGGCCGACCTTGCCCCGCAATGAGTCGCGTTGGTGGTCGCTCGCCCAGGGGCGGCCTCCCCGCGATGCGGCTACCCTGGCCGAGCCGCCCCTCGGCAGCGAGCCCTTGACCGCGCTGGCGTGGGTTCTCCTCAGCTTGGCCGCGGCGACCGTGATCCTCTGGGTGCAGGCGCGCACCAGCTGGTACCTCGCCATCGACCAATTCGGCTACCTGAGCTTTGCTCGCGATCTGGTTCTGGGCCAGGCGACACATTCCTCCGATGTCGGGGAGTTGTTGAACAGCTTCATGCCCTTGCACGACTCAGACGCGCTCGGCCAGACCTATGTGATGCGCGGCGGCGAGCTCTTCAGCCGCTACGCGCCCGGCTTTCCTCTAATTCTCGCGGCCGTGAGTGCACTCTTCGGAGAACCGGCCGTGCATGATGTGAACGCGGTCGCCATGGGGCTGCTGCTCGTCGTCTTTGCCTGGCTGGTCGCGCGGCTATTGCACTCGGCGTGGCTCGGTTTGGCCGCCGCGATTCTGGCAACACTCCTTCCCAACGAACTGCTTCTATGGTCGATCTCGCCGCTACGCGACATCCCGTGTCATGTCGTGGCCTTCACCGCGCTGGCCTTGCTGCTGCCCTCGCGTTCCGGCGTGCTGCCCGGGCGCGCGCGGTTGATGCTCGCGGGGTTCGCGCTTGGCTACGCGGTCTCGATGCGGGTCGATGCAATCCTCTATCTACTGCCGGCCATAGCCTTGGTATGGCTCGCTCGTCCCTTGCCGATTTCCGCCATCGCCTCCGCCGCCTTTGCCTTTCTCCTCGGCATCCTGCCTCTACTTGCCTACAATCAGGCCGCGACCGGGAATCCCTTTCGCCCGACTCAGGCGATGGAATTCAAAGCCCTCTTGTCGAATATTCAGCCCGCGGCGATAGTCGCCTCGGTCTTCGCGCCGCGCGAGTCGCACGCCGCCATCCCGAAGAATGGCCCGATGCAATACCGCCGCCTGGTCCAGGGCGGGGGCTTCCGACTCGCGCACCTGCAGCGCACTCTGCCGGGCAATCTACGCCATTTCGAGGCGGTCTTCGGTCCGCTCGGTCTCGGCCTGGGCCTGCTGGGCGCGCTTTTTTCGCTACGCCGCCCACGACTATTCTTCTTGACGGTGCCCTATATCTGCACCTCCATCGTTTTCTTCAGCTTCTGGACACGGCCGGATTCGCGCTACCTGGCCGGAGCCATATTGCTCTTCACGCCGCTGGCTCTCTACGGCTCTGGCAAGGTCCTCAGCCTGCCCGGCCTGTTGCGAGAAAGAGGCCGGCCGGGAGTCGCGCTCGCACTCGCGCTGGGCATTGCCGCGCTCGCCCTGGCCTACGGATTCAACGTCAACACGGCCGTGCGAAGCGCCCTCCCCTGGGCGACCTTCTGCTGGCTGGCCGCAGGCGCCCTCGGTGCGCTGATCGCCGCTACGGTCGGACGCGCGGCGGCCGGGCAAAGCTTCGCCATCGCGCTGGCCTTGCTCCTCACCTTGGTTTTCGGCTGGCGGACAGAGCGCAGCTGGGGAAACCAGGCGAGCTTCCAAGCCGCAGAAGTCGCGCAAGCCCAGCAGCGATTCGAGAGCTTCGTCCCGCCGGGGTCGATCGTCTACACCAGCTACCGCTACGGCCGCCCCGCCGAGAATATCAATTATTATACGAGTTCCTCAGCGATCTACCTCGAAGAGTTATTACACTGGGGAATGTCGCAGGGCGCCGCATTGAAGATCCCGGCAAGCACCGGCCATGCCGTCTTCCTCCTCGTGACACCGGTTGAGGCCGAACGCTGGCGGACCAACCCCTGGACCGCGTCATTCCTCGACGCCGAACTCGTACGCGATATCCGGCCCGGCGAGGCGCGCGATTTCTTCGTCGCATCACCGCGCCATCGCGGGCTGCATCTGCAACTCGTCCGCCTCCGTATCAAGAGCCCCGGTTGAGGCCAGGCCGCCAGGCCATCTCCTCGGTCACAGGGCATGGTGCGTCCGCCTCGGGCGGGTCGCCCAGCGGGAACAACTCGAGCTCGACCGGCGATGTGCGAATGATCGGGACGACCAGCGATTCGGCCCAGACCGGACCGAAGAGGCGGTCGCTGGCCGGGTGGACGACGAGAAGAGCATAGAGGCCCAGGAACCCGGCCATCAGAAGGAAGAGACCGGCGGGCGTGAACGCTGCCATGGCAGCGCCGCCCAGCGCCGGGCCGAGAGTGGAACCGCAGCCGTAGATCAGAAGCAGACTGGTCGAGATCGAGATCGCGTCCGCGTTGCTCGCCTCATCATGTGCCTTGGCAAGACAGAGAGCGTAGAGCGAAAAACACATCCCGCCAAAAATGAATCCAGCGAGCCAGTTGGGCGCATAGCCCGAAGCCGCCAGAGCCCCAATGCAGGTTGCCGCGAGCGCCCCGCCGATGCTCGTACCTGCGAGCAGCGCGCGGCGGCCGAAACGATCCGCCAGCAGAGCAACCGGCCATTGCAGGCAGGCGCCGCCGAGAATCACACTGAAGCTGAACAGGGCGGCATCGGCTGGTGTGCGGCCGAGTGCGGTCACGAATGCGGTACCGAGGCCCCAGAAGGTCCCGACCACCGCACCCGCGATCAGGCTGCCGAGACTCGCGAGCGGGAATTCCTGAATGGCGTCAAGCAACTTCGTCCGCGGCGCGGGGATCATATCGGGCTCCGGAATCCGCGTCATCACGACCGGAACCAATGCCAACGAGCAGCAGATCGCGGCGAGCTCGAAAAGAGACGCCGTATGCGCCTCGCCGAAGGCCAAGGGCAACTGGCCGAGCGCGAGACCGGCGAGCGTGACCATCTGGTAGATCGCGAAGATTCCGCCACGGCTCTCACGCGTGGCGACGGTGGCGAGCCAGGTCTCGATCACGATAAAAAGACCCACGACCGAGCTTCCCGCCGCAAAGCGCAAAAGCGCCCACGGGAGCGGATGGACCCATTGCGGATGGCAGAGCGCGACCACGCCGGCCACCGCAGCCGCGGCCGCAAAGGCACGGACCAAACCGACGCGCCGTACCACCGCGGGCCACCAGAAGGTCCCGGCAATATATCCGGCAAAATAGGCCGACATCACCAGCCCGAAGACGTCGAGAGGCATCCCGCTGGCCGGCCCGCGGACGCCGAGCAAGGCACCCAGCAGGGCCATCCCGAACATCGCCATCCCGATGCCGAGGAAGGGCGCTAATAGAGCTGTTTCTTTCGTCGTCATCTGCTGTTTTTTCTCGCGTACCACCCCCCTCCCGGCGGCCCCGCAAGATCCCGCGGAAACCACTGCGGCAGCAGCGGAAAACAGGACCGGACCCAGAGCCAGAACAAGGGCTGGGTGCACCTAACGACGCGCCGCGTCGTGCGCAAGGATCTGACGAAATTTTTTCTCCCAGCCCGGTAGGCAGCCACCCCGATTGCCTAGAGGCACCTCGTGATGGCGCAGATCCAGGAGCGGCCGGCGGGTTCGCACCGAAAGCAATGCGAACGTATGCTGGCAACGATGCAGAATCGCAAAACTGGTCCCGACCTCCCGCTGCCACCGCGGCCAAAACTCGATCTGCGCCGGGCACGCACCTACCCGCTCGCCGGACGACCCAGCAAGGTGCAGGTCGATGAGTTGCCGGAGCCGCTCTGCGCCGGCCTGAGCTTTGCCGAATTCCTCGACCGCGTGCCGAATATCCTGGCAGGTGCGGACCTCCGCAAGGCGGTCGCGGCGATCACCAAAGCGCGCCGCGGCGGCCGCGGGGTCGCGCTTGGCATGGGTGCGCATCCGATCAAAGTCGGACTCTCGCCGATTCTCATCGACCTGATGGAGCGCGGCGTGATCACCTCGGTGGCTTTGAACGGTGCCGGCATCATCCATGATTTCGAGATGGCCGCCGGCGGTAAGACCTCCGAGGAGGTGGGACCGGGGCTCGACAAGGGCAAATTCGGCATGGCGCGTGAAACCGGCGCCACGCTGAACCGGGTGATTCGCGCGGGCGCGAAGAAAAATCTCGGCATCGGCGAGGCGGTTGGCGCGCATATCGCGCGGGGTCGCTACGCGCATAAGAAGAACAGCATCCTGGCGGCCGGAGCACGGCTCGGCGTTCCGATCACGGTGCATGTCGCGATCGGTACGGACATCATCCATATGCACCCAAGCGCGGACGGCGCCGCCATCGGCAAGGCCTCGATGCGCGACTTTCATTACCTCGCCGAGATCGTCGCGGGGCTCGAGCGCGGCGTTTATATCAACCTGGGCTCGGCCGTGATCCTACCCGAGGTCTTCGTGAAGGCGCTGAACCTTGCGCGCAATCTTGGCCACCGTGTGCGACCGATCACCACCCTCGACCTCGACTTCATCCGGCATTATCGCCCGGGCGTCAACGTGGTGAACCGCCCTACCGCAGCCGGTGGCGAGGGCCTGCGCATCACGGGGCATCATGAGCTGCTTTTTCCGATGCTCGCAGGTGCTATCCTGGAGGCTCTGGCGAAGCCGCAACGCGGCTAGCCTCGACCATGGAAGAACCGCTTACATATCCCCCCCACGTTCATCGCTGGGAGTCCCAGCCGCCACCGCTGCCGCCGGCGACGCCGATGCAGCGAAAATCCCCCACGATTCATATCCTGCTCTTCCTCGCAACGCTGGTGACCACGACCGCGGCCGGCGCCTTGCAGCGAGGTGCCAGCCTCTGGAGCGATCCGGCCTCGATTGCCCTCGGCCTGCCCTTCTCCCTCACCCTCCTGCTGATCCTCTTCTGCCACGAGATGGGCCATTATGTCTGCGCCCGCCACCACGGCATCCAGACGACGCTGCCCTATTTCATCCCCGGACCGCCCTTTCTGATCGGGACCTTCGGTGCCTTCATCAAGATGCAGGGAATGCCACGCAACCGCGCGGCCCTCTTCGATGTTGGTGCGGCCGGACCCTGGGCCGGCATGATGGTCGCGCTGCCGGCCGTCGCGATCGGACTTTCCTGGTCCGAGGTCCACCCGCTGGCAGCGGGCGCCGACGCGCCCTTTTCCCTCGGTTCGTCCATGCTCTTCACCTGGCTCGGCGAGGCGATTCTCGGCGTGGACCCCGAGAGCGTGACCATCCTGCTGCATCCAGTCGCGATCGCAGGCTGGTTCGGCTTCTTCGTGACCTTCCTCAATCTTCTGCCGGTCGGGCAATTGGATGGCGGGCATGTCGCCTACGCTTGGCTGGGCAAACGCCATCGCGTGGTCGCGCGCGGCTTCTTGCTGCTGCTCATCGGGCTCTACCTGATCCCCGGCGGCTGGGATGGCTGGCTGCTCTGGGCCGGCCTGCTCTTCTTTGTCCTTCGCATCGACCACCCCGAAACCGCCGACCGCGACACCCCGCTCGACCCGAAGCGTCAGGCGGCGGCGTGGGCGACTGCGGCGGTCTTTGTCGTGACCTTCATGCCGATTCCTTTCGAGGTGAATCCAGGTTCGGGCAATGAGCCCCCGCGCATCGAACGTCGCCACCGCCCCGACCCGCCACCTCGCGACCTTGTCGAAGTCGGCGCCGATGTGGACGAGACGCGCGAAATCGGGTTAACCATCTCCCTATGAGTGGAGATCGCCTTTCCTGGGACCAGTATTTCCTCACCATCACCCGTCAGGTAGCCGAGCGCTCGACCTGTACGCGCGCCAAGGTCGGCGCGACGATCGTGCGGGCCAAGAGCATCCTCGCCACGGGCTACAACGGCTCGCCCTCAGGCGCGCCGCATTGCACCGAGGTCGGCTGCCTGATCGTCGAATCGACGACGCCCGAGGGCGATACCGAGGAAAATTGCTTCCGCACCATCCACGCCGAGATCAACGCGATTGCGCAAGCCGCCAAGAACGGAACCTCGATTCAGGGTGCGAGCGTCTACATCACGCACTCGCCCTGTTTCCATTGCCTCAAGACGCTGGTGAATACAGGGATTGAAGCGATCTACTTCGAGAAGCCCTACAAACTCGACCGCGTAGCCGAGTTGGTCGGGCAGACCGGCATCACGCTCCACCAGGTCGAATTTACCGGCTGACGGCGCGCTTCTTTCGCGGCGCTACCGGAAAGAGCGGCGCGAGCGCCTTGCCGGTCGCCGTCTCGCCGGCTGCCGCGATCTTTGCCGGCGGGCCTTCGGCAACTATGCGACCGCCCTTCGCCCCACCCTCCGGGCCGAGGTCGATCAACCAATCCGCCTCGGCAATGAAGTCCGTATTATGCTCGACGACGAGCACGGTATTGCCCTGATCCACCAACTCGTGGAGCACGCCGACCAGACGGGCCACATCGCTCAGATGCAGCCCTGTCGTCGGTTCGTCAAAGAGAAAGAGCCGTCGCTTGCCATCGCCGCCGGTATCGAGAAAACTCGCTAGCTTCATGCGCTGTGCTTCGCCGCCGGAGAGCGTCGCCGTGGGCTGTCCCATCGTCAGATAGCCAAGCCCTACCGCGCGCAAGGCCGCGAGCCGGGCAAGCAGACGCGGTGCGTCGGCGAAAAATTCACAGGCCGCATCGATCGTCATCCGCAAGACTTCATCGATCGCGACACCCCGATAATGCATCTCCAGCACATGCGTCCGGAAACGCCGCCCGCCACACGCTTCGCATCCGACCGTCAGGTCGGCCATGAAATGCATCTCGATGGTCGTGGTCCCGATGCCGCTGCATTCTTCGCAACGGCCGCCGACCGCATTGAAGGAAAAGGCTCCCGCCTTGAGCCCCGCCGCCTTCGCCTCGGGCGTCGCGGCAAAAATCTTGCGGACTTCATCCCAGGCCTTGAGGTAGGTCGCCGGGTTGGACCGCGAAGAGCGGCCCACCGGAGCCTGCGTCATCAACACCAGCTCGTCGAAATCCTCCAGACCTTCCAACGAGTCGAACTCACCGGGCGCAGCCGCCAGGCCGCGCTGGCGCAGGTAGCCCTGGAAGAGAATATGCTCGACCAGGGTGGATTTACCGGAGCCGGAGACACCGGTCACACAACTCAGGCGGTCGCGCGGAATTTTGACGTGCAGATCAGCCAGGTTGTTCTCGCGGGCACCGCGGATCGCTATATGAGAACGCGCCCGCGGACGTGGCTTGCGCCCGCTCCGGCGCCCGCGTGCAGCCAGCAACGCACCTGTTGCCGAATCGCCCGCCCGTAATTTCTTCGGCGGTCCGGCAAAGACCACCTCGCCCCCCTCGGAGCCACCGCCGGGCCCCAAATCGATCAGCCAGGAAGCCCCTTCGATCAGGACCGGATCGTGCTCGACCAGAACCACGGTATTCCCTGCCTCGATGAGATTACCCAGAACGCCGAGCAGGCGCTCCGAGTCCCGCGCATGCAAGCCGACGGTTGGTTCATCCAGGCAATAGAGCGTATCGGTCAGAGCGGCGCCCAACGCGCTCGCCAGATGAATCCGCTGCGCCTCGCCACCGGAGAGCGTACGCGCCTGGCGCGCCAGCGTCAGGTAGTCGAGCCCGACATCGACCAGATAGCGAAACCGACTGCGCACTTCGTCGAGCAGGCGGGTGGAGCGCGACGAGACGCGCGAATCGAGCCTGAGTTCGGAGACCCAATGCAATCCTTCGCCGATCGGCATCGCCGCGATATCGGCCATGTTCTTGCCGCCGATCGTCACGGCCAATGCCTCTTTACGCAGCCGCGCGCCCTGGCAATCCCCGCAGGGCGTATAGCCTCGGTAGCGGGCCAATAGCACCCGCACATGCGTTTTATATCGTTTACGATCCAACCAGGCGAAAAATCCGTTCAAGCCGAAATAGCGCTCGCGGGCGATCTTGTTCTTTGCCGTCTCGCCCTCCATCACGAACGCACGCTGTTCCGCCGTCATTGCTTCCCAGGGAATATCTGTCGGGATGCCGTGCGCCTTCGCGGTACGCAAAAGCCAACGATGCAGCGGGCGATTGGCCGGCGTCGACCAGATCGCAATAGCATCTTCCTCGATGGTTTTACGCGGGTCAGGGATCACCTTATCCAGGTCAATTCCAGCAATGCGACCGAAACCTTCGCAAGTCGGGCATGCGCCGAGCGGGCTGTTGAAGGAGAAGAGCTGCGGCGTCGGGTCGGGCATACCGCGACCGCAGGAGCGGCAGGAAAAACGACGGTCGAGCTCGATGATGCGCGTCTCGGCCTCGGCCTCGCAGACCAGATCCACCCGCCCCTGAGCCATCGCGAAGGCCGCTTCGAGTGCCTCACGCATCCGTGCCTGGCGTGTTTTGCCGACCGTGATGCGGTCCACCACAACGGGCAGGATCCGGGTCGGCCCAGCCGCTCGGGTTTTGTTTTTTACGGCTGCCTTTTTTTTCTTCTTGCGGCCACGCGAGCGTCGATCACTGCCGGCCAAATAAGGCGTCGCGCGCTCGGCGGCGAGCGGCAGATCACCAAGCTCGGAATCTTCCTGCAACCGAACCAATGCGCCTTCGTGCCAAAGCCGTCGGTAGCCGTTCTTCAGCAGACCGGCGAGGAGATCCGCGCTCGGCACATCGCCCACCTCGATCGGCGCCACGACCAGAACCACCTGCCCCGACGCCAATGCTTCGAGCTCCTGCAGACCGGTTTGAGGATCGTCACGCAGCACCGGACCGGCGCAATCCGGGCAACGGGTCTCACCGGCGCCGGCGAAAAGCAGGCGGAGGTGGTCGTTGATCTCGGTGATCGTGCCCACCGTCGAGCGTGCGTTGCGAATCGTATTCTTCTGCGCCAGCGCCAGCGCCGGTGGGACGTTGGAGAGAAAGTCCACATCCGGACGCTCCATGCGTTCGAGAAAAAGGCGCGAATAGGTAGACATCGATTGCACAAAGCGCCGCTGACCTTCGGCGTAAAGCGTGTCGAAGACCAGGCTCGACTTGCCCGATCCCGAGACCCCCGTCACCACCGTCAATGCGCGCGGCGGAATCGTGCAATCGACACTCTTCAGATTATGCGTCCGTGCCCCACGGATCTCGATATTTCCCTTCACCTCGGATTGCCTATCTCGGGTGGTATGAGTGTGCCAATGCGAGGCGAACTCCAAGTAGCTGATTGGGCCGCGCGGGGGATCCCGCACGGCTTCGCGCCTCCGGATACGGCGGTGGCTCCCGGCCTGATTCTGGTGCGAGCAACGCAAGTGCATGGCGACACGATTGTCTCGGTCGATGCCGCAAGCGCATCACCCATTGCGTCGGCCGACGGTCTTCTGACCAACACCCCCGGCGTTGCCGTCGCCATCGCCACCGCCGATTGCGTGCCCATTCTTCTATGCAGTCCCGGCGGCCAGCGCGTTGCCGCCGTCCACGCCGGCTGGCGCGGGACGCTCGCCGATATCACCGGCCGCGCCGTTCGGCGCCTGGCTGCGGACTCCGGCAATCCCGCCAACTTACAAGCGGCGATTGGGCCCTGCATCGGGCCTTGTTGCTTTGAGGTCGAGGCCGATTTTCAAGACCGTTTCGTGAACCAATTCGGAGCGGAGATCCGTGCGTGCTGGCGCGAGGGCCGTGCGGGCCATGGCATGCTGGACCTACGCGCCGTGAACCATCTACTGCTGCGCCGCGCCGGACTGCCCGATGCGGCGATCTTCGCGGTCGGCCCCTGCACCTCGTGTGGCGACGGCGGCTTTGCCTCCTTTCGCCGCGACGGAATGCGCGCCGGGCGGCAACTCAGCTGGATCGGATGCCCGACATGAGCACCGCGCCAAGCCGAGCCAACCACGGCGCGACTCCTGTGCCGAAGGGCGCGGCGCAAAGTCGCGATACGCGGCTGCGCCGCCAGTTGCTGCGTTGGTGGGATAGCGGCCACCGCGACCTACCCTGGCGCGAACGCGCCGATTCCTACGGCATCTGGATTGCCGAGGTGATGGCCCAGCAGACCCGACTCGCCGTGGTAGCTCCGGCCTGGGAGCGCTTCATGGCAGCCTTCCCGGACATCGAAACGCTGGCGCACGCCGACGAGGAAGCCGTGCTCTCGCTCTGGTCCGGGCTGGGCTATTATTCGCGCGCACGCGCGTTGCACCGCGCCGCGGGGGAATTGCACGCCGCGGGCGAGAGCGAGTTCCCACGCGAATGGGAGGCGGCGCGCGCGCTACCGGGTGTAGGCGACTATACCGCCGCCGCCGTACTCTCGATCGCCCATCAGCGGCCGCATGCTGCCGTCGATGGCAATGTCGTCCGGGTTCTCTCACGCCTCGACCGGCTCGGCGCAGCGGATGCGAAAAAAGAGCCCTACACCACGCGCGCCGGCGAACTCCTCGCGACACGGCGCCCCGGCGACTGGAACGAAGCCCTGATGGAACTCGGGGAGACCTTCTGTCGCCCCAAGAATCCGATCTGCACAGGCTGCCCCTGGCACGCAGAATGCGCGGCCCGACTGGGCGATGTGATTGAGCAGCACCCGCCCAGGAAGAAGCGGCGCGCCATGATTCAGGTCGGCCTCGTGATGGAGCTCCTGCGCGACCGCACGGGTCGTCTCCTGCTTGAGCGAGGCGCCTTCCCCTACCTGCCTCACCTCTGGTTACCGCCGATCCGCGAGTTGGCCACCGAGATTCCACGCGGCGATTTCCGCCACACCATCGTCCACCGAAAATTCGAGGTTCGAGTCACGACAAAAACACTGAGCGTGGCCGGATTAGAGCGTCGCGCTCGGCTTTCCCCTGCCGGCGTCGAGCGCCGGATCATCGAAAGCGGCGAACTGGCCGCGCTGGGCCGCTCGTCGCTTCTGACCAAGGCATTGCGCCAGGCCGGTTGGGACTGAGTCGGGAATCAGGCGCTACGGCAGCCGACGATTGCAGGATGCCGCCGCGCGGGGCATGAATCCCGTGTGGGCATACCCAGCATCGGCATCGATCTCGGCGGAAGCAAAATCGAAGGCATTCTCCTGGACGGCGATGGCAAGATCGTTTGCCGCGAACGACTGCCCACCGAACAAAGCAAGGGCTACGAGCATATTCTCTCGCGCATCACGACCTTGGTCCGCAAGCTGGAAGCCGGCAGTCCCGGCCTACCCGTCGGCATCGGAACACCGGGGTCGCTCTCGGCCCGCGATGGGACGCTCAAGAACTCGAATACACAATGCCTGAACGGTCGCGCGATCCATACGGATCTCGAGAATAGGCTCGGCCGCCGGCTGCGCATCGAGAACGATGCGAATTGCTTCGCGCTGGCCGAAGCCAGACTCGGCGCTGGCCGTGGCGCGCGAATGGTCTTCGGCGTGATCCTCGGCACCGGTGTCGGCGGCGGTATCGTGATCGACGGCCGCATCTGGAGCGGGCCACAGCATATCGCCGGCGAGTGGGGCCACCATATCATCGACCCCGCCGGACCGCGCTGCTATTGCGGCGCGACCGGGTGCATCGAGAGCCTGCTCTCGGGACCGGCCCTGGCGGCACGCTACGCCGCAGCCGGCGGCGCTACTCTTGACGCTGCGCAAATCGCGCAACGGGCGGCGGCCGGTGAGGCGTTGGCCTCGCGTCTGCTCAATGAGTGGCTCGACCTCTTTGGCCGCGCCTTGGCGAATCTCATCACCATTCTCGACCCGGAGATCATCGTACTCGGCGGCGGATTGTCCAATATCGACGGGCTCTACGACCGAGGCCGCGCGCGAGTCGCGCATTATATCTTCAACGACGAATTGACCACGCCGATCCGCCGCCACCAAATCGGCGACTCCGCGGGCGTCCTCGGCGCCGCCCTTCTCGCGTCGGCGGCCACCACCCGCTAGAGCCGAAGCAATGAGGAAACCAGAGATGAATTGGAAACGATTTTCGATCCCCGCGACCTTGGCCCTGCTCTTGGCTCTGGCGCCGCGCCCGGCGGTCGCCGAATGCACCTACTCGGTTGCCCCCAATGGCGTCGCGGCGGAATGGACGGCCTTCAAGACCACCAGCAAGGCACCCGTCAAAGGCCATTTTTCAGAAACTATGCTCGAAGGCCCGCACCAAGCGAGGACGCTCACGGCTCTCGCCAAGGGCCTGCGCATGAAGATCACGGGAAAATCCGTCAAGACTGGGAATCCAGGTCGTGATGTGACGATTGCCTCTTTCTTTTTCGCCTTCATGAAAGATGGCGGCGCCATCGAAGGACAAGCGACCAAGGTCGAGGGCGACGACAAGAAGGGCATCCTCCACATCGATGTGACGATGAACGGCCAGACGCGAGACGTTCCCTTTGCCTACACCATCAGCGACAAGCTCGTCGTGGCAGCCACCGCGAGTATCGATATTCTCGACTTCCGTATGAAACCGGCCTACGAGCAACTCCACAGAGCCTGCGAGGAGAAGCATACGGGCGACGATGGCGTCGCCAAGACCTGGACCACCGTCGACCTGGCGCTGGCCGGCACCATCCTCGCCGACTGCGATTGACGAAAGTCAGGGGCGCAGAAACCTGCGCCCCCGACTTTCAATGCGGCATGCGGGCGACCCGACTCAGCGGCATTTGAGCGCATTGCCCTTTGCGTTGAGCACACAATTCTCTTCCAGGAAGGCCACCTCGGCGCATTGGCCGGTCGCCGCTATCGGCGCATCAACAACGATAGTCGCCACCAGAGGCGTGTCGGCAAGATCGATTCGCAGGTCGGCATCGGCCAGCTTGACCACAACCTTGTACTGGCCAACGGCTTTGGTCGTGATGAGCTTGACCAGCCTGACCGGCCCAGCGCCCTCGCGGCGCTTGTCGCGAAAGACCCAGACCGTGCCTTTGCCATTCGGCTTCCAGCCGATCCGCGCCGTAGGATTCCAGATCCCTGCGGCAAGCATTTCGTCCAGCAATACGGCACCGCCGCCATCTTCAAGAAGAAAACGCAATCCCCGAGCGACCGGATCGATAGCCGGTAGCCCCGGCAACGCCGATACCGTACCCACGAAAATCGCCTTCTGCTCCCCAGCGGGCCGATCCAGACGCGACGCCTTGAAAAGCGGCTTGGCGACCACGGTTCCGGCTACCTGATTGCAGGCATCACAAACATTGCCCATGCCGTCGCTATCATCATCTTCCTGGAGGGCGTTGGCCTCATCCGGGCAATTATCGATCGCGTCACACGCGCCGTCGCCGTCGCCGTCGGAAAGACCGGCATCGGCGGGACAGCTCGCCGCTGAACCCGTACATTCCTCGGCCGCATCACAGGGGGCTCCGCTCGACACACGGCAGACCAGGCCCGTGGCAGCAAAGCCATCGGCCGGACAATCTCCGTCGCTACCATCACAGAATTCATCGACATCACAGAGCCCATCGGCCGCGCGGCAAAGCGCACCCGCAGCCGCAACCTCGTCGGCCGGGCATTGCGTGCCGCTGCCGACACAGGTCTCGGGCTTATCGCAGACGCTCGCCGCGGCGCGGCAGACCGTTCCCGGAACCTCGTAGACATCTGCCGGACACCCCGCCGCGGCGCCCGAGCAAGCCTCCGCTGCGTCGCAGGGCCCCAGAGCCGCACGGCAGATCGTCGTCACCGGCGCGAAGGCATCGGCCGGGCAATTGGCACCGCTGCCGGTGCAGTTCTCGGCGGCATCGCAGGCGCCTATGGAGACGCGACATTCGGTACCCGGCGCAACAAAGCCGTCGCTCGGACACTCGCCTACGGCACCCGTGCAGAGCTCCGCTATATCGCAATCGCCATCGGCACTACGGCATTCCGTGCCGGTAATGGCGAAGCCATCGGCCGGGCAGACGGCCCCTGCACCATCGCATTGCTCGGCTACATCGCATACGCTCGCGGCCGCGCGACATTCGAGCCCCGAGGGCCGGAAGATATCGGCTGGACAGGTCGAGTCCGATCCCGAGCACGCCTCGGACAGATCACAAGCACCCGCGGACGCACGGCAGAGGCTGCCGGCCGGGGCGAATTGATCGGCGGGACACGCCGGGCCGCTGCCCGAACAACTCTCCGCAGCATCGCAGAAATCCACCGACGTTCGACATTGAATGGCGGTGCCCGCAAAGGAGTCGGCCGGGCAACTGGGATCCGCGCCGTTGCAGCTCTCCGCAATATCGCAGTTTCCCGCTGCGCTGCGGCATTCCAGTCCTGCCCCGACAACATCATCGGCCGGACAAAACGCCGAAGCCCCCGTGCAGGCCTCTATCTGATCGCATACGCCACCAAGCGCACGGCACTCCACACCGGCGGCGAGGAGAGTATCGGAAGGACACTCCGTATTGCTGCCCGTGCAGGACTCTGCGGTATCGCAAATGCCCGCCGAGGCACGGCAGGTAGTCGCTGTGTCGAAGAAGCTATCGAGCGGACAGGTCTTCGCATTGCCGTCACAGACCTCTGCGCTATCACAAACGCCCACCTGGACCCGGCAGGTCGTTCCTGCCGGGGTCACAATATCGGCGGGGCATGAGGCACCCAAGCCATCGCAGGTCTCGGCAATATCACAAAGGCCTGCGGCACCCAGGCATTCCGTACCAGGAGTGGCGAAACCATCCGCCGGGCACGAAGCGCTCGCGCCGGTGCAGGACTCCGCGACATCACAGATATCAGCCTCACCACGGCAGAGAGTCGCCGCCGCCGTGAAGGTACACGAAGCCGTGCAGCAGATACCGCCGTCGCAATCTTCAGAGGGGTCGGTATGGAGATCGCCGCAAGCGGCATGCTCGGTCAACGCGACCGTGATGAAATGACCGTCCGCACTCTCGGAGCGAGTCCCTACGCCGGGATAATCGGAGGCCGATTCGCCACCGTGCCCCGACTGAATACCCGCGCGAACGGCGCATTCATCGCCACCTCCGACCGAGCCGAATTGGTAGCGACTGTCACAACGCGAGAGAAATTGGAAAGTGAAGCTATGCGATACGACGCTGCCGCCGCTGGTACCGTCAATGGTCGCGGAACTGCTCTCGCTGACGTCCCTGTAGTAGCCATTGCCATCGTTTCCCGAATCGTAACCGAAGCCGAATGCCAGCGTGCCGCTCACCAAAGCGTGACTGCTGCCGGCAACGAAATTGCGCAAGCGCACGCGCGCGTCCCCACCGCCGTCGTCCACCAGCGTCATGCCCGCCTTGAGCAGATTCGCTATCGCAAGCGTATAATCACCGGCCGCGACCACATCGAAGCTGATCGTATAATCGGTCTGCAACGATGTCGTATCCGTCCCCGTCAGGCCCTGATCCGCGAGCGAAACCAGCGCGTAGCGGGTCGTGAAACCGGCCGCGTTCGAGGATTGGATCGCGACCGTACTCTTGGCCCGCCGATCGGAGTCGCTGAAGTCGCCACTATTGCCGGCATTCTTCACGATCGTGAGATTCGAGATTCCGGCCGCGGCGTCCGTGGCCGGTAGCAGCAAGAAAAAAGACAGCAGAAGCGCACTCCCGAAGGGGAGCCTCGCCAAGATAGATTTGTTCATGATTTCCTCGAGTCAGAGGGTAGGTATTCAGGGAGCAAGATCGGCAAAGATCGCCAGGTAATCGTCCTGGCGCGAGACTTCGATCGGGGCGAGTGAGACGCCGAGGAATTCCGGCAGCGGAAAGCTGCCCAAGGCCCCCGCCAACTCGGGCAGCATCAGGTCCATCATCGTCGGAATCAGCGCATCCACCGCCGCGGGATCGACGCCGAGCGGGTTGTGCAGCAAGGTCGTCACCAAGGTCTCCAGCGGCGGTGAACCGATGGAAATCGCGAGCCCCCCAGGTTCGGGAACCAGATCGAGACCGAGCTGCATATCGACGGCGGCGGTGAGGCGCACGGCATCTCCCGCGTTCGGCTGGACGATCTCGATCAGGAGATGGGCCAGCTGGAGGTTGGCAAGCTCGCCATCCGGCCCGGCCTCGTCGGTCACGATCGGCGCCAATGTCGGTGCCACCCGGATCTCCAGAGGCGTGAGCGCCGGCAACGTCGCGAATGCCGGCAGAAAGATCGAGAGCATAGTGGAGTTGATCGCCAGCGGTGCACCGCCGACCTCCAATTCCGCAATCGACATGCGCATCAGGCCGCCCTCGATCCCTTCCATGAGGAATTGGTTGAACGTGGTCGGCGAGAAAGCGAGTACGACACCGTAGCCCTGGCCCATCACCGGCGTGGTCACGGGAAAAACCGGAAAGGTCGTCGGTACGATCAGCGCACCGAGCAGGTCCGGTGCCGCTGGATCGGGAACCAGCGTCGCAAAACCAGCGTCAATCGGGAATGTGATACCGATCAGATCTTCCTCAATCGCGTTGAAGGGGGTCGTGAGCTCGGTGCCCAAGCCATCCCCCACCGGACCGGCAATATCGATATTGCCAAGTGCCGCCTCAATCGCGCCGGCAATCGGTGTATTGCCGTTGCCATCGACTTCGTCGAGGAAATTCTGCAGGCCATCCGCGACCATCGACTCCATATCCCCCATGAAGAGGCCGATCAGCCACTCCATGATGCCTCCCAGAATGCCGCCACAATTGGTCGTATTCGAGAAGCCGCCCAACACGACCATTACGCCGCCCTGATGCGTCACATCCACCTTGGAAGGCGAAAGAGCCATCGGCTCAAGCGTATAGTCGCCGAGAATCTGAGTGGTGGCTGTGGTGATATCGATATCACAACTGATGCCGATGCCCGTGACGTTCACCACATGCGCTCGCACAGCGAGGTCGTGCAAGGTGATATCGCCCTCGACGAACGCGTTCTGGGAATCGATATCGATGCCGAAACCACTGATCCCCGGCAAGGTCGCGGTGTGCTTGACCGAAACATCGATCCGGCCCAGGCAACCCAAGAACGTATCCGCATAGCAATAATCGTCGAGAATCACGGTGCCGTCGGGAATCATTGATTTCGGATCAATATCGACCAGGCCCGTGACGGCCGGCTCGATCGCATCCAGTCCGACATCGGTAAGACGCATGCCAATCCCATCGGGGACGAGGCTGCCATCGGCAACCGCCTGGCCGCGGATCACCACGACTCGGTCGTTGAAGATCTCACCATCGCTCAGGCGCGTAAGCGTCGAGACGATCGGTTGGAAGATCTCGGCCGGGTCAATGCTCAAGACCGTGCTGAAGGAGAGATTCGCTGCGATCGAGACCGGGCTGCCGCCCACCGTCAGAGTCGCGTCGGTCGGGTGAATATTCTCGACCCAGCCTTCCACGATCACGCTGCTGGCCTCGGTGAAGGCACCATGCAGCGGCGTGACGATGCGCGCCGAAGGGGCACATCCGGAGATCTCGGTTTCGATCTCGCAGACCGAGCTACAGCAATCCCCAGAGGTCAAATTGCCATCGTCGCATTCTTCGCCGATTTCAAGCCTTCCGTCACCACATTGGGTGCAGCTTCCCGAACCGCCACAAACATCCGACCCACCCGACACGCCGCATTCGTCATCGGGATCCGTGCCAGCAACGATCGGGGCGCATACGCCGTCGCTTCCGCCGGTCAATGCCGCGCTACAGGCTTCGCAACCACTCGCGCAAGCTGTGTCACAGCAGAATCCATCGACACAGGCATAGCCCGCACACTCGCCATCGCTCGCGCAGGCTCCACCTTGCTCGAGGATGCAAACGCCGCCATTATCACATTGACCGCCAAGGCAGCCGGTCCCGGCAGCCGCGTAGCAGGTGAAAAGGGCTTCGTTGCAGGTCGAGTTGCACGCATCTCCGGCGGCGCAAGCATCGCCACCGCCGGTACAAAGCCCCGCCTGACAGGTATCGCCAGCGGTGCAAAAAAGGCCATCCTCACAAAGTGTGCCGGTCTCGGCACAGCTACCGGCCACCTCATCGCAGGTATCGTTACAGGCATCCCCGCCAGCACAGGGGTCGCCCGCGCCTACACAAACGCCACCGGCGCAAATATCGGTCGCCGTACAGAAGAGGCCATCGTCACAAGATCCGGCACTCGGCTCGGAGACGCAGGCCCCAGATCCGTTGCAGACCTCAGAGGTGCAGACGTTACCATCAGCCGGGCACGCAGAGCCGGCCGGCGCGAAGGTGCACGCAGAACTACAGCAATCGCCGTCGTCCAGATTGCCGTCGTCGCATTCTTCCCATTCGGCGAGCGCGCCATCTCCGCAGACCGGCAGCGCTGCCGTCTCGTCACAATAGACACGACGGAAGACGGCCTTCGCCTGCTGCTCGGTCGCCTCGAAGAGCGCATCCGGGTCCCAGCATCCAGGCAGGTCCAGCGGCGCGAGCTTGGCGTCGAATTTCGCCTGTACCTTCGTGAGGCAGAGCTGAAGTTTCGTATCCTTGTCGCGCGAATGATTTTTCGCGCCGCGGTCGAGACAGCTGCGAACATCGCGTTGCAACTTCTCCCAGGCCTTCATCCCCTTCAACTCGGTTTTGAAAACATCTTCGTCGGGAGCAATATGCCCCCCCACCTCGGGAATAGGGTCGGCCCGACCGGGAGCGGCCGGCATGAGGGCACCGAGCAGCAGCGTGAGAGCGAAAGCGATTTTGAACGGATGATGCATGATCTTCTCCTGGTTCATGATCGCGGGCTCAGTAGAGCACGGGGCCATCGATATAGGCGCCGGCTGGCGACGCACAAAGAAGATCGCCGACGGCGGCTTGCAGGTAGGCTTCGGCAAGGTCCGGCTCCGCCGAATAATCGTGGCAAAGCGGCAGCCCAGGGGCCTTCGCCTCTACCTTGGCGAGAATTTTGAGGTACTTCTCACGCGCCTTGGCAAGGCAATCGGTAAGGCGGGTGGGCTTTCCTTGCGAATAATTCCGCGCACCGGCCTGGTAGCATTTCGCAATCCGCTGCGTGAGCTTGGCGCTCTCTTTCGAGATTTTCATCTCGTTTTTGAGCATGGCCGGATCCGTCGGAATCCAAGCTCTCTCACCAGGATTGGTGAATTCGGCGGGAAGTTCGCCGGCGATATAGGTGCCAGCATCGGCCGATAGAACCGCCCATCCCAGGAAAAGTGCCAATATCAAAGCGCTTCGGAACGCATATTTTCGGGTCATACCTGCCATCCTGCCGGACTCTTCATGAAAGAAGGTCCTTTTATCGCATCTATGGGGTTGCCCATCAGTATCAAACTATCGCTTCGTGTCGACCAGAAAATCGATCCAAGAAGGATTTTGTTGCCGCGCCACGCGAAATTTCGGGTTTTGCACAGCTGGAGGTCCGGCCGAAAAGCAGGCCGTGGCACCAGACCGACGCAGGTGAAAACGGGACCCCGCGCACGAAGGAGAGGTGGGGCGCCTTCTCAGGAGCGGAATTTTCTAAAATCGGGTTTGCGCTTCTCGATAAAAGCCGTGATCGCTTCGATATTCTCGGGCGACCCCGCGTATTTCGCCATGCCCTCGTCCTCGACCTTGCGCGCCGCGGCGATGCCCGCATCGTTGGCAACCCGGAGGGTATGTTTGATCCCGCGCAGCGCGGAAATAGGCCATTGCGCGATCTCGCGTGCCTTCGCGAGCGCGGCCGGGAGAAGATCGTCGTCGGCAAACGAGCGCGCGGCCAGACCCACCTCAAGCGCCCGCGCGGCGTCGATCCATTCGGCGGTGAAGAAAAGCTCGGCCGCGCGTTGGCGGCCGATGGCCGATTGAACGGTATAGCTGCTGGCGAATTCCGGGACGAGACCGAGGTTCGCGAAAGGCAGACGCATGCGCAGGCTCGCGCCGACATAGACAATATCGCATGCGACTGCGAGTGTGCAGCCGCCGCCGACGGCGACGCCCTTGACCGCGGCAAGGATCGGTTTGTCAAAACCAAAAACGGCATCGACGCAGCCGTTGAATCCGTTCGGGTGGCCGTCCTCGCGGTCCCCGGCCGACTGGCTGAAGGCCGTCAGGTCCTGGCCCGAGGAAAAATCCTTGCCGGCACCGGTCAGCAGAACCACGGCCACGGCCGGGTTCTCGCGCGCGGCATTGAGCGCGTCGCGCAAGCCGTCCCATTGCGGGTCGTTGAATGCGTTTTTCTTGGCGGGGCGGTTCAAAGTGAGAAGAAGAACGCCCTGCTCATCGAGTTCCTGCAATACGGGATTTTCAGCCATGCCCTCTCAGTAGAGCCGCCAGCTGAGTTTTGCACCCCCAACGGCCCGGCCGAACAGCAAGTCTGCATCCGGGCGCCCGAGCCTACGCAGCACATGCCGCGCAGGCTCGGCGGAGGTTCGGGTCAGGAGGCCGCCGGCGCTGCCGCCTCTACGCTGGCGATCCCCAGATCCAGCGGGACGTGCTGGCGCTGCTTCATACGCTTGAGTTCGTCGAGTTGGGCGCGGGCCGACGCGTCGGCTTCGGCTTCGCGAATCTCACGCATTTTCTGGTCGAGCTCGCCATCGGCCACTTCCTTGGAAATACCGACTTCGGCCGTGAGGCGTTCGATATGGGCGCGAACTTCTTCGAGCGCCTGGATATCGGCATCGGGCACAAGACCCTTCATGGTCTCCTGCAATTGCAGGCGTGCCTTGGCATTCGCCAGCTTCGCCATCACGCGCATCTTCTCATCGCGCAGACGCTGTACCTCGGCCTGGAAAGTCACGAGGTTCTTCTTGGCGTCTTCGGCCTCCAGGGTCAGGTCCTCGAGCTCGCCGCGCAGCCGGTCGAGGTCGGTCGAGAAACGCTGGCGCTGCGCGATCAGAGCCAACGCCACACCGTCTTCGTCCTTCTCGACCGCCACATCGAGCTGGCGCTTCAGCGACTTCAACGTCTGCGTCTTGATCTCCACCTCGGTTGCCAGCTTGCCGCGCATATAGAGAACACCGGCCGCCGCCTGGCGGAGTTTCTGGTATTGCTCGATCTTGCCGCGGATCGCGGACTCGTAGACCGCCTCGGGGTTGCGTCGCTCACTCCGATTCACCCAATTCGCGAATGTCCCGCGGATCAGGTTTGTCAATCTAGAAAAAAATCCCATCTTATTCTCCTTCGCCGTTTTTGGCGTCTTCGGCCGAGAGGCCCAGCTCACGCATTTTCTGCTGGAAACTCTGGCGGTACATTCCCACATTCTCAGCGGCGCGCGTGATATTGCCACCTGTTCGGCGGAGCGCCTCGAGGAGAAAACGTTTCTCGAATGTCGAGACGACCTCGTCCTTCGCGTCACGAAAGGTCGAAGCCTCGCCCTGCGTATTCTTGCCGTTGGCCGCAGAAGGCACCGGCGCCTCGGGCGCGCCGAGAAGATCGGCGGCTGTGATCTCGTCGCCATTCGCCAGCAACAGCGCCTGCTCGACGGCCGAGCGCAGCTCGCGCACATTGCCCGGCCAGGGGTGCTCCAGCGCGAGGCGCAGGGCGTCCCCGGTAAGGGGCTTGATCGCGCGCGACATCCTCTCGGCCGCGTCACTCAGAAAACGCTCGAGGAGCAGCGGGATATCATCGCGCCGCTCACGCAAAGCCGGCAGCCCGATCTCCACCACCTTGAGTCGGTAGTAGAGATCCTCGCGAAAAGTACCCTCGGCGACCATTTTTTCCAGATCCTGATTTGTCGCTGCGATCAGACGGACATCGACCGAAACGGGAATATTGCCGCCGACCCGCTCGAACTCTTTTTCCTGCACGGCGCGCAGCAACTTCGCCTGCGTCTCCAGCGGCATATCGCCGACCTCGTCGAGGAAGAGTGTGCCGCCATGGGCCGCTTCGAACTTCCCCTCGCGGCGGCTGGTCGCACCCGTAAACGAGCCCTTCTCGTGACCGAAAAGCTCACTCTCAACGAGTTCACGCGAAAGAGCGGCGCAATTCATCTTGATCAAGGCCCGATTGCGCCGCGGCGAGCGATAATGCAGGGCGTTGGCGACCAATTCCTTGCCTGTCCCGCTCTCCCCGCGAACCAGCACATTGATATCGGTATCGGCGACCTTCTCGATCATCGAAAAGACCCGATGCATCGCCGCGCTGCGACCGACGATCTGCCCCTCGGCAAAACTCCCCTGGACCTGTTCCAGAAGTCGGCGATGCTCGCGCTTGAGCAAGGCATTCTGCATGACGCGGCGCAGGACGATGCGCATCTCTTCGTTGTCGAAGGGTTTCGGAACGTAATCTTCGGCCCCCTTCTTCATTGCCTCGACCGCAACCTTCTCGGAACCATAGGCCGTGATCATCACGACCGAGGTCTCGGCGTCTTCCGCGCGTGCATGCGCCAGGACATCCATCCCCGAAAGCGTACCCAGACTGAGGTCCGTCAATACAACATCAAAGGCATTCGGTTTGATCTTGCGCACGGCCTCCTCGCCCGAAGAAGCCGTCTCCACCTGCCAACCTTCCTTTTTGAAGACACCGCGCAAGGCGAGCAGCAGCGCCTTCTCGTCATCCACGATCAGAAGTCGTCCGCGCATCAGGCCGCCTCCGTCCGTTCGGGCAGCGGCAAGGCGACGACGAATTCCGTACCTTCGCCGCGCTTGCTGCTGACGTCAATCGAGCCATCATGCGCCTCGACGACCTTCTTCGAGATCGCCATGCCCAGGCCCGTGCCGGTGGCCTTGGTGGTGAAGAAAGGATTGAAAATCCGGTCGATCTCCCCGGGCTTGATCCCCTCGCCATTATCGCGAACCCGGACACGTACGCGGCCAGGCACACCATTTTCGATATAGAGTTCGATCTTCCGGTCGCTTTCCTTGCGGCTGGTGTCGCTGAAGGAGTCGATCGCGTTGTCGAAGATATTGGCGAAAACCGCACGTAATTTCTCCTTGTCGGCAATGATGGTCGGGCCACCGATATAGTTTCGCTGCACGACGACCTTCGCTTCGTCGAGCTTGCCGCGCATCTCGGTCAAGGCGGCATCCACGATATCCGCGACCCGCACCTGGTCGAGCTCGATATCTTCCTCCTTGGCGAACTTCAGAAGGTGCGAGATGCTTTTCTCGACTCGGCCCAGCTCCTCGAGCGCGACCTGGGCATATTCGACATTCTCGATTGACCGCGGATCCTCGCCCATCTGCTGGACCAGACTTCGAGCCGCAGCAACGGGGTTGCGGATCTCGTGTGCGATCGACGCCGAAAGCTCGTCAATGCTGGCCTGCTTCTCCGTGCGAACCTGCACCGTCTCGCGCCGAACTTCACGATTGACTGCGGGTTCCCAATAGCGGTCATGCAAAGCACGACGGCCGTAGACTGCCATATAATGCGAGAAAACTCCGATGCCCCAGCCCAGCGCCGGCCAAATGAACCAGGGGTAGTGCGTGGTCAGCAGATTCACGATAGCCAGCCCGCTCATCACGGCGAGATAGCTCGTGAGGTGGTTGTAGAAACCCATCTCGGCGCGGGCGCGCTTTTTCGCGCGCGCCAGGATCGCCTCCTCGGAGTCGCGCGCCGGAGCCTTTCTGCGCCGGCGGCGGTTTCTCTTATCGACGCGGCGGCGAGTCTTCGACGCCCAGCGCCGATCCCATTCTTCGTGCCAATGCGCGGCACCTTCGCTCCAGCGCGCATCCCCTTCGTCCAACTCGTAGCGCCGCCGGTAGCGGCCCACCCGGCGGTTGAAGTGGCGGTACAAATAATAGGCTAGAATCAATCCGAGAATGGGCATCATAATCTTCACAGCTCCCTTCGAGGTTCTGCGTGATCAGCTTCGAATTGCAATGCTCGTGCCAGCTCCTACGCAGCCCCGGCCACCCAGAATGGACCTTTTGGGGCCCTCGCTGCAACAAATTTACTGCATCTAAAAGCCTGCACCGCAGCTTTCGGCCTGCGCTGGAGGTCCGGCCACCGAGCCGGGCGGCCTCCGAGTGCCGCAGGCGCAGGGGTATGGCCTGAAGATGCGGCCGAAAAGTAGGCCTGCATCCAGGTCCGGCGTCGCATTCATAGGGGTTTCGGGTATGCCTTCTGCGATGCGGTGGCTTCCGATTCTGGCGACGCTGGTCTTCCTACTCTCCGCTGCGGTCCAAGTGAATGATTCCGACTCTCTGCCCTGGATCATCATCTATATGCTGGCTGCGGGGATCGCGGCTGCCTCGGCGGCCGGCCGCCGAAACCCGATCGTCATCGCCTTCGGCCTGCTTGCCTGCCTGGCGCCAGCGCTTCCGCTGCTGCCCTCATTGGCCGTCGCCGAGGTCGCCTCGTTCACCAATATCGGCATGGCAAACCTCGAAGACGAACAGGCGCGCGAAGCGCTTGGCTTGCTGATGGTGGCCGGCTGGACGGGCTGCCTGCTAGCGCTCACTTTGCGGGACGAAGAAAGATCTCGCCGCTAACCCGGCCCAGAGCGCCGAGCGCATCCTCGACCTCTAGTTCCAACGCGAAGAAGCCCTCGCCGTCCGGAGTACCTTCAATCCGGGATTTCTCCGTATTGATGACAAGACCCGGCGGCAGCACACCTTGCGTGACGCGGATCTGGTAGGGGGGCAAACCACGTTTGGGATTGAGGCGCATCCGGTACTTCTTGCCATCGCGGCCGCGGCGAAAACGCTTGGCGCCCAGCTTGAAGGCCTTGAGGGACTCGATCTCATAATCGCGCGTAAGTCGCGTACCCAAGGCATCTTCGACGCTCACACGGATCGTCCGCGCACGGCGGCGGTGCAGCGGCGTGCCCGTGATACGCCCGTCTGTCGTGAGCACCAATCCCTCGGGCAACTCGCCCGACACCACGCGACAATCATAGGGCGGCGTGCCACCACCCACACCGAGATCGACCTCGTAGGAAAGGTCTTCTTCGGCCGGCGGCAAGGTCTCGAGGCCGATCGCCAGCGGCGGCACCTCGCCTCGCCAATATTGATTGGCACGCGCCCATACGGCCGGCCCGATATCGTCGCCCATTTTGCGGCCGGGAATATCATCGGCGGGCGGATGAATCCCGCCCCAGATCCGCGACAGCGAACATTGATCCGACGCATCATAATACGAAGCCCATTGCAGGGTCACATCCACGCTCGGACCGTCCTCAAAAACCAGAAATTCGTTCTTGGGCGCGGCAAACTCGCCAAGCCCACCGGGGAAGAAGGGCGAACCCGTCAGCCGGTGCAGGACGACCGCAGCCGTGCGGCTATAGGTACTATGGCCCGAGACATAGCCGGCAAAGGGGGGCGTCACGAAGGATGCCCTCTGGTAGGGCCACCAATTCTCGGCAAGGATCCAGCCCACACCAGCGGTATCGCGCAGAGGATTGTTCACTTCCTCATGACCTTGCCAGACCTTCAGCGCGATCTTGCCCTCGTGACCACGCAGATGACGATGCTTTTTGCGCCGCCGCGTGGTCTCGGGCGTGACCAATTCGATGATCTCCGGATAGAGGCGAATGCCGTCCGGGTGGTAGGAAAGCGCGGTCGGATCCGAGCTCTGGCCGCTATCGGCAAGCGCGCGCATTGCGGAAATGGGGCGGACGAAATCATAATAGCCCTTGACGCTCCAGGCGGCGATCGCAGCATCATGCATCGCGCCGCCGAGCAGCATATAGGCCTTCACATCCCATTCGAGATCGTCGACCGGCTCGCCCTCGCCCGCGATCCGCTTCGCAAGTAATTCGTGGTCGTTCACATAGTTCAGAATGACGAACCAATGCCCCGGCGGCGTCTCGGAGTCCGGACCGTCGGCCCAGAACTCGGCCAGCACACGAGCGTAATCGCCACGCGGAACCAGCTGTTCGGCATAGGGCTCGCCGGTCACCGGATTGGCGGCATAGCCGGGCGAGCCGTCGCCACCATTGGTCAGATCATAAAACGAAGGCCAATCCTCCAGCGTTGCCGGCAATGTGGCCGCGCCGATCGAGGCGGGTGAGATATCCCATAGGACACCGTCGGTCGGGTCGAGGTGCCCCGACCAGGCGGCGACCAACTCAAAGCCCCAGCGATACGCAGCATCGGTGTCTGTACCAAAAAGCGGCGGCGGGCCCGGGTCGTGCCAGATGGACCAGCCATAGCCGTCGCGCTGGCGGATCGTGCGGCGCGCAGGGGACAGGGAGAAAGGCGTGACCTCGCCCCACTCCGGGCCGAGGAACTCCGGGTAGCCGCCGAGAATCGGATTGCCGGATTGATCGACAAAAAATTCCAGCGCCAGAGCCTGCCAGCGGTTCCTGTCGAGGATATCCGGGTTGCCGGCAAGCGCGGGCAGGAGCGGCGGGTTCACCGTCTGATAAACTTGATTGACGTACCCACCGGCCTCGTTCGAGCCATCCTGCAGGCCGAAGACGAGAATGCGGGCCGCTATGCGGTTACCGATGGCGGCGGGCGAGTTGCCCACCGTAGTGGTGATGGAAACCGGATAGCCAAGCTCGGCCATCAGCGCGTCGTAGGTCGGCAATAGGGTCGCCGCGCCGGGCGAGCCAGCAAACCGCACGCGCAGAACCCGATAGACAGCGTAGCTGATCGCCTCGTCACGAGCGGCGCTCGGGTCGGCAGCCATATGCTGCTCGCCGAAAAGAACAGGCGACGCCGTGGCATCGAAAGTCGCCCACGCATCCCACATCGCCAAAGAGAGGTGGAAGAGGTTGCGCGCATGGACGGTGGGGCGCGCGAGGTCCTTGCGGATCGAGTCCAGCGTCAGCTCATTCCATTGACGCGCTACCGAATGCGGGCCCGTGGCGGCTGCCGGAAGTGCCGCGGCGAGGAAGAAGAGAATCGAGACAACGAGGAGCGCGGATTTTTTCATCATGAGCTGAAGTTGGTGCGGGCGTGAAGGCCTGGTCCAAAAACCCAGGAACGACTGACAGTATACGAAACCTGCGGCACTCCGGTCGAGGCCCTAAATGTAGATTCAACAACCTCTGGCCGCAGCCATGACCATTCGCTAGCAAGATATGAGATGTTCTCAGTTTCGCAGAAAAGAAAGCTGCTCTGCCTGGGCCTCAGCGCAGCTCTGCTGCCGGCCGCCGGCTGCGCGAGCGAACCCGTGCGGAGTCAGGAACCCACGGCGCTCGCCAGCGAGCGCGCCCGTCCGGCCATCCGCGTCCAGGTCGCACGAGTCCGCAAGGGTCAGCTGGATATCCAGCCGCGCGCAACCGGGATCAGCCGGGCCTTTCGCCGGGCCACGATCGCCGCCGAAATCGGGGGCCGCGTTCTCGAGCGAAGGGCCGAGGCCGGCGACCGGGTCGAGGCCGGAACACCGCTCCTGGTGCTCGACCGGCGCCGCCCCGGCCTCATCCGCGACGAGGCCCGCGCCCGATTGCGCTCACGCGAGACCGACCTCGCCGAGGCCAAACGCGAGCTTGCGCGCGGCCAGGACCTCGCCCACCAGCAGGCACTCAGCGAGAGCGAACTCGACCACCTGAACTCGCAACGCGACCGCGCAGCCGCTGCGCTTGCGCTTGCCCGCGCCGGGGCGGCCCGCGCCGAGCAGGATTTTGCGGATGCGACCGTACGCGCCCCCTTTGCCGGCAGCGTCGAGCGGGTCCACGCCGATGTGGGTGATTATCTTCAGCCCGGCACTCCCGTCGCCGTCGTCATCGACCTCTCGCGGGTCCGCGTTCAGACCGGCGTCACCGCGACCGAGGCCGCCCGACTGCACGAGAAAATGCCCGTGACGCTCATCTTCGATGCCGGCGATGGCCGCATGCGAACCAGCACCATCCGCAGCATCGGCCGGCTGGCCGATGCCCGGACCGGCACCTACCCGGTGGAAATTTGGCTGGATAATGCAGACGGCTCGATCCGCGACGGCATGATGGCCTCGATCGGCTTCACCCGCGATCAGACCTCTTCGGTTCCTCTGGTGCCGCGCGCCGCATTGGCACGCAACCGCCGCGGCGTCGTCATCTATGTGGTCGAAGGAGAGGGCGAGATCCGACAGGCCGTCATGCGCGAGGTCCGTCTCGGGCGCAGCGACCAGACCCATATCGAAGTCCTCGGCGGCCTCGAGCCGGGCGAGGTCGTCATCACCGACGGGCATTTTGCCATCGAAGATGGCGCGCCCATCGTGATCGATCGCGCCAGCGCGGGAGCATAGGCCAGCCGTGGAACGTCTCGTACGTTGGTTCGTCGAGCGCCATCTCGTCGTCAATATCATCGTCGTCGTGATCGTCGTTCTCGGCGTGCGCTCGCTGACCAGCGCGCCGCGCGAAACGTTTCCGAATATCACCATGCCCGTGCTCTTCGTCGGGGCGGCCCTGCCCGGCGCCGCGGCGCAGGATATCGAGACCAAGCTCACCTTGCCGATCGAGGAAGCGATCGAGGGCCTCGATGGCGTCAAGGATTTCACCTCGGTCATCACCGACAATGCGACCCAGACCGAAATCCACTTCCCCGAAGACGTCACCGACGAGCGGATCCGCGAAGCCGAGCAGGAACTGCGCGCACTGATCGATGCCATCACTGATTTCCCGCCGGAGATGGAGGACGAACCCTACGTCAATCGGGTGAACTCGAAACGTTTTCCGGTGGTACAGATCGCCCTTGCGGGACCGGCCCATGCGGTAGTGGAAACCGCCGAACGCCTGGAGCGTGAGCTACGCCGCCTCGATCCCGTCTCGCGCATCTCCACCATCGGGCTCGAAGACCCCGAGATGCGCATCCTCATCGACCCGCTGCGTGCGCGCGCCCATCACATCACGATTCTCGACGTGGTCCATGCCATCGGACAAAACAATATCTCCAATACCGGCGGCGTATTGGAGACCCCCAGTGAACGACGCCAGGTCGTCCTCTGGAACCGGATCGACGACCCGAGCACCGTCGGGGACACGGTGCTGCGCTACCTTCCCGACGGCGGCGCCTTGCACGTCTCCGATATCGCGCGGATAGAAAGCGCCCGCGAAGACCGCGGCTTGATCGTCCACACCAACGGACAACCCGGCATCGCGCTCTGGGTCATCAAACGCGACGGCGCGGATGTGCTGGATGCGGTCGACGAAATCCGGGCTTTCCTGGACGATTTCGCCATGCCCGCTGGCGTCTCCGCAACTCTCCTGGACGACGACTCCCATTGGACACGCAACCGCATCGACCTCATCACGACCAACGGCTTTGTCGGTGGAATCATCATCGCCATTGTCCTCTTTGCCTTCCTCTCACGCAGGGTCGCCCTCTGGGTATTGATCGGCGTGCCGGTGGTCTTCCTCGGCACCTTCGCGCTCTTCCCCATTTTCGACCTGACCATCAACGTCATCACGCTGACCGGCTGCGTCGTCGTGCTCGGCATGTTGGTCGACGACGCCGTGGTCGTGGCGGAGCGGATCACCAGCCTGCGCCAGGAGGGCATGAGCCGTAACGAAGCCGCGGTCAAGGGCGCCATGGAGATGGTGCGGCCAGTGATGGCCTCCGCCGTCACCACCATACTGGCCTTCATGCCGATGTGGTCGATCGGCGGCATGGCCGGCAAGATGCTGCGCACGCTGCCGACCGTCGTGATCCTGGCGCTCGTCATCTCGCTTTTCGAGACTTTCTTTTTGCTGCCGGGCCATATGACGATGGCGACCAAGGCGCCGCCCGCGCGCCGCGCCTTCGTTTTGCGACTCGAGGCGATTTACCGCCGCCATCTCGCCACCTTGCTGCACCACCGCGGCCTGGTCGTGTTCAGCTTCATCGCCATCCTCATAATCGCCTTCGCCGTAGTCGGGCCACGCACGCGCGTGATGATCTTCCCGCAGGACGACTCGCAATCCCTCTTCGTGAAGGTCCTATTGCCGCCCGGAACTCCGATCGAGAGAACCGAGGCCGTCGCCGCCGCCATCGAGCGTCAGATCCCGGATCTGGTCGGCGCCGATCTACTCGCCGTAACCGCAAGAATCGGCCACAGCGTGGCCGATGCCGGCTTCGAGCGCGACACAGGTGCCAGCACCAACGAGGCCGTCGTGCGTGCGATCTTCGACGCCACGCGGAAGCGGTCGACTTCCAGTGCCGAATGGGCCGCGATCTTCCGCGAGAACATCATCGTCCCGCCCGAGGCCGATATCCTCTATACCGCCGAGGTCCTCGGCCCGCCGATGGGCTACCCGGTCGAAATCTACGTCGAGAGCAATGACAACCTGACCCGCCGCCAAGCCACCGCCGAGGTCGCGGATTGGCTGGCCAACATCGACGGAATCTCGAATATTGATGTCGACGAACGCCCCGGCATCGCCCAGATCGACCTCAACCTCGACGCCGAGCGCACAGCCCTGCGCGGCCTCACGGCCCAGGACGTCGGCCATACTCTGCAGGCCGCCTTCTACGGTATCCCTGCATCCGAGCACCGCGAACTCGATGCAACGACGCGCTTCCTGGTAACCCTGGAGCCTGCCTACCGCGATTCGCTCGATTCGCTGCTCGAATTACCCGTCCGGTCGAATACGGGCGAGCTCGTACAATTGCGCGATGTCGTCAACCCGGTCGAAATGCCGGCGCTCTCGCGCATCTACCACCGCAATGGCGTGCGAGCGACTACCGTCACCGCTAGTTTTGTTCCCGATAGCGGGCATACGGCGCTGGCAATGGCGCAAAGGATGGACCGCGAACTCCTGCCCCGCTTCGCCAAACGCGTTGGTATCAACGTGCGGCTTGGCGGCGAGGCTGTCGAGAGCCGGAAGACCGGCGGCGATATCGGCATGGCCGCACTGATTTCGATTGCCGGCATCACCGTGACCATCGCCTTGATGCTGGGCTCTTTTCTGGAGGCCTTCCTCCTCATCCCGATCATCCCCTTTGCCGTGGCCATGGTGCTGGTCGTCTTCTTCCTGCACGACCAGCCACTCTCGCTTTTTGCCATGACCGGCACCATCGGCCTCTCGGGTGTGGTGGTGAACTCGGCCATCGTCATGGTCGATGCCATCCACCGGCGCACCAACGGCCGCGAACTCTTCGGTCAGGAACGCGAAGACGTCATCATCGAAGCGGCCAGCGGGCGCCTGCGCCCGGTCCTCGTCACCTCGATTACGACGCTTGGCGGTGTGATTCCCATGGCCTACGGCATCGGTGGCTACGACGCCGTCGTCGCACCCATCTCACTTGCCTTGGGCTGGGGCCTGGCCCTGACCACGGCGGCCAGCCTGGCGCTGGTGCCGGTATTCTACACCATCGCCGGCGATCTCCGCGCCTTCGCCAGCCGCTTCCGCAACCGCTGAAGCCGCGCGCCGTTGCCACACTACGGAGCGTGGCCTAAGACACCATACCGAGAACGGAGTCTCCTTCGTGGCGGAGCACGAATTTATCATCCTTGACGATTTTCTTCTTGGCCTCGCGCTGTATGATGAAATTGCCCAAGTAGAGCACGTCCATCCCGGAGCGACTGAAGGTATTGAAGGCGTTCTCCGGCGTCTCGACGATCGGCTCGCCTTTGAGGTTGAAACTCGTATTCAGCACCACCGGCACCCCCGTCGCTTCGCCGAATTTCTCGACCATACGATGGTAGGAAGGGTTGGTCGACTGGCGGATGGTCTGCAGGCGGCCGGATCCATCGACATGCGTGATCGCCGGCAATAGCTCGCGCTTGTCCTCCACCACGGGAACGACATAGAGCATAAAATCGGCCGGGTAATGATCGAGTGCGTTCGGCAACTCGAAGAACTCGCTACAGCGCTCGGCCAGCACGCTCGGCGCAAAGGGCCGGAAAGCCTCGCGGAATTTGATCTTCTTGTTGACGATCTCCTTCATCTCGGCGCGGCGCGGATCGGCGATGATCGAGCGTGCGCCGAGGGCGCGCGGGCCCCACTCCTGACGACCCCGCATCCAGCCACCGACACGGCCGGCAAGGAGGTCATCCACCACGCGGTCGTAGAACTTTTCGTCGTCGTCGACCTGTTCGAAGGGAAGGTCGTGTTTGCGCAGGAAGTCGCCGATCTGGTTCTCGTCGTATTCGCTGCCGAGGTAGGCCGAGTCGAGCATCTTCGCGCGCGGCTTGCCGAGCACCTGATGGTAGCACCAGAGCGCGGCCCCGATGGCCCCGCCATCGTCACCCGGCGCCGGTGGAATATAGATACTATCGAACCCGGAGTCGCGCAGGATCTTCGCGTTCGCCACTGAATTCAGCGCAACCCCGCCCGAGAGGCAGAGATTGTTCAGCCCGGTTTTCGCCCGCAGGGACTTCGCCATCTTGATGAGAATCGACTCGGTCACGGCCTGGATCGACATCGCAACGTCGCAATAAAACGGGTCAAGCGATTTGTCAGCCAGCTTCGGATCCCGCGGCGGCGCGCCCATGCACTCGGCAAATTTCGGCGAAAGCGTCTGATCGGCCGAATGATGGAAAGCGAAATAATCGAGGTCGAGCCAATAGGAGCCGTCGCTGCCGACCTGGATCATCTTCTCGATACGGTCGATGTATTTCGCCTCGCCATAGGGCGCCATGCCCATCAGCTTGTACTCGCCCTCGTTCACCTCAAAGCCGCAATAGGCCGTGAACGACGAATAGAGCAGCCCGAGCGAATGCGGGAAACGGCTCTCCTGGGTGAGCTCGATATGCGTCCCCTTGCCCACACCGGTGGTCCCGGTCGACCACTCGCCTGCCCCATCCACCGTGATGATCGCTGCCTCGTCATAAGGCGAGCAATAAAAAGATGCCGCGGCATGCGACATATGATGTTCGCAGAAGAGAATTTTCCGCTGATCTATTTTAAGATTGTCGCGAATCAGCGGCTTGATCCAGAGTTTGTCGGTGATCCAGCGGCGCATCGACTCGCGAAAGACCCGATGCGAGCGCGGAAAGGTCGCAAACGCCGTGAGCAGCAGGCGCTCGAACTTCACGAAAGGCTTCTCGTAGAAGACGATATGGTCGACATCCTGAATCGCGATGCCCGCCCGCGCAAGGCAGAAGTCGATCGCCAGCTGCGGAAACCCGCTATCATGCTTCACCCTGGAGAAGCGCTCTTCGGCCGCTGCCGCCACGACCACGCCGTCATGAATCAGGGCTGCCGCGCTATCGTGATAATAAAAAGAGAGTCCGAGAACGTACATCTTCACTCTCAGGAATACATCGACCACTCGCGCGTAACAACCATTTCCTCATGCCGTCTGAATCGCTCGCGTCGCCAACCCACGTCGGCTAAACTCCAGAGATGGATCGGTCCGACGTATTGCGCTTTGTGCAACGTGATCGAACTCGCGCCCGAACCAGCAAGGCCGATTTCTGGGCGCGCCAGTACGCCACCCGCGGCGCCTCGGCTACCCTGGCGGCAAGCATGCAGCTGCACGAACATATGCGGCGCATTCGCCCCGACTGGCCCACGCCGGCAGACCGCGACCGCGACCTTCACCACCATATTGAGATGGCGCGCCTCTACGGTCGGATTGCCTATGCCTTCCGGTCTCGCTGACCTGCTCGCCGACTTGGGGAGCGCTCTTCAGGCGGCCGGCCGGGATTGGTATCTCTTCGGCGCACAGGCCGCAGTCCTCTATGGCTCGGCTCGCTTGACGGCCGACGTGGATGCAACCGTGGATGCACCGCTGGAGGTCGTCGAGGCCCTGCTCGTGCCGCTGGCTCTCTGGCACTTCGAAGCGCGCGTCGAGAACCCGACCGACTTCGCTCGCACCACCCGAGTGCTGCCGCTGCTGCACACCCCAAGCGGAATGCCCTGCGATCTTGTCCTCGGTGGCCCGGGTCTCGAAGAACTCTTCCTGGAGCGGGCCGAGATTTTCGACGTCGAGGGAGTCCGCGTGCCAGTTGCTCGTGCCGACGACATTGTCGTGATGAAGATCCTGGCAGGGCGGCCCAAGGATCTGGAGGACGCAGCGGCGATTCTGCGCGCAGCGCCCGAGACTCTCAACCTGGCATCCGCGCACTCCCTGCTAGCGGAGTTGGAGAATGCCCTGGACCGAGGCGACCTCCTGCCCGTGCTCGAACAATTGCTCTCCGAGATCGAAAATCCACCTGCGCGGCGCAAGACGTAGCCGCCATATCCCAGCAAAAATTCCGGAGGAGCGAACTCGCCTGCAAGACCTCGAACTGGAGGCCCTAGAGGCTATCCGCGCGCGGAGGGAAGAAGGCGCAGCTTCTTCAGGCAGGACTCGAGCGGCCCCATCCAGATTCCACGGCCGACCACACCAGCTTCCTTTGCGAGATTCACCACATAGCCGCGCGGCAGCGCCAGGTCGGCCATGCAGGTCCGCAGGCCTTTCAGATCCGGGACGCTTGAACCCAGCTTGATCTCGATAGGCAGCAGCTCGCCGCGTAGCCGCAGCAGGAGATCCACCTCCGTCCCGGAGTGCGTCCGGTAGAAGAAGGCCTCGCTTGTCGGGTCGGCCAGACGCGCGTGAAAGAGTAGCTGTTCGATACAAAAAGTCTCAAAGCTGGAACCGGCCTTCGGATGCGCAACAACCGATTTCCGCGCAAAGCCCATGCCGAGAAGAGAATGGAGCATACCCGTATCGCGGAGGTAGACTTTCGGGCTCTTGACCAGGCGTTTGCCGATATTGGCGAAATAGGGTGGCAACCTGCGGACGAGAAAAATTCCCTCAAGAATATCGATGAGGTGTGCCACCGAGTGATAGTTCAGGCCCAGCGAACCGCCCAGCTCACTGAGGTTGCAGAGCCCCCCCTGATGATGAGCCAGCATCAGCAAGGCATCGTGAATTTTGCGGGCCGATACCCTGAACCCGAGCTGCGGAATATCCTGCTCGATACAGGTTCGCAGGTACGCCGGATACCACTCCTGTGGCGTTGCTCGAGGATGCGACCATTGCACCCTCGGGTAGGATCCGCGCAGCCAGAGTTTCTCCCAGGGCGCTTCCGCAACGGAGAGACCACCCATATCGAGAATACCTACCCGACCAGTGAGAGATTCCGAGAGCTCGCGCACCAGCGCCGGTGACGCGGAGCCAAGCAACACGACGCGCCGTTTCGGGTCACGATCCAGCACTACACGCAATGCCGGAAAGATTTCCGGAAGGCGCTGGGCTTCGTCAATCACGAGACGGCGGCTTTCCTCCAGGACGAACACAGCATCATCCGACAACCGACGCTGGACACCCGGATCTTCCAGATCCAGAAAATCAAAAGAAGGTAGTGCGATTCGTGCAAGTGTCGACTTGCCGACCTGTCGAGCACCGAGAATTGCTACGGCCGGGAATTGTCGCAGCAGACTTCGGAGCCGCTTTTCCGCGATGCGTGGGTGAAGGCTCATACGTGAAAATTAGATGATAGTGATCTAATTTTCAAATGGTCGGGCACCCGCGGCGCGTGCGGTTCCAGCGCTGACGGTAGCCCCTCGCTCAGCCAGTCGGCAGATCCGCGAATTTCACGACTTCGGCCTGCGGCGTGTCGATCTCGCCTTCGGCGAGCATGAAGCGCCAGAAGACCAGCCCGAAGGGGCGGCCCTCGGTGTCGAGCCAATTGGCAAGACCCGGATTTTCGTGCGCGATCACGATGCGGAAGCTGCCGTCGGCATCGAGCTTCACCTGCTTGCGGTTCAGCGAGACCGAGCGGTTGGCGAAGTCGAAGGTCTGCATATGGCGGTTCCAGAGCATCACGCTGCCGATGCGGCATTGCGGCCAGCGCATGCGCATGACCAGAGCTTCATCGGGGCCGAGAAAAAACGGCGCCATCGAGTAGCAGGCATCCGCGGCGGCCAGGGGTTGCTCTCCGGGCAGCACCGGGGGCGGGAAGACATTGGGCACCTTCGAGACGAAATCCGGCGTCTCGGTGTTGGCCATCGGCGGCATATCCAGGGTGCGCGAGCGCAGGAAATTCCCGACACGCTCGATACCCGCCGCGACCGACTCGTCGCTCGGCGTAGCCGGGGCGGGCTGGTCGCTCAAATTTTCGATCCGCAAGGCAAAATTCCGTGCCGGGTCAGCGGCGGCGGGCGCCTCGTCTTCGAAATAATGGCGCGTCGTGATGCGGAAGGCGCCCTCGGGCAAAGGCAGCCAATTGCGCTCACATCTCTCACCGCCGACAAAAAACTCGAAGCGGCCGTCGGCGTCCACATCGATCTCGTTGTCGTTGAGAACGCCGCCCAGGCGCTCGCCCATGCTGCCATCGGGCTTGCCGCATTCGACGGTAAACGAGGTATAGACCGCGCCATCGAGCTGGCCACGCACGCGATAGGCAAAGCGTGGATCCACCGGCGCGTCGTAGTAGATCGCGTCGGCATTGTCGCCGGTGAATTTCCGGTTGGTGGCGACGATGCGCCGGAACTCCGGGTGCGCTGCATCCGTCTCGAAGCAGGACTCGAGTCCGCCCTGGAGAATATGCATCACGGCGCGCATGCCCTGGGCCACATCGTCGGCCGAGCCGAGGTTCCACTCGGGACTGAGCCAACGCTGGTCGACCTCCTCGAGCAGGCGGATCAGGTTCTTCAACGCGCTACGGCTTCGGCTCTCGATCTCGGACATATGGTTCCCACCGCTACCTGCCTGCCGCAGCCGAAGTCAAAAAGCCCGCGACTTCGCAGGCACGCGTGAATTTCCGGCCGGTACGCAGTAGGACGAAAGCGGGAAAGCTCTACCATGACACCGATCCTCGACCATATTCTCGAAGATGCGCAGGAGCGCGGACTTGAACTCGACGACGCCTTCTACCGTGCCATCGAGCATGTGCAGGACGAGGCGCCCTTCCTGCTCATCACGGGCCGCGCCGGCACCGGCAAAAGCACCTTGATTCATCTGCTGCGCGACGCGCTCGAGGACAACGCCAATGTCGCGGTGGTCGCACCCACCGGGCTTGCCGCGATCCAGATCGGCGGACAGACAATCCACTCCTTTTGTCGGCTGCCGCCGCGGCCGGTCGAACTCTCGGATATCCGCAAGCTGCGCAACCGCTCGCTCTACGAGAACCTGGACGTGTTGATCGTCGACGAAATCTCGATGGTACGCGCCGACCTGCTCGACGGCATCGAGAAATTCCTGCGCATGAACGGCCCCCACCGCAACCGCCCCTTTGGTGGCGTGCGCATGATCTGCGTCGGTGATCTTTTTCAGCTCGCCCCCGTAGTTCGCGACGCCGAGCGCCCCTTCTTCGAAGCGCATTATGCCAGCGAATGGTTCTTTGACGCGGCCTGCCTGCGTGACTCCGTTCTGCAACATATCGAATTGGAGAAAGTCCATCGCCAGGAAGATAGCGAAGACTTGGCGCTGCTGGATGCCTTGCGCGACGGCGGTCCGGGCGCGCCGCAGGCAATCGAGGGCATCAACCAACGTTGTAGCGTTGGCTTCCCCGACGGCATCGACGAGGCCGCGCTGGAGGGCCGCGTTACTTTGACGACGCGGGTAAACGACGCAGAAACCCGCAACCGCTACCAATTGCGCGCCCTTGCCGAGACACCGCGGCGCTATATGGGCCGCACCGAGGGCAACCTCCCGCCGACCCGCGAACGCCTGCCCGCGCCCATGCAACTCGACCTGGCCGTCGGTGCGCAGGTCCTCTTCACGCGCAACGACCCGAGCCAGCGTTGGGTCAACGGCACGCTGGGACGCGTCGTGAGCGTTGGCGACGAAAGTGCCGAAATCGAAATCCTCTGGGGGCCCGGCACCGGCGATGTCCATGAGGTTTCGGAAGTCACCTGGGAGTCGACGGCGTTTGAGTGGAATCCGGGCACGGGCCGTATCGAGACCCGCGTGGTCGGCAAATACAGCCAGCTGCCACTGATTCTGGCCTGGGCGATCACGATCCACAAAAGCCAGGGCATGACGCTGGATAATATGGCGATCGATCTCGGCCGCGGCGCCTTTGCCGACGGCCAACTCTACGTCGCCCTGTCGCGTTGCCGCCGCCTCGACCAGGTCCTGCTGCTGCGCCCGATCCACCAAAGCGACCTCCATGTCGCCGAAGCCGTCCGCGAATTCGAGGCCACCCTGCGAACCGGCCGCCTCTCCCGCCCCGTACAACCGGGTTTCTTCTGAGAGGGGGACTCTGTTCCCCTCCTCACGGCGGCAAAGCCGCCGTGAGCCTCCTCCCCCGGCTCGCTTTCGCTCGGCCGCGCCCGTTGGGCTCGGATTGAGTCGGGAGCGGTCGGCTTGGTTGCGGGGGGTGTGGAAGTTGGTTATTCCCGGCGCGTGCGCCGCGGCGTACAGGAGGAATTCGCTGATGATGAAGAAGATGAATCGTACGTTATGCTTGACTTTGGGGTTGGCTCTGGTGGCGGGCTGTGCTCAGCAGGGCACCATCATGGGGCGCCTTTCGGTTCCCGGTGAAAAGACCTCGACGCCGGTTACGATGAACTGGGCGACCACGGGCTTCAGCAGCGGCGGCACGATGAACGTCCACCTCCCCGCCGGCGAGACCTACACCGGCAAATTCCTCCAAGTCACCTCGACGACCTCGGCCGATACGCTCGGCGGCGGTGGCTGGGGTGGGGTCGGCTGGAGTGGTGGTTACGGCGGTTACGGCGGCTACGGTGGTGGTTGGAACGATTGGGGCCCTTACGGCAGCCCTTGGGGCGGCGGCGGCAGCTACTCGACCTTCGTGACCAACTACAGCGGCAAAGTGATCGCGACGCTCTTCGGCGACAAGGGCAATACGATGCGTTGCCGCTTCCATCTCTCGCAGCCCGCCTCCGGCATGGAAGGTGGCGGCGTCGGCGAATGCGAGGTCAAGGGCGGCGACAAGATCGCAGCTCAATTCTAGAGCATTCCCTTCCGGCAACGGGGGGTCGGGTGGGTCTTGGCCCCTGTCCAGCGCAGGGCCAGACCCCCTCGCCTATGGCCCGCCGTGTCGAGCCAATTGGGTTTGCCCGGGTCGCTATGGGCTATGATGACGCGGACCAGGCCGTCGGCGTCTGCGACGGCGGTTGCTTGGTTCACGTGCGTGTCGTGGTGGAAATAATCCAATGACTCGAGCCAATGGTTGCCGATCTGCAGGTTCCAATACTCGCATTCCGGCGGCTCGAACTCGATGAAAAGCGCTTCGCCCTCGCCCAACTCCCAATACGAATAATTGTAGCTGGTATTCGGATCGCCCTGCGCAAAGGCGATCAGTTCCTCGGGGATCGGTCGGATCTCATGCTTGTGGGTCTGGAAATGCTCGGTCCATTTCAAGAATTGACCAAGCGTGCCCTTGAGCAGCCCACCCATGCCCCCCAGCGAGGCGAGAAAGCGGCCCGCATCGAGCGGTGCCGGCACGCGATCGTCGCCGAGTTTCGCAAGCTCCAACGAAGCCGGCCGCTGGTGGCGGCGGTCAAGAAGCACCTGGCGGACCTGCAACGAGTTGGTCGCCTCCTTCATCGGCAGCCAATTGCCCGCCTGTTCCTCGACGCTGATCGCCAATTCGAAACGTCCGGCCACGTCGAATTCCAGGGCGGAAGTCTCGACGTAGCCGTCGCGGAGCAAGCCCTCCTTCGAGCCCAGACTGCCCGAAAAGCTGCCGATACCGAGGAAGGCCGCATCGCCCTTCTCTCCGCGCAGAATATAGCGAAAACGCGGATCGAGCCCGGCGCGGTAGTAGACATAATCTGGGTTGTCGAGGCCGACCTTCATCGGCTGTGAGAACAGCGTCTGGCGGGCTGGCGTCGGATCCGCGGTCGAGAGACGCAAGAAGGCCGACGTCAAGCGCGCCAGATAGCGCAGGCCCTCGGCACGGTCGCGCTCGTCATCAGGCGCCGCAGCGAGCACCATCCGGCCGGCGCTTTTCAGATCGTCACAAAAAGCATCCCAGCTCTCGATCTCGATGCTGCCCGGCTCCTCTGTCGTCTTTTCGTTCATCTCATCTCTCATTTCGCGTTGCCTATGCCCTCTTCCGACGCGATATCGAAGCACTCGATATAAGCCGCAAAGCGCTCGCGGATCTGATCGTCGTCGAGGCCGAAGCGCGCGGCATCGTATCGGTGTGCCGGGGCCTTGTGCTTGCGGCGCCACGCCTGCATCGCCTCTGCTGCCTCTGGCGCGAGCGTGCGGTCGGTCGCCTCGTAAATTTGCCGGATCTGCCCGAGCGGGTCGCGCCGAAAATCGGCAAAATGCATATCGAGAAAGCGCTCGGGCTGCACTTCCCGCACCGCCATCATACGCTCGATGCCACGCGCCCAGAGTTCGTTCTGCTCCGCGCCGAGACGCACATCGTCGGGCACGCCATCGTTCACCTTCCGGGCGGTCGCATTGAGGCTCGCCACCGAAGGAATCGAACGCGCCGGGTCGCGGTGCGTCATGACGATCCGCGCCTCCGGCACGGCCTCGAGCAAGGCGTCCGCAGCAAAGAGGTGGCTCGGGTCTTTCAGCACCCAGACCCGGTCGGTGTGGTTCATTCCTATCAAGCGCAAATTATTCGCCCAGCGTCGATAGGCCGGCCGCATATCGTGCGCGGCCCACCACGCCGAGTAGCCACTCACACCAGCGGCGCATTCGAAGGTGACACTCGCAAAGCTCTGGCGCAGCAGGTTCCAGCATTCATCGGGCGCGTCGGCCTGCATCTCGTGGATGGCCCGCATCGATGCCGGCATCTGTGCGAGCATCGCCACACAACGCTGATAACCGGGCGCAGCGTCCCAGGCGGCGCGCGGCGGCCGCGGGCGAGGGTTCTGGGCCAGCCAGAGTTCGAGCCCTTGATGGGCAGGGTCGGCGCAGAGCATCCCCTGCAGAGCCGTCGTACCGGTGCGCGGCAGGCCGATAATGACCAGCGGTGCGCCCAGATCCACGCCACGATGCTCGGGGTTCGCTTGCAACGCTGCCTCGGCAAGCAGACGCCCGGCCAGCGCCGTGACGACCATGCCAGCGAGCATCTGACGGCCATTGGCCGAGAGCTCGGCATCGTCGTCGAGACTGCGCAACAACACGCGCAAGCCTTCTTCGAACTCGATATCGCCGAAATCATCGACACCGGCCAGCGCGACGGCAAACTCGCGCAGGCTCTGCTCGGCGTCGATCAGCGCGACATCGGCGGGTACAATCTCGGGCAGACCAGCCATTTTTTTAATGCGCGACTTCGCCCGAAGTGACATCCAGACATTGGCCGGTGATCGAGCGTGACATCTCGCTGAGGAAGAAGACCACGGCGTCGGCGATTTCATCGGGTTCCGGCGCACGGCGCAACATCAACGAGCCGAGAATCTCCTCCTCGGCGGCCGCGGCCGTACCGCCCGTCTCGGCCGCCTGCATCTGCGCCACCAACTCGACGACAGCGGCTCCGATATAACCCGGTGCCACCATATTCACGCGGATTCCGTCCGGGCCGTTCTCGGCAGCCAGGCTGCGCCCCATACCGAGGAGCGCATGCTTGGCCATCTTGTAGGGGCCATAGGCGGGCGGCTGCTTGCGCAGCACAACCGAGCCAATCATGACGATCGAGCCGCCACCCTGCCGTTTCATATGCGGCAGGACGGCCTGAGAAAGGCGCAGCGGCGCGTAGACGTTGACCTCAAACGAGGATTGGATCTTCGCGAGATCATAGTCGGCAAGCGCGCCAAAGGGCGGCATGCGGAAGGCATTGTTGACCAATCCATCGACCCGACCGAATTCCTCGATGGTGCGCACCACCAGAGCGTCGCAATCTTCGGGCTTGGTCAGATCCGTCGGAACCGCGAGCGCACGCCGCCCGAGCGCCTCGACTTCCCTCGCCACAGCATCGAGTCGCTCGGCGGTACGCGCGGCCAGAACCACATCGGCTCCCGCCGCCGCCGCACGTAGCGCTGTTGAGCGCCCCAGCCCCGGCCCGATACCCGAAACAATCACCACTTTGCCTGCCAGAAGATCCATCCATTCCCCTTTGCTGTTTCGAAACTATCGCGCCAGCCCGCAACCACAACGGCCCACCGCCGATTTTGCGCTGACGGATCGATTGGCGTCGGCAAAGCTGCTAGACCTGCCAACCATGCAGGGTGGTGGGATGGTGGAAGAAGCAGCGACAGAGCGGGAGGCGACACCGCTTCCGATCACGCTGGCATTGCTGGTCTGGGCAACAGTAGCCCTCGTTTTGGTAGGAGCAGCGATTCTCGGCGGCCAACCGCCGGTATAGCAACGCGGCCCGCGCTATTTGGTCTGCGGCGGCCTGGTCGCGGCGTACCCATTATGCGCGACGGCGCGAATCCTGCGCAAAAAAAAGCCCCCGACCCGAGGGTCGAGGGCTCCGAAGTCCCCACGGCAGCGACAGCGACCGGACAAAATGCCGCTGCCGCCGCGCAGGAAGGATCAGTAATCCATCGAGATGCCCATGCCGAAGTTCGGCTGCCAGGCACTGCCCGTCCGGATCGCGGCGCTCTGCCAGATGCCGTAGACACCAGCCGCAACCGACCAATCACCGTAACCGGCAGGCACGAAGGCGAGCGGTACCGAAGCAACGGCACCAACCGTACCCCAGCCGAGGTCATTATCGCCGAAGTAGCCTTCGTACATCGAGACACCAAGCGCCACCGGCGTCGAGATGCTGACCGGGTAGTCGCTGTTTTCCAGCACGGTACAACCCGGCTCAATGCCGAACTCAAAATACCCTGCATTGTTGCCCTCGAAGGCCGTCTGATCCCGATGGATCTCAAACGCAAACGTCGCATAAGGCGAAAGCGCAAAGGCTCCGAGAAGATCGGAGTCATCATAGCTCAGAGCGATATCGATCTCGCCGATATCACCACCTGTGCTCGGGTACGTATAAGCGATGTAGCTGACGCTGGCGCTCAAACCGTGACCAAGCGAGGTGCTGATGCCGGCATAGAAATCCGACTCGTACCAGTTATGAGGCGACTGGCCTCCGAGGACTTCATCACCCTTCGTGTTGATGCTGTTCCACGTGCCGAAAAAGAGCGACACGTCGCCAAAATGTCCGGCGCCGTTATCCACCAACTGAATACCGATTTCGGCCCAGGGCTGAACCTGAAGGCCGGCGATCTGCTGCGTATAGCCGCGGAAGAAGTACTTGTCGGAGAAGTCGACCCCGGCCGAAATGCTGACCATGCCGTTATTTCCGGCCGCGCAATCCGCACATTCCACCGCTTCGACGACCACGACCTCTTCGCCCACAATCACGGCGTCCCCTGCAGCCACATCGGCCTGAGCCACACCAACCAAGGCGAGCGAACCCGCCGCCACAAATGCCGCCGTCAGGCGAGCGCTCTTCGATCTCTCAAACATTCCCATTCTCTTTCCTCCTCTGAATATGCTGGACGAACCCGGGCATGAAAACGAACTCATTCCAATGAGTTCATGCCTCTTGAGTCGCCTCTCTCCGTCTTTCGATCGGTGAGCGAATCCCGCATCACGGGCCACACACCCTCCCCACAGCAACCATCCCGTACGCCACGCGCGGTCCGCGCAGCGAGAAGTACAAGCGAACTGTATAAAATTTTACCCCGGCAACGCAAGCGCCCCGAAATTTCTCCTCAAGACGGCTCCGCTTCGTGCACCGACTGCCCAAAAAGACACCATATCCAATGCCTTGGTGCCCACCAAAGCAGCCCCGACAGGCCGGATCTGGCCTCCCCTTCGCCTGAATCGCCGGTAAATCCTCTCAACCGGCACGAAAATCCAGACGCGCACCTCGTTCCGATGGAGACTGGCTGCGGTTCTGATTATGTTCTCGTTTCGCGATGCGTGTCTATCTGAATCTGATGCAGAGAATTCTGGACGAAGGAAAGGACCGGGACGACCGGACGGGGACCGGCACCCGCAGCGTCTTCGGCCACCAGATGCGCTTTGACCTGCGCGAGGGCTTCCCCTGCCTCACCACCAAGAAGCTCCACCTGCGCTCCATCATCATCGAGCTGCTCTGGTTCCTGCGCGGCGAGACGAATATTGCGTGGCTCAAAGAGAACGGCGTCTCGATCTGGAATGAGTGGGCCGATGAGGCCGGCGAGCTCGGCCCGGTCTACGGCCACCAATGGCGCTCCTGGCCGCGCATGGATGGCGGCACGATCGACCAGATCGCCTGGCTGGAAAACGAGATCCGGCAAAATCCCGACTCGCGCCGGCTCATCGTCTCGGCCTGGAACCCGGCCGATGTAGAGAAGATGGCGCTACCGCCCTGCCATTGCCTCTTCCAATTCTATGTCGCCGAGGGCCGCCTCTCCTGCCAACTCTACCAACGCAGCGCCGATGTCTTCTTGGGCGTGCCCTTCAATATTGCCTCCTATGCGCTGCTCACCGCCATGCTCGCCCACACCACCGGGCTTGAACCGGGCGAGTTCATTCACACACTCGGCGACGCACACCTCTATTCGAACCATCTCGGCCAGGCCCGGTTACAGATCAGCCGTGCCCCACGTGCCTTGCCACGCTTGAAAATCACGCGCGACATCAATTCGATTTTCGATTTCCGCTACGAAGATTTCGCGCTGGAGGGTTACGAGCCACACCCGCATATCAAGGCGGCGGTCGCGGTTTGAGGGTCTCGCTGATCGTCGCGGCAGCCGAGAACAATGTCATCGGCAAAGACGGCGCGCTGCCTTGGCGGCTGCCCGACGACCTCAAGCATTTCAAAGCGCTGACCCGCGGCCACCATATAGTGATGGGAAGGCGCACCTGGGAGTCGATCGGCCGCGTACTGCCCGAGCGCGTGAGCATCGTGCTTTCGCGACAGCCCGCACTGGCGCTGGAAGGCGCCCATGTGGTCGCCGGCATAGGTGCCGCGCTGGCGCTGGCCGAGGCCGCCGGCGAAGACGAAGCCTTCGTGATCGGCGGGGCTGCGGTCTATGCAGCCGCGCTGCCACGCACCGACCGCATCCATCTGACCCGCGTCCACGCCACAATCGAAGGCGATACCGGCCTGCCCGCCTGGCCGGCCGAGCAATTCGTCGAGACCTCGGCCGAGATGCACCCGGCCGACGAAAAACACCCGTATAGCTTCAGCTTCATCGAGCTCAACCGAATCGGCTAGAGATTCGGCCCGCCACGGCGCTTGGCAGCCCTGGTCGAAAGACTCGCTTTTTCGGCGGCGAGGTTCATCGCGACGCTTGAGGTCCACGGCGTCCCCGGCGATACTCAGCAGGTGGGCAGACATGGACGCAATTGGCGGTATCGGACAGCGCTGGCGGTAGCTTTGGTCTCGTTGGCGGCAGCGGGTGCGGCGGGCGCCGACGATGCATGGGTCAGCGGCAAGGTCTCGCTGAACCTGCGCCGTGGGCCGGGAACCCAATACAAGATCATCGGCAAGGTCACCGCCGAAGACCATGTCGAGGTACTTGACTCCAAAGAGGGTTGGCGGCAGGTCCTCACCGATCGCGAGCGCAAGGGCTGGATTCCGGCGGGCTACCTTGTCGGCACAGCGCCGGCCAGTGTGCGGCTGGGCGCGGCCGAAGAAAAACTGGCGGGTGCCGAGCGCGAACTCGCTGCGAGTCGAGCCGAGGCGCAAGCGGAGACGCAGCGGCTGCGCGAGCTTGCCGCGAGCCTGGCGCGGCAAAACCGGGATATCAGCAGCCGCGACGAAGACCAGCGTACCCGTATCGAGCGTCTCCAAACAGCCAACCGGGAGATGCAAACCGCTCTGCGCTGGCGCGAGTGGCTGGTCGGTGCAGGCATCCTCGCCGTCGGCATGATCACCGGCGCCCTCCTCGGCCGCAGCGGCCGCAAACGCGGCTCCCGCATCCGCCTTTAGCGGGCGGGCGACCGCTGTCTCGACCGCAAAGTCGGGCGGCATCCCGCGCCGCCTGTGGCCGGGCCTCTAGAGGTGCGGCCTCTAGGAACCCAACCGAGAACGGCCGGAGCGCCCACTCGTCCAGCCCGCCTGCGACGAGACAGCATCGACGCCGACCAGGCCCGGCAGCCGGAAGATCTCACGCACCCGCACGCCCAACCCCCCCGCGATGCGTAGAGCGGTCGGCAGCGTCGGATGTACATGACCATTTTTGATCCGGTTCAGATGCCCCTGGTCCATCCCGCAAAGGCCGGCCAACTCGCTCTCGGCCAGACCGCGGCGCGCCATCCACTCACCGATGCGATTCTCGACCGTCATGCGCCCACCAGCCGCAAGCGTTCGCCGGCCGCACGCATGGCCGCACGCGCGGGGCCGCGCTTCACCGCCACCTGCGGTGCGAAAACATCCTCGACCTCAAGGCCAAGGGTCGCCGCGATGCGAATCGCGGTGCCGACACTCGGCATCGCATGCCCGTTCTTGATCCGGTTCAGATGGCTCTGGTCGAGCCCGCAGTGTTCAGCGAATTCCTTGCCGATCACTCTTTTGGTGAAAAGAATTCGATGTAGTCGGTTGTGTATGAGCATTTGCGTTCCCCCTGTTTGCGATTTTACCGAAGCATCCGATGACCCGCCCAGAAGGACATGCCTCGCCTCGACGAGTAAGGCCGCATGGAGTATTCGCAGGCTATATGAATGGAACTCTTGCGGGGAAAGCGGTGCTGGTCACCGGAGGTGGTACGGGAATCGGGCATGCGTGCGCAGCCGCGCTGGCCGCCGACGGCGCGCTGGTGACGATTTGCGGACGCACGGAATCGAGCCTGGTCGCGTCGGCCGAGCGTGCCGCCCCAAGCGCTGCGCACGGCGGCAGCGTCGCCTGGACGCTCTGCGATGTCACCGATGAAGAATCCGTGCGTGCGGCGGTAGCCACGGCGGCCAAGCCGAGCGGCAACCTCGACGGCCTGGTCGCCAACGCCGGCGGCGGCGGCATGATCGCGCCCCTGCACCTGCAGGATACCGCCGAGTTTCAGCGCGTCCTGGAACTGAATGTGCTCGGCACCTTCCTCTGCATCAAGCATGCGGTACCGCTGCTGCGCGCCGCCGGCGGCGGTTCTTTCGTCGGCATGTCCTCCCTCGCGGGCCACGTCACGCACCCTCTTTTCGGTGCCTATACAGCCTCCAAGGCCGGCATCGAACAACTGATGCGCAATGCCGCCGACGAGTTCGGCCCGGCAAAGATCCGCTTCAACTCCGTGCGCCCGGGCTTCATCGCCACCGAAATCATGGAAGGCATCCCACGCGAGAGCGAAGTCTTCGCAAGCTATGTGAAGAACACACCTCTGGGCGACGTGGGCCTGCCCGAAGACGTCGGCAACCTCATCCGTTTCCTGATCAGCCCCGAATCGCGCTGGATCACCGGCACCGAAATCAATATCGACGGCGGCCAATCCCTGCGCCGCGGCCCGGACTTCTCCTCGTTCCTGCGCGACGCGATGGGCGACGACGTCCTGGCCGGCAAGCTGCCCGGGTAGAGGCACGGCCGAAAAGCAGGCATGCATCCGGGCGCGCCTCTAGAGGACGTTCAGCCCAGCCAGGCGAGGATCAGGGCGCGGTCCTCGTCGAGTTCGGGGGCGGCGCGGTGGCTCTCGGGCTCGGGAACGCCGGACATCTTGATCGGGTTGCCGGGGATGCGCAATGTGCCGATTTTCGGGTCGGTCAAGCTGCGAATCATATGGCGCGCGGCGACCTGATCGAGTTTGGCCACGTCGGCGACCGTATTGATCGGCGATACCGGCACCTTGGCTTCCTCGAGCACTTGCAGCCAATGGGCGGCGTCGGCGCTGGCGAAGGTCGTCTCGATCTCGGCTTCGAGCGCGTCGACGTTCTCGCGGCGCTGGTCGGCCGAAAGAAAACGCGGGTCGTCTTTGAGGTCGGCGCGACCGATCGCGTCGCAGAAATCCCAATAGAGTTCGTCATGCCCGGCGCAGACCACGAGTTGGCCCTCTTTGGCATGGAAGGCCTGGAAGGGCGCGATATTCGGATGCCGTGTGCCGAGCGGACCCGGGACCTCACCGGTGGCGAGGTGGCGCGTGAGCGCGTTCTCCAGGATCGCGACCTGCGCGTCCAGCATCGCCACGTCGATCTTCATGCCGTGGCCGGTCTCAATGCGTTTATAGAGTGCGGAGCTGATGCCGATCGTGAGGAAGAGCCCCGCGACGATATCGCCCACCGAGACCCCGACCCGGACCGGGTCGCCACCGAGCGGACCCGTCAGGCTCATCAGGCCGCTCATCGCCTGCACGACCATATCGTAGGCCGGGCGCTGCGACATCGGGCCGGTATGGCCGAAGCCCGAGGCGGCCGCGTAGATCAGCTTGGGATGCTTCTGGCGCAACGCGTCATAGCCGTAGCCCAGCCGCTCCATCACACCCGGGCGATAATTCTCGACCAACACGTCGGCCTCGCCGAGAAGCTTGTCGAAAATCGCCTTATCCTCGTCCTTTTTGAGGTCGAGAACGATCGACTCCTTGTCGTAATTCAGGCCCGCATAATAGAGGCTTTTGCCGCCGATGAAGGGCCCCAGCGTGCGCGCCGCGTCCTGCGCATGCCCGGGGCCTTCGATCTTGATCACCCGCGCGCCGAGATGGCCGAGGACCATCGTGCAATAGGGGCCTGCGAGAACGCGCGTCAGGTCAAGAACCGTGATGCCGGAGAGCGGTCGTGGATCCATGATGGTGGATCTAAGGGTTCGGCGGAAAAGCACAACGGCCGCGCTGGACCTCGGGGCGGTTTCTTGAGAGGAGATCGAGGACCCGTTTCGAGCCAAAGGGAGAAGATTCATGCGCAAGCTTGCCACTATTTCGCCGCTGGCGATTTCCTTATTTGTCCTTGGCCTTCTCGGCCCTGTCCCGGCGTCGGCGCAGGAAAAAGGGACCGACAACGACGACGTGCCGCCAGCTGTGTCGCGCCGAGCCAGTACGCGCATCGAGGAGATCGTCGTCAGCGCGCGCAAGCGCGAAGAGCGCTTGGAGGATACGCCAGTATCGGTCACGGCGCTGAGCGAGAATATGCTGCGCGATGCCGGCATCGAGCGCCTCGACCAGATCCAGGAATTGGTGCCGAATTTGCAGATCCGCGATGGCATCAACGGCTATGACGCTACCGTCATCATCCGCGGTGTCGGCCAAGGCGACTCCGAGATCACCTTTGATCCGGGTGTCGGCATCTACGTCGATGGCGTCTACCTCGCCCGCGCTCAGGGCTCGGTTCTGAGCCTCGTCGATACGCAGCAGATTGAAATCCTGCGTGGCCCGCAGGGAACCCTCTTCGGCAAGAACACGGTCGGTGGCGCGATCAGCATCACCACCGTCAAGCCCTCCCAGGAGTTCGGCGCCTCGGCCTTTGTTCGCGTCGGCACCATCGGCACCATCGATACCCGCGCCTCGCTTGACCTGCCGATCGATATCGGCTGGTTCGAGGATAAATTGTTCTCCCGCTTGACGTTCGCCTCACAAAACTACCGTGGCTACGTCTACGACGAGGGCAACGATGTCTGGTCCAACGACCATAACGCGATCGGCTTCCTGGGCAGCCTACGCTTCCTGCCATCCGAAGACCTCACCATTGACCTCAGCGGCAGCTGGTTTCGCGACCACACCCGCGGTCGCGCCGGACGCTGCGTCCGGGCAGTCGACTCGACGACCCTGACCAATACCTTCATTCCGGAAGAGGACCGGGAACCCTATTTCGCCTCCTGTGAGCGCTCCGAACCCTACCGAGTCAACCTCGATATTTCCCAATTGGCCGACATCAGGAGCTACGGCGCCTGGGGCACCGCCACCTACGAACTCGGCGAGATCGGTGACCTGATCGAAGATCTGCAACTCAAATCGATCTCCTCCTGGCGCGGCCAACAGCCGCGTGACCGCTCGGATATCGACCTCACACCCTTCCCCATCGGCCGTCGCGGGACCGCCGGCGGCGCGGGCACCTACGACGGTGGCACCAGTGGACCGCAGCCGGGCCTCGACGGCCGGCCGGGCAGCGCCTGGCAGATCAGCGAAGAGGTACAGGCAACCGTCATCGGCTGGGACGAGAGGGCCACTGCGGTCCTGGGCGCCTACGGGTTCTGGGAAAGGGCCGACGCCAACCGCGGCGAAGAGTTCTTCCCGGGTCCGGCGACCCGGGTCGCCGGCGGAGCCACCACGACGACAATCGAAATCGATAATTGGTCGTGGGCCCTTTTCGGTCAGACCACCGTCGACCCGGTCGAATGGCTCGGCCTGACCTTCGGGCTCCGCTACAGCGAGGAAAAAAAGGGCTATAGCCAGCTCAAGGCAATCCCTGAATTCAACGGCGTCGTGCCGGCACCGCTCGTCGGATTTCAGGATCCGGACACCGGAGAACTCTCGCCTGCCACGGCGTCCGCAATCTATTCGGCGTGGACACCGATGGCGAGCATCGCCTACCGGATGCCCGAGGCCTTCCTCGACGATACCGAAATCGACAGCCTCATGACCTATTTCACCTTCAGCCGTGGCTACAAAAGTGGCGGCTTCAACGGTGGGGCACGCTCCAACTCCGAGAAACAACTCAACCCCTTTGAACCCGAGACTCTCGACAACTTCGAAATCGGCGCAAAGATCGTCGCGCTGGACCAACAGCTTACGGTGAACACAGCCTTCTTTCGCGGCCAATACAAGAATATCCAGGTACGCACGATTGTCCCGCAGGCCTGCCCCGAAGACCTGCCCGATTGCGTGCCCCCGGTCGACCTCGTGATCGAAAACGCGGCCAGCGCAACCACGCAGGGCCTGGAAATCGAGTTTGTCACCATGCCGTTCGAAGGGCTTCGCGTGCAGGGCTCGTTTGCGCTGCTCGACGCGACCTACAACGATTTCCCGGAGGCAGCGAGCGACCTAGTCGACCCGACCTTCGATCCCGCGAACTCCACGGTCAATAGGTCGGGCGAGAGCTTCCCCGGTGTGCCGCAGATGCAGACGCATCTGGGGGTGCAATATTCCTTCGAGATCGACCCCGGCATCGAATCGATGCGCGGCTGGATCACACCGCGCTTTGATTGGTCCTACCAATCCGAGGTTCATTTCTACGGCGCCGAACTGCTCGACGCCTACCAGCCGGGCTATCACCTGCTGCACCTTCGCCTGAGCTACGATTTCATGGACGACAACGCCCAATTCGCCCTATGGGGGAAGAACATCACGGGGACGCAATACTTCAACCACGTCACCCCGATCGCCAGCACGATGGGCACGGTCATCCAATATTACGCGCCGCCCGCCTCCTGGGGTGCCGAGTTCAGCTACCGTTTTTAGGGGCGCGAGGGGAAAGCGAGTTTCCCGGCCTATATATTACGCGCAAGCGCAAGCGCCGAGTTGGCGAGGAAGGTGGTCTGGGCTTCCATGAGGCCCAGATCGACCTTCTGGTCGCCCATGACCTTCTGGCGAAAACGCGCGAAGACGCCTTCGCAGATGGCGGCCAGCCGCCACATCTGGAAGGCGCGATAATAATCGAGCTCGCCAACCGCGCGGCCTGTACGCTCGGCGTAGGCCGCAATGAATTCCGCTCTGGAGGGACACCCCTGTAGAACTACGACCGAGGCCGCACCGGCGGCCGGCGGATCGGCCGGGTCAGGCCAGTTATTGAGCAGGTAGCCGACGTCCGCCAGCGTATCGCCCAGCGTACAGAGCTCCCAATCGAGGACGGCGGCGACGCGGCCCTCCGGGGCCAGCAAGACGTTGCCGAGACGATAGTCGCCGTGCACGATCCCGGTATAGAGCTGCGGTGGCTTTGCCTGGACGAGAAGCGCGTGCGCTTCCTCCATTGCCGGCAACTCGCGCTGCTTCGATTTCTCCCATTGCCCCGCCCAACGCTTCAGCTGGCGGTCGAGGTAGGCTTCCTTCTTGGCAAGGTCGCCCAGACCGATGGCATCGATATCGACCGCATGCAGGTCCGCAAGGACTTCGATCAGATGGTCCATCGCGCGGCGACCGGCCGATGCATCGAAAGCATCCTCACCGCTGCCTGCCTCGCCGAGCACCACGCCCGGCACGTAGTCCATCACATAAAAGGGAGCGCCACCCACGGCCTCGTCTGTGCAGAGGCCGAGCGCCGGCGGCACCGGCACTTTGGTCGGACTCAGCGCGTCGATGATCCGGTACTCGCGCGCCATATCGTGCGGGGTCGCGAGCACGGCGCCGAGCGGCGGACGGCGCAGCACGACCAGACGCCCGGTTGCATCCTGAACCCGAAAGGTGAGGTTGGAGCGACCGCCCGCGATCAGCGAGAACGTAAAGGGCGGCGCAAGCCCCGGGATCTCCGCCTCGAGCCACGCGCTAACCTTCTCCCTATCGATTCCATCAGACATGCCGAACGATTAGATCTTCGGTCGGAAAGTGCAACCATGGCCCGTTTTTGCAGCCGGATTTTCAGCGCGGCGGCACGACCGCAGGCGACGTCTGGCGGCGCGCTGCGAGGTTACGCAGGACCGAGCGCGCAAGTTCGCGTGGCCGCTTCCAGGCCGGGAATCCCTGGCCGAGTGGTGTGGCGGCGACGCGAAAAAAATCGTCTCCGTCGATCACGAAAAGCACCGGCCCCCGGCCAGTGGGAAACGCCGCATCCTCCACCCAAAAGGCGGTAGCCGTGAAATTGGGCACGGCCAGCCTTTGCACGCGCTCGAGCCGATTGGTCTCGAGTACGCGGCGCATCTCTGCGGCGAAGGTGCCGTGGCGCCCGCCCTCAGGGAAGAAATCCAACTCGGCGAATTCGCCGCTCGGAGCCTCATAGCGGCACCGCGACCAATGCTCTTGGTGCACGATGCTGGGCTCCTGCACCACCAAAGACAGCGGCGCCTCTGCCTCGGCCGAGGATAGCAGACAGCAAGCCTCCGACGGCTCCGTCGCGCAACGCACCTCGATGCTGCGCTCGCAGCCGACCAGCAGCGTGGCCGCGAGGAGAAGAGTCGCCCATGCGGCCACCAGGGTCCTGCAGGCCGGGGGGACCCCGGCCCCATGCGGCACTCGCACGGGACGCAAAAGGCACAGGGAGGGCACGCCCCTATCGTCAAACAATTTTATACCAATAGAATGCATAGACTGCATAAGCGTTGAGAAACACCGAGAGCGCGAGCAAGAGAACGTCCGGAATTCGCGGCCGGGGCGGACTCGACTCAAGCAAGATCCAGAAGAAAAAGGGAATCAGGATCATCCCGTAGCGATACGAGAATTGATAGCCGCCCGCATTGCCGTGCAACCAGAGAACGGCCGTCAGGGCGACAATCGCGAGCACGGCAAAAATCGAGTGACGGGCATTGCGCGACCGCGGCCGGAAACAAAGCAGCAGAATAGGCGAGACGAGAAAAATCGACTCACCTCCCCCGGTGGGGCGAATCCAGGGAAAACTATCCTGACTCGCCCAGGGAAGGAGAAGCATCGCACGCAGATTCGGCTCGACACCACGCCAGGAAAAGAAGCCCTCGGCGTAGAAGGGGTCGTCGAGCAAAAAGGGAATGCGCTCGTAGCCGAAATCGAACGGAGAATGGAAACGCATGGCATTGTAGACAAGCGTTGCGACACCGAGGGCAAAGGGCACGGTGCAGAAAGCCGCCAGCCGGGCCATGCCTGTGCGCGCATCCCTGCGACTCTGCGGCTCCGCGAAGAGCAGCCCAAGGAAGAGTGGTGTCAGCAAAATGAGTTCGGTTCGGTTGCCGAAGGCGAGTGCGAAGAAGGCTCCCGCAAGGAGCGGGCGCCTATCGACCAGCGAATAATACAGCGCGCCCATCTCGCCCACCACGGCGAAGCCCAAGGCAAGCTGCCAGGCGCCGCCGTTCTCGACATTCGCCCACACCCAGGAGCCAAAGACCGGGAAAGCCGCCAGCAGCAGACGCTGCGTCCGTACGATGCCTCGACCGGCCGAGAGGCGGTAAGCAAAATATGCGATCGCGGCGCCGATGAAAGCGGCCACAGCGGACACCGGTATCTCGCCGATCCAGCCGAGCCGAGCGGCCACGGCCGCAGGCAGCATCGTCAGGACAGCACCGAGCGGGAAGACGGAATAATGAAGCTTCTCTCCCGGCACCAACTCCAGCCAGGGACGCGGGTGATCGATCCCCAATTGGAGGTCGAGGAACTGGCCGGCGATCAGAAAGGTCTGGTCGTAGGGCGTGCGCGCGGCGGGATGTGAGAAAAAGTAGACAAGCCCCGCCAGCAAAGCGAAACCGCCCGCCACCAGCCATTCCGTGCGCCCCTGCGCATGCTCGCCTCCCGCAACCGCCACGGGGAGATCATCGCATCGCTCGCGGTCGGGCGAAAGCTCGCTCAGCGGCTGGGCCGAAAGCGCTCAGCGACAACGCAAGGTCGCGCCGTTGCGCACCAGCGCGCATTGCGACGAAGACCAGCTTGTCTCGGCGCAAACGCCCTCGGTCACGTTGCGCAATTGGACGCGCAACGGGCCACCGGAGCCGGCCAACGCGGCCTGCTTGGCCCCCAGCGACACGCGGAACCCGCCGCTACGGGTGGTGAATACCGCCCGTGAGAGGGCGCCCGCGGCTCGGTCGCGCCAGATGGACTTCGTACCCCCGCGATTCTCTCGCCAGCCACGGCGCAAGACAGAATCCCACGCCCCGCCCGGCAGCTCCCAACTCGCGACCGCATCGCCTGCGGAATCCAGAATTCGAATCTCGATACCATGGGTCGCCGGAACGAAACCGGCCGGCGCGCCTTGGAAATCCGCCTTCAACGAGAACTTCTGCTCACCGGCGATGCGATCCAGGCGAGCAAAGACGCCGCGCGCCCCCGCCAGTTCGTCGCATTCACGCTGGCAGGTGGCATTGCAGCCGTCGCCGTCGTCGAGGTTGGCATCGTCACATTCCTCGCCAGTATCGAGCACTCCATCGCCGCAACCGGCCACCGCCCAGCGCATCATCTCGAAGACGCCGGCCAGCGCTTCCTCCCCGGTCGGGACGATTTCGTCTGCGGGAAGCAGGAAACCGGGGAATGCCGAGGTCGGCCGCAATTCGATCGTGTAGCCAAGTGCGCCATGCACGGCCGTCGTCCAATCGGGGAAGATCCCACTGGCTAGATAGAGGCCGCCGTCACCACTTGCATTCGGATAGGACTCGCCATGCACAGCTTCCATGGCGGCTCCCATCGCAGCCCCCAGTGCGTCGATCTCAGCGAAGGCCACCGGCAGCGTATTGGTGTAGCCCCAAGGTTGCAGGATCACCTGGCTATAGTTGTGGAAATCGACATGTCCGACCAGATTCGGCAGACTCTCGACGAGTGCTTGCAGCGCCTGCGTCTCCGGTTCAGAATGGGCCGAGGTGCCCGTATAGACGTCACTGCAACGATTGCCGATCGTGCTCTGGCCGCCATTCCAATCCGTCCCCCAATTCCGGTTCAAATCAACACCGAAGCACGAGGAGCCGCTGTGCAGGCGTCGGTTCTTGCGCCACATCCGGTCGCCGCCGGCTGCGTGGCTATGAACGTAGCCATCCGGGTTCACCACGGGCACGACCCATACATCAATCGCGTCCAGTAGCGCGGCGACCGTGGCGTCACTGCCGGAACGCTCAAGCAATTGTTCGGCGATATAGACCGGCACCATCGCCGCGATCCATTCACGCGCATGCTGCGCTCCGTTGAGGAGAAGTGTCGGGCGGCTACCCGCCGCCGTCCCGCTGATCTTGAGTGCGCGGATCTCGCGCCCCTCGAAGCTCTGGCCGAGGTCGACCAACGACGCACGCGCGGGCCATGCGGCCGCAAGGGCATCGAGCCGGGTCTCGATCTCCGTCCATTCGCGGTAGTCCGCGTAGAAATTTTCGCTGGCCGACACGGAGCGGCCGCGGCGCTTCTGCTCGTCGCGGAGGAGTGCGGCGAGGTTGCCGAGCAAGGAGCGCGGCCCAAGCCCGGCCGCATCGAGTGCACGACCAGCATTCCCGTCAATCAACCAGGCTCCCGTTCCGGGGCCGGCTCGACAGGCCAGCGGACGCGCACCCACCTCGATCGCCGAATCAAAATCGGCCTGGGTCGGCAACGAGAGTTCGACGATCCGCTGCTCCGCTGCGGATGCAGGAACGGCCAGAAAAAAGACGACGAAGAAGAAGAACAGCGCCCTTCGCATCGGCCTAAGCCTCCGGCGTCGCGCTCGGCTCAGGAGTCGGCTCCGCTGTCGGCTCCGGCGTCGCGCTCGGCTCAGGAGTCGGCTCCGGCGTAGGCGTGGGTGTGGGTGTGGGTGTGGGTGTGGGCGTGGGCGTGGGCGTGGGCGTGGGCGTGGGTGTGGGTGTGGGTGTGGGTGTGGGCGTGGGTGTGGGTGTGGGTGTGGGTGTCAAAGAGGGGACCGGGCCTACGCCAACGGCGAATTCGACAATATCACAATCGGCGTCGGTGCGGACCTCAAGGCGGACGTCGTACCACCCGGCCTCGGCATAGGAGTGGCGCATCTTGCGGCTGATCGCCGTCGTCCCGTCGCCCAGATCCCAATTCCACGCCACTGTCTCCAGGCCCGAGTCTTCTACGAACTCAATCCTCATCGAGTCCCCCGGCAAGGGCCTGATATCCACCGCCGCGTAGAGGCCGCCGTGGTCATCGCAAAGCAACTCTTCAAAAGGCAAAGCGCCGATTCCGGCACCGTTGAAGAGGTTGGCCCAATGCGAATTGGCCGTCATCCCGTAGCTCGCGCCATGCGGCATAGCGACATCAGCATGCCAGATTTCAAGCGAATCGTTCTCCCCTTCGGCCCCGGCAATGACCTCGGCCGAGGCCCAGTGCCACTCGAAGCCATCGGAAATCTGGATGCCCTGTAGCGGGCGACCGCCAACCGTATCGACCCGGCACTCGGCACAACTCGCGCCAGAGCCATCACCACTGGGCTGCAGACGGATGGCTGTGCCAGCCTGGAACTCGAGGCGCAGCCGGTCCGGAGCATCGGCCACGGCAACGCGCTGCACCGAGATCAGGGTCGGGCCGATGCCGACGCCCTCCTCGCCGTCACTGATATCGAGCGCCGCTCGCATGATCGGGCCTGGGTAAACCTCTACCCGCAGGCGCGGATGAACCGAGTCTCGCAGACCGAGGTCCTTGGAGTTGACGATCGCGATATCGGGTAATTCCCGCGCCAGCCGCGAGAAAGCGCGGTACATCTGCCAGTCATTACGTGCTCCCTCCGGCCGTCCTTTGCGCACCGCGGGGAGCTCCTCCACCTCGATATCCGCATCCCAATCCCAGAGATCGGCACCCGGGCCCGGTCGCCCACCCTTGGGGATCAAGACCGCGACAATGGGTAAGACGAGAGGCTCGTAGTTTTCGACCAGCTGCCAACGCCATGAATTCCATTCGCTGCGCCAGGACCGGAAGAAGCCGACCAGCGAGTCGTCATAGAAGGGCGTGAACCGCGAGCCATAATCCGATTCGCCCTGCCACCAGATGACACCGCGAACGGCGAAGGGCTGGGTCTCTTCGATTGATTTGCGCCAATGGCGCCCGATCGAGCCCAGCGGTCGGCCGTTGAAACGGCTGTAGCGCTCGCGAATCTCGAGCGGCAGATCGGCGAGCAGACCGGGGTACATCCAATGCCGGATGGAGGTGCTGGGCACCGCGACATTGATAATGCCGATCGTCACATCGGAGAAATGATCATAGAATTCGCGACCGATCGCGAAGGCCACCTCACCGACAAAGCGCCGCCAGCGCGCCGGCGTATTCCAATTACCGCGCTTGTAGGTGCGAATATCGTGGAGGTCGGATTTCTGCTCGGCCTTGAGACCCGAGGTCCATTTCGCGACGTTCGACTGCCCCCCCACGTACCAAACCTCACCAATCGCGACCTGACGGTAGAAGAACCCCTTCTCGCCAATAACCCACAAAACCAACTCGTCGGCCTGCGTGGTCGCTTGGTCGATCGCCGGCAGCACCGCGCGCCAGTTGCCGTAGGCATCCGCAACGACGGTATGCGGCCCGCGTACCAAGGTGCCATCCGTTTTCTCAAGATGAATTGTCACCTCGGCCCGACCATGCGGCCGCGCGTAGCCCCAGATCCGGATCGGCAGGCCGCGCTGCAGCACCATTCCATCCGCAAAAAGACCCGATCCCATGCGGATACGCTCGGCCGGAACGCGGTTGGATTGTGCCGCCGGGCTCGACGCGAACGCCAGCACCAGAACCATGGCGCACGCCGTGGAAATAAAGAGTCGGGACACAATTATACGGGGGGAATTCTTCAACTTCAGATGGGGGTGATACGTTGGGGAAGGCATACGTCCGGCCGGAGGGCTGCGACTCGCAAGAGCCTACCTCGGCACGCCCCCGCGAGCCATAGTCTTTCTTTGTTTCCGGGGCTGTTTTGCGGACCACCGCAGACCATACAAGCTATGCGAGTCCTGCCGTTTACCGCTAAAGAGAACCGGGCGATGGGAGACCAAAGAGCAAAGGCAGCCGAGCGCAAACCACCTTGGCTCAAGGTGCCGGTACCCGGCGGCGAAGGCTACCGCCGGCTCAAGGGCCTGACCCGCAGCCTCAAGCTGCATACGGTCTGTGAAGAGGCGCGCTGCCCCAACGTCGGCGAATGCTGGTCCGGCCCGCACGCGACCATGACCATCATGGTATTGGGCGATGAATGTACCCGGCGCTGCCGTTTCTGCGCCGTGCGCACGGTGACGCAAGCCGCGCCGCCCGACCCCGAAGAACCCGCGCATGTCGCCGAGGCGATCGCGGGCCTCGGACTCGGCTATATCGTCATCACCAGCGTGGATCGCGACGACCTACCCGACGGCGGCGCCGGACATTATGCCGCCTGCCTGCGCGCGATTCACGAACGCGATAGCGAGTTGCTGATCGAGACGCTGATCCCGGATTATCGCGGCGAAGACCTGCAAACTCTGATGCGCGCCGGGCCCGACGTCCTGGCGCATAACGTCGAGGTAGTCGATCGCCTACAGCGCAAGATCCGCGATCCACGCTGCAGCTTTGAGCGCTCACTTACGACGCTGCGCGAAGCCCGCGACCTGCTTCCCGGCGTCATCACCAAATCTTCCTTGATGCTGGGCCTCGGCGAGTCACGCGACGAGATTCTGGTTTCGATGGAGCGCCTGCGCGGGGCCGGTGTCGAGATCCTCACGCTCGGGCAATATCTGCGCCCCTCGGCCAACCATGCCCCGGTGCGCGAATTCATCGAGCCGCAGGTCTTCACCGAACTCGCAGTGCTTGGCCGCGCCATGGGCTTTCTCGATGTGGCCGCCGGCCCACTCGTTCGCTCAAGCTACAAGGCCGGCGAGATGGTCGCCGGGCAACTCGCCCGAGAGCGGCGCGCAGCGCGCGCAGCCGCCCTCTGAACGGGGTCCGAGTTCAGCTGCGATCCGCGCGCACGAGACGGCCCGGCCGGGCACCCGTCGGCTCCCCATGCTCCATCGTCACTTCCCCGGCGACAATCGTTGCATCGTAGCCATCAACACGTTGCACCAGGCGTCGGCCTCCGGCGGGGAGGTCGAAAATCATCTCCGGGACGTGGGTCTGGAGGCGGTCGAAATCGATGATATTCACATCCGCCTTGCGCCCGACCTCAAGCGTGCCGCGGTCGTTCATGCCGTAGACCTGCGCCGTCCGGCCGGTTTGCAGGTGGACGACCTGCTCCAGCGCAATGCGCTCGCCGCGCTTCCGGTCGCGCGCCCAATGCGTCAAGAGATAGGTCGGCATACCGGCATCACAGATCAGCCCACAATGGGCGCCGCCGTCGGAGAGGCCGAGAACCGAGTTGGGGTGCAGCATCATTTCGCGCAGCGGCGCATGGGAATACTCCGCATAATTGAGTAGCGGTGCGAAGAAGAAATTCTTGCCGCCATTGGCCGTCAGGCCGTCGAGCAGCAACTCTTCGGCACTACGCCCTTCGCGCTGGGCCTGGGCGGCCAGGCTCTTCTCCTTGGCCGGCTCGTAGTCGACAGGGTCCCCCAAGGGGAAGATCTGCTCGAAATTCATCAGCAAAGCCCGAGCAAAGGGGTCCTGAATCAGGCTCTCCTCGGCGAGCAGACGGGCGCGCACCTCAGGGTTGGCGAGCTTGGCCGCCCGCTCGGCCAAAGGCAGATGCGCCAGACCGGCATAGGTCGGGTGGCCGACAAAGGGGTGGAAGCTACTCTGTAGGCCGAAGAGCATGCCGGTCGGGCGGCACGGCACCTGGGGCACGATACGGCCGCCGCCGGCCGTCGAGCGGCGCGCGGCTTCGAGCGACTCGCGGTAAAGCGTCGGGTTGCCGGGCTGCTGTGCCAGCGCATAGGTGATGCCGCAGCCGGTCTCGCGGGCGAGTTCTTCCATCCAGCTGCGATCCGGCTCGCCGCCGAGCGAGTCCGTGACCATCTCGAACATCGCGCCGCCCTTCACCTTGAGAGCTTGGCCGATCCCGAGGAGTTCACGTGGCTCGGAGAAGGTTCCCGGAACATTGCCATGTACGGAGCTGTGGATGATGGTGCGCGAGGTCGTGAAACCGAAGGCACCTGCATCGATGCCCTCTTTCGTCAAGCGATACATCTGGGAGATTTCGTCGTCCGTGACTTCCGTCTCGTGGGCGCGATCGCCGAGGACGTAGGCGCGCACCGAACAATGTGGCACCTGGGTTGCGATATCCATTGTGCGCGGCATCTTCTCGAGTACGTCCATATACTCGGGGAAGGACTCCCAGCCCCAATCGATCCCCTCATGCAGGGCTGTGCCGGGAATATCCTCGACGCCTTCCATCAATTCGATCAGGAAATCGTGCTGGTCTTCGCGCACCGGAGCAAAGCCGACACCGCAATTTCCCATCACGATGGTTGTGACACCATGCCAGCTCGAAGGCGCCAGCACCGGATCCCAAGTCACCTGACCATCATAATGCGTGTGGATATCGACCCAGCCGGGTGCGACGAGACGCCCCTTGGCATCGTGCTCGCGGCGGCCGCGTTCGGCCACCCGCCCGATAGCCGAAATGCGCCCATCGTCGATCGCGACATCGCCTTCGAAGCGCTCGGCTCCCGTACCGTCGACAACCGTCCCGTTGCGGATCACGAAATCATGCATGCAGGAACTCTAAAGACATGACCGAGAAGTGCAACGCTGCCGGGCCAAACGGCTACAGCCCAGCGCCCACAAGCTCGAAACTCGGCCCAAATGCAGGGCTGCCCTAGATCCAGAACTCGTCTACGAGCTGCTGGTCATCGGGGATCGACCAGACCTCAGCGATCTTGCGGTTCTCGAGCCGGAGCAGCACGAAAATCTGTGCGTCGAGATCCTTGCCTTCGCGCGCCCCCTGCAAACGCACCAGCAGCGCCGTGCGATGGTCGCCCGTGAGGACATCAATCAGGTCGAGACTGAGAGAATCGACGTCGTCGCCCAGGCTCGCGAGGTAATCGATGACCGCGCGCCGACCGCGGTGGTCGCCCGAGCGGGCGCTATGCCCTGACGCATGCCAAGTGATAGCGGCGGTAGAAACACGAGCCAGGCTGTCCACATCAGCGGTGGAGACGGCCTCCCAAGCCTGGCGGGCAATATCGATTCTCTCTTCAGGCAATGTACCGGACATGATGCAGCCTCACTAAGCCCGATCGCGACAAATCGCAAATGATCGGGTGCGTTTCCTCTTTGACTCAGGCCTCCGGCAGGCCGAGGCCGCGGGCGATCAGGACCTTCATGATCTCGTTGGTGCCGGCATAGATCGTCTGCACAGCGGCGTCGGCATAATCCTGCGAGATCGGATATTCCGCCATGAAACCGTAGCCACCGTGCAATTGCAGGCAATCCGAGGTGAGGCGCTTCTGCAGATCCGTCATCCACCATTTTGCCATGCTGACCTCGCTCTGAATCTTGTCGCCACGGACATGCGCGCGCAGGCATTTATCGACGAAGGCCTGGCCGATCTCAACCTGGGTGGCGAGCTCGGCCAGCTTGAATTGCGTCGCCTGGAACGAAGCCACGCTTTTACCGAACGCCTTGCGGCCCTTGGTATATTCGATCGTATCCTCAAGCGACCGGCGGCTGGAGGCAATCGAGGAAACCGCAATGGTCATCCTCTCCTGCTGGAGCTTGTTCATCAGCTGGTAGAAGCCGCGGCCCTCTTCGCCAAGCAGATTGGCGGCCGGAACCCGACAATCCGCGAAATGAAGTTCACTCGTATCCTGGCCCTTGAGGCCCAACTTCTTCAGGTTGCGGCCGCGCTCGAAGCCCGGCGTGCCTGCCTCGACGACAATCAGGCTGATGCCCTTATACGGCGGCGTAGCAGCCGGGTCGGTCTTCACGACGAGCACGACGAGATCGGCGAGTTGCCCGTTCGAGATAAAGGTCTTGGAGCCGTTGATGATATAATCGTCGCCATCGCGCAGCGCCGTAGTGCGGATGCTGGCAAGGTCCGAGCCCGTCCCCGGCTCGGTCATGCCGACAGCGAGAAGCGTCTCGCCCTGGACACAACCGGGGACCCAGCGTTGTTTTTGCTCCTCAGAGCCGAACTCAAGGAGATAAGGCAGGATCACGTCGCTATGCAGCGACATCATCATGGGATGCGCACGGATGCTCGCCATCTCTTCGATGAGAATCGCATCATAGAGAAAGTCGCCGCCAGAGCCGCCATAGGCCTCGGGGACCGCTGCGCCGAGGAAGCCGGCCGCTCCCACCGCACGCCAGCTCTCGCGGTCCGTGATGCCAGCTTCGTTCCAGCCCGCAATCTTCGGCGCGATCTCCTTGGCCGCAAAACGGCGGAAGGCCTCGCGGAAAATCTCATGGTCTTCGGTGAAAATCTCTCGATTCATACTTGCGATTCCCTGGTCTTGCGGGTTCGGGTTGGCGCTCGCCCCTTCGACCCGATAGCAGATCCGTCCCATGTCTTCCGGTATCGACGAATTCATCAACGAAACCTTCGCGCCCTTCGCAGACGCCCTGAACGCCGTCATTTTCTACAGCGTGAACCTGAACGGTGGCGAATTCCCTCTGATCGTCGGCTGGCTGATGGTTGGCGCTGCCTTCTTCACGCTCTACCTGGGCTTCATCAGCATCCGCGGGTTTCCGCATGCATTGCGGCTGGTCCGCGGCGACTATCTGGACCCCAACGCACCCGGCGAGGTCACGCCCTTTCAGGCTCTCTCCACCGCCATCTCCGGTACCGTCGGCGTGGGCAATATCGCGCACGTTGCCATCTGCATCTCGGTCGGCGGTCCCGGCGCAGCCTTCTGGCTGGTCGTGGCCGGCTTCCTTGGCATGTCCTCGAAGTTCGCCGAATGCACCCTCGGCGTAAAATACCGCGTCCAGAACCCCGACGGCTCAGTCAGCGGTGGGCCGATGTTCTATCTCGACCGCGGCCTCAAAGAACGCGGCCTGCCGCGCCTCGGCAAGGCCATGGCTTGGTATTACGCCGTCTGCATCATCATCGGCTCGCTCGGCATCGGCTGTATGTTCCAGTCCAACCAGGCCTATGTGCAGCTCGCCAACGTCACGGGCGGCGCGGAAGGCCCGCTCGGGGACAAAGGCTGGCTGGTCGGCATCATCCTCGCGGCGATTGTATTTTCAGTGATTGTCGGAGGGATCAAAAGCATCGCGAAGGTAGCCGAGAAAATCGTGCCCTTCATGGCATTGACCTATATCGGAACCGGACTCTTCGTGATCTTCGCCAATATCGACAAAGTACCCATGGCATTGCAGATGATGGTCACCGGCGCCTTCTCCCCCGAGGGCGTGGCGGGCGGCATGCTGGGCGTGATGGCACTCGGTTTCAAACGCGCGGCCTTCTCCAATGAGGCCGGCATCGGCTCTGCCTCCATCGCGCATGCAGCCGTGCGAACGAACCATCCCGCCACGGAAGGATTCGTCTCCCTGCTCGAGCCCTTCATCGATACGATCATTGTCTGCTCGATCACCTCGCTGGTCATCACCTGCACGGTATACGACCCCTCCTTCGAGCTCGGCAGCATCACCGGCGTGGAACTCACCTCGGCCGCCTTCGCCAGCGTGATTCCCTGGTTCCCCTACGTACTGGCGCTGGTCGTCTTCCTCTTCGCCTTCTCCACCATGGTCGCCTGGTCCTATTACGGCCTGGAAGGCTGGATCTACATCTTCGGATGCAGCACCGCCTCGAAGCTCATCTTCAACACGGCCTTCTGCGTCTTCGTAGCACTGGGCTGCATGACCCAACTCGACGCGATCCTCGACTTCTCCGACGGCATGATCTTCGCGATGGCCCTGGCCAATATCCTCGGCCTCTACCTGCTCGCGCCCGTCGTCAAAGCCGAAATGAACGACTACCTGCAAAAACTCCGCGACGGCGAACTCCGCTCATTCCGCTAACCGTCCCCTTCAGGGGACGTGTACCTTTTTCTGTCCCCTTCTTAGGTCAGCATTTCAGGGCGCCTTTGGCCGGGGCCTTGGTCGCGGCCGCGCCGCCGCCAAGTTTGGCGATGGCCCATGCCATATCCTCGAGGAGTTGGGAGGCGAGGTCGTGGCTGAGGCCTTCGCGGATCACGATCCGGAGCACGGCCATATCCTCTACATCCACGGGCATCGTATAGGCGGGAACCAGCCAGCCGCGCTCGCGCAATTTGTCCGAGAGGTCGAAGACAGAGAGCGAGGCCTCGTCTTTCGAGCAGAAGGCGAAAACCGGCAGGTCGCGTCCGTCGCTGAGAAGCTCGAAGGGACCCATCGCGGCAATCGCCGTGGATAGATAGACGGCTACGTCCTGCGAGACCTGCTGCACCTGCCTATATCCTTCGCGGCCGAGGCGAAGGAAATTATAATATTGCGCCACCACCTGTGTAGCGGGCTTGGAGAAGTTGAGCGTGAAGGTCGGCATATCGCCGCCCAGATAGTTCACATGGAAGACCAAGTCTTCGGGCAATTCGGCCTTGTCGCGCCATAGCACCCAGCCGACGCCCGGATAGACGAGGCCGTATTTATGGCCGGAGACGTTGATCGACTTCACCAGAGGCAGGCGGAAATCCCATTCGAGATCCGGCTGAAGGAAGGGAGCGATGAAGCCGCCACTGGCCGCGTCGATATGCATCGGCACCTCGACGCCCGTGCGGTCGCGATGCTCGACGAGGGCATCATGTACTTCCCGAATCGGCTCGTAGGCTCCGGTATAGGTCACACCAAGGATACCCACTACGCCGATGGTATTCTCATCGACGAGTTTCATGACCTCTTCGGCGTTGATCGTGTAGCGGCCGGGCGCCATCTTCACGTAGCGCGGCTCCACTTCCCAGTAACGACAAAACTTTTCCCAAACCACCTGGACGTTATTGCCCATGATGAGGTTCGGCTTCTCCGTGCTCTTGCCGGCCGCCCGCATGCGGTCGCGCCAATTCCATTTGAACGCCATGCCGGCCAGCATCACGGCTTCGCTCGAGCCAACGGCCGAGGCGCCCACGCCGGTCTCGGGCGCGTGAAAGAGGTTCGAAAGGATATTGACGCAACGCTCTTCGATCTTGGCCGCGGCCGGATACTCGTCTTTGTCGATGAGATTCTTGTCGAGAGTCTCTGCCATGAGTTTTTCGGCAGTCGGCTCCATCCAGGTCGTGACGAAAGTAGCCAGATTCAGGCGCGCCGAGCCGTCGAGCATCAGCTCGTCGTGAATCAGATTGTACGCAGAATCGGCCGCCATGCCCTTGTCCGGCAAATTGAATTTCGGCACATCGACGCTCAACTCGCGACGCGCATAGGTTGTCCGCAGCTGCGAATCCTCGGCATCTGTGTCCGGACGTACTCGAAAAACCATTCGTCTTTCCTATTCGTTCAAGCCTATTCGTTCAAGCGGCCGGCGGGATCATCGCCGAAACCTTCACTCTTCCATCGCCTTGAGTTGCACGGGAAGCGGCAATGCGAAGGAGTCGGGCCGCCCTCTTACCCAGGCTTCGATCGAGCGAATTTCGTCGTCGCTGAGGATCCCCTCAAAGCCCGGCATGCCGGCACCCCGCATCCCTTTCTTCACGATATCGAAAAGAGCCGTCTTCATATCAGGCGAAGAATGCCGCAAATCCGGTACCGGCCCGCTACCGATCGCACCGACACCGTGGCAGCGGGCGCACCATTGCAGATACAAATCCTGGCCTGCCGCATCGGATTTCGGTCGCCCGGCCAGCATCGCTTCGACGAAGGCAGGAGTGATCGGAAGATCAAAGAGAGCGAAGGTCACCACCTTGCCGCCGTCGCCACCACCGCCCTGCTTCGCGGTCTCGCCACCGACGAGCGCGAACGCCCCTCCCCAGCCCGCCACGATGGTCACATATTGTACGCCGTCCACTTCATAAGTGATGGGCGCAGCGATCACGCCCTCGCCGAGATGATACTCCCAGAGCTTGAGTCCGGTGGTGGCATTCAAGGCGAGGAAGCGACCATCGGCGGTACCCTGAAAGACCAGGTTGCCAGCCGTCGTCAGCGTGCCACCATTCCAGGGCATCGCGTAGGGATGGCTCCAAGCGGCCTCTTGCTTGATCGGATCCCATGCCAGCAGACTGCCGCCCACGACCTCGCGCATCACCGTCGCGAAGACCTTATTGTCCGAGCCCGTGTTGAAATGCTCGCTGGAATAGCGAGGGCGGCGTTCGGGAACAAAGGCGCCAAGGATTTCCTGCGCCGGAATATAGACCAGGCCGGTCTGCGGGTTGAAGGACATCGACTGCCAATTATGCCCACCGAAGGGCGAGGGTTTCACCAGCGCGAGCTTGTCTTTCCATTCCGCAGAGCCGTTCTGGATCGGGCGGCCCTTCTCGTCTACGCCGTCCGCCCAGGTCACCTCGACGTAGTTATTTGCCGAAATGAACTCGCCGGTCGCACGGTCGAGCACCCAGAAAAAGCCGTTCTTCGGCGCCTGCATGATGACCTTGCGGTCCTTCCCGCCGATCTTGAGGTCGGCGAGAATCATTTGCTGGGTTGACGTGAAGTCCCACGTATCACCCGGCGTTGTCTGGAAATGCCATTTCAGCTCGCCGGTATCGGGGTCGAGTGCGAGCATCGAGGACAAATAAAGATTATCGCCGCCGTCAGGAGAGCGCTCGTATTTCGACCAGGGCGAACCATTGCCGGTGCCGATATAAAGAAGGTTCAGTTCTGGATCGTAAGCCATGGAATCCCAGACCGTGCCGCCGCCGCCGAGCTTCCACCATTCCCCCGTCCAGGTTTTGGCCGCCTCGGCCATCGCCTCAGACTCGAAACCCTCGGCCGGGTTGCCCGGCACCGTGAAAGTCTGCCAGGCACGCTTGCCGGTCTGCGCGTCGTAGGCCGCAACAAAGCCGCGCACGCCGATCTCGGCACCACCGTTACCGATGATCACACGCCCCTTGACGACTCGCGGCGCGCCCGTGATCGTATAGGCCTTGTTCGGGTTGGTCGTCTGAACCGACCATACGGGTTTGCCGGTTTTCGCATCCAGCGCAATCAGCCGACCGTCAAGCGTGCCGACATAGACCTTGCCGTCATAGAGCGCGACGCCGCGGTTCACCACATCGCAGCAGGCCTTGATCGCGACCTCCTTGGGCACCTCGGGGTCGAAGCGCCAAAGCTCTTCACCATTGCTCGCATCAAGCGCAAATACGACGCTCCAGGACCCGGTGGCATACATCACGCCATCGGCGACAATCGGCGTCGCCTCATGGCCCCGATCCAGCCGCGTATCGTATTCCCAAACACGCACCAGGCCACGCACGGTGTCCTGGTTGAGCTGCTCCAGTGGGCTATAGCGCTGCTCGGCATAATCTCGCCCATGCGTGAGCCAATTGCCCTTGTCGGCCGCGGCACCGCGCAGGCGAGCGTCGTCAACCGGCGCTGCCGCAGCAGCCGGAAGCCCCCCCAGCAGCCCGATCATCAGGAAGAGTGCGGCAAAAAGAAAGCTGCAAATCGATTTCATCCAAAAGGATGTACGAAATCCAAGCGAAAAAGACCAATGCGGGAAAAAGCCCGCCGGCAAGCCGGTCAGGAGGCCGCGGGGCTACAGCGCACGACCAAATCGTCGACGTCGCGGCGGCCATCAGCAGAACGCGTAATCATCTTCAGTCGGGTGCGGCTTTTGCGATACACCCCGGCCGATCTCTCCCGCAGCGGAAGCGTCACGCGCGTGGCACTGGTGCAACGCCCAGGCGTGAGATTCACGAACGGCGAGTCCTCATGCGGCAGCAGCGAAGCAAGACCATTGCCGAGCAGCGCCTCGGCCCCCTCGCGCATGGCACGATCCGCTCTGCCGGGCGCCGCCCGGCGCGGGCTCTGGATGACGATCGAGGTAAGGTCCGGGGCCGAACAGATGAAATTCCGCGGATCGCGCGTCGCCGGACAAAGGCGCAGATCGATGCTGCAAGAGGTCAGATCCAACGGGTCGGCGTCGCATTCGGGATCACCCGCCCTACACCGGATTCTCGACCCCGGACCACCGCGGCGCCCCTTGGGCGGAGGCGGCGTCACATGCATCTCGAGCAGGCATTCCATCGGCGAACGAATGCGGCCGCCCAACACGCAAGGATTGGCGTCGCCCGGTTGCGAGCAATCCTCTACCGTCGCGCCCGGGTAGCGCGCAAAATAATGACCATCCACCGGGATATCCTCGACTACCGTGGTCGTGCCATTGGGCCAGATGATCTCAAGCGTATCGACTATTTCGGCCGCGCCAAGACCGAAATGGGCCTCGACCGCGGACGCACTCACAAAACCACTGCCATTGCGCAATTCACGCATCTGCGTCGTTCCGCCGGTGCTCACCCGCACGCGGGCACCAATGCCCTCGCGGTTCGCGCCCTCGCCGATCAACCGCAACACCAGAAAGTGGGCCCCGTCCGTCAGATCGTTGCGGTAGAGAACGGACTCGTCGGCCACGTTCTGGTTGAAGATATCGAGATCACCGTCACGGTCGAGATCAAAAAATACCGTGCCGCGACCCATCCGGGAGTCGGCCACACCAAGCGAGACGCCGCGCTCCAGGAAACTCCCGTCGCCCTCGGAGACCCAGAGCTTGGCCGGGTCGGCGATGAAATATTCCCAGCCGGGGCCATCTTCGATCTGGCCCATGCCGTTCACCATATAAAGATCGAGCCAGCCGTCGAGGTTCAAATCGCCGAACGATGCCCCCCAGCCCCAATCCCCGTCGCGGACACCCGCCGTGTCGGTCACGTCGACGAAGGTTCCGTCGCCCTGATTCTGGTAGAGACGATTGCCGGAATCGCCCACAGCGTCATTATCTTCCTGGATCCCTAGGGGGTCCGAGATACTCGTGACAAACCAATCGAGGTCGCCGTCGTTGTCGTAGTCGCCGACCGCAGCGCCCATGCCGTTTTCGTCGTCGATCACCGGCGATGTCGTCTCGGTGAAGGTGCCGTCGCCGTCATTCAGGAAGATCTGGCTGGTACCGAAATCATTCGCCAGCAGCAGGTCAGGCCAGCCGTCGGAGTTGATATCGGCGAAGTTCGGCGTGAAGGTCCAATCCAGTCCCGACATCTGGGGGTGGAAGCGATAGCCGAAGCCTGCCTCGGCCGTGATATCCGTAAATACAAAATTACCCTCGTTGCGCCAAAGCATCTCAGCCGGCGGCTCGATGCCGAAACTGCCCCAATGCGTGACGAAGAGGTCGAGGTCGCCGTCGCGATCGATATCCGCGAGTGCCGCAGAAAACGAGGTCGCGCGCGTGAAATGCAAGCCCGTCGCGCTGGTTCGGTTCGCGAAACGACCATTGCCCTGATTCTGAAAAAGTCGGAGAGGCAGACCATCGCCGCCGGCGACGTTCGCCAGCACGAGGAGGTCGAGCCAGCCGTCGCCATCAATATCGGCAAAGATCGGCCCGGAGGAGTCCACCCCCGCGAGGTCGACACGCGCGGCGGCCGCCACATCTTCAAAGGTTCCATCTCCGCGGTTGCGGAAA
>JAYGCM010000035.1:0-3593 GCA_046583355.1 Deltaproteobacteria bacterium
CGAGCTCGCGCCCGAAGGCATCCGCGTGAATATGATCAATGCAGACGCGGTCTTCGCCGAAGGCGAAACCACCTCGGGTCTATGGGACGAAATCGGTGCCGACCGTGCGCGCTCCAAAGGCCTTGAGCCCGGCGAGTTGGAGGAGCATTACCGTAAACGCAATCTCCTCCACACGAAAATCACCGGTGCCGATGTCGGCCGTGCGGTGGTTTTCTTCGCCGCCTGCGAGACGCCGACCACAGGAGCGACCCTGCCGGTAGACGGCGGTGTTGCCGCGGCGTTCCCGCGCTGACGCATACGAGCCGCTAGAATACGGCGCTTGGGCTGCGTCGATCGGTGCCTCCCGGCGCGCCTGGGCGCGCGGTATTTGGCGCTCAGGCGCCGCGGAGCCTGCTCTCAGCGCTGAACTGGAGGCTCGTTGTCGATCTTGCGAACGGCGACCGCCCGAACCTTGCGGCTGGCGCCATCCGGCCCTTCGATCACGACATCGGCCCCGTGCGCCGCAATCACTCGAAACGGCCCCGGCTCCGCCATAATGACGACCAGGTCCCCTACAAGAACATCATCTGAATCCATCACAGCCACCCCCCACCAATACGCAACCACCACCGCCACCGCAATTCCCCGCGAGCCAAGTGAGCGATCGACAAAATAGCGCGCCCACGACCGCGTGCCCCCGGCTGCGAGGCCAAGCGCTCGGCGGAGCGAAGCGAGTTGGGGGAGGAGCACCACCAAGGCTTTGTCGCGGCGGTAGGGAGGGGGACAGAGTCCCCCTCCCGATAACGGAGGGGGTGGGATTCGAACCCACGAGAGTCGTAAAACTCCGCCGGTTTTCAAGACCGGTGCCTTCAACCGCTCAGCCACCCCTCCGGAGGTGCCCGCACGAATAGTCTCGGTAATTCTCCTCGGCCCCGCAAGCCCTCTTGCACCGCAAATCGAGCAAACCAGGGATGCCGAAACGAAAGAAGCCGCTGCCCGGAGGACAGCGGCTTCTTTCGACCGGAACGGAAACGAAGGAGGGGTCGATCCGGTGGAGGAGGAACGGAGAAAGGGAACAGAGGAAACGGGGAAGGGAGGAAACGAAACATGCGAGGGAAAGGTCAGGTCATTGGGGTCGGATGTTTGGCAGCGAGGTGACGAGGAGGGATTGCTTGGGATTGCCGAAGGGGAGGTCTCCCTCGAGGTAGGACTCGACGAGACGGGTGTCGGAGGCGGATGCGGGGCGGGCGCGGAGTCCGAGGAGGGCTCCTACGGAGGCGAAATCAGATTCGTCGAGGACGAGAAGGAAGGTGTCTGTTTCGGGAGTGCCGATGCCGTTCATGCAGAGGGACTACTACAAGCCTCGTGCCAGCCCGCCGTGCACGGATGCCCGCGCGAAGGCGCTGTATGGAGCTCGATTAAACTCGCGAGAGCAGCCGGAAAACCACTGAATTTACTGAGGTTTCCGAAGCACGAGGGCGGCCGGCGGGGAGCGCAAGGCGCTGTCTCAAGCGGACGCCGCATGCATGAGAAATTGCGCTGCCCTGCAAGGCTGCACGATGGGCATATGGCCTGCATGGGCGGGCCGGATTGCGGACGCCGAGGCCGGGACCGGGACCGAGGGAGGTCGGCAAGCCGGGTGCCGCAGCAACGGAGAGAGAGGGATTCGAACCCTCGAAACGGCTATAAACCGTTTACTCGCTTAGCAGGCGAGCGCCTTCGACCACTCGGCCATCTCTCCACCGCAGCGGTCTTCGGTTTACTGAGCAAGCGGCGTACTCGCAAGGTCTCCCACAAACACAGAGGTTTTCGGGCCGCAGGGGAGGCGGGCCGCAGCGGGTGGCTACTGCTGCAGGCTGGCCTCCCAGGCTTCAATCAGATCCTCAAATCGTGCGACCTCTTTGGGGTCGGCGCTATCGATCCGATTATTCTCTTCGAAAGGATCTTCGGGAATCGCGTAGAGCATCTGCGTGCCATTGCTCTCCTCGCGAATATAACGCCAATCGTCGGTTCGAACGATATAGCCGTCGATACGGCCTCGGAGGTTGCGGAACCAGGTCACGATTTCCGTGCGTGGGCTGGGTGCGCCGCTTTGGATATATTCACTCAGATCGATGCCCGTCCCCGCAAGCGGCGTGGCATGCGCGTATCCTAGGATCGTCGCCACAAGGTCATCGAGCGAAACCAGGTCGTTTCTTTGCACGCCCGCGGGGATCGTCGCGCCATGGACAATGGCGGGGCTGCGAAAACCCAATTCGTGAAGGCTGGATTTGCTGCCGACCTCTTCTGGTTGCAGCCCCTGAAAGGTCCCCCCGCTTGCCTTCCAGCCGTTATCCGCAAAATAGAGGATGATGGTCTCTCGACCGAAGGTCAGCCGGTCGAGATCGGTGAGGACGGCGCCCAATAGCGTATCCAGCCACGTCAGCATCGCGTAATAATTCTGGACGGTATCCTCCATTCCCGGGTAGAGGTCGACGTACTCCTGCGGAGGGTTCACGGGCGAGTGCGGAAGTTCCGGCGTAAGCAGCGCAAAGAACGGAGCGGAGGATTCGGTTCTGCTCTGAAGAAATCTGCGCCAGGATGCGGTCGCCGGACAATTCTCTTCGCGCTTGGCCTGCCCGCAAGCCTCCACGTCCCAGCCCGTACGACCCCAGTTGACGGTGCCGGTTTGGTTCCCAATACCCCCCTCTTCGTCCCCCGCAGATTCTGCGAATCCCCATGCTTCAGCCGTCCGCTCCCAGAGCTTGCCCGCCTGCCAGGTCCGATAACCGGCATCGCGAAGCATTTCTGGAAGTGTCGGATCCGTCGCGCGCGACCATGGCTTCATGGGATGCCGCCCGGTGAGCAAATGGCGGTGCGTCGGCTGACAAACGGACGCCGAGAGGTGCATCTGCTGGAACACCGTGCCCTCCGCGGCCAGCCGATCGATTGTCGGCGTGAGGGCCGGACTTCCCTGAAAGCCGTAGTCCGGCCAGCCGATATCATCACCCATGATCACGACGATATTCGGCAATGCAGCACCCGAGCCTGGTTCCGGCGTCGGCGCGGGCAAGGCTCCGGGCGCGCTGCTGCCGCCGGTACCGCAGCAACTCAGAAGTGCGACAAAGGCGAGCGCGTTGCCGATTCCGCGAAGCCATAGCACGGAGTCTCCCAGATTTTGCTTCGCCACCACCGGCCTCCCGTCGCAACCTTCCCGTTTCTCGATCATGCAGAAAAGTACCGATAATCTAGCGAAGCGGTCAATCTGCGCCATTTCCACCGAGCCCCGGCGGAAAGCGAGCAGCGCAACGAGGTTGTGCGCCTTGAGGCGTAAGCCAAAGCCAGGGCTTCGAACTCACCGCCGTGGCGGCGGCCGCAAGGCCACAAGGCCTCCCGCGAACACAGAGGTTTTCGGGCGGCAGTCTTTACATGATGGGAGCGGATCACTACATCTTCCAACGCACGCAGCGCATGCGCCCTTAGCTCAGCTGGATAGAGCGTCTGGCTACGGACCAGAAGGCCGGGGGTTCGAATCCCTCAGGGCGCACTCTGATCAAGCCCCCGGAATCCATAGTAGGTCCGGGGGCTTTTTCGTTTCCGTCGATCGCCGCGCCTGAATCTCGGGCGCAGGACAG
>JAYGCM010000037.1:0-13893 GCA_046583355.1 Deltaproteobacteria bacterium
GATTCAGCGGCGCCAGCGCGATCCGGACCGCAACGAAAAAAGGCCCTGCACGGGTTTCCGTGCAGGGCCTTTTCTGGCTCGCGGCCTCGGGGGAGGAGGCCGCCGAGCCAGAGCTTTCCCGCCTAGCTGGGGCGGCTCAGGCCGAGCGGCGCGTCCAGATTCGCGCCGGTAGTATGCAGGTCGTAGGCATGCATGCCGTGCTCGCCGATATCGAGGCCGCCGAGTTCTTCTTCCTCGGATACCCGCAGCCCCATGGTCAGATTGATCGCACCGAAGACCACGAAGACGCAGACCAGGGTGAAGGCCGCGTAGGCACCGACGCCGATCAGTTGCGTCACGAAGCTATGGTCGGGGTTGGTCGAGAAGATGCCGACAGCCAAGGTGCCCCAGATGCCGCAGACGAGATGGACCGAGATGGCACCAACGGGGTCGTCGATACGAATACGGTCGAAGAAGAGCACCGAGCCCACGACCAAGCCACCGGCAAGTCCGCCGATGATGATGGCAGAGAACGGCGTCACCACATCGGCACCAGCGGTTACACCGACCAGCCCGGCGAGGATGCCGTTCAGCAACATCGAGAGGTCGGGTTTGGTCGACACGAATGTATAGGCGACCATCGCACCCAAGCCGCCCGCGGCAGCCGCGAGGCAGGTGGTGACGAGCACCAAGGAGGTGAGTGCGGGGTCGGCCGAGAGGACCGAGCCGCCGTTGAAGCCGAACCAGCCAAGCCAGAGGAGGAAGACGCCGATGGTCGCCATCGGCATATTACTGCCCGGAATCGGCGTCAGGCGGCCGTCGGGGCCGAATTTGCCGAGTCGTCCGCCGAGCATCCATGCGCCCACCAGGGCACCCCAGCCACCGACGCTATGAACCAGCGTGGAGCCAGCGAAATCGTAGAAGCCCAACTGGTCGAGCCAGCCGCCGCCCCATTTCCAGGAGCCGGCGATCGGGTAGATGAAGGCGACGAAGATGACCGCGAATATCATGAAGGCGGGCAGCTTGATGCGTTCGGCCACCGCACCGGAGACGATCGTCGCACAAGTCGCGGCGAACATTCCCTGGAAGATGAAGTCGGTCCAATAAGTGTAGCCGCCGCCTGCGTAGGCGGCCGTTTGTGCTCCGGCGTCGAAGCCGGCGCTGAGGCCAAAGCCGGCAAAGCCGAGGAAGCCGTTGAAATCGCCGGGGTACATGAGATTGAAGCCAAGAATATAATAAGTGATCAAGCCGCTGCAGATCACGAATACGTTCTTGAAGAGGATATTGGTCGCGTTCTTGGCCCGGGTGAGGCCGGTCTCCACCGAAGCGAAGCCGAGGTGCATGATGAACACCAAGGCGGTGCAGACCATCATCCAGACGTTGTTGGCGACGAAGACGCCCATAGAGACCGACTCGGTCTCCTCGGCGCCCGCGACTGCGGGGAGAAGCAATGCAGCGCCGAATGCCAGGCGCCCGATTGTGGATTTACGGAATTTCATGATGTCCTTCCTTGCGTGCTGACTAAATTGCGCTCTCGCCGGTCTCACCCGTGCGAATGCGGACCACATCATCGACCGGCAGGATGAAGATCTTGCCGTCGCCGATCCGGCCGGTTGAGGCTGCCGCCGTGATGGTCTCGGTCACGCTTTTCACTTTCCCGTCGGCGACGAGAATTTCAAGCTTGACCTTGGGAAGGAAGTCGACGACATATTCGGCGCCGCGGTAGAGTTCGCTGTGGCCCCGTTGGCGACCGAAGCCTTTGACCTCCGAGACGGTCATCCCTTCGACGCCCTCCTTGGACAAGGCTTCTTTCACCTCGTCGAGCTTGAACGGTTTGATAATGGCTTCGATTTTCTTCAACTTTTCCTCCTGCTGGGCTCGCCGGAATGATCCGGGCTTCGTTGCGGGAAGCTATTTGCAACCAGCGTGCCGGGCGAAATTGCCTACAAATCGAATGGATTTGGGCGCTGTCGCTCGTGGTGCTGCCGTCCGAATCAGCAACTGCTGATTATTTAGGCAGCCGATCTCCCGCTTGAGCAGCAGAAGTCGTCCCAACCGGGGCGGTGACGGGCGCACTCTTGCGGGCCGGACGCGTGCGCCGGTGAATTGGCGCCGAAAACCGGCCATTGCTAGCGATTCAGACGATGTCGACCGAGCTGGCAAAGGCCTACGAACCGCAAGAAGTAGAGGAACGCTGGGCGCGCACCTGGATCGATCAGAAGATCTTCGAGGCTGATCCGGAAGCAGAAGGCGAGCCCTTCTCGATTGTGATTCCGCCGCCGAATATCACCGGTCGGCTGCATCTGGGCCATGCGTTGAACAATACCTTGCAGGATCTGCTGATCCGCTTCCATAAGATGGACGGCGCCAATACGCTTTGGATCCCCGGCACCGACCATGCCTCCATCGCGACCCAGAATGTGGTCGAGCGGAAGCTGGCCGAAGACGGGCTCGACCGTCACGCGATCGGCCGGGAGGCTTTCCTGGAGAAGACCTTTGCGTGGAAGGGCGAGGTCGGTCCTTATATCGTCGCGCAATTGCAGCGGCTTGGCGCGGCCTGCGATTGGTCTCGCGAGCGCTTTACGATGGACGAGGGACTCTCGCGCTCGGTGCGCGAGGTCTTCGTGCGCCTGCACCAAGATGGTCTGATCTATCGCGGCCGGCGCCTGATCAATTGGTGTTGCCGTTGCGGCACGGCGCTCTCCGATATTGAGGTCGAGCACCGCGACGAGAAGGGCAGCCTCTGGCATCTGCGCTACCCGGCGAGCGATGGCGGCCCCGGAATTGTGGTGGCGACCACGCGCCCTGAGACAATGCTCGGCGACACGGCGGTTGCGGTCCACCCGGACGACGAACGCTACGCGGCGCTCGTCGGCAAGATGCTGGTCTTGCCGCTGGTCGGTCGGGAGATCCCGGTGATCGCCGACGATCAGGTCGATCGCGAATTTGGTACGGGCGCGGTGAAGATCACGCCGGCCCATGATTTCAGCGATTTCGAGATGGGGCAGCGCCACGATCTTGAGGCCATTGCCGTGATTGACGAGCAGGGTCGCATGAACGAAGCGGCCGGACGTTTCAAAGGCCAGGACCGCGCTGAATGCCGCGCGGCCGTGGTCGAGGCTCTTGGCGCGTCGGGCGAATTGGTGGCGACCGAAGACCATCCCCACGCCGTGGGGACTTGTTACCGCTGCCACGAAATTGTCGAGCCCTTGCTCTCGACCCAATGGTTCGTGTCGGTTGCCGAACTCGCCGAGCCGGCCATGCAGGCCGTGCGCGATGGCCGAACGACCTTCCATCCGGCGCATTGGTCCAAGACTTATTTCGCCTGGCTCGAAAATATTCGCGATTGGTGCATCTCGCGCCAGCTCTGGTGGGGCCACCGGATTCCCGCCTGGTATTGCGATGCCTGCCCGGATAACGACCCCCTGGTCGCTCTGGAGGCGCCTGCCGCGTGCCCCGATTGTGGCGGCTCGCTGCGCCAGGACGAAGATGTCCTCGATACCTGGTTCTCCTCGGGTCTATGGCCCTTCTCGACCATGGGCTGGCCCGATAAGACGCCCGAAATGGCGAAGTATTATCCGACTTCGGTGCTGGTCACCGGTTTCGATATCCTTTTCTTCTGGGTCGCGCGCATGATGATGTTCGGGCTTCGTTTCACCGGCGAGGTTCCCTTCCGCGACGTCTACGTGCATGGCCTGGTGCGCGACGAATTCGGCGCCAAGATGAGCAAATCGAAGGGCAATGTGCGCGACCCGCTCGAGCTCCTGGCGCAATACGGCACCGATGCTCTGCGCTTTACGTTGGTCTCGCAGACGGCCCTGGGCCGCGATATTCGCCTCTCGGTCGACCGCATCGAGGGCAACCGGGCGTTTGCCAACAAGATCTGGAATGCCGCGCGCTTCGTTCATATGAACCTGGAGGATTTCGACCCCGCCCATGATGCCGGCGAGGACGACCTTGCCGGGAAATGGATTCGGGCGCGTCTCTCGCGGGTGATCGAGGAAGTACGCGAAGCTGTCCGCCTCTATCGCTTCAACGATATCTCTACGGCGCTCTATCGCTTCTTCTGGAACGAATACTGCGATTGGTATCTCGAACTCGCGAAGCCAGCGCTGATGGGCGACGACGTAGCGCGCCGCGCGGCGACGCAACGTACTTTGGTCGAGGTGCTCGACGCGGCGCTGCGGCTGCTGCACCCGACCATGCCTTTTGTGACCGAAGAGTTGTGGCGCTCGCTGCCGCGCACCGAGGCGACACCGGAGAGTATGGTCTTTGCCGCCATGCCGCGGGCCGAAGACTTTGTCCGTGACGAAGCAGCCGAGGCGGCGGGGGAGCGCTTGATTGCGGTGGTGCGTGCGATTCGCAGCATTCGCTCGGAGTTGGGAGTGGCGCCTTCGCGCCGGATTGCCGCGTCGATCGGCGGCGCCGCCGCCAGCACCGCGGCCGTCCGCGAGTTGGCCGCCGAGATCGGAAACCTGGCGCGGATTGATTCTTTGCAATGGCTGGCCGAGGGTGAGCGTCCGCGTGGCGCCGCTGTGGCTGCGGCCGCTGGCGTCGAGATTTTCGTCCCATTGGCCGGCCTGATCGATGTCGAAGCCGAGCGGAGCCGTCTGGAGAAGACGCGTGGCAAATTGGCGAAAGAGCTCGGGCGCATCGAGAAAAAACTTGGCAACGAGTCTTTCCTGGCGCGTGCGCCGGCCGAGGTCGTTGCCAAAGAACATGGCAAGCTTGAGGAATTGCGTGCCGAGCAGGGCTTGCTCGAGAGCGCCTTGGAGCGCCTGGCCGAGGTGGATGCCTAGATGGCCGTTACTACTGGAGTGCCAGATCCCTTTGCCTCGGCCGCGACGCGTCGTTTGGTTGCGGCGGCTCTGCGTGAGGATCTCGGTCGCGGCGACGTGACCTCGGCGGCGACGATTCCGGCCACGGCCCGCGCCAAAGGCAAGCTGGTGCTGCGCGAGTCTGCCGTGGTCGCCGGGTTGCCCTTGGCCGAGTTGATCTTTGCCGAGTTGGCGGCGGACCAGCCGCCGGTGCGGGTTCGGGCGCGGGTGGCCGAGGGAAAGCGCGCTGCGGCCGGGCGCACCATCGCGGAGCTCGACGGTCCGCTGCGCGCCATGCTCGCGGGCGAGCGTGTCCTGCTGAACCTCCTGCAGACCCTCTCGGGAACGGCGACCCTTACGCGCACCTTCGTGGATGCCGTAAAGGGCACGGGCGCGAAAATCCTCGACACGCGCAAGACGATTCCCGGCCTCCGGCTTCTGCAGAAATACGCCGTGCGTTGCGGCGGCGGCACGAACCATCGCTTCGGTCTCGATGATGGCGTGCTGATCAAGGACAACCATATTGTCGGTGCCGGATCCGTGCGGGCTGCCGTGACGCGCGCGCGCGCGGCTGTGCCACACGGACTCAAGGTCGAGATCGAATGCGATCAGCTGAGTCAGGTCCGTGAGGCTTTGGCGGCAGGCGCCGATATCGTTCTGCTGGATAATATGACGCCGGGACAGGTCGCCCGCTGTTGCGAAGTGATCGCGGGGCGCGCCGTGGTGGAAGTCTCCGGCGGGCTCACGATCGAGCGGGTACGCGAATACGCCGAGGCCGGGGCGGAGCTCCTCTCGATTGGTCGGTTGACTCATTCGGCACCGGCCATCGATATCGGTCTTGACCTCGAGATGCGCAAGCGCCGATGAGTCAGGGCTTGCCGATCGATGCTGCGGCTTTGCGCGTGGCGCTCGTCGACTCGGATCTGCTGGCCTCGGTCGAGCATCATGAGACCATCGACTCGACCAATCGGCGCGCCGCTGAACTCGGCCGCGCGGATGCGGCCGCCATTGCGCTGATTGTGGCCGAGCACCAGAGTGCCGGGCGCGGTCGCCAGGGGAGGGTTTGGGAGTCTCCGGCGCGGCGCAATTTTTATGGATCCTTCCTGCTGCGTCCCACGTTGGAGCCGGCCGCCGTACCACCCATCACTCTGGTCGCGGCTCTGGCGGTGGTCGATGCTGCACTTGCCTGTGGCGTGGTCGGTGCGGGAATCAAATGGCCCAATGATATTCTTTTCTCCGGGCGGAAGGCCGCCGGCATTCTGACCGAAATGGAAACCGGCCCGTCCGGGGTGGCGTTCGTCGTGGTCGGCATCGGTGTGAATCTCAATCTGCAACCTACGGAGATCGCGCCGGATCTGGTTGGTCGGGCGACCAGCCTGGCGATCGAATCGGGGCAGGAGATGGATCGGACGCATTTTGTCGAATGCCTGGCCGGCGCCTTGGCGAGTCGGTTGGACGCATTTCGGCAAGGCGGCTTTGCGGTGCTTCGGGCCGATTACGAGGCCCTCCATATCCTGCAGGGCCGAGAGGTGAAGGTCACGGGCGGCGCGGCACCGCGCGGACGGGTCGCGGGGGTCGACGATGCCGGTGCGTTATTGCTGGACACGGCGCGTGGCCGTGTCGCCGTCCATGCCGGGGAAGTGACCCTGGCCGCAAACTACGATACGCTTGCGCGCGATTAAGGGGCGAAATTCAGCACTCGCGTGGGCATTGCACTTTTCGGTCCTACCTCCTAGGCATGAAAGGTCATGCTTCTCGCGATCGATGTAGGCAATACCCATACAGTGCTCGGGCTCTTTGACGGCAAGAAATTGCGCCGTCATTGGCGGGTGCTCACTGAGCATACTCGCACGGCCGACGAATATAGTGTTTTCGTCTGGAATTTGACGCGCATGGCCGGCGTCAAGCCGACCGAGATCGAAGGCATCATCGTGGCGAATGTCGTACCGCCGATGCAAGCGGTCATCGAGACAACCTGTCGCGATACTTTCGGTAAGCAGCCGATCTACGTCGGCCCTGGCGTAAAAACCGGAATGCCGATTCTCTACGACAATCCGCGCGAGGTGGGCGCCGACCGAATCGTGAATGCGGTTGCCGGCTATGAGCGCGTGCGCGATTTCTGCATCATCGTCGATTTCGGCACCGCCACCACCTTTGATGTCGTAAGCGAGAAGGGTGAGTACCTCGGTGGCGTGATCGCGCCGGGGCTCGGTATCTCGCTTGACGCTCTCTTTGCTCGCACCGCGAAATTGCAGGCCGTGGAAATGGTGAAGCCGCCGCGCGTCGTGGGCCGCAATACCATCAACTCCATTCAATCCGGTATTTTCTACGGCTATGTCGCGATGGTCGACGGCGTCGTCGAGCGGATCGAGAAGGAGCTGGGGCGCAAAGCGGAGGTGGCTGCCACGGGCGGTTTTGCCGAGCTGATTGCCGGCGAATCGACAAAAATCAGCTACGTCGACGAATTTCTCACCCTCGAGGGCCTCCGGATGATCTACGATCGTAACCGGGAGGCAAGAGGGCATGGGGGCGAATGAGCCTGACCGCTTGTTGCGCGTGAAGGTGGTGCCCGCCAAGGTCCCGTGGGGCGCCGCTTCATGAGCGGCGGCGATCCGGAGGATGCCGAGGTCGAGGCCATCCTCGAAGGTCGGGACTCGATCGTGCTCGACGGGGAGTTGACCGAGGAGGCGCCCGCGACGCAAGATCCATCGGTGCCGGTGGTCAGGCGTGAGGCTCTGACAACGCGGATCCGGCGCATGCCCGTGCCCGAGCGCTTGAAGGCGGCCCTGCGCGGCAACCACGAGGCGCGCAATGTCCTGGCCCGCGACCCGGTGAAGCTGGTGCAGGGGGCGGTATTGAAAAACCCCCGCATCACCGTGGAAGAGGTTCTGAATATCGCGAAGAGCCGCAGCGTTCAGGGTGATCTGCTGCGGCGGATTGCCGCGCAGCGCGAGTGGGTCCGGCAATACTCGATCCGCCAGGCCCTGGTATTGAACCCCAAAACGCCATTGACTGTCTCGCTCGCGCTGCTGGGCGGCTTGCGCGAGCGCGATGTGCAAAAGCTCGCGCGCAGCCGGAACATTCCCGGCGTGATCCAGCAGGCGGCGCGCCGGCTGCTGGCGCAGCGCGGTCGCTGATCCGCATGGCGGCCGACGCTCTCAGTCCTCCGGGGTGGCGCTGGGGGCGGGCGTCGGGGTCGGCGTCGGCGTGGTGCCGACATCGATATGCAGGGCGGTCGCGATTCCCGTGTTGAAGTTGGCCGTGATGGATTGGATCTCGGCCGTCTCGCCTGAGCGTATATCGCCGAGTTGGTTGGTTGGATCTTCGAGTTCCGCAATCTGATCGGTGTCCATGTGGCGGTAGACGAAAATTTCGAGTGCGCCTTCGGTGACCTTTGCGATCGAGAATTCGCCGTCGCCATCGGGTTGCGCACTGCGCCCGCCGCAATCGAGCGGTGCGGTTTCCACGGGCCGATTGCTGCAGGCGAGCACCACGAGTTCGTTGAGCAAGGTATCGGGAATGACCGTGAAAAAGTCGCCGTCGACGGTGACGCTATTGGCAGGATTCGGCGTAGGCGTGGCATCTGGATCGCAGCCGAGACAGATATTGCTCCCACCGCAGCCAGCCAAGGTCAGTTGGCTCAGCAGAGCCAGGCCCAGGAGGGTTACGCCGGTCGAATCGCTTGGTCGTCGCACGGCGATCAGCTTAGGCGGGCTGCGGGGCGGGGTCAACGCTGGAGGTCCGGCCGAGGCGCAGGCCGGCTGATCGGCCAGACCTTCAATTGGCGAAGCGCAACGCTTCTCGTTAGACCGCTGCAATGGCACGCAAGAAGATCGTTTTGATTGGCGCCGGTAATATCGGCGCGACTATGGGGCACCTTTGTGCGCTTCGGCAGCTCGCCGATGTCGTGCTCTATGACGTTGCGGAGGGAGTGCCGCAGGGCAAAGCCCTCGATATGACGGAGTCGGGGCCGATCGACGGCTTCGATATCTCCATCTCGGGCACCAACGACATCGCGGATATCGCCGGTGCCGACGTCTGTATCGTCACCGCCGGCCTGGCCCGCAAGCCCGGCATGAGCCGTGACGATCTTCTCGGCATCAATGCCAAGATCATCACCGAGGTTGCTGGCGGCATCGCGAAGCATGCCCCGGATTGCTTCATCATCGTGATCACCAACCCGCTCGACGCGATGGTGACCCTGATGAAGCGCGTCACGGGCTTCCCCAAAGAGCGGGTTGTCGGCATGGCCGGCGTGCTCGACTCGGCGCGTTACCGCACCTTTCTCGCCATGGAACTCGGCGTTTCGGTGCAAAGCGTTCAGGCCATGGTCCTGGGCGGCCACGGCGACGATATGGTCCCCATCCGTTCCGCGACGACGTGCGGCGGTGTGCCGGTTGCCGACCTCATGTCGGCCGAACGGCTGGCCGAGATCGAAGCGCGCACTCGCAAGGCGGGTGGCGAGATCGTCGCTCTGCTCAAAACCGGTTCGGCTTTCTACTCGCCGGCGTCGGCGGCCATTCGCATGGCCGAGTCGTTCTTGGGCGACAAGAAGGAAGTTCTTCCGTGCGCGGCCTACCTCGAAGGCGAGTACGGGCTGAACGGAATCTACATGGGCGTTCCCGTGCAGATTGGCGCCGGCGGCGTCGAGAGAGTCATCGAGGTACCGCTCTCCGAGAGTGAGAAGGCCGAGGTCGCTGTGTCGGCCAGCCACGTCGAGGCCTTGGTTGGAGCCCTCGATAAGGTTCTCGCCGAATAGAGCCCTTCTATGTTGGAGGCAGCGATCGATTTCGGCGGCACTCTGACCAATGTCGTCGTTGTCGCGGACGACGGTTCGGAACGCCTCGCTACCCTTGCGAGCGTAGCGCGGCCGGCGCTTGCCGATGTTGCCGCGGTGCTCGCGGCCGCGGGTTGCCCGGATGCCGGCGCGCTCGATCATCTCGTGGTCACCGGCGGACGCACGGCGAGCTTGCCTGCAGCCTTGGGCGGCTTGCCGCTGGTCGCCATCGATGAAGCCGATGCGACAGCAGCCGGCGGCGCGATGGCCGGCGCCTCCTTGCCTTCCATCGTCGTGAGCATCGGCACGGGAACCGCGATCGTGCTGGCAAATGCAGACGGTAGCGCCACTCGCCTGCTCGGCAGTGGCATCGGTGGTGGCACGGTCCTGGGCCTTGCGCGCCTTCTGGTGGGTCCAGCCGATATCGCCGAATACGGGCGACTGGCGGCGCGCGGCGATACCAGCGCCTGCGATCTCACGGTCGGTGATATCATCGGCGGGGCGGCGGGGCCGGTACCTGCCGAGGCAACGGCCGCGCATTTCGGCCGGATCGGGCGCTCGCCGGCCGCCGAAGTTCGCCATGAAGATCTCCTCGCGGCTCTGGTCGCTCTGGTGGTCCAGAATGCCGTGCGCCTGGCGCTGGCCGAGTTGATGACACATGGGGCGGCCTCCATGGTTCTGCTCGGCGGGTTTCTCGCCGAACCCGGTTTTCGCGCCGCGGTGGACGCGAACCCGACGTTGCGGCGCTTCCCGATCCCGATTGCCGAAGACCCCGGTTTCGCCGTCGTTCGCGGTGCGCTGCACCATGCGCGACGCTTGCGTTGACCTTTTGCGTCTACACGCTCTATTGTTCCGCGCGGCTCGCGGATGTATTTGAGTCGCATGGCGGAATTGGATTTCCCGGCGGCGGTGGAACACGAGGCTGCGGTCGCTCTCGAGATCGTGGTCCCCTTCTACGACGAGGCGGCGGCATTGCCCGTGCTCTTCGAGCGCCTGCGTCGCGTCTTTGATGAGGCCGCTTGCACGGCGCATGGGCTTTCCTCTGTCCGGATCATTTTAGTCGATGACGGAAGCAAAGATGGCAGTGCGGCGATCGCCGCGGACGCGATTCGCGGCGGATTCCCCGCGACTCTCTACCGCTTCTCGCGCAATTTCGGCCATCAGGCGGCGGTCTCGGCAGGGCTCAGCTATTCCGGGGCGGCTTTGGTTGCTGTGATGGACGCGGATCTCCAGGATCCTCCCGAGGTGGTGCTTGAGATGGTCGATGCGTGGCGCGCGGGCGCCGATGTCGTCTATGCCGTGCGGCGTAACCGCAAGGAGGGTGTGGCGAAACGCGCCGCCTACCATCTCTTCTACCGACTCTACCGATTCCTCTCCGAGGTCGATGTGCCAGTCGATAGCGGGGACTTTGCTCTGCTCGATCGCAAGGTCGTCGATGCGATGGAGTCGTTGCCCGAGCAGCTTCGCTTCCTGCGCGGGCTGCGGACCTGGGTCGGCTTCCGGCAGACGGCGGTAACTTACGATCGCGCGGCGCGGGCTTTCGGCCAGAGCAAATACGATTGGATCCGGCTCTACCAGCTCGCGACCGACGGCATCGCATCGATGAGTGTGCGGCCCCTGCGCATCGTGCAATTCGCATTGATCAGTACGGCCGTGCTCACACTTCTGATGGGCATGGGGCTGATCGCCACCGGTGCGTTGGCTGGCGACCTCGACCCAATCGATTGGTGGGGGCTCGCGATCTGCCTGGCGGTACTCGGCACAAGCTCGGTGAATCTGGTTTGCCTCTATGTTCTGAGCGCCTATATCGGCCGGACCTACCTGGAGGTCAAAGCGCGTCCGGGCTGGATTGTGCAAGAGGTTGTGGGAGCCCCCGCGCCGGGAAAAGTGGCAGATTAGCTCCGCCTATGCGAACTTCATCAGCCTGTTTGTGCAGCTAATGCACGGACCTGGCGAGGAGTCAGTCGAAGTATGAATATTCACGAGTTTCAGGCCAAGGAGATTCTCCGACGCTATGGCGTCGCGACGCTCGACGGGCGCGCAACCGATTCGCCCGAAGGGGCGGCCAAGGCCGTAGAAGAGCTCGGTGGCGGTGCACCCTGGGTGGTGAAGGCGCAGATCCATGCCGGTGGCCGCGGCAAGGCCGGCGGCGTGAAGTTGGTTCAGAGTGCGGCCGAGGCTGAGGAATATGCCCGCGGCCTTCTCGGCAAGGCATTGGTGACACACCAGACCGGTCCGGAGGGGCGCGTTGTAAAACGTATCTTCGTCGAGCAGGGCTGCAAGATCGCGCGCGAACTCTACCTGGGCATCACGCTGGACCGCGAGTCGAGTCTGCTGACCATCATGGCGTCGAGCGAAGGCGGCATGGAGATCGAGGAAGTTGCCGCGAAGTCACCGGAGAAGATTCTGCGCGAGCCGATTCTTCCCGAGGTCGGCTTCCAGGCCTTCCAGGCACGCAAGCTCGGCCATGCACTCGGCCTGGCGCCCAAAAGCTTCGGCAAATTCGCCAAGCTGCTCAAGGGACTCTACGACGCGGTTGTCGCAACCGATGCGGCGCTGGTCGAGATCAACCCGCTGGTCGTGACCGAAGACGGCGACCTCATCGCGCTGGACGCGAAGATGGGCTTTGACGACAACGCGCTCTTCCGCCACGCGGATGTGCGTGAATTGCGCGACCCGGATGAAGAAGATCCGCGCGAACGTCAGGCACAGGAATTCGACCTCGCTTATATTGCGCTCGACGGTAATATCGGCTGCATGGTCAACGGTGCCGGCCTGGCGATGGCGACAATGGATACGATCTCATACGCCGGCGGGCGACCCGCCAACTTCCTGGATGTCGGGGGCGGCGCAGATGCGGCCAAGGTTGCAGCCGCGTTCAAGATCATCCTCACGGACGATACGGTCAAGGCGGTATTTATCAATATATTCGGTGGCATCATGAAATGTGATGTGCTGGCCGAAGGCGTGGTGGCTGCGGCCAAAGAGCTTGGCCTCACGGTACCCTTGGTGGTCCGTATGGAAGGCACCAACGTCGACAAGGGCAGGGCGATCCTCGCGGAGTCCGGCCTGAATATCATCACCGCTGTCGATATGCTCGACGGTGCGCGCAAGGCCGTCGCGGCCGCCGTTTGAGTCCCGGAGAACGACAATGAGTATTCTGGTCGGAAAAGACAGCAAGGTCGTCACCCAGGGCATCACGGGTGCGACGGGGCAATTTCACACGCGTACCTGCAAGGAATACGGCACGCAGATGGTCGCCGGCGTGACGCCGGGCAAGGGCGGAACCGACTTCGAAGGCATCCCCGTCTACGACACGGTCGGCGAGGCGCGCGAGAAGACGGGCTGCAATGTCAGCGTGATCTACGTCCCGCCGCCCTTTGCGGCCGACGCGATTCTCGAGGCGGCCGACGCCGGTGTCGAGTTGGTGATCTGCATCACCGAAGGCATTCCGGTTCTCGATATGGTCCGCGTGAAACGCTACCTGCGCAGCAGCCATACGCGCCTGGTCGGGCCGAATTGTCCGGGCCTGATCACGCCGGGCGAAGCCAAGATCGGCATCATGCCGGGCTATATTCATAAACCCGGCAAGATCGGTGTGATCTCGCGTTCGGGTACACTCACCTACGAGGCCGTGCATCAGCTCACGGAGTTGGGCATCGGCCAATCGACTTGCGTCGGCATTGGCGGGGACCCGGTCAATGGCACCGGCTTCATTGACGTTCTCGAAATGTTCAATGCGGACCCCGGCACCGATGGCGTCATCATGATTGGCGAGATCGGCGGTACGGCCGAAGAAGAGGCCGCCGACTACGTCCAACGTGAAATGAAAAAGCCCGTCGCCGGCTTCATCGCCGGGCAGACCGCTCCTCCGGGCAAGCGCATGGGCCATGCTGGTGCGATCATCTCGGGTGGCAAGGGCACGGCGGCCGACAAGATCGCCGCCATGGAAGCCGCGGGCATTCGCGTATCGCCGACACCGGCGGAACTCGGTGTGACGATGCAGGCCGTACTCGGCGGCTGAACCACAACAGGAAAGAAGAAAAATGGCTATCGAACGTACTTTCTCCATCGTGAAGCCCGACGCCGTCGCCAAGCATGGCATCGGCAAGGTCATCGCCCGCATCGAAGAGGGCGGCCTCAAGGTTCTCGCCGGACGCTATCTGCAGATGTCGACCGAGCAGGCCCGGAGCTTCTACGCCGTCCACAAAGAGCGTCCCTTCTACGGTGAGCTCGTTACCTTCATGACCTCGGGTCCGGTCTTCGTGTCCGTGCTCGAAGGCGAAAACGCCGTCGCCCGCTACCGCGAAGTGCTGGGCG
>JAYGCM010000008.1:0-49993 GCA_046583355.1 Deltaproteobacteria bacterium
GAGGAGCGACGGGCCTTGCGGCGCATGGCGCAAATCGTCTTCCAGGACCCCTACGGCTCACTCAGCCCGCGCCTCTCGGTGGCGCAAATCATCGGCGAAGGCCTCGACGTTCACGGACTCGCCAGCAGCGCCGAAGACCGCGAGCGCCGCGTCATCGAAGCACTCGAGGAGGTCGAGCTCGACCCGGAATTCCGCCACCGCTACCCACACGAATTCTCCGGCGGCCAGCGCCAGCGCATCGCCATCGCGCGCGCCATGATTCTGCGCCCGCGCCTGGTCATCCTCGACGAGCCCACCAGCGCCCTGGACGTATCCGTCCAGGCCCAGGTCACCGACCTCCTCAAGGACCTGCAACGCCGCCACGGCACCAGCTACCTCTTCATCAGCCACGACCTCCGCGTCATCCGCGCCATGTCCCACCGCGTCGCCGTCATGAAAGACGGCCAGATCATCGAACAAGCCGACACCGAAACCCTCTTCACCAACCCCCAAACCCCCTACACCCGCACCCTCATCCAAGCCGCCCTGTCCCCTTGAGGGGACGTGTACCCGATTCTGTCCCCTTGCCTCCGCCGCAGAACCTGGAACCTGCCGATCGACCATCGAGTATTCGATCTGCATGTCGCTTGAGCAGACGCGTACCGAATTCCGTCTCTACAGACGTGGCAAGAACGTTCTTCGAGTCCGGCGCACAAAGTGTTATCCCGAACTCCATGCCTGCACCCGCACCTGCCCTTCAACTCACGCTTGCCGAGAGCGATGACGAGATCCGAGCCGCATTCGAGGTTGTGCGGCAATTGCGCACGCACTTCACGTCGGCCGACCAACTACTGACGCAGATCCGGCGACAGGAGAGCCAGGGCTACCGCCTGCTCTGCGCGCTTCGCGACGGCGAGGTCGTTGGCTGTGCGGGCTTTCGCAGGATCGAGAGCCTTTTTGCCGGGCGCTACCTCTACGTCGATGACCTCGTCACCTCCGAACAGGAGCGTTCCACCGGCGTCGGCAAGGCGCTCCTGGACTACCTGACGGCGCTCGGGCGAGACGAGGGACGAGGCGAGCTACACTTGGACTCGGGCGTGCAACGCAAGGACGCCCACCGCTTCTACCACCGCGAAAGTCTGACGATCGCCTCCTTCCACTTCAAGAAAACAATTGATCCCCGATGAGCTTGCTGCACCAAATCGATGCCTTCACGAGCGTGCCCTTTCGCGGCAACCCCGCGGCCATCTGCCTCCTCGACGAAGAGGCCGATGAGACCTGGATGCAGAGCGTCGCGCTTGAGATGAATCTCTCGGAGACGGCGTTCGTGCGCCGACTGCCTAACGGGACTCGCGAGCTACGCTGGTTCACGCCCAAGGTCGAGGTCGACCTTTGTGGCCATGCCACGCTTGCGGCCGCGCATATGCTGCGCGAGGTGGAGGAGCTTGCGAACGAGATCGTCTTCTCCACTCGCAGCGGACTTCTCACAGCAGCATTTGAGGGCGACCGGATCGTGCTGGACTTCCCCGCCCAGCCGGCCGCACGGAACGAGCCGCCTGCGGGACTCCTCAAGGCTCTAGGTATTGAAGCGCTGGCCTGCGCCGAGAGCGCATTCGATGCATTGGTCGAAGTCGCCGACGAAGCCACGGTTCTAACCTGCACGCCCGATTTCCGCGCGCTCGCACAGATCCCCGTGCGCGGCACGATTCTCACCAGCCTCGCCGCCGACGGCGCGTCCTACGTCTCACGCTTCTTCGCCCCGCGCTCCGGCATCGACGAGGACCCCGCAACCGGCTCCGCGCATTGCACGCTTGCCCCCTGGTACGAAGACCGCCTGGGCCCGGGCCCGATCCGCGCCCGCCAACTCTCGCCGCGCGGCGGTGTGATCGAAACCACCTGCCGGGACAACCGAGTCGAACTGCGCGGCCACGCCGTCACGACGCTCCGCGGCCAACTCGCGTGACGGGACAATCCTTCCCCATGGGGCAATCCGTGGCGGCCCGGAACTGATAAGGGAGCAAGCATGTCGGACCTTGAGCAGGTGCGCGGCTGGATCGCGCAAGCCCAGCAGATTGTCGTTTTGACCGGGGCGGGAATCTCTACGGATTCCGGCATTCCTGATTTCCGTGGGCCGAAGGGTTTGTGGACGAAGAACCCCGAAGCCGAAAAGATGGCGACGATCCAGCATTATGTCGCGGACACGGAGATCCGGAAGCGCGCTTGGCGGAGTCGCGTTGAGCTCTTCGCAGGCGAGCGCGAACCCAATGCCGGCCACCGCGCGCTGGTCCGACTGGAAGAACAGGGCAAGCTTCATACGTTGCTCACGCAGAACGTCGATGGGTTGCACCATAAAGCGGGCTCGTCAGCGGAAAAAATCGTCGAGATCCACGGCACGATCCGGGAAGTCATATGCCTCTCCTGCGCCGAGCGCCACCCGATGCGCCATGCCATCGAGCGCCTTGACGCAGGCGAGGAAGACCCGCCGTGCCTCAGCTGTGGGGGGATTCTCAAATCAGCCACGATCTCATTCGGCCAGGCTCTGGTCACCCAGGACCTGATGCGCGCCGAAGAAGCCGCACGCAGCTGCGACCTCCTGCTGGCGATCGGTACCACCCTCGGTGTCTACCCCATTGCCGGCGTCGTACCGCTAGCCAAACAATCCGGCGCACGGATCGTCATCCTGAACGGCGAAAGCACCGAAATGGACGCTCTCGCCGACGTAATTCTTCAGGCCGGGATCAGCGAAACTCTCACCCTTCTCCTCGGCCCGCTATCCCCTTGAGCGCGCCGGAGGACGGCAGCGAACGACCAGCGTATCCACATCGCGCCGTCCATCTTCTGCCCGAGCTGCGAGCTTGACCTTCGTCCGACCGGGGCGGAGCCGCCCCGAAGCCGTTTCCCGAAGCGGTACGCGCACCGCAGTAGCAGCCGTACAATAGTCGGGCGTCGCATTGACGAAGGGAGAGCCGCCGCTGAGGCCAAGCCCACCCGCACCGATGCGGTGCCGCAGAAGCGCGCCGAGTTCACGCTCGAAGGGCTGGCCACCACGCGTGCACGGCCGCAGCACCTCGACGCCAGCAAGCGGCGACACCACGCAGGCGGGCGCACGAGGATCGGTCTGGCCGAGACAGAGCGAGAGCTGAATGGTGCATCCCGTTTCATCGTCCGGTTCGGCGTCGCAGGCCGGATCGCCGGCGACACAATCGATTTTTCGGCTCGGCCACTGAGCCCCACCACGTGGCGCCGGGGGGGTCGTCCTCATCTCAAGGAGACATTCGCTACTGGAGTTCGGCGAACCTCCGAGAATACATTCATTCGTCTCAGCACTACCCGAACAATCGCCGCCATCTGGCAGGGGTTCGGAGATAATCAGATGCCGGCCGGTCGCGACGGCCGCGAGTCGCGACTCCTCGCCGCTTGGTGAAAGGGGCGAAGAATCAGATCCGGCGGATCACTCGAACTATAGGAGCGCAGCGCCGGCGCCGGCAGGCCGTCGACCGCAGCGGTATCCCACGAGCCGTCTGCCAAGCGCGCGAGCGTGCCAAAGGAGATTCCCTTCGCGACCAAGGCGGCCTGACCACCCGGCGCGATCGCGTCGCGGATGGCCTGCAGATCGTCCGTGAGTTGGCGCGCGAGCATCTCGATCAACCCGGAGCCATGCATGCTGATCGTGCGCCGTGAATTGCCGACGTTCTGCAATGTGAGTCGGCCACCGAGTTCATCGAGAAAATCACCATCGCCCTTGCGCAGCGGGCGGCCCCTTCTTGTGTCGTCCACATCGCACGGAAAAGCGTCTCACCGTGGCGGAGAAGTTCGTCGGTTGGCAGAGCCGCTGCCTCACCATCGGCGAGGTGGTGCGCAACCGCGACTTCGCGGCCGATCATGCTCGCGTCCTGGGCCAAGACCGGAGAGCCAGCGAGAAGAAAAGTCCAAAAGATAGTCGAAACAAACTTGAATCGGAGCATGAGGAATACCGTGAGAATCAACTATCGGCGCAAACGCAGCGTTGGACAATAGAGGATTCGACGCAGGGCCGGTGCCGAAGGAAGAGGCGGGAAACCTTCCGCCGAGGGCGCAAACGCCCCCGGCGGAAGGTCCTTCAGAATTGCGCGAAGATCGGGCCGTCGACGAAGGCACCGACCGGTGACGGAACAGGACCGCCGCTGTCGCCACAGGATCCGTTGGCCGTGCCGTCGTCAAAGACGTCGCAATCCTCTTCGAGGTTGTCGGCGGCGTTGAACATCACGCACGCCGCGCAGCGGCCGGCGTCTACGACACATTCAGAGAAGTCGGCCACATCCGCCGCGGTGGCGGCGCAATCGCCCTGCAACGCATCGCTGATCGCGTGATCAAATGCCGTACACTTTCTGCCCACAGCATCGGCGAGCTTCACGCGTGCCTTCTCGACCTTGCCCTTGACGTCGTTGCGAATCGCGCCGTAGCAGGCCTCCAGATCCTCGGCCGAAACAGCAGGCGCCTCGCGATTCTTCAGAACATCTTTCTTGCAGCTCAGGAATTCCTTGAGCTGCGTCTGCAGGATCTTGTCCGATGCCCTGACCAGGACCTGCTGACAGGCGCCCAGCTTCTTCTGTGCCTTGTCGGTCAGGTCGATCGCGGCGGCATCGACATCGTCGCCGAGAATTTCCGCGAAGAAGGCGCGCTGCTCGGCCGCCACGGCCGCGACGATCACCTCGTCATCGGCATAGGCGAAGTTCGGCGTCTCGGGGCATTTCGTCTTGCTCGGATCGTCGACGTGACCGTCCTGAGTGACCTTGATCTTCGCGGCGATCTTCACCAGCTTGCCTTTCGGATCGCTCTCCAGACATGCGGCAATCGACTGCCCCTCAGGAAGCTTGTCCTTGCCGCCGTTCTTCAAGCATTTCAGGTTCTCCTTGCCCTGCGTCGCCGCGACCTTCACCGCCAGGTTGTTCAGAATCGTAATACATTTCTGCTGATCCTTGGTCTGTGACGCTTCGGTCTGACAGCGACTCGAGCAACCGTCGCCACCGGAGTTGTTGCCATCGTCGCAACTCTCGCTGATCTCGACGTGATTGTTGCCGCAACCTTCTTCGATCGTACAGAGCGCGGAACACCAATCGCCATCGACGTTGTTGCCGTCATCGCATTCCTCGGCCGCATCGACAATGCCGTCGCCGCAGGCCGCGAATTCGGTCAAGGCGATGCTCACGAAATGGCCATCGTTGTTGATATCACGGCTGCCCGGACCGGGGTACGACGAAGCCGTCTCGCCCGCGCTGACCGCATAGCCGCTGGGCGCGCCCATATCGGTGCTCGCCGAACCTCCACCGTCGCTGTTGAGAGTCAGGGCATCCGTCGAGCGAACACCGATATCAAGTTGGTAATCGCCCGGGGCCGTTACCGTGAAGCTGATCGTATAATTCGAGTTCAGCGTCGTCGAGCTGGTGCCCGTGCCGCCATTGTCGACGCCCACACCGAAGCGATAACGCGTTTCGAGGACCGATGAATTGTCCGTATCGATCCCGACGCTGGAAATGCGGTTTGAGTTGTTCCCCGAACTCGCATTCGAAACGCTGGCGCCCGAAAGCCCGGCCTGCGCGGCGACGGGCAGCAGCAGAGAAGCGAAGGTGGCAAGGACAACAGACCAATGGTGGCTACGCAGCATCAGGACCTCTTACTTTTCCAGAAAACACGAACAACGAACGAAAATTGACGGGCCAAGGGGGAGGGCCGGACGCGATTCTGGCGAGTCCGCCGCCTTATTGTCAAGGCTGATTCTCGGATAAATCCACAAGCCAGGCAGAAATCAACGACTCCGCCCACATACTGAAACCTCCCCCCTGGTAGATACGGCGGCTCCCCACTCGACAAAATCCTGCGGGGTGAAGTCTCCGCGCCTCCGCAGCCACGGGCAGCTACACGCTCGGCCCCGCACCGAGGGCGATGCCCCGCCCGGCGATAAAACGGTATTGACTCGCCCTCCGAATTGCGCGAAGCTGCCAAGCGCATACCCCCGGTTTCCGCATACTTTTCCCCAAACTTCCCAAGCTCTCTCCTGACCGGCGGCACGCCCGGCGCTGGCTCGCGAGCGTCGCGGCCTTGCTCCTGGCCGGTCCCGCGTCGGCCGCCATGATCTTCGAGAGCGGCCCCGTCCGGCCGATCGCCCTTTCACCCGACGGGACCAGGCTCTATATCGCCAATCTACCCGATGCCAGGCTGGAGATCCTCGCGTTTCGCTGCGCAACGACGCCACGGGGAGCGACACCGGCCGCGTGCGCATCACCGCCCGCCTCGCCGTAGGTGAGAACGCCGATCTGCCGGCGCTCGCGGCCGCCGGCCTGCGCATCCGGCTGCACGACGGCAACGATCGTATCCTCCTTGGGCGCCCATTAGCCCGATATGGCCGACCACCGGCAGCGGAATACAGCGTGGGAGCTGCGCTCGACGAGTTCGGCTCGCTACCAGAGCAACCGCGCGGACGGTACGGACCGCATCCACCTGCGCCACCGCCAGGATCGCGGCGAACTCAGCCTCCGACTCAAGCTGCGGCAGAGCGTCGGCCTGGAAGAATTCACGCCGCCACTTACACTCACCATCGGCTTTGCTGACGAGGAAGGGATGCTCGCCTGCGCGCGCGCCAGCTTCCCGGCCGAAAACCTCCGCCTGGCACCACACCGTCTCCGCACGAAATAAACAATCCCGAGATTCCAGTGTCCGCTTGAAGAGAACAAGGGGACAGATTTCGGTACACGTCCCCTTAAGCGGACGTGTGTTAGGGTTGGGGAGTGTCTGGATCAGAAGAGAAGACGATCGCGCCAGATGAGCCGGCGGCTACTGTGATTTTGTTGCGCGATGGGGGCGATGGCGTTGAGACGCTGATGCTGAAGCGCAACTCGAAGCTGAATTTCGCTGGGGGACTTTGGGTTTTTCCGGGCGGACGGGTCGACGAAGAGGACAAGGCCGGCCTCGCAAGCGACGACGATTGTGCAGCGGCGCGGGTTTGTGCGGCGCGCGAGGCGCGCGAAGAAGCGGCATTGAAGGTGGAGAGCAGCCGACTCCTGCCCTTCTCGCATTGGACGCCGCCGGATCAATCACCGCGCCGGTTTCTGACTTGGTTTTTCGTCGCGGCCGCGCCGGAAGGTAATGTAGAGATTGACCAGGGCGAGATCCACGACCACCGCTGGGTGACACCCGCCGAGGGCCTGCGGCGGATCCGCGACAACGATATTCAGGTATTGCCACCAACACTTGTTACGTTGAGCGAGATCGACGGCTTCGCCAGCACGGCCGAAATGCTTGCCCATTTCAAAGACGTAAAACCCGAATTCTATCGCACCCGCATCGGACTGGGGCCGCTAGGCGCTACGGCTCTCTGGCATGGGGACGCCGGCTACGCAGACACCGACCCGGCGGTGGCAGGCCCGCGCCACCGCGTCGTCATGGCCGACGGGCAATGGCTCTACGAGCGCGACGCCGAGACGCGCCCATGAGTCGCACGATGGATGCCGTCCTCTTCGATTACGGCGGGGTCTTCACCGACTCGCCCTTTGCGGCCATAGAAAAGCTCGGCACCTCCATGGGCGCCGCCCCCGGCCTGCTGATGAAGATCATCTTCGGCCCCTATGGCGACAACACCGACCACCCCTGGCATCAACTCGAGCGCGGCGAAATCACCCTCACGGCCGCGCGAGAGACCATCATATCCTTGGGCAAGGAGCACGGCCTCGACACCGATATCTACAAATTCTTCACTTTCATGGGCGGCAGCGGCGGCATCCGCGAGTCCTTCGTGGAACTGGTCCGTGACCTGAAAGCCGCGGGCTACAAAACCGGCATGATCACCAATAATGTCCTCGAGTTCCGCGAGCATTGGGTTAAAACCTTGCCGATCGACGAACTCTTCGACTCGGTCGTCGATTCCAGCGAGGTCGGCCTGCGCAAACCCGACCCTGCGATCTTCCTCCATACACTCGCCGAGTTGGAGGTGGCGCCCGAGAGAGCCATATTCCTTGACGATTTCGAGGGGAATATAATCGCGGCACGCGCGACCGGCCTGCACGCCATCCTGGTGAACCCGGAATATCACGGCGCGATCGAAGAAGTGCGCCGGCTGACCGAATAGCGCCATCACCCCCTTGCGTCCGCCGGAACAGGGGCTTATTCTCCATCCGTTCCTCCGGATTTAGTGATGAATGAAGCCGCCCCCCTCCTCGGCTGGATGAGCGCCCTCGCGGACGCCACCCGCGCCCGAACTCTACGCCTGGTGGAGCACCACGAACTGACGGTGGCCGACCTCTGCGCCATCCTGCAGGCACCGCAATCCACCGTGAGTCGGCATCTCAAGGTACTCTCGGGCGAGGGCTGGGTGGAAGCACGGCCCGAAGGAACCAGCCGCCTCTACCGTATGCCGAAGGAGTCGCTGGCCGAGCCTGCGCGCCGCCTATGGCGGCTGGTGCGCGAGGAGACCGCCGAATTGCCGAGCACGCTGCTCGACGACCAACGTCTTGAGAGCGTATTGGCCGAGCGCCGCCGTCCGTCCGAGGAATTCTTCCGCTCGGCCGTCGGTAGGTGGGACCACCTGCGCGGCGAGATGTTCGGACAACGCTTCGACCTCCACGCCTTGGGCGCCCTGCTCGATGAGACCTGGACCGTCGCCGATCTGGGCTGCGGCACAGGCGAGCTGGCCGCCAACCTGGCTCCCTTCGTGCACCGCGTGATCGGCGTCGATAGCTCCAGCGAAATGCTGCGCTCAGCGCGCAAGCGGCTCGGGCACCTGGACAATGTCGAGTTGCACCGCGGCCAACTCGAAGCCCTGCCGCTGGACAACGCCAGCGTCAACGCCGTGACCGTCTGCCTCGTGCTGCACCATGTGCCAGACCCGGCTGCCGTCCTCAAAGAAATCGCACGCGTATTGCGGCCCGGAGGCAAGGCTCTGCTGATCGATATGCAGCGCCACGAACGCAGCGAATACCGCCAGCAGATGGGGCACGTCTGGCTGGGTTTCCAAGAAGAAGAAATTCGAGCCTGGTTCGCCGACGCGGGCCTTGCGGCTGTCCATATCCACCCGATACCCCCGGATCCGAAGGCCAAAGGGCCTTCCCTCTTTGCCGCAATCGCGCGCAAGAGCGGGGCGCAAACCGTTCATTGAACCGACAAACGAAAGGAAGTCGCATGAATACCGTAGAGAAATTGAATTCCCAAGGTCGCCCGGCCTACAAGATCGCCGACCTCAGCCTGGCTGAGTTGGGCCGCAAGGAGCTCCGCCTGGCGGAGCAGGAAATGCCGGGGTTGATGTCCCTGCGCGAGAAATTCGGCAAGGAGAAGCCGCTGGCTGGCGCCAAAGTGATGGGCTCGTTGCATATGACGGTGCAAACCGCCGTGCTGATCGAGACCTTGGTCGACCTCGGCGCCGATGTGCGCTGGGTTTCCTGTAATATTTTCTCAACTCAGAACTCCGCTGCTGCCGCCATCGTGGTCGGTCGCGATGGTACAATCGATGACCCCAAGGGCACGCCCGTCTTTGCCTGGAAGGGCGAGACTCTCGAAGAATATTGGGATTGCACCAACGAGGCGCTGGTCTGGCCCGACGGAACTGGTCCCGACCTCATCGTCGACGACGGCGGCGACGCCACATTGCTGGTGCATAAGGGCCTCGAATACGAGAAGTCCGGCGTCATCCCCGACTTCGACCCCGAGAAGGACTCCGAGGAATACGGCGTCATTCTCGATCTCATCCGCAAGGTCGCGAAAACCGCACCGGACCAATGGGCCCGCGTCAACGCGACGCTGCGCGGCGTCTCGGAAGAGACCACCACGGGCGTGCTGCGCCTCTACCAGATGGCCAAAGAAGGCGGCCTGCTCTTCCCGGCCATCAACGTGAACGATTCAGTCACGAAGTCGAAATTCGACAACGTCTACGGCTGCCGACACTCATTGATTGACGGCCTGAACCGCGCCACCGACGTCATGCTCGGCGGCAAGCTCGCCGTGGTCTGTGGCTTCGGCGAAGTCGGCAAGGGCTCCGCCGAGTCGCTACGCGGCCAAGGCTGCCGCGTCATCGTCACCGAGATCGACCCGATCTGTGCCTTGCAGGCAGCGATGCAGGGCTACCAGGTCGCCCCGCTCGAGGACTTCGTCGCGACCGCCGACCTCTTCGTCACCACGACCGGCAACTTCAATATCATCACGGCCGCGCATATGTCGAAGATGAAAGACAAGGCCATCGTCGGCAATATCGGGCATTTCGACAACGAGATCGACATGGCCGGCCTGCAGAAGATCGAGGGCATCAAGCGCATCAACATCAAGCCGCAATACGATGAGTGGGTCTTCCCCGACGGCCACTCGGTTTTGATTCTGGCCGAAGGCCGGCTGCTCAACCTGGGTTGCGCCACCGGCCATCCCTCGTTCGTGATGAGCGCCTCGTTCACCAACCAGGTGCTTGCCCAGCTCGAACTCTGGCAGAACCCGGACAAATACGGCAACGACGTCTTCATGCTGCCCAAGGAGCTCGACGAAGAAGTCGCCCGGCTTCACCTCGGCCAGCTCGGCGTCAAGCTCACGACGCTCACGCAAGAGCAATCCGACTATTTGGGAATCCCCATCGGCGGCCCCTACAAGCCGGACCATTACCGCTACTAGCGGCGAGGCCGAAAGGTCGGCTACACCTGAAAAAAAGGGCGGGCTCGCAAGAGCCCGCCCTTTTCCCCGTTCAGGCAGAAGCCCGGCCGCAAGGCCGGGCGCGCCGCTTCAATCGGCCAGTTTCTCGATAGCGGCTTTGATGCCTTCGGGGTCGAGGCCCTGGTGGACCATCTGCTCCCAGAGGCCGCCGCAGCCGTCGAGGTAGGTGCCGAGGTGTGCGTATTTCGGCGTGAGCCCACGCGAGAGCAGCCATGAGCCGTAGCGCTCGCCGAGCCCCGTGGTCCGGCTCAGGCCTTCGACCACGAGCACGAATTTCGAGCTCCCGACGCGCTGAATCATTTCCTCATCCACCACGTTCAGGGTCGGCTTGTTGACCAAGCCGACGTCGAGGCCCTTCTCGCGCAGCTGCTCAACAGCATCGAGGGCGCGGTAAAGAGTCTCGCCGAAGCTGACAACCCAGCCGTCCTTGCCCTCGCGGACGACTTCGTCCTTGCCCGGCTCGAAGCGGTAATCCGGTCCGTGCAGAAGCTCGCCGCTCGCATCGAGAAGGTCCGGCACAGCCGAGCGGTTCGAGAAGACGAAGCGCAAGCCCGGGTCATCGAAGATACGCTCCAGCAAGGCGCGCATCTGGTGCTGATCGCCCGGGAAGTATAGCCGCGTGGTATCGTCCTCGCCGGCCAGACCGTTAGCGGCAAACATATTATTGATACCGAAATGGCAGGTATTATCAGCCATATCGTCGACGCCCGCATGCGAGAAATGCGACAACACATTGGCGCCGTTCAAGCGTGCCATGGTGATCTCGGAGAGGCACATCTCAAGGAAGGCCGAGAACGTGCCAAAGACGCCCTGGCGACCCTTCTCCATGCCGAAGCCGGCCGCAGCCGAGAAATTACCGCGCTCCATGATACCGCTGCGCACGAAGACGTCCGGCACGCGCTTATGCACATGGTGCAGCCCGCAGGATCCTTCGAGGTCGCTGTCGATGACCATGACGCGATGCTTGCGATCGGCGGGGTCCATTTTCTCGAGGATATCGGCAAGCACGATGCCGAAGACCTCACGGTTCTTGCCCATCGTATCCGAGCTGCCGCGGTGGCTGCTCGGCGCCTTGCCCTTGGTCACGCCCTTCAGATATTCGACCGCCACCGTATGGCCGCGTGCCTCGAGATAGGGCAGCGCCAGACCCACCGAGATGACGTCGTGGCCCTTGGGCAGGCCTTCCAGACCGTCGATACCGATGGCCATCTTGCGACGGTTGATGAGAGCATGCGGCCCCGGCTTGAGGAGCGCGTCACACATACGGGTATAAAGCGCCTTCAGATCCTCGCCGTCGCCTTCACAAATACCCAGGCCGTGCCCCGCCAACGTCTTGCCGACGTCGAAGCCGGGCAGATAATCGCTCGGGTGCCCGGCAATCGTCACGTCATTATCATCGATGACGAGCTTCACGTTCAGACTCTGAGCGACCGCAATCCGCGCGCCCTCAGCGTCATTGCCTTCCTGCTGTGAGCCATCGGAGCCGAAGATGAAGACGGCCTTGTCCGGATGCGCCATCGCGATGCCATTGGCGAAGGGCCAGAGGTGGCCGAGACGGCCGGAGGAGAAATGCACACCCGGCGTATGGCCGAACTCGGGGTGACCCGGAAGCTGCGAATAAGCTTCGCGGTAATGCAGCAGACGCTCTTCATCGAGCTCGCCGTTGAGCACCGCCATGAGATATTGGATGGCGACCCGATGCCCGGCCTCGTCGAGGTAGAGCGGCATAACAGGGTGCCCGTGGCGGACGAAGCCGTCCATGATCAGCACTTCCGGGACGATATCGTAGGCGCCGCCCGTATGGCCGCCGAGGCCCTTGCCGGCCGCGCAGGCGGTGAAGAAGACAATGACGTCGCGGCAAAGCTGGACGTTTGCCGCCAGCTGCCTCTCTTCGTCCGCGCTTAGCTCGGACCGCGCAGGGTCGAGCGCCAGAGGCCGAAATGCGGCCAGATCGATCGGGAAACTCATCAATTTCTCCTCGGTTTCGGGGGTCTTACCCAGTGTCGGACTCGCCATGATGCAGGGGCCTCCAAAGTCACAATCTCTAGCCTGCGGCGCGACCACACGCATCCGCCGATGGAGCATATCCCATCCCCTAAGGCACCTCGCAACTTAAGGCACCTCGCAACTAGAGCACGATTTCCCGATTTCCCCATTGGCGAATCGCGCGTGTTCGCGTACAAGGAGAGGAATGTTGCAACGTTCCCCCGAGGAGAATCCCATGCCCCGCTTCCGCTTTCCGCTGGCAACGCTCGCCCTCCTCTTCACCATTACCTTCGCGCCTGGCTGCGCGATGTTCGGCACCTGGGGGAGCTATGCGCTCAGCGACAAAGTCGCTGGGGCGGACCTGGAACTGCTGCGCGAACAATCCCAGGCCTACCGCCAGCGCGGCGCCGGGGTGATCGTCGGCCGCGCCTTTCTGAGCTTCCCCGAAAACAAGGAAGTGCGCTCCTATCGCGGCAAGATCCGCATGGTGCCGGCAACGCATTTCGCCGAAGAACGGCTCAAACAATACGTCATCAAGAAAGGCGAGTTCCCGCCCGAGATCCATTCGCAGGTGAAATGGTCGACGCTGAGCGACACCGAAGGCCGCTTCGTCTTTCGCGAACTCCCGCCCGGGACCTATATCATCGCTGCGAAAATCGCCTACCTGAACTCGCGCGACAAGGCCGATGTCTCGATTGCCTGGGCCGAGATCAAAGTTGGTGAAGGCGAGACCAAGCAGGTCTTCGTGACGCGCAGCATCCAAAAGGTCTCGCGCGAAGACTGAGCCCGCAATCCGGCGGCGCCTCAGCGCCGCGCGGTCCAGGTCGTAGGTCCACCGGGGGAGTCCTTGAGCTCGATGCCGGCGGCCGTAAGCTCGGCGCGGATTTCGTCGGCCCGCGCGAAGTTCTTCTCGAGCCGCGCATCGGCCCGCTGCTCGATCAACGCCTCGATCTGCGCTGCATCCAGCCCCGACTCGCTGACGCGCTCCTGGCGCCATTCCGCAAGCGTGGCGGCCGGATCGCCCTGAAGAAGCCCCAGCACGGAGCCCGCATCGACGATCGCCGCGGCAACCTTCGCGGCCTGAGCGCAATAGCCCACATCCATCATGCGATTTACCGTGCGAATGCCATCGTGCAGCGCCGCCAAGGCGCGCGGCGTGTTCATATCGTCCGCCAGCGCCGCCCGCAGATCGGTACGCACCTGGTCGGCCTCGGGCACCTCCTGGTCCGTTGCCGGCTCCTCAAAGGCGCGTGCCAAGGTCTCGTACATCCGCACCAGCACCTTCTCTGCCTCGCCGACCGCATGCATCGTGAACTCAAGCGGCGAGCGATAATGTGTCTGTACCAGCATCAGGCGCAGGGCCTCGCGCGGAAATTGCTCGAGCGCATCGCGGACGTTCACGATATTGCCCAACGACTTCGACATTTTCTCGTCACCGAGGCGCAGAAAAGAGCAATGTGCCCAATGTGCGGCGAAGGGCTTGCCTGAGCTGCCCTCGGATTGCGCGATCTCGTTTTCATGGTGCGGAAAAATGAGGTCTTCCCCGCCGCCGTGCAGATCGAAGGTTTCGCCAAGATAGCGGCTGCTCATGGCCGAGCATTCGATATGCCAGCCGGGACGACCCGGACCGAAGGGGCTGGGCCAGAAGGGCTCGCCCTGTTTGGCCGCTTTCCAGAGCGCAAAATCAGCCGGGTGGCGCTTATGCTCGTCGACCTCGACACGTGCGCCCGCTTTCAGATCGTCCAGATTACGCCGCGAGAGCCGTCCGTATTCGGGGAAATCGCCAACGGCAAAATACACGCCATCGGGCGTGCGGTAGGCCAGGCCCTTCTTCTCGAGTAGCGTGATCATCTTGATCATTTCGGGGATATGCTCGGTCGCCAGGGGCTCGACATCCGGCGTGCGATTGCCCAGCGCCTCGGAGTCCTCGTGCAGCGCTGCGGCGAAACGGGCCGAAAGTTCTTCGGGCTTCTCACCATTCTCGCGCGCCCGACTGATGATCTTGTCCTCGATATCCGTGATGTTGCGGACATAGGTGACGCGCTGACCCTCCCATTCGAGGAATCGAACGATCGTATCAAAGGCGACCATGACGCGCGCATGCCCCACATGGGCGTAATCATAAACCGTCACGCCACAAACATAGAGCCGGACGTGGCCCGGCTCGCGCGTGCGCAACGGCTCCACGCGACGCGTCAGTGTATTGTAGAGCGAAAGTGTCGCGGAATTTTCAGCCATTTACTCCTCAGATTCCCGAAGTTTCGCGAGAACCGAGAGATCTTCGAGCGCCGTCGTATCCCCGATACTCTCCTTGCCCGCCGCAATATCGCGCAACAAGCGCCGCATGATCTTGCCGCTCCGCGTCTTCGGCAGAGAGTCGGCGAAGCGGAGATCGGCCGGCTTCGCAAAGGCACCGATCTCGGAGGCGACGTGCTGGCGAAGCTCCTTCTTGAGTTCCTCGCTGCCCTCTCGCGTGCCTTCGAGCGTGACAAAGGCGGCCAGGGCCTGCCCCGTCACCGCATCCGGACGATCGACCACGGCCGCCTCGGCGACCAGGGGGTGGGAGACCAAGGCGCTCTCGATCTCCATGGTACCGAGCCTATGCCCGGAGACATTGACCACATCGTCGATGCGCCCCATGATCCAGAAATACCCGTCACTATCGCGACGTGCGCCATCGCCCGTGAAGTAGCTGCCGGGAATATCACTCCAATAGGTCTTCTCGTAACGTTCCGGATCGCCATAGACCGTGCGCAGCATGCCTGGCCAGGGCTTGCGGATGACCAACAAACCGCCCTGATTGAGGCCGACGCTCTTGCCGGCGCGGTCGACCACATCCGGGAAGATCCCCGGTAGCGGCAGCGTACCAGAACCCGGCTTGGTCGGAATCGCACCCGGCAGCGGCGAGATCATGATGCCGCCGGTCTCAGTCTGCCACCAGGTATCGACGATCGGGCACCTCCCGCCGCCGATCTTGTCGCGATACCAGATCCACGCTTCGGGGTTGATCGGTTCGCCAACAGTCCCGAGCAGACGCAGGCTTCCGAGATCATGTTTCGCCGGCCACTCCTCGCCCCATTTCACCACCGAGCGAATCAGGGTCGGCGCGGTGTAGAGGATTGTCACACCATATTTCTCGACGATATCCCAGATCCGATCCGGCTCGGGGAAATTCGGCACGCCCTCATACATGACGCTGGTCGCGCCATTGGCGAGCGGCCCATAGACCAGATAGCTATGCCCGGTCACCCAGCCGATATCCGCCGTGCACCAGTAGGTATCCGTGTCTTTCAGGTCAAATACGATCTTTGAGCTATAGGCCGCATGGACAAGATAGCCGCCCGTGGTATGCACGACGCCCTTGGGTTTGCCGGTCGTACCGCTGGTGTAAAGAATGAAAAGCGGATGCTCGGAGTCCAGCGGCTCGGCCACGCAATCCGCCGAGGCCTGCGGCACCCGATCATGCCACCAATGGTCGCGCCCCTCCTGCCATTGCACATCCTGACCAGTGCGTTTCAGCACCAATACGTTCTCGACCGAAGGGCAGTCTTCAAGCGCCTTGTCGACGGCATCCTTCAACGCGATGGTGCCGCCGCGGCGATGCCCGCCATCGGCGGTCACGATGAGCTTGGCCTCGGCGTCGTTCATCCGGTCGCGGATCGCGTCGGCAGAGAAGCCGCCGAAGATAATCGAATGGGTCGCGCCGATCCGCGCACAGGCGAGCATCGTAATCGCGAGTTCCGGCACCATCGGCATATAGATGCCAACCCTATCGCCCTTCTCGATGCCCAGTTCCTTGAGCACATTGGCGGTCTTGCAGACCTCGCGGTGCAACTCGAAATAAGTGATGGTCCGCGAGTCGCCGGGTTCGCCCTCCCAGATCAGCGCTGCCTTGTTCTTGCGCTCGGTCGTCAGGTGCCGATCCAGACAATTATAGGCGACGTTGGTCTCGGCGCCGACGAACCATTTCGCAAAGGGCGGCTGCCAGTCGAGGACCTGCTCCCAGGGCGTGAACCAATCGATGGTCTCGCGCGCGATGCGCGCCCAGAAAGCCTCGGGGTCCTTCTCCGACTCGGCGTAGAGCTCCTGATAGGCTTCCAGGGAACCGATATGCGCGTCGCGAGCAAAGGCCTCGGGCGGATCGAATTTCCGGGTTTCTTTCAGGACCGACTCGATAATAACTTCGGAATCACTCATTCGGAATCTCCCCCTCCGACAGGCGGAAGGATGGTTTGCGCGACTTTTCCCCAGCTCCGGGCCGAACCCCCAAGGGAGACCTCGAAGTTCTGCGCGCGTTTGAAATCAATGTGCATATCGTCCTCCCTCGCATACTCAAAAGGCATCTCAAGGTTTCGTGCGGCTGGGAACAAGAACTCCGGGCCGCATCGACGCCGAAATCCATCATAGTTCGCAATCCACCCAGGTGCTCCGGCCCGCCCTCTGCTCCGATGGGCGAAACCGCCCAATCCTGCACACCGACCGCCATTTTCTCGACGCCTGCTGCCGCTGCGTCAAGCCTTCGCCACATTCTGCTTGGAGTATTTCGTTCTCAAGTTTCAGAAACACAGCGAGAAACCTGCGCCAATCCAGACACATCCATACCGTGGCCGGCACAGCGGCGGGCCGGCGCCTTTGGCATCGCGGTTGCTGTGTATCTCCTGCGAACCATGCAGGAAAGCACCGCCCAATTGAAGTCCCCCGCCTACCAGGCATCCATTCTGGTAGTCGAGGACGATCTCATGCTCGCCGGAATTCTCGAGGCCCAACTCGAGCAAGCCGGCTACCGCGTCTTCCGTGCGACAGGCGGCCACGACGCCTTGGAGGTTCTGAGCCATACGCCCATCGACGTCACATTGACCGATGTGAAGATGCCGGGCATGAGCGGCCTGGAACTGCTGCGCGAAATCCGCCGCCGCGATGCCGATGCCGACTTGGTCGCCATCACGGCACATTCCTCGGTCAAAGATGCGGTCGAAGCCATCCGGACCGGCGCGGCCGACTATTTGGAGAAGCCGGTCGATCCGCGGCGCCTGCAGCATACCCTCCAGATGCTCACCGAACGCCGTCAGTTGCGCCGTCGGGTGCATATTCTGGAACTCGGTGGTGCTGAGTCCAACCTCTTCCACGGCATGGTCGCGCGCAGCCGGAGTATGCTGGAAGTCTTCACCGTCATCGAACGTCTCGCGCAATATCCGACGACCGCCCTGATCACCGGCGAGAGCGGCACCGGCAAGGAACTCGTCGCGCGCGCCCTGCACGCCTGCTCGCCGCTGGCCGACCGCCCCTTCGTCGTCTGCAATTGCTCGGCCCTGCCCACTGGCTTGATCGAGAGCGAACTCTTCGGCCATAAGCGCGGCAGCTTCACCGGTGCCGACCGTGACCATATGGGGCTCTTCGAGGCCGCTGATGGCGGCACGATTTTTCTCGACGAGATCGGTGAGCTGCCGCTGGACGCTCAGGTCAAACTCCTGCGAGTACTGGAGAACCGCGAGATCCGGCGTGTCGGTGCCGCCCAATCCAAGTCCATTGATATCCGCATCATCGCGGCGACCAACCGCGACTTGGCGCGAATGTCCGCCGAAGGGGGCTTCCGCGAGGATCTCTATTATCGATTGAACGTCGGAACCGTGCAGCTGCCACCTTTGCGCGAGCGCCTCGAGGACATCCCTCTGCTCAGTGACCATATTCTCGCAACCACGACGCGCCGACTCGGAATCGAAACAGGCGGCATTTCCGCCAAAGCATTGGCCTGCATCCAGGCCTACGAGTGGCCGGGAAATGTACGCCAATTGGCCAACGCGCTCGAGCGCAGCCTCATCATGGCGTGCGGCGAAGCCATCCGTGAGGAACATCTGCCAAGCGAATTGCGGCGTCCCGAGCCAGCTCCGGCAATGGCGCTCGCCACCGCGCCGCTGGGGGAACTCAGCCTGCAAGGTGCCGAGCGCGACCAGATCCGTCGTGCGCTGAACCGTGCCGGCGGCAAACGCGTCGCAGCGGCCCGCCTGCTCGGCCTCTCGCGGCGCACTCTATATCGCAAACTCGACAAATACGGAATCCGCTGAACTGCGGCAATGCCGCCTGGCATCCGCAGTTCAGGCGCGGGAGGTTGCTAGCGCGTACACCTCAAGCGTCGGCGCGGCGGTCGCTGTGATTGAGGAGGCGGTTGATGCTTTCCTCTTCGCGATTCGCCTCCAGCAGGGCGCGCAGGGTCTGTTCCAACGCGGTGAGCTCACTATTCACTGTGACCAGAGATTCCACGAGGCTGACCCAGGTTTCCTGGTCCGGACGCGGCGCACCGCCATCCTCGCAAAGCGCGACGCAGCGCTGGGTGACTTCAAGCACACCTTCTGAAGCTCCTTCGAGGTGGGTGGCCAAGTCAATGAATGTATGACGATCGATAATCACGGGTGGGTTTTGCCTCCGGTTGCAGAAAATTTATCAAGAGCGGACACCAACCAACATTCGCAAATCGGATGCCAGAAAAAATGCTGCATTCTCAAGGATTTTCCCAAAGTCCAACCGTGCATCCGAGCCATAGCGCCCACCATCTTGCGCCTACGCTTGATTCTAGAGGTGCGTAGGCAGCTGTGAGAAGTGTGCAAAAATACATTCCCCGCACGGACAAAGCGCGTAGCCGATAGGGGACGATAGCGGACTCCGCCGCGCCGGTTTCTAACCCGCCAGGATGCGCTCGGCCGCGACGAGACCGGCGCGAGCCGCCGCGGCCGGGCCGGTCGGCGGCACACCGGGAAGCCGAACCTCCGCGTTCGCCAGCCGCACGCCGGCCAAGCCAGGCAGAGTCGCGGCCAGCGTTCCGGGCACGAGAGGGTCAGCGCCATCTTCTTCGAGCAGCCAATTCTGCTCCCATTCCAATGCCTTGCCCGCGCCAGGAAGCATGACCTCCAGCGCCGCGCGCAGCTGATCGGAAGCCGCATCAATCGTCGCGGCATCGGCAGCCGAACCCGCCGGGATGGTCGCGCGTCCCAGCACCAAGGTGCGGCCAGGAGGCGCCACTCGCGGCGCCACCGCGCTGGCGCGAAAAATGGATAGACGTGCCACGACAGTCCCCTCGGCGTTGCCCACAGCCGGCACGGAGTCCAACACAACCGGCGCATCCTCGGCGGCGCCACCAACCTCGCCACCGATCCCCCAACCAACGCCCAATGCGCGCGAGGCCGGTTGCCCATCGACCTCGGCGAGCGCCGCGCGAGCGGACTCCGGCAGCAGAGGCCCGATCTCCGCGCGCGGAACGGCCAACACTACGGCCGCAGCCTCAATCGCTTCGAGGAAGGGCTGCTCCTCGCGACTCACGGCGACGCCCACGCAGCGGTCCTCATCGAGCGCCAGCCCCACGGCACGAGTGCCCAGCCGCAACTCGCCGCCTGCTTCGATCAGGCTATCGACGAGCGAGCCCGTGACTCCCTGGGCACCCGCGATCGGCCCGTCGCCGAAGCTGACCAGCCGATGGGTTTCGTCGTCCCCGATCACCCGAACACGGCGCGCCAAAGACGCGATACTCGCCGTCTCGGGGTGTTGCGCACCAAGCAGCTCGGCGCTGCGCAGAAACGCTTTGGCAACCGGCTGCTCGACCTCGCGCGCGCGCAGCCAATCGGCGAGCCCTTCTCCTGCGTGCGCCGCGAGTGCCACGTCATCGAGTGCCGCCAACGTCGCATAATGGTCGCCCATTGCGGCAAAGATGCGCGGCGGAATCCCGTAGAGTTCCCGAACCGCATCGAGCGTCGAGGGTGAGGGCACTGCTCCGGGAACCGGAATCGGCAGAGCCTTGCCCAAGGATCCATCCGGTCGGGCGCACGCGAGCCTGAGTTGCCTGCGCACGTCGATGCCGGCCAGCGCGGTATCGGCCACACCTGCGGCGGCCAAGGCCACGGCCAGATCGGGGGCCTCCCATACGACCGGCCCGAGGTCGACGGCGTAGCCCTGGTATTGGACCGTCTTCAGCCTGCCGCCAGCCCGGCGCGCGCGGTCAATGACCACGACGCGGCGACCCGCGCGAGCCAGCACACAGGCACAGACCAGGCCAGAGAGGCCCGCACCCACGACGACAATATCAGTTTCGCGGGTACTCGCGCGGCGCTGGAGAAGCCAGGTCGGCAGAGTCATCTCGTGGCGCCTTCCTGTGGGAAGGTGGAATAGCTCGGCCATCCGGCAACGGGAGCGAGAAGAAAAAGTAGCTGACGCATTCCCCACTCATACATGCCGCGCAGCCGCCCCGTAAGGGGACTTGTTCCGAGCCCGGCCAGAAAATATCCTGTCATTTTTTAGACGCCACGTCGAGTAAGGATAACCCGCATGGTCTCGGCCATGATACGCAGGTCGAGCAAAACCGAGTGGTTATGAATATAGGCAAGGTCGTATTTGAGCTTGTAGGCTGGCGCCGTATGGTATTCGCCACGCACCTGGGCAAGCCCCGAGAGCCCCGGCTTGACCAACCAACGCTCTGCATAACCCGGAATCTCGCGAACCAGATCTTCGACCAACTCCGGCCGCTCCGGCCGAGGCCCGACGAGGCTCATCGTTCCATTCAACACGTTCAGCAATTGCGGAATCTCGTCGATCCGTGTCGAGCGGAGAAAGCCGCCGATGCCCACCACACGTGCATCATCCGGCTCGGCCAGAACCGCACCAATACCGTCCTCGGCGCCCTGGCGCATCGTGCGCAGCTTGTAGATCAGAAATTCGCGCCCGCCCTCGCCCACTCGACGCTGACGAAAAATGATCGGGCCGTGCGAGGAGGCGCGGATCGCCACTGCCGCAACGGCCAGCAAAGGGAGTGCGACAAGCAGGAGAACGGAAGCGAGAACCAGATCCAGCACCGGCTTGAGCGTAAAACCGAAGCCGCTTGCCGGGTCGCGAACCACCTCAATGAGCGGTACGTCTTCGATCGAAAGCGAGGTCAAGCGACCGACCAGGAGTTCGTGAACCGAGGGCACCACCGCCACACCGGGCGTTTGCGGTCCCTTGGTCGCCCGGAGCACTCCTTCGAGAATTTCGTCCTTCCAGGAAGGAGCCGGCGCGAGGATCACCTGGTCGATCTTTCCGGCGCGCGTCGCCCGTTCGAGATCGAGCATATTGCCAAGCCAACGTAGTTCCGAGCCCGGCACCTTCTCGCCCGGCGGCGCCGGGCCATCGCTGCGCACGCAACCAATAATTTCGACCCGGCGCCCATGGCGACCGGGGCCCATGAGCATCACCTCAAGATCACGAATCTCGCTGGCCGGGCCGACCAAGACCACCCGCAGAACTTCGCGGCCGCGATTTTTACCCATGAACACGATCCTGGGACGAGGCGAGCGGAACCCGGATCAGACCAAGCCCACGGTAGGCATGGCAGAGATCGCCGAGCATAATATGCCAAGCGCGCGGCACGCGCGTCGCCAGAGCGGTGATATCGTGCTCGGAGGCGAAGCGCTGGATCACCGCCGCCAACTCGCCGCGCGCCCAAACCAAGGTAGCCAGCTCTCGTGCATCAGGCTGGAAGAGCCGGTGAAGAATCGCCAATCCAAAGTCCTCACAAAGATGGCCGAAAAAGGTCAGCCGTGCGGCGTCGGCATTGAGCCGCGTGGCGGCATCGTCCGCCGACAAAGAACGATCGATCAATGCCGCCTCGAGACGGGCGCGGAAAAGAGTCGCTGCAAACAAGCGCGCCAGCTTGGCAGGCAGATCGGCCACGATATAGCCGGCAGCAGCGGCGTCAATCAAGCCGTAAAGCAGATGCAAGCCGTTGCAGGCGTGGCGATGCAAAGCATTGCGGCCGTAGCCTTTCCCCTGCATCGAGGCGAAGACGGCGGCATACGAAGCCTCGGTCTCGCGCAGATGGCGCTCAACCTGCCCGGCCACGTCCACCTGCTGGCCGCGCAAGGTCGTGAAATGGTCGCGGGCGGGAGGATACTCCTGCGTGAGCACACTGATGGCCCAGGAGTCTTCGTCATCCCCGCCCTGCTTCGGGTCGAAGAGCGAGCACGCGCTCTCAACCAATTCGGTGCGCGTCCAGCGCCCATGCGACGTGACGAAGAGATGATCTCGAGGCAGGTCAATCGCCTGCATGATCTGGAGGAAATGGAAACGATGCCGTTCCACCTCAAGAGGGAAAACCGGAAAACGCCGCATGCCGATCTCTTCGAGACGGAGCGTCGCGGCTACGGTCGAATCCAGAACATTCAGCCCATCCCGCTTGATCCCGGCGCCAAGCGCGAGAACGACGTGCATGGCAACCCAGGGGTTCGCATCCGGCAATGCATATTGCAGAATGAACTCGCGCAGATACTCCTGCGCGCGTGCGGCCTCCATAGCCCCATCCGCGACCGAACGAGGTGCCGCCGCGGGCACGCCGCCACGCACCGCGCGCGGGAGCAGCGCGAGCAGCCCCAACCCGGTCGTAGCCGCGATCATTTGCCGCCTTTTCATCCGGCTGCCCGAGTTCCTTCCACAAACGCCATCAGGCCAAAATCAGCCGCGAGTTGGTCGCGCAAAAGAGCGTAGCGCGGATCGGCGATCTCGGCCCTCCAAGGGTCGCCGAAGAGCGGCAGGAGATCGGCATCACCAAGGCGGCGCGAGGCAGCGAAGCGGCGGCGCGCCCGCTCGGCCGCCGGCAAAGCCGCCAGCGCCGCGAGTCGGCCATGTTCACAGGCAGCCGCGCGCTCCGGCGCGAAACGCCCACGCGCCTCCGAGAGCGCAAGCGCATAGGAAAAGACAGCAGCCACCCTATCTTCCTCAAAGTTTTTCACCACCGAGAGAAGGGCATTGCGCTCCAACAAAACCATCCGCCCATCGGTGCCCAGGAAGGACTCGCTTGCGTGCCCGCGGTGAAAACAGCGCGCGGCAGGCGCGACCACCGCATGCTCACCGGCCAGGTGCAGCCGCCAACCAAAATCGACATCTTCGTAATAGGCGAAATAGGCGGCATCGAAGCCGCCGAGGCCGAGGAAGATGGCACGGTCCACCAACATCGCCCCACCCGAGACGAAAAGACTCTCCTCCGCCTCGGCAAGCATCGAGAGACAAGATGCGGGCTGGCCGAGATGTCGCGGCGCACCGTGGCCACTCAGCGCCAGGCTGCCGCCGGCGAACTCGATCACCGCACCTTCCCGGTCGAGAATCGCAGCCCCCACGCAGGCGGCGCCTGTGGCCTCCCGCGCCGCAAGCAAGCTGCGCAAAAACCCTGGATCAAACGTCATATCATCATTGATAAAACAGACCAGCCCCGCCGCGGCCGACTGCGCCAACCGATTGCAGGGTTCGGCAAAGCCGAGGTTCTGTGAGGAGCATTCCAGGCGAATGGCCGGATAATGGGCATATAGCCAATCCGCCAGGCCGGACCTGGACGCATTATCATGCACCAGAATCTCGATGCGCTCGCTGGGGTAGTCGAGCGCAGCCAACGAGGCGAGGCAATCCGCCAGCAACTCCGGGCCGCGGCGGGTGACGATCGCGAAACTGACCTCAGCCGGCGCGGTCATTTCGCCGTGGCCCCAGCGGCACCGGGGCGACGTTCGACCGGCAATGCCGCGGCCAGCCGGCGCAGCGGCTCGAGCGAAGGCGGCTCGCGGGCGACCAGCCCGCGCAGAAGCTCGTCGAGATCACGCCCAGCGCGGTCGACCACCAGTAAATGGCGGTAGGCGGGTTCATGGCTCGCGCCCAGCCCGATCGCCTCATTGATGATGGCATTGGCCGCCAGCCAATCCGTCCCCTGCGTCGGATGCGAAAGACAAGCGCTGATTTTTTGGGCCTCCTTCCAGGCCGGCAACCACCCGGAAGGCTGCACCTCGACAGACGCACCACGCGCACGGAAGAAGGCGATCGTCGCAGCGAGGTCCGGGTGGCCATACGCCAGATGCTCGGCCAGAAATCCGTGTTCATAGCCGTAGTCCCGCAGGATGCGCTCGTAGAGCCAGCGATCCGCTTCGGCCACACCTGCAGTAGCGAAGGGTGCACCGAGGAGAAGAAATTCGCCGCAGACCCGCCAGAGCTCCGCGAGCCAGTCCTCGCGCGCCGCCGGCGGAATATGCTCGAACACATCCAGACTCAGCACGACCTCGAAGGCCGCGTCGGCAAAGGGCAGCCCGGCGACCGATTCCGGCGCAAATTGGCGTGGATGGTCGATCAATCGGGTATCGAAAACACTCACCTCTGCGTCGGTGAAAAAATCGCCAGCCCAGGCCAAATGCCCCTCCGCGCCGCCCATCGTGCCACCCACATCCAGGAGGCGAGCCGGCCGAGTACGCAAGCGCGTCTCTACCGCGGCTGAAAGCGCGTAGCGGTCATAAAGGTCGAAGGGCAGCGTCCGCAACAATTTCTCATAGGGAACCTTGGACGATTCCAGGAAAAGCGTCTCCAGACGTGCCCAGCCCCCCTCCACCCGGAGATGCAATTCGTGGCCGCCCTGCGGCAGCAGGAAACGAATGGGCGCGGCGCCACCGAGACAGCCCCGCTCGATCCCGGCCAGCCGCAAGGAGACCAACCCGGCGCCCTCGCCACGCGCGCGAACTTCGACCGCCAGCGGCTCGGCGGATTCGTTCAGGAGGTAGACGATCGCGCCATCGCTGACACCACGCCCGATCGCCGGCGCCGGCGTCTCAAAGCCTTCGCGCAAAAGCACCCGCAAATCCGATTCACCACCGACGTCCAGCAACGGGTCTTCATGGCCCAGCGCATCCCAGCAAAGCGACGGACGTGCACCCCGCAGCCGCGCGACCAACTCGAGGTTGTAGGGAGCCTGAAAAAAACGGCAGGCGACATTGAAATCGAACTCGGCAAACGCCTCGACCCACCACGCCGGCACATGCTCGGAGAGATGCGTACTCTCGCCAGCCGTGAAGCGGATCGGGTCCGGTGTCGCGGCGATCAGCAACCCGCCGGGCCGAAGAACGCGCGCGCATTCGGCAAGGAGAAGGCGTGGCTCGGGAACGTGCTCGAGGATATCAAAGGCCGTAATGACATCGAGGCAACGGTCGGCCAAGGGTAGCGCTTCGCCGCGAGCGCAGGCCAGGTCGGCCGCGCCGCTTGCATTGCTGCGTGCTTCCCCGAGCGCGAAGTGACTGACGTCGATACCGAAGGCCGCAAAGCCCGCCGCGCGCGCCTCCTCCACGAGGAAGCCGTAGGCGCAACCGAGGTCGAGCCAACGCGCGCCCTCGCCGGCCTCACGCGCCACGAAGGCAAGCCAATGCGACCAATCGGCATGCTGCTGCGCGTAGCCCTCGGCGGCAAAGCCGCTGTTTTCCCCGTGGAAATAGCCCCGCCCATAGCGCTCCTGAAGCGCCGCCGAGGAGAGGCCACCGGTCTGCTGCGAAGGCCGCATCCACTCCCAAGCTACTGTCCGCGCGGGCCAGCAGCAAATGGAAGCGCGCCACCTCCGGGCGCCGCGGCGCGCGGTCGACGGACGACGAGGACAAGCCAGATGCCGAGAAAAACCAACGAGAGTGCCGCACCGCGGTACAGGCTCCGCGGCGCATAGAGCAACTCGACCCGGTGGTCTCCGGCCGGGACCACGATACCAACCAGCGCGCCATCGACCTCGTGGATCTCGACAGGCATGCCATCCACCCGCGCATGGAAGCCGCGGGCAGCGAGAGTCGAGAGGACCAGCAATCCACCACCGCCATTTGTCGTGACGCGCCACGACGAGGGCTCCCTCTGCTCGAGAACGAAGGCCGCATCGCGTGCCGCCGCAGGCAGGTGGCCGCCGACCACACAGGCCGCGCGGCGCCCCGCGAGTCCGCGCACACATTCCCAGACCTCCTCACGACGCGCGACGGTCACGACATCGGCCGCAAAAAAGACCGGTCCGAGAGCGTCCGTGCGTTGGTAGAGATGCGCGTCCGGGCCCGCGTAATGCAATTCGAGAGCGGCCAGCACTCTGCGACGCCGGTCCAGATCGGTGGCCTCCCGCGCCGCCTCGACCGCCACGCCTGGTGCCGGGCCGACACCGCCGACAAAGACCGTCGTAGGATGGTCGGCTTCCACCGAGAGAAGAATCGTCGAAGGCCGCGCGGAGCTTCCCGACGACTCGACGGCCAGATCGTACCAATGCTCGTCGGTCGGAGAGAGCATTTGCTGTACGGAATCGGCACCTATCGCCCCGCTCGATTCCTCCAGCTGGAGATGCGCGCGGACGTTGGCATCAGCCGGAACCGCGAGGCCGGCCATCACGCCTTCGGGCGTCGAGCGCAGGTTGAAGCGCAACCGGCAGGGTGTCTCGCACACCCAATGGAAGCGCCGGTCGAGACCACGCTCAGCCAGGCCGCCGCCCAACTCGCGGGTGTCGATTGAGAAGGAATCGAGCTCGGCGAAAAGACGCACCAACCGCTCGGCCACACTCATGGCACGGACGGCCGCGGGAAGACGATCCGGATCGAGCGCCGTGCGGGCGACGATCCAGCGCAGATTCGCTGGCGGCCCGCCCGGTCCGGTGGCCGCCAGCAGTGGATCGGGGTCGGCCAGCATCCAGACGATGCCCTCACTCGGCGCAATCGTCCGCTGCACATATTCCCAGGTTGCGCCGGGCGTGAGAACATCGATCGAGCGCAGATCCGAAAAACCCAGCGCGGCCGAGACCAGCGGCGGCGCCAGCTGCACCGAGCCGCTGAGCCGGCCGGGCTCGCGCGCCATTCCTTCGCGCAAAGCCGAAACCCAAGGTGCCGGCGCCCAGGGATCGACCCGCTCAGGCCAACTGCGCGGCATCAACCATAGGAATTCGGCGACAACCAGAAGCACGACCAAGCCGGCCCAGCCCGGCCGCAAGGCGTCGATCCCGCGCGCGGCAAGGAGCGCCAACGCCAGGTAGAGAGGAAAACAATATTTCACCCACTGAATGGACCCGAGGATCGGCCACCCTGCAAGCGAAATCGGCAAAAGGCCGAAGATCCGGGCGATGAGCAACAAAGCAGTCGCACCCAATACCCAGGCGAGTGGATCACGCCAGCCTCGCGCCAGCCCAATCCCGGCAAGCAGAAGAATGCTACCACCTACCCAAGGCAATCCCAGCGGAGACGACGGCGCCCCGAGAGCCCACGGGCCCAGCAGCGAGGGCAGCAGCGCCAGCGGTAAACTGAACTCCGATTGGCCGCTGCGGCCGGCATCCACCAAGCCGCTGGCCCCCTGCCACATATCCAGAAAGGGCAATAAGGCCACCGAAGCGATGCCGACACCGAGCAGAACCCAGCCCGATACCGCGAGCAGCGGCACCCGCCGGCCCCCGCGTGCGTTGCTGGCGAGTAACCAGAGAAGACCGGCCGCACCGGCGACGATCGCGCTCTGCGGCTTGAGTCCGAGACAGCCGGCGGCCACCGCCAGGGCCAGCATGCCGCCGCCATAGCGCCGTCCACGCCGCAGAGCCAATGCGGCAGCAAGCGCCAAAGGAACAAAGGCGTCGACGTTGAGCGGGTGGTGCTCGATCCATTGCACGGTCTGGCCCGAGAGCGCGACGGCGATGCCGCAGGCCAGCGACGCTGCGGGACTGCTGCCCCATTCGCGCGCCAGCAAGAGCGCGCCCAGGCCGACAACAAAGACCCGCAGCAGCCAGGCCAAATCCTGCGCGCGCACAGAAGGCGCGAACGCCACGGGCAGCGCGAAGGGTGAGAGCACGGCGGCGTTGGGGTTGCCGAGAAGCGGCTGGCCGAGGCCGGTGCGCGCATTCCATAGAGGCAAATGCCCGCGCCGCAGCGCCTCATGAACCAGCCAGGGTGCGGGCGCATCGACCCAGGCGGCACCTTCGGGGTCGCGCATCGGACGCGGCAGCGGCCCCGGCGTACCCTGCACCGGCCCAGCCGCTGTCACGCCGGGCACGTAGGCGGCGGCCGACAGAGTCCGGCCGCCGAAGAGAATCGGGCGGAAGGCGAAGGCCACAACGAACGCCAGCAGGAGCCCCACCAGGGCGAGCCGCGCATGGCCGAAGTTCGGCCCTGGCCCCGCACCGGACGGCGCAAAAGAATCCTTGTCTGAGCTTCGCCCGCTAGCGGGCTGCCTCACCACCGCGCGACGACCGCGCCGGAGGTGATCCCGCCGCCTACGGCGTTGAGCAGGAGAATATCTCCCTCCTGCAAACGTCCCTGCGTGAGTGCCTCTTCCAATGCGAGTGGAATCGAAGCCGCTGAGGTATTGCCGCAGCGGTCAAGATTGAGGGCGACCTTCTCCTCGGGCAACTTGAGCTGGCTCAGAACCATGCGGATGATGCGCACATTCGCCTGATGCGGCACCATCAGGTCCACATCGGCTGACTCCAGATGCGCGGCGGCCAGCACCTCACGGCTGAGCGCGACCAGATGTTCCACAGCCGCGCGAAAGACCTCGGCACCGCGCATCCGCATCCACGGGTCCGCCAGCGCAAGCGCCTGAGCCGTACGTGCGCCGGAGGGCGCCTGCAGGATCTGCTGCAGCGTTCCCTGCGCACGCAAGCGAGTCGCCAGAATGCCACGCGAGTCATCCTCTTCGGCCACCAGAACCACCGCTCCGGCGCCATCGCCGAAAAGCGGCACGGTGACCCGATCATCGGGATCACAAAGTCGGCTCAGGGCGTCGGCGCCCACGACCAGGACCGAGCGATGGTCGCCCGAACGAATCGCCTGATCGGCCGTGGTCAGAGCGTAGGGGAAGCCCGCACAGGCCGCGGCCACATCGAACGCGGGCTGCTGGGCGAGGCCAAGCCTTTCGTGCAGCAGACAGGCGAGCGAGGGAAAGAGAAAGGGACCCGAGGTCGTCGCAACGATGATGGCGTCGAGCGCCGCCGGCGCGAATCCCGCGGAATCCAGCGCGCGTCGAGCGGCCTGTTCGGCAAGATCGAGGAGATCTTCGTCCGGCGCCAGGCGCCGCCGCTCGCGCACACCGGTACGCTTTTCGATCCAGCCGGGCTCCTCCCCCAGATGAGCCTCGACCTCCGCATTCAAAACCACTGTCGCCGGCAGCGCTCCGCCGACGCCCGCAAACCTCGCGCGCATCGCCACCCTCTTATCAAGGAGCGGCCGCGCCGCCCAGCGCGGCGCCATGCAACTCGAAGAGATCCAGATCGGCTGGGCCGGATACCCGCAATTGCAGGCGGATCTCTGCGGCGAGCGCCGGAAGCAAAATTCCCGCCCCGCCGCCCGGCAACGGAGCGCGGATCGGTCTGCCCATGGGCTGGCTGCGCAACGAGACAATTTCGGCTGCTCCCGAAATCTGCGCCACCACCCGCACCGGCCCCGCCGTACCGGCCGCGCGCAGCGGCACGACCAGCACGGGTTCGGCGCACGGCCACTCCTGACGGCGCATTTCGCCCAGGCCGTAGGCAAGAGGTTGCGGTACGATCCGCGCCGGCAGGCGTGCCTCCGGGCCACAGCCTTCCAAGCGCGCCGCATCGAGATCGAGAAGGCTCTGGTAGGCGAACACCAGCATGGGTCCCGCTTGCCGCTGCGGCATCGCCGCTACCCATGCCTCCGGCACGTCGCCGCGATGCACGACAAGAGCTGAAAGTCCGGTATCCCTTCGCACCCCTTCCATGCGGTGTACGAAGAAACCATTGTCCGCGATGAGGTCGGTGAACCCCGTCCCATGTACATCTTGGAAAACACGGTCCAGAGAGATGCCGAGTTGCCGGTCCAAAATTTCAACAATCCGGCGCCGCGTCGCCACCGTTGGAATCCGCGCCCGCAGCTCCGCACCCTCGGCCACCATGCCTCCCAGGCGCATCCATTCCAGATTGACAGCGACCGTACCGCGCGCGCGCGCATCCGCGACCCACCAGAGCAGCCCGACGGCACGCACGACAATCAAAAAGACAAAAATGGCCGCGACGACGCGAGCACGCGGCGGCCGGGCCAGCGCGACGCCCAGTAGAACAGCCGCCGGCACCAACGCAACATCCAAATAATAATACCAGGCCTCGGCGGGCAAAAAGAGAACGAAGACGATGGCGGCGACGAAACCCACCAGCAATGCCCCCACGCCCTCGCGCCGCGGCTTCGGCGTCTCAGGCCGCAGCAGCGAGCGCGCGGCCGCCACGACCAACACCAGCACCAACGCGAAGGCGCCCATCTCGGCCAGGATCCACCACGAGACCAGCACTGGTCGAGCGGCCACCGGCGCGACAAAGCCCTCCAGCACGCGCCCGCTATGCAGCAAAAGGTCCATCAGGCGGCCGCTGAACAATCGCATGGCACCGGCGCCCATTGCTGCCGTAGGCAGCGGCGCAAGGAGCGCCAAAGCCATCGGCACCAGCGGCACCAGCATACCGGCCAAAGCGGCGGCCAGACCCGCGCGGCCAAGCGTGCGGCGCTCACGCAGCAGAACCCAACCCGCGACGACAAAAAGCGAGACGGCCGAAAGGTGCAATTGGGTCGCGCCAGCCGCGACAAAGAAGAGCCAGGCCACACGGCTCGCACGCGGCGCCTCTTGCACACGCAATACCGCGAGATAGAAAATCGCGGTCACCGCCGGCAATGCGGCCGGAGCCCAGGCAATGCGCGCGTCCATCACCGCAATCGGCGAAGCTGCCAGCCAGGCCGCCGCGAACAAAGCCGCCGCCGCGCCGCCCAGACGCCCCGCCAGGCGCGCCGTCCCCGCAACCGCCAGAATGCCCAGACAACCGGCAAACGCATAAGAGGCGATCGCCGAGCGTGAGACCAGCGCAGGGATCGCCCAGAACCAATAATAGCCCGCGCCGAGCCGGATGCGATTGCGCATGGCGGGGCCCGCCCAGGGAAATGCTTCGCCCGAGACCATCGCCTCCGCCCAGGAGATATCGCGTGCCTGGTCGACTCCGAACCAGCCCGCATCCAGCCAGAGCAGGCGCAGCACGGCGGCCAGGGCGAGAATCAGCGCGAGTAGAATAGCGGGAAGAGTTCTCGGAGATCGCATCGAATCACGCTGAATGCCTCGGCGTTCCGTCGCTAACGAAGATCGACCGAGCGAACGAAGAGGTCCTTGGGTGTCGGCTTGTCCACATCGAATAACGTCTTCACATATTTCGACTTATCGGGCCAACGCTCCCAGATAATATGGGCACGCCCATTCGAGACGGCAATCCGCGGATGTTGCAGAGTCCCCCCGCCCTCTTCGCGCGCGACCAGAAGGGGGTCACCCCAGGTGCGGCCGGCGTCGGTCGAGTAGCGCAGGACGACGCGCCGATGCGCCTCTACCCATACGATAGCCAGAACCCCGTCTTCGCCGATCCCCAGGGCCGGGCGCAGAGCATTCTCGTCGGGAGGGGACGTGTCCAACCGCAAGAGCGTCGTCCACGGCGTGCGCCAGGTGGCGCCGCCATCATCGGAGGCCTGAAAGTAGATTCCGATATCCGCACGCGGGCCGCCATGCCAGACCAGGTAGACTCGCTCACCATCACTCTGAATGCGGTAGAAAGGCGCCTCTTCGCCGGCGAAAATCGTCTGTGCTGCGGACCAACTCCGGCCAGCGTCGGTGGATTGCGCGAGGAAGAGTTGCCCCTCCGTCACGGCACCCGCAAGTGCTGTTGCCCAGACCAGAGAATAGCGCCCGCCCGACTCGACGAGCTTCGGCCAAAGCGGGCTTCGTCGCGGTGGCTCGGGCTGCACCGGCGCAGGCGCAGACCAGGTCTTGCCACGATCGCCACTGCGCACACCGAGCAGATGCGGCGGACCAGTCTTGCCGCGCCCACGCACGGCACGCTCCTCCCAGACCAGGACGCTCTCGGCTGCCGCACCGAGTGCGAGCGCCGGCTCACCGGCATCGGCAGCCAAATTCGCACTCAGGAGCACGTCCTGCGCCAGCCAGCTCCGCCCGCCGTCCATCGAGCGGTTGGCAAAAATATCGCGCGACACCCGGCGTTCATCGGTCCAGGCAATGACAACCTCACCCGCGCCGCGCGAGGCCGCAATCGGCAAAAAGGCCTGCGGCTGCGAATTCAGCGTGACCGCCGGCGCGAAGTGGCGACCGCCATCGGCGGAGCGCCGCACGACGACAAATTTCTTGCCGATACGATTGCGCCGCGATTGCCAAACCAACAACAAGGAATCGCTGGCCGGAAAGCGTATAATACGCGGCGAGACCGAAATCGTATCGGCAAAATCCGGCCGATTCGGGCGCACCTCGCCCGACCAGCTGCGACCACCATCCTCCGACCGGCGCACCACGATATCGGAGTTCGAGGCTCCCTTGGGCGCCATCCAGACCGCGAGGACATCTTCGCCCCGAGCGGCAATATCAGTGTAATCGGGCCAGGAATGCGCCGCGCTATCCCCAGCGGCCTGATTCAAGCGGAGAACCGGGCCGAGCCGGCTATCGCTGCGCGTACAGCCGGGAAGGCCGGCCGCGAGCAGGACCAGAAGCCAGGCGAAAAAGCGCGCACCAAAGGGCATCGGCCCAGACGCGAAACCGCAGATCCCCGGCCGGCGGCCGGCCATCCTCACCACGCGTCGGCTTCCTGCCGACTTGAACCCACCGGTATGCCAAACGCAGAAAGGCCAGGGCAATTGCCCCAGCCTTTCCGGAATTGTCGACCCAGCAAGCTCGGCTCAGTAGAACAGCGGCCCATCGACGAAGGCTCCATCGGGTGAGGAAAAGGGAGCGCTGCTCTCGACGAGATATTTGAAGTTCGAACTGCCACCAAACTGGCCAACCGACTGGCCATGGATGCCGTACATGAACTTGCCCGTCTCGCCGCCGATCGTCCCCTCCGGGTACTGCACACGCAGGAAACCGGACGAATTGAGCGCCTGAGTCGGCACCAGGCCACCGCCCGGCTTCATCGATGCGAAACTGACACATTGCACGCCGTAATCCGGCAGAGAATGCCCGACCTCGGCGTTATCAAATACGGTCAGCGCACCACTGATCGTGCTGCGATTCGGACCGATCTCAAGAACCGTTGTACCGCTACCGCCGGCCTCCGTCAGAGATAGAAAGACCAGGGTGGAATTGTCGAGCGTGCTCGGATTGAAGGTCTGCACATCGATCTGGTCGACGATCCCCTTCGGGAGCTGAGGCTCGCCGTCCTCGTTCAGGCCAAGGCCGATCGCATCGTTGCCATAGGAGAACTCGGTCTCGATATCGGCAAAGGTGTAGGTACCGACAATCGCGTTATCCACCATCATATAGCTTCGCGCCGCACCGCCCGAGCAATCTTCGTCGGTCGCGTAGGCGGTGACGATCACCATACCGCGGTTGCCGGAGAGATCCGTGCCATTCTCGCTCGGTTCGTTGACCATATCGACATCCACGATATTGCGCGGGTCCACAACGATGGTGTCGTTCAGCGTGAGACAGATCCAGACGTCGGCGAGCTGATCGCAGCTATCACTCCACCACATCCAATGGGTCGTGACCGCGAGAAGCGGGCTATCCTCGGTCGGAGAGGTCCCGGCCGTATTACTCACGATCAGGAAGCTGGCCCGGCCCTCGGTGACGTCGAAGGGCATCACCAACGTATTCGATGGCTGCGTGTAGCTCGTATCGGCATCCGCAACCAATGCGTGTGCCGTAGCCACCCCAACCAACCCTACCAAGCCCGCGACGGCGACTACACAAACCTTTGCCATCCCACTCATATTGCCATCTTCCCTTCAAGTCTGTCCCAACCCGGGACGGACGCCTCCCTGCGTACCGCAACGCAGCGTAGTGAGTCAAACAGGTAGAGACCGGGCCTTGGGCAAAAAAAACCACGCGGACAAACTCAGCGCTGAAGGCGCACAAACCACTGCTCGTCGCGAAAAATCCAGCCCTGGAGATCCTCCAGATCTCGGCGAATCGTCTTGGTCGCTCCGCCAGGCGCGAGCAGGGGAATCATCGCGTCGATCTGCATCCGAACCTTGCCATGCAGCAAATCGTCACGCTCTTCTCTACGCGAAGAAACCACTTTGTAGCCAAGGATATCAAAGCCTCTGCCGCGCGAGCGTAGGAACTCCTGCCGCTCAAGGCCATCGCGCCCTACGGGGTCAAGGAATTCGTCGTAGACCCGGCCCCAATCCCGCCGCTGGCGGGCCTCCATATACTGCAGGGCGCGCTGCTCAAGGCTCTGCACATCGGAGGCCGGGGCCGTACACCCCGACAACAGGCATAGGACCCAAAAAATGCCCCCGCACGACACGATCATTCGCTTTTTCAGGGGGTTGGCAAAACGTCTACGCATGCTGCTCTATGCCTCTTCTACGATATCCTGCCAGCGGTGGTCCATACGCATCACACCCCAATCCGTCTTCGGATTGGTGATCGTGAACGGAACGGCACCCTCCTGGAGATCGAGCAGGACGAGCGGATTTCGATTATCGGTTGTTGCCACATTGAGGTGGTAGCTGCCCCCGAGCAGCGGCAACTCGGGGACCTCGAGCTCGACCGAGAAACGCCCGTCTGCCCCGGCCCGCATCGCCGCCCCTCCCTCCCCGGTGGAGAAACAATGGCAGACCAGACCATCCGAGCGGACAAAGCCGATCGCAACGCCGGGCTCCGTCTCGGCGTCCGGCGCGCGCCGTACATGGACCCGCACGCGCAGCGCCTGCCCCGTCTCGAAGGCTGTGGCCACCCGGCCCGCCGCATCGAGAAGTTCGATATGGTCGATGGCAACCAGCACAGGACCACCGTCCACCACGCGGCCCATCTCGCCATCGAGGCGCCGCTCGCGGGAGGCATCGGCGTAGGCATCGCAAACACGCGCGGCCGGGCCCGCCTGCCGTGGTCGCCCGCCTTCCAGCCAGATCGCGCTCGCGCAAAGACGCTTCACTTGAAAGAGGTTGTGGGAACAAAAGACGAGCGTTCCGCCGGCGGCGCGAAATGCCTCAATCCGACGCAGACATTTGGCCTGAAAACGCTGGTCGCCCACGGCCAGAGCTTCATCAATCACAAGAATATCAGGTTCGGCCACCGTCGCGATCGAGAAAGCGAGACGCAGAAACATCCCCGATGAATAGGTCCGCATCGGCTGGTCGATGAAAGCGCCGAGTTCCGCAAAGGCAATCAACTCCGCCTCGTGAGCGCGCACGGCATCGCGCGAGAGCCCCTGTGCGGCAGCCGCGAGATAGAGGTTTTCGCGCCCGCTGAATTCCGGGTGGAACCCGGCACCGAGCTCGAGAATCGCACTCGTTCGTCCCGCCACCGCGAGCGTTCCCTCGCTGGGTAGAACCGCTCCGGCGAGCATCGCCAACAAGGTCGATTTGCCCGCCCCATTATCCCCGACAATGCCCAGCGCCGCGCCGGCCGAAAGATCGATATCGACCCCGCGCAGAGCCCAGAAAGTTTCGTGGCGAGGAGCCCCACCGAGCCACTCGCGCAGACGATCCGAGGGCCGTGCATAGCGCCGGAAGCCCTTGCCCAAGCCCTCTGCCTGCAATGCTTTCATACGAGATCCACCAATTCGGGCCGCGCCCGCGTGAGCGCCTTGGCCCCGAGCCAGAGCAACGCAGCCGCAGAGAAGCCACTCCAGGCAAGCGCCAGCAGGGGAATCGGCTGACCCAGCGCGAAGGCGCGGTAGCCACCCACCACACCGCAGAGCGGATTCAACGCGAGCACGCCACGCAATGCCGGCGGTGCGATCTCGAGCGTGTAGACGATCGGCGTGAGATAGAACCAGGCCTGCAAGGCGGCTCCGACGATTTCATGCGCATCGCGAAAATAGACGTGCAGCGTCCCCACCAGAAAGGCTACGCCAAGCGCGAGCAGCGTGCCGAGCACCAGCGGCAGCACGACCAAGGGCAGGCTGGCGGAGATCCCGACTCCCAGCAGAGGCATGGCGGCACTCAGGAGTACAAGCGCCACCACCAATTCGACGGCCGATGCGAGGATCGGCTGGGCCAGCACGAGGGCCGGAGGAAATCCCATACGACGCAAGAAGACGCCATTATCCACCAACGCAGTAGTCGCCCGGCCGATGCCTTCCTGGAAAGCCAGCCACGGAAAGAAGCCCCAGGCGAGCGTGACGGCAAAGGGCACCTCGGCTGCGCTGCCGCCAAGGCGAACCTGTAGAACCAGGGAGAAAATGGTTGTGAGAATCACCAACTGAAAGAGCGGCGTCAATACGGCCCAGGCCAGGCCGCCCACCGAGCCGGCATGTCGGGTGCGCAGATCGCGCACGACAAGAGAGAAGAGCATCTCTCGTCGCTGCCAAAGTTCGCGGGCAACATTCATGGCCGCACCTCCGTCGGCCGTTTTCGGCGCAGGCGCTGCAATCGCATCTCGACCAGGTTCATCCCGCGCCGACCCTCAACGGCCGTGGGATCCGCCTGAAGAATACGGGCAAAAGACTCCCGCGCGGCGTGCAATTTACCCTGACCGAGTTGGCTCCAGCCGAGCAAGATCATCGCCTCCGAATCGTGGTGGATCGCCAACGCCCGGCGGGCCAATTCCTCGGCACGCAAATGGTCTCCGAGGCGTTCTTCCATGGCGCCGAGCCCCTTCAGAACGTCGGGGTCGCCGGGCGCCAGGTCCAACGCGCGGCGAAAAGCCTCACGCGATTCGAGCAGCTTGCCGCGAAGGGCGAGCGCTACGGCGAGATTGTGGCGGGCGCGAATGGCCCGCGGCGCAGTCTCCAGCGTGGCCGACCAAAGGGCAATATCATCGTGCCATACAGGCACGCGGACCCAGGAGCGCAAGCCAAACCCTCCGATCAGAACGACGGCCAGGACCAGCGCCCAAAGAGGCCGTAGCCGGCGCAAGGAGGCGAACGCATCGCCCACCACCAACCCCAGCCCCACCAAGGGAAGGTAGGCATTATGCTCGGCAATCAACTCGCCATAGGGCAGCAATTGCGCCACCGGCAAAAGCGCCACAAAAGCCCAGAGCAGGCCAAGGCCGGCGACCCGCCCACGCCGCAGTAGCGCAGCGCCCCCCACCAGCCAGGCGAGCAGGAAAAGGCCCGCGACCAGCGCGGCCGTGTCCAAGCCGGCTTCCGGAAGAGGAAAGGCGAAGGGACGGTAATCGGCCTGCAGGCTGGCCGGCCAGAGTGCCAGGCGGAGGTAATGGCCCAAAACAACCAGCGTCAGCGCCGGTTGTGGCGCGAGAGTACTCCCCTGCGCGAAACTCTGCAGGCCAAGCAGGAATTCATTGCCGTAGAGCAATGTGGCGACCAGCGCGAGAAGCAACGCCGCGCCCGCAAGCCGTGGCCCCACGCCCCCGACCCATCCCCGCCCCACAGAGCGAACCCGAAGGATCCAAAGCAGAGCCGCCAGCGCCGGCAGAACCACCGCGATCTCCTTTGAACCCAGCGCCAACACCGCCAGCAGAAGCGAGAGTCCGCACAGAGCCGCCCGATACCGGACGCTGCGCTCTGCGGCGCCCAGGAAACTCCACCACGCCCAAAGCGAAGCAGTCGAGAAGAAGCCGAGAAGAAGATCGCGGCGACCCGCCACATAAACGACCGCCTCGCTTCCGAGCGGATGGACCGCAAAGAAAGCCGCCGCGACCAGCCCCGCGGCCGGCCCGCCGAGCAGCGCCGTCGCAAAGCCGTAGACCACCAGCACGACCGCCAGATGCCAGAGCAGGTTCGAGAGGTGAAAGACCCAGGCGATAGGACCGCCGCCGACAGCGTGGTCCAGCATATACGAGAACATCCGTACCGGCCGGTAGGTGATCCCCTCGCTGCTTTGCCAAAGAAGTTCGGGCGCGCGGCTCAGGGGCCAGGAGGAAACCGCGTTTTCGGTAACCAAAAGGCCGTCGTCGAAAACGAATTCGTGCCCCAGCGCAGCCCCATAGACCGAGGCAACCAGCACCAGGAGCACGAGGGCGGCCACGCGATGCGGCCGCCCTCGCCCGAAATCAGTCTTCCCAATCACGGTTCGGCAGGAAGCCCGCGTGCGGCCGCTCCGCCGTCGTGGTCCGGCCGCGCAGCCTCATCTTCTCAGCCATCTCGTATTTCGTCGGCGGCCGCAGCCCGCCCGTGCGCTCGATCTCGTCGACCACATCCCAGAGACGGTCCTTGTATTGTTGCGTCGTCTCCAGAGCCTCGGCCCGGCTGCGGATCACATGCGGCGTGATGAGAATGATCAACTCCGTGCGACGCACGGTTTCGGTCTCGTAACGGAAGAGCTGACCGAGAACCGGGATATCCATCAGGTAGGGAATTCCGGAGCGCGAGCGACTCGTCCCCTCCTGGATGATTCCGCCGATCAGCAGCGTATCGCCATCCTGCACAACGGCCGTGGTCCGGGCCTCGCGCACAATAAAGGTCGGCGAACCGGTCTCGCTGGTCACCGACCGGTCGACGTCGCTGACTTCCTGATGGATCTGCAGATTGACCAGGCCATCTGCGTTGATCTGCGGCAGGATGTTCAGGATCACGCCGGTGTCGCGGTATTGAACGTTGTTCACCAGCGCGGTCTGCCCATTTACCTGCACGCCAGGCACGTTCGCCCGTGATGTGAGGATCGGCACAGAGTTGCCGATCGTGATCGACGCCTCGCGGTTGTCCGCCGTCAAAATATGCGGACTGGCGAGAATCTTGGCGCGACCCGCGCTGGCCATCGCCGCGATCTGCGCGCTGAAATGCTTATTGTCCGTGATGAGCGCGGCGAAGCCACCGCCTGGGCCGAGAAAACTGGAGTTGATGAAGCGGTTGGCAAATGAGGTCACGCCGGTCGTCTGGGCGATCTGGCCCAAAACGCTGCCGGAGCCATCATCGGTCGGGGCCGGCGTCGGCGAGAGCTCCGGCACACCGCTGAGATTGGTGGAGACCAAGGCCTGCATGCCGAGTTCCATGCCCTTGTTCAGGCGGACCTCCGCGATCAGCACCTCAATCACAACCTGCCGCGGGACCATATCGAGATCCTGGATGACACTGCGGACCTCGCGCCAATCTTTTTTGGTCGCGAAGATGACCAGCGAGTTGGAGACCTCATCGGCTACGATGCGAACATCGCTGATGAAGTCGTTATCGGCACCCGCGCCGCCCGCGATGACAACCGAAGAGGCGCCACCGCCCATGCCACCCGCGCTACCGCTCAGAACCCCCGCCGGACGCGCGCCCCCACGACTACCGCCGAAACCGCCGCCACCACCACGACTGCGGCCGCCGCCCTGGTTGAATTGCTGCGTCGCACCGAGTTCCTGCGTGCGCCCCAATGCGCCCGAGCGCTTCCCGCCACTGCTAGCCCCCCCGCCACGGCCACCGAAGGAACTGCCGAAGCCGGGTTGCCCACGCTGCACGGCCTGACGTCCACCACGACCGCTGCCGCCGCCGTAGAGTTCGTTGAGGATCTGCGCCAGATCGGCGGCCTTGGCGTTCTGCACCGGGTAGGTGCGGACGCGCTTCTTGAGTTCCTCGTCGGGCTTCACATCGAGGATACTGATCCAGTACTTGACCGTGCGAAAAGTGCTCTCGCTGAAGGCCAGCACGGCAATGGAATTCAGGCGCGTCAGCGGAATCGCGTACACGCCCCGCTCGGTCGCAGCCTGCCCGGTGATGCCATAGGTATCCAAGATGGCGAGAAGCTCTTGGCCGAGGTCCTCGAGGTTCGTATTGCGAATCTTGAAGATACGCGCCTTGAGGTCGCGAAAGGCATCGCGGTCGAGCAATTGCACCATTTCACGCAGCCTATCCACATTGCTCGCGATGTCGGTGAGGATGAGCATATTGGCGCGTGGGTAGGGAATGACATCCCCGCCCGGAGTGATGAAGGGCTGCAACAAGGTCGCCATTTCGCCAGCCGCGATATTCGCCACCGTCAGCAACTCAACGACGAAGAGATCGTCCTTGGACATCTTCGCCAATTCGGCGCGCGATACGATCACGCGGGTCTTCGCCTCGGCGATCGGAACAATATTATAAATATCTCCGACTCGGATGGCGGCGATGCCGATCGAGCGCAGGATCTGGTTGAAGATGGGAAAGAGTTCGCTGCGCGGGATCTTCCCGGTCGTGCGAATGGTCACCTGGCCCTCGACGCGCGGGTCGATGAGATAGTTGATTTCGAGTGCACCGGCGAGGCTATGAATGACCTCGCGGATATCGGCACCCTCGAAGTTCAGGACGATGGCATCGTCTGTCGCGCCGATGGCCGACTTTGCTGGCGCGGCCGGCTCTTGGGCGCGGACCGCCGGAGCAAGGGCGAAAAACAAACCGAATACGGCCATCCAAACTGCGGCATGCCGCATTCCCCACCGCTCTGAATCGCTCATCCGCATGCGTCCTCTCGGGGTGTAGCTGTTCCGGAGCCGGATCAAAAACTCAGTCATTTCATTGCTCATTTGCGCCGCGCCGCCTCTTCCCGGAGTCGCTTGAGACGCTCACGGGCCCGCTGCGCCCGCTTCCGCGCGTCCGCGCGACGCTTCTCGATATCGGTTTTGCCAGCGGCGTCATCCAGATTTGCTCGGTTTCGCTTGCGCTTGCCAATGGTCGGCTTGGGCGCCGCTAGCCCACCGGGCCCGCGCTTGATCTTCGGCCTGCCCGTATCGACGAGCAGCCGCAGCTGGACCTCTTCGCCGTGCCCACTGCGCAGCGACACACTCTCACGCTCGATCGAAATGACCTTATAGCCCGCGATTTCTTCGCCTTCGCGCAGGCGTAATTGCTTGCGACCTTGTGCTTCGTCGATCACCACCGCCTCGCGGAAGTTCCCGACGAAGATCACCCCCGCAAGCTTCAAGGTCGGCGGCGGCGCCGGCGTCTGCGCGGGCGTGGGCTCGCCGGTCGCCATTTCCGGCGGCTGGCGCGACACATCGAAGAGATCGTTCTTGCGAATCGATTGGACGATCTGCACCAGCGGCGGACGGCGCGGCGAATTGGGCACATCGCCACCGGCCGGTCGCAAGGCTCCCCCTTCGGCCGGCGGTAGCGGCGGCTCGCGGCGCACCACCTCGACCAGCCGCCACCCCGCCAGGGCAATCAGCGCCACAAGAAGAATATTCAGGATTCCAAAGCGCTTCATGTGCCGTTCTCCGGCGGTGAGGTCTGCGTGCCAAGCGGGTTCTGGGGAAGATCGCGACGACTCGACTCACGCGGCGGCGCAGCCACCGCATGGCCTGCCTGTGCCCTAACCGGCACGATGCCTCCAGCCGAGCCCTGCGAGATCGCGCTGATCTGCAGAGTGGCCGAGACGACGCGCGATAGATCCAATTTATCCCGTTTACGCCGGCGCCGCACCGAGCTTGCGCGCCGCGAGAGTTCAAGGAACTCGACATCGATTCTGGGCGGGCCGTACTCCAGAGTCGCCAGGAACTTCGCCAGGCTACCGATCCCGGACTGCGCCGTGACTCGCAGGGAGACCTCGGTGAAAGAGCCGAGTTCTTCTTCCTGCAGCACCTGGGTGCTCTGGATCCTGACGTTATTATCGCGCGCGACAGCCGTCACCCGCTCCTGGAGCGAAGCCGACGCGAGCGTCGCGGTCTGGCCCGGAATCAATTCACCCACCATGGTCTTGTAGCGGCGGCGCAGAGAGTCGAGACGCTCGGTCACGACCCCCGTCTGCTCGAGCAATTGCCGCGCATTCACCAACCGGCGGGCCGAGAGTTGGATCTCGGCCTTGGTATCGCTGCGGTACTCACCCACCCAGGTGACCCCGAAGCGCAGCACCACCACCACGATCGCCAAGCCCAGCGCCATATACAGCCGCTGTTGGCGGTCGGTTGCCTGTAGGCGAGACAGGATTTGCGAGAGGAAATCTCTCATTCCGCCACTTTCGTCGAGAGCGAGAAGCGCTCTTCGTTGTTCTGCACCTTGGTCACGGGCGAGGTGAATTGCGGATTCGAGAAATGCCGCGACTTATCAATCGCGGGAATCAGCTCGGAGGCTTCCTTGGCGAAGCCTTCCAACTCGATTTTCCCGTTCCGCATGCGGAAGGTATTCAAGTAGGCATCTTTCGGCACGATCTCGGTGAGTTCCTGCAAATAGAAGGTCGCCAGGGCCTGCTCGCCGCGCGCCAGAAGACGGATTTTATCGGCCAGGTCGCGCGACTCGGCCTCCTCTGCTCGCACCTGCCGCAACTGCGGCTCGAGGGCCACAAGTTCCGATTTCAGATGTCGCTCGATCCGGAAATCCTGCACCATCGCGCCGAGGAGCCAAACCGTCGTCACCAACGCCAGCACACTAGCCAGGAAGAAGGTCACGACCGGAGCACCCTCTTCGCTGCCGCCACGCTCTTCGGCGGGCAGCATATTCAGCGAGAGCGACGACTCACGCACGGCCGAGAGGCCGACACCGAGGGCGGGCAGCAATGCTGGTTCGATCCCGTCCCGGGCCGACTCGGCCACAGTCATATTCCCCAGCACCGCATCAAGCAATTTCGTCGCCTCGACTCGGGATTCAGCGGCGGGCGCATCGGCGCCGCCGCCCAACTCCACCACGCGCAGACCATCGCTCGGCAGGCCTGCGGCAGCCGCCTCGCCGCGCGCGCGTTGCTGCGCCTGTTCGGCACCGGCAAGCTCGCCCGCAGTAAAGACGGAACTCGCCAACAACGCCTCGTTCTGGAAGAGGTCGATCTCACCACGCCCGCCGCCATGGACGACCAGCGCCAACGGCGCCTCGGCGTCCTCGCCGGCAAAGGCGAGCGCATCGGCGAGAGCGACTGGCGTCACCACCAAACTACGCGGACGCAACCCGGCGAGTTCAAACGTCGCCAGAAGATCATTCACGGTCGTACGCGGCAAAGCGAGAATTCGGAGATCGAGTTTGTCGCCCTTTTCCCGGACCAGATAATCAAAGAAAACCTCGTCGCGTGCGAGCGGCAGCAGTCGCTCCAACTCGAAGTCCACCACCTGCTCCAGGTCGGCCCGTGCCGCAACCGGAACGCTCAAGCGCGTACTGAGCGCGAGGCTGCGCGGCAGGCTGATATAGGCGCGATCGGTCGGTGCCTCGGTCTCGCTCACGAAGGCCCGCACGGCCGCCGACAATGCCTGGCGGCGCTCGTCGCCGGCCTCCGGCAACTCGACCCTGCGATGCGCCAGCAGGCTGACGGCCATCAGCCGCTTGCGCAGATGAACCAGCGAAACGCTGGTCTCCGCAATCGCAATCCCGAGACCATCGAGGAAGTCCAAGCGGGTGAGTCGCTGGATACTCCGGGGCAAAACAATGCTCACGCAGCCTCCCGCATCTGGCCGGCACTGCCCGCACCCACACTCGAGTCCATCGGCAGCGCGTCCATCCAGCGCAAAATATAGATGCCTTCATTCGACTCACCGAGGTCGATGACGGCGCCGATATGAGCGCCAATCCGTGCGTCCGGCAGGCGCGCCTGCGCCTCAACCGAAAGGATGCTGGGAGCATCATCGTCGAGCAGGTCTTCGAGTGCGGGATCGGGGAGCAGACTCTGCAGCATGCCGATCAACCCCGCCATATCCGTCTGGCGTTGCTCCATGACCATCTGCAATTCTTCGGGAGTGAGCCCCAGCAGAACTTCAAAAACCTCGGGCGAAGCCGAGCGGATGCTCAACGCCGCGCGCCGATTGAAGACGGAGAAGACCTGGACCAGCCCGATCGGGTAATCCTCGGTTCCGCCGTAATATAGATCTTCGCTCACCCCCTTGATCAAGCGTAGCTCGTCGAGGGAGTCCAATGGCGCGTTCTTGGCCGAATAGGGCTGCGCCAATCCGAGGTAATATTCACTTTCCACGCCGTTCATGCGATGGTCGTCGTCCGGATCACGCCAGTCGAGGATCGAGTCTGCCACCTCGCCTGCCGCCTCGGGGTCCAGCCCCATATTGCCAAGCAAGTGGACCAGCATACTGAACTCCACCAGATTGATCGGAATCTTGCCCGCCTCGTCCGTCACCCGCACCCACACTGGAGCTCCCCAGAGCTCCTCCCGATGCCAGCGCCCATCAGTATGAACGGCCGGCGTAAAATCCTCATTGTCGACTTCGCCCGACGTCAGACCCAGCGTTGCCTCGTCACGTGCGATCAGCGCCCGGTAGAAAGTCCGGTTCGCGGCCGCCGTAGCCAGATAATAGCTCTGCGTCTCATCTGCAAAGTTCACGGTCGCCTGCGCATCCTGCCGCATCGAGGTAGCGAACTCCGCCCCGAGCACAAAGAGTACGATGAAGATCCACAAGACTACGAGGAGCGCAAACCCCCGTTCGTCGGGCCGCCGCGTCTCAGCCATCAAAATCGTCATCCTGCTCGAAACCGAAACCATCGTCGTCGTCGAAAAGACCGCCGAGATCGGAGTCGTAGGTTCCCAGGGAATACACCACGGTCATGATCGGGATCTCCTGGATCCAATACGAATCGCCCAGGCCCAACCCGTCGATGGTCACCCGAATCGCCGCCGGCGGCACCTGCTCTTCCAGCCCGTCCCAAGACTCCACCCACTCGGATTCGTCGCCCTCCAGGCGCAGATATTCGAAGCGATGGCTGGCAATTCCGACCAGCAGAGTGGCCTCGGCCGAAGCTTCCGGTTCGTCTCCGGCAAAGGTGCCGGCCGAGAAAATGAGCCTCTCTGTGAGATTCAGGTTGCCCGCCTCATCGACCCAATAGGTCACCCAGCCGAGGCCATCGCCACGCCCCAGCTGCGGAGCCGCCGTGATGAAAGTGAAATGGTTCGCGTCCCCGGTGAAAAACGGATGGATCTCTTCGTCTTCGGTCTCGGCCGGGTAATCGACCAACGAGCGGATCTGGCGTGTCATCAACGCCGTGGCCATACGCAGCCGGGCCGAGCGCGCCGCCGCAGCCTCACCGCGCGGGATGGCATCGGTGGCGGTGGCAAAAACGCTGAAGATCATCGCCAGCATCATGCCCAGGAGCGTAAACGAGATCATCAACTCAAGCAGCGTGAAGCCCGCCGCCATGCGACGCGGCCCCCCAGCAGCTGCCCGATGGCGCACGCGCAAACCCCGGATGGCCCCCTCTTGGATCTCCGACTGCCGCACGCCCTAGTCCTCCTCGCCAAAATTCGGTTCGACCCGCATGGTTCCGATCCGATAATATTTGACGCCGCCGGGCTCGTCCCATTCGATCAGCACGGTCACAACCGAGAGGCGCACCTCGGTCTCACGGGCGAAGCCCTTGTCGTCGTCGTCCATCGAGCGAACACCATCTTCGGCGTCGGCTTTGCGGATCACCCGCTCCCAGCGAAACCCGGCTCCGATCTCGCCATTGGATTTGGTCGCGGTGAGCTCGGGGGCCCAGAGACTGGAATCCATCAACGCCTTGGCGTGCATGACAGCCTCCGACCGCCGCCCGGCGCTGCGCGCCAACTGAATCGAGCTGCCGAAGACTTGCAGCGCCGACACCACACCGAGACCAAGCACGGCCATCGCGATGGAGATCTCGATCAGGGTGAAGCCGCTCTGGCCGCGCCGCAGGCGCACCTAACGTTCCTCGTCGCGCACGCTGACGAGCCCGATCAGGGGGTCGATGTGGATGAGATAGCCCAATTCGGCCGGGTACTCGCGATCGCCGATCAGCAAGGAAACGCCGCTGCTGCTGCCGTTGGGATGAAAACGGATGCGCGACACGCCGAAGGGGCTGTACTCGCCGCCCTGGAGGCTGCGCAGCGCCGCCACCTCGCCCAGTTCAATCACCCGCCCTCGGCCTTCCAGCTCAAGTACATTATCGTCTATCGAAACCAATACGGCCTGGGAGCGGCCACTGCGGATGGCTTCGGTCTGCAGGCTGCGAAACGTGCCCGTGACCAGGCGCACTGCCGTGCGGACATCGCGCGCGCGGCTACTCGACTGAATCGCCGGAGCAACCAACGCCATCGCCATCCCCAGGATAACCATGACGACGATGATCTCGATCAGCGTGAAGCCACGCTGATCGCGGAGCCCCCGGCGACGGCCGGCAAAGAAGGCCGCATTCATCCCGAGACGATCACCTCGGCGGCCAGATCCTGACCACCCTGGCGACCGTCAGAACCGAAGCTGCCGATCTCGTAGGAGGTCCCGCCCGCACCCGGGTTGCGGTAGAAATACGGGTTGCCCCAAGGGTCGACCGGCACGGCGTCGCGCAGATACGGCCCCGACCAGCGACCGGCCGTTCCCGGACGCGCGCGCAGGGCTTCGAGGCCCTCCTGCGAGCTCGGGTAGCGGCCGACGTCCAGCTGGAACATATCGAGCGCATTGCGCAGATTCTCCAGCTGGGCGCGCGCCGCCTGCGGCTTGGCCTTCTCGCTCTGGCCGATGAAATTCGGCGCCACCATGGTGGCGAGCAGCCCGATGATCACCAGAACGACCAGCAACTCGATCAGCGTGAAGCCGCGCTCGTCGAGTTTCTTTTCCGCAATTTGTTTTTGATTTACGATCAAGTTTCCACTCCCTGTCACTTAAAGTGGCATATTGTTGATGCTGAAGATGGCCGAGAACATCGCCAACACGACGAAGCCTACCACCAACCCGCCGACGACCAGCATCAGGGGCTCGAGCATACCCGTGAGTCGGGCGACCGTCGTGCGGACCTCTTTGTCGAAATAATCCGCTACCTGAATGAGCATATCGTCCAGACGCCCGGTTTCCTCACCGACACTGATCATCTGAAGCGCGAGTTGCGGAAAGACCCCGCTCTGGTCGAGCGGCCCCGAGACGCCGCTGCCACCGCGCACACCGACCTTCACTTCATCGATCGCAGCGGCCAGAACCACGTTGCCGGCGACATTGCGGACGATATCCAGAGCCTGCAACATGGGCACGCCACTTTTGAGCAAGGTGCCCAGAGTGCGCGCAAAGCGCGACACCGCCACCTTGCGGGTGACATCGCCGATCAGTGCAAAATTCAAGCTCGCGCGATCCCAGGCCAGGCGTCCCTCCGGCGTGCGGATCCAATGCGCGAAGCCCAGCCCGGAGGCGGCCATGAGCAGTAGCGCGACCCACCAATACGAGCGCATTGCCTCGGAAAGGCTCATCAGGATGGCGGCCGAGGTCGGCAAAGCGGCACCCGATTGGGCGAAGACAGAACTGAATTTCGGCAGAACGTAGACCAGCAAGATCGCCACCGAGCCAAAGGAGGTCGTCATCAGGATGGCCGGATAGATCATCGCCGAGCGGACCTCGTCGCGTAATTCGGTCGCACTCTCCAGATAATCGACGAGGCGCTGCAATACCTGGTCGAGTACGCCGCCGATCTCGCCGGCCTTCACCATATTGACGTAGAGCGACTCAAAGACCCGTGGGTGCTCGGCCAGCGCTTCGGCAAGCGATTTACCGCGCTGGACTTGGGTGAGAACATCGCCCGTAACGCGTTTCATCTCGGCGCTCTCCGAGAGCTCGGTGAGAATGGAGAGGCTGCGGTCGAGTGGCAGGCCGGCATTCAGCAGGGTCGAGAGTTCATGGGTGAAAATGAGCAAGTCGCCCTGCTTCACACCCCGACGAAAGTTCAGTGTCGGCAAGGAGATGCTGGCGAGGCCACTGCGCTCGGGCCCGGGCACCTCCACGGTAAGCGGCAGGAGACCGCGGTCCTGCAGGCGCGAGGCCGCAGCGCTGCGGTCCGCGGCATCAATGGTTCCTTCGAGAACCTTCCCGTCGCCGTCAGTCGCACGATATTGAAATTGGGCCATAGGTGAAAATCTTGTAAACGAGCCTCGCCCTCCAAGCGAGGAGCATGCTGTGACGCTTGGACGACCAAGCACCACGAATATTCGGCTACACAGGATGGTTACAACAGGACCCGCGCCGCCTCAATCGGCACCGCCATAGACAACCCGGTCGGCTTAGCCCGATTTCCAGGCATCCAGGGCCGCGCGTAGCGCCTCGGGTGTGGCCGACCAATGCGCGCGCAGCTTCTTGCGCTCCGCATCCGCTAGAGCCGGGCGAAGATCTCCGCCGCTCCGGACAGCTTGACCCAGCTGTGCCAAACGGAACCCCCGACGCACCAGGCGAAGCGAGAAATCCAAGGCACCGCCGGGCGCCGATCCCAGGCCCTCGGTGAACCCGCCGGTATCGCGAAAAACCGCGCGGCGCAGCACCAGCCCGGGCAGCGGCAGAACCGGCGCGGCAATGCTCTTGGCCGCCTCCCCGAGTTGCAGGGCACCGAGGGCCGCGTCGCCGTAGAGCTGCGCTGCGGCTGTTTCCAACCATTCGTTGCTGGTCGGCAATTGGCCGGCGCGAAGAAAGACCAGAACCTCGCTGCCGGTGGCCCGCGCACCCATGGCCAGCGCGGAGACCAGGCTCGCGCGCGGATCGCGCAAAAGCAGAATTTCGCCGGCCTCCTCGCGCGCCAGCATTCCCTTCAGCGCGGGCCCCTCCTCGGGACCCATCACCACAACAATCCGGTAGGCGGCCGTGCCTCGCATCGCATGCAAAGCCTCGATGGTTGCGCCGGTCTCTTCGGGTGAGCCCGCGTCGGCCACCACAACCATGATCGATGGCCTGGCGACAAGGGCGGGAAACGCTCGACCGGCAGCCGTGGCGTCGGCAAACTCATGCACGATGCGACCGCTCCCCGCGAGGCTCGCGAGTAGGCGTACGGTCGCACGGTCGGGCGCCACACGGTCGTCCGCAACCAGAACCAAGGCACGTTCGTCGTCGGGGTGAAACGCACGTGCGCCCGGCGTGAAACGGTTTGGGGCAATTTTATCGTAGACAACGCGCGCACCCGCTACATGCGCCTCGCGGGCAAACGCGACCGAGCACGCATCCGGCACCGTCACGAGAACGCGCAGACGCTGGTCTGTGGCGGCCAGCAGCGGTCGCAAGGCCGCGATCTTGAGCGGTACCAACTCGGTGCCCGCCGCCGTCAAGGTCGAACCTTCGGGAAGTGCGACCAGGACTTCGCAACCAGCCTCGCGCAGACCCGCCGCCCACGAGACGACACGCTCTTCGGCCTCCGAGCAAGGCGCGAGAAGCACCCAACGCTCGGCCACCGGCCCGGGCCGGACCGGCGCGGCCGCAGCCGCGAGCGAAGGCGGCGTGGCGCGCGAGAAGATCCGCGCAAGAAAACCGCGCTTCATGATACTCCCGCCGCGGCAAGAGCCGCCGAGGCCGGCTTGGGCCACGGCTCGGTGCGGAAGAGTTCAGGCGCTACGCCGCGCAGGCCGGCGAGAAGGGGCTCGTGCGGAATCACCTCCCCGGCCACGTGGATCTCCAGCGCCAGCGTGCGCAGGAAGGGATGTACCTCGCGCAGGCCCGAGCGCGCGAGCGCCCGCAGAAGCTCCAGCCGCGCGGCCGCTGTCGGAGCACTGGTGAAGGCACCGAGGCCATCACGTACCAAGGCCGAAACCAAGGCGTAGGCACGCTCGGCCTCACTCGCCGCCGTCACCACGGCACTCTGATTGTCGCCATGCCAGCGCACCTGCACGCGCCGCTCCGCAGAGCAGCGCAATTCACCCAGCGAGGCGAGCTTCAGCCAGAGGTCGTAATCCTGCGCCACTCGCAACGAGACATCGAAGCCACCCACCGCCAAGGCCGCTGCGCGCGCGAAGAGAGCACAAGCTGCCGAGAGCGGGTTACGCTCGACCATTGCAGAGCGCAGCGCCGCACCGTGCAAGGCCGGCAGATCGAACCAGGCCTGCGGCGCCGGGTCATGCAGCGGCCGCAGCGCGCCAGATCGGAAGAGCACACG
>JAYGCM010000030.1:0-24215 GCA_046583355.1 Deltaproteobacteria bacterium
CGAGCGGGCGAGATAGAGAACCATCGCCACCTTGGCGAACTCCGAGGGCTGGAAGGGAAGGATGCCGGTGGCAAGCCAACGGCGCGCGCCATTGCGCATCTGCCCGAGCTCCGGAATCAGAACTGCGATCAATAGAACAACCGCCAGGAGAAGCGCCGGGTAGGCGATCCGGACAAAAATTTCGGAGCGAATCCGGATCAGAATGGCAACTTCGACCGCGGCAATACAAGCGAAAACAAGCTGGCGGCTAGCCAACGACCAAGCGTTGCCATAGATCTCGCGGCCGAGGAAGAAGCTCGCGTCGAGCACCATCAACAAGCCCAATCCAAGCAGCAACCCAAACGCACCGAGCAGCCAGGTATCGGTACGGTGGCTCGACAGAACCGCCGGCCGCTGGCCGGGATCATAATCGGCGCGCAGGGTCGGAGCGCGCGGGATCATACGGCGCCCTCCCCGACCTGAGCGGCAAAGGCGTCGCCGCGTTCCTGGTAGTCGCGGAACTGATCCTGGCTCGCGCACGCAGGCGAGAGCAAGACGGTATCTCCGGCGCAGGCGGCGGCTTTCGCGGTGTCCACGGCGTCGGCGAAGCGCTCGTGCGCGACGAGGCGCGCCGCACCGGACCAGGCCTGCGCAAGTTCGCCTGCCGCCTCGCCGTAAACCGCGACCAGATTCGTACGCGAGGCGACCAACGCACTCGCCGCGGCAAAATCACCACCCTTGCCGCGCCCCCCCGCAATCAGAACGACACGCCCTGGCGCCATACCTTCAAGGGATTTGCAGAGCGCACCCACATTCGTGCCCTTGGAATCGTCTATATAGACCACGCCGCCATGCTCAGCGACCGTCTCCATGCGATGCGGCAGGCCACGGAAATCACGCAGCGCGGCAAGCGCTTTTTCCGCCGGCACAAGGGCGGCCTCGGCAAGCAGCGCGGCGGCGGCGATATTCTCGGCATTATGGGGCCCGGCCAATGCGATCCCGGCAAGTTCGATCGAGTGGCGACCCGACCCGGTATCGATCAAAATTCGATTCGCGTCGATCCGCGCACCGGGCCCGTCGAGTGGGCTGCGGCCGAACGTCCAGACTCGTCCCGCGATCCGCGAGGCCCAGGCCTGGACACGCGGATCATCGCGGTTCAGCACGGCAATATCGTCACCGGCCTGATGCGCAAAGACCCGCGCCTTGATGCGGACGTAATTCGCAAGGTCGCCATGGCGGTCGAGGTGGTCGCCCGAGACATTCAACAAAGCCGCAATACCGGGGTGGAAGCGCTCGACCCATTCGAGTTGGAAGCTGGAAATCTCCGCGACTACGGAATCGAAATCACCGTGCGCCGCAAGAACCAGCGGCGTGCCCAAGTTGCCGCCAACAAAGGGGCGACGGCCTGCGGCGCGCAGCATCGCACCGACCAACTCGGTCGTCGTGCTCTTGCCGTTGGTGCCGGTAATGGCGATCAGCGGAAGATCCAGCGCGCGTCCGGCGAGCTCGATCTCGGCGAGAATCGGAATCCCGGCAGCACAGGCGGCCCGCAGCAGCGGTGCATCCGCGCGCACGCCGGGGCTCGGGACGACCATCGTGATCCCCTCGAGCAGGCTCTCGCTCTCGGCGCCGGCATGGAACTCGACTTCGCCCGCAAGCTCGGCCGTACACCGCGCCTCGGAGCGCGCGTCGCTGAGGCGCACGGCGGCACCCAGGCCAAGGAGATGGCGCGCAGCGGCCTGCCCCGTTCGACCATTGCCGATGACCAGCGCATGCGAACCCGCCGGCAACGCTCCTGTCATCGCAGCTTCAGCGTCGCAAGCGACATCAGTGCGCAAATGATCGCGATGATCCAGCAACGCACAATGATCAGAGGCTCGGGCCAGCCCATCAACTCGAAATGGTGATGGATCGGCGCCATGCGGAAAATCCGCTTGCCGCGCAGCTTGAAGGACCCGACCTGGAGAATCACCGAGACGGCCTCGACAAAGAAGACGCCACCGAGAAGCGGCAAGAGAAGAGCTTGTTTGCTGATCAATGCGAGCACGCCGATCGCGGCGCCAAGCGGCAACGAGCCGACATCGCCCATGAACATCTGGGCCGGGTAGGCGTTGAACCAAAGAAAACCGAGGCTGGCGGCGACCAATGCGCCGCAGAAGATCATCAACTCACCGGCGCCCGCGACATATTCGACTTGCAGATACGCTGCCATGCCGGCGTGGCCGGCGATGTAGACAAGGAGGCCCGAAGTCGCCGCGGCGATCGCCACCGGGCCGATGGCCAGGCCGTCGAGGCCATCGGTCAAATTGACGGCATTCGAGGTGCCGACGATCACGAAAGCCGCAAAGGGCACGTACCACCAGCCGAGATCCGGATGCAGATCCTTGAAAAGTGGAAAATTCAGCGTCGTCGAAAACTCTGGGTGCGTGGCAAGAAAGAGTCCGGCCGCGAGACCAAGCAAGCCCTGCAAGAGGAGCTTGCCTCGTGCCGAGAGGCCGTCGGAGTTGCCGCCGCGTAATTTGCGGTAATCGTCCACGAAGCCAATCGCGCCGAAGCCCAGCGTCACGAGCACCGCAAGCCATATATAGGGATTGCGCAGATCGGCCAATAATAAAGTCGCGAGCAGGCCAGCAAAGAGGATGAGCGTACCGCCCATTGTCGGCGTACCCGCCTTGGCGAGGTGCCGCTCGGGCCCGTCGCCGCGTACCTGCTGGCCGACGTTCATCGAGGCGAGCCAGCGGATCAGCGCTGGCCCCAAACAAAGAGAAATGATCAGCGCCGCGAGTCCGGCCAGAAGCGTCCGGAACGTGATATAACGGAAAACATTGAACGCCGAATAGGTCGTATGCAGCGGATAAAGAAGTTCGTAAAGCATCGACGTCGATAACCTTTAAGCCGCCAATTCCGGCGGGGCGAACTGTGGATGCCGTTCCGCGAACGGAACAGACATCCGACAGCCCTCCCCCCGAAGGGCCGAGTGCACACCACCAACCACAACCACACCACCGCACGTGCGCTCTCGACTCAGCAATCTCCCGAAAAGAACAGGACCACGGGGCGGGAGGCTTACGCCCGTTTGCCCCCCGCCCCGAGTCCGTTCTTCCAGGCGCGCCACACAACACCACACCACCACCGCATGCGCCTGGAATCCGAAAGACAACGATTGCCGCCGGTTTTTCTGCCCTCGCCTGCTCATGCGCAGTCCCCGAGAGCCCGACGGGCCTCTTCCCGATCGTCAAGGTGACGTTTCACCTTTCCTACGATCTGATAATCCTCATGCCCTTTGCCCGCGATCAGCACGACGTCGCCGGCCCCTGCCGACGCCACCGCCACACCAATCGCTGCACGGCGCTCGGGAAGCACCACATACTGCCCCACCACCCCACTCTTCCCGAGCGCCGCCGCCTCGACCCGCGTGCCATTTACAGCTTGCACGCCGGCCTCAATCTCCCGAAGAATACTCTCCGGGTTCTCCGTCCGAGGATTGTCGGACGTCAAAACAATCAGATCCGCGAGCCTTCCCGCGATCTCACCCATTTGTTTTCGCTTGCCCCGATCCCGGTCGCCGCCACAGCCAAAGAGAACGATCAAACGCCCCTCGGTCAGCGGCCGGAGGCTCTCGAGCGTACGCTCCAGGGCATCGGGCTTGTGAGCATAATCGACCAGGACAGTGAAATCCTGGCCTTCTTCAATACTTTCCAACCGCCCCGGTACGCCGCGGCAGGCTTCGATACCGGCCACAATCACGGCCGGCGCGATGCCGAGACGCCAGGTCGCCGCTGCCGCGCCCAGTAGATTTTCCAGATGCGGCCGGCCGATCAGATGCGAATGAAACGAATGGCTCTCGGCCCCGAAGCACAAGGTACCGCGAATGCCGTCGCGCCCGATTTCAATATCCCGATGCGAGACATCGGCAATATCGCCGAAGGTCAGCACGGGCACATCCAACTCGCTCGCCAGACCCGCGACATAGGCATCATCGGCATTGAGAACCGCAAACGAACCCGCGCGCGAACTCGGCAGAATCTCGCGAAAAAGCCGCTCTTTGGCCGCCGCATACGAGGCCTCGTCACCGTGGTAATCGAGATGATCCCGCGAGAGGTTCGTGTAAATTGCCGCATCGACCTGGGTCGCGTCGACGCGGCCCTGCTCGAGCGCATGCGAGGACGCCTCGATGGCGATATGCGTCACGCCCGCGTCACACATCTCACGAAAGAGACCCTGCAGGCTCACGGCATCGGGCGTCGTCAGCGGAGCCGGCACGGACGCGCCGGCAACCCGATACTCGATCGTGCCGATGATGCCGGTATGGTGACCGGCCGCGGCAAAAATCGACTCGACAATATAGCTCGTCGTGGTCTTGCCGCTGGTCCCGGTGATCGCCACGACGACCAACTCGGCGCTCGGATGCCCGGCCATCTCGGCGGCGGCGGCGGCGGCAAAAAGCCGCGGCTTCTCGGCCCGCACCACAGGACGGCCGTCGGCCAGAACCATCGCGCGCCTGATAGCATCGGGCGCCGCCACCAGCGCCACAGCACCACGAACCACAGCGTCGCTTATATAATCGAGGCCATCGGCTTCGGCTCCCGGCAAGGCGACGAAAAGCGCCCCATCCGCAACCCTTCGTGAGTCGATCGCCACCAAGCTGATCTCCGTCTCGGGTGCGCCCGCCACCAACTCTGCACCGGAGATCCGGGCGAGGAGTCCCTCCAATGGCATACTCATATTCCTGCCGCCGGCTCGAGGCGAAGGTGCAGCGGCGCGCCGGCAAGCGGCGTCCCCGCGATCGGAAGTTGCTCGACAACAAAGCCACTGCCTTCGATCTGAACCGGAATCCCGGCCTGGTTCGCCCGCGCAAGCGCACGGCGCAGGCTCAGACCGACGAGCGAAGGGGCCGCGCCTTCCACCAAAGACTCCAGCGCCTCCGGCATCCTCTCGACGGCGAGTACCGCCCGCCGAGTCGGGCTATCTTCGGTGACAGGCGCGCGGCGCCGGCCCACCCGGTCGAGTGCGCGTTCCATCACCTTCTGAAAGATGGGCGCCGCCACTGTGCCGCCGTAGGTCGCTTTTTTCGGGTTGTCGATGACCACCAAAGTAACCAACGCAGGGTCATCGGCGGGTGCGAAACCAACGAAAGACGCCACCCGCTCACGGGAATAACCTCGCCCGTCGGTACGGGCCTTCTGTGCCGTGCCGGTTTTGCCGGCCACACGCACGCCCGCAATGCGGGCATTGCGGCCGGTGCCACCCTCCGCATCCACCACGCTCTCGAGCATCGCGGTCACGAGCTCAGCCGTGCGAGGCCGAATCGCGCGCGAGGACTGGGCCGTCTCGGCCTGCCATTTATAGAGCTGCTTGCCGTTCTCGGCCGTTGCGCTGGCGAGCACATGAGGCCGGTGCAAAATGCCGCCGTTGGCGATCGCCGCAAACGCCGCGGCGAGCTGAATCGGTGTGACCGCGATCCCCTGGCCGAAACTCGTGGTTGCCAGCTCGATGGGCCCCCACCTCGATACCGCGTTCATGATGCCCGAGACTTCACCGGGCAGGTCGACCGAGGTGCGCCGGCCGAAGCCGAAACCGTGTAGGTAGTGTGCGAAAGCGTCACGCCCAAGCATCTCGGCGATCTTGCTCGTGCCGATATTGCTCGAATATTGGATGACTTCGGGCAGCGTCAGCAGGCTGTATTTATGGGTATCGTGGATGGTCCGCCGTCCGATGCGGTAGCGCCCCTCTTCGCAATCGACCGTCTCGTCGAGTCCGATGGTGCCACTATCGACAGCGGCGGCTGCGAGGAATGCTTTGAAGGTCGAACCCGGCTCAAAGATATCGGTGACGGCACGATTGCGCCGCTGATCAGCTTCCGCCAAGCCGGCATGGTTGGGATCGTAGGTCGGGTAATTCGCCATCGCGACGATCGCGCCGGTCCAGGGGTCCAGAACCACGACGGTGCCGGCATCGGCGTCGAATTCCTCGACCCCAAGCGCCAACTCGCGCTCGACGATCGCCTGAATATAAGGGTCGATCGTCAGTTCCAAAGACGCGGCCGGCGCCTCGGCCGGATCGCGCGCTTCGGGAACGGTGCCGCGCACGAAGCGCGTCCGGCTTTTGCCGTCACGCTCGACTGTCCAGACAAGCTCTGGCGCACGCATCCAGCGGTCATAGCGTAGCTCGATTCCTTCAAGCCCCTGCAATTCGGAGTTGGCCGTACCGATCACATGCGCCGCGAGCTGCCCATGTGGGTAGAGCCGGCGCGCTTCCTCCATCAACCCCACGCCGTCAAGGCCCATCTCCATGACCTGATTGGCCGCGGCCCGTGAGACACGCCGTCCCAGGTAGACAAAGCCCTTCTTCGAGTCGAGACGACGGTCGAGGATCGCTCGATCCACACCGAGAGTGTCGGCGATGGCCTGGCGCCTCTCGGGCGGAACCTCATGATAGAGCGGGCCCGCAAAAACGGTGGGCGCCGAGACGGTCTCGGCGAGAATTTCGCCAGTCCGAGCAAAGATCGCACCGCGCGGCGCTGGCGAGCGGATGGTAAGCCGGTACTGGCTCTGCGCCCGCTGGGCGAGCTTGGCCTGATCGACTACCGTCAAATAACCCACCCGCAAACCAAGGCCGACCAAGGCAGCCATCGAGAAGAGGGCTACACCTGTGATGCGTTTGCGACGCGCAATCTGCCGGCCTTCGGCGTTCATGGCAACATCACCACCTGGCCCGGTGCGGGTGGCCGCAGACCAAGCCGTTCCTTGGCCAACGCCTCAAGACGATCGGGCGCGGTGGCCGCAGCGAGGGCGACCCGGAGTTCCTGCTTCTCGCGTCCCAGGCGCGCCTGCACCTCATGCGCATGCGAGAGTTCGTAGCTCAATTCACTAACTCGCAAACCAGTATAGACCTGAAAGAGCCCCGCCAGGATCATCGCTACTGCAGCGGCAATGGTGCGGCGCGTGAGGTGGCCGCGCGCGGCCAAGCCCAATTCCACAACACGCGTATGGCGTGCGCGACGCGGCGTCCGTTCGCGGCGCGCGGCGGCAGCGACCACAGGCTTGCGTCGCGGCGTGGTTTTACGGCGCCGAGCGTCCGCCACCGAAACACGTGGGCTACGAGCCATTCGTGCAGCACTAGCTGCCATGCGCGCCTCCCCAGGCAATCGCCCTTAGGCGCGCGCTGCGCGCACGCGGGTTGGCCGCGATTTCGTCTTCGCCCGGCTTGCCGGCACCGCGAATCACCGCCTGCGCACGCGCCACACCGCCGCAGCGACACATCATGAGTTCGGGCGGGCAGGTACAGACCGTAAGCCAGACACGGAACGCATTCTTGACTCGACGATCTTCCAGCGAATGATAGGCCAGGAAAACAGCCCGAGCGCCCTCGGCGAGAATTTCAGGCAAGCCCGCCAGCAAGGTCTGCAACTCGATAAGCTCGCGGTTCACCGCAATCCGCAATGCCTGAAAGGTAAGCGTAGCCGGATCGATTTTACGGCGGCGGTGACGCGGCCCACCGGCCACCCGGCCGACCAACTCGCGCAATTCGGCGGTGGTCGCGGGTTTCGGATCGGCCGCATGAAGCGCCCGTGCGATGCGCCGCGCAGCCGGTTCCTCGCCGAGCTCGCGCAGAATTTTCGTGAGTTCGTCTTCGGAAACTCGCTCAAGCAGCTCGGCCGCCGTCTCACCGCGGCTCTGGTCCATGCGCATATCGAGCGCAGCTTCGTAGCGAAAGGAGAAGCCCCGCTCGCCCGCATCGAGTTGCAACGAAGAAACGCCCAAGTCAGCAAAGACGCCGTCGACCTGCTGCCAGCCCAATCGTTCCAATTCGGCTGGCAACTCAGAGAAACAAGCATGCGCCGTATGAGCACGGTCGCCGAAGCCGGCGAGGCGCTCGCGGGCAATTGCCAGGGCGTCGCGGTCGCGGTCGAGACCGAGCAATTCGCTGCCGGCCGGTGCGGCCGCAAGCAAGGCACTGGCATGTCCGGCCAAACCCAACGTGAGATCCACCAAACGCAGCGGGCGGTCCTGACGGGAGGCGAAGACCGGATTCGGCCGGCCCTGGCGCCGCTGCGGCATGGCACCGAGCATGGCCGCGACAATCTCGTCACGCATGACCGGAATATGCTGCGGCACGAAGCTCATTTCTTCATCGACTACGCCGCAAAGCCGGCGCGCCGCTCCCCCTTCTTCAAATCCCCAGGTCACGGAAGGCATCCGGGTTGTTCTGCACAAGCTCGTGGAAGGCCTGCTCGACACGCTCGTAGGCCGAGGCTTCGAACATGCGAAATTTCGGCCCCACCCCGAGGAAGATCACTTCCTGCTCCAGTTCCGCGCGGCGGCGCAGGTCCTGCGGTACGAGAATCCGCCCCTGCTTATCGGGCTGACAGGTCTGTACGCCGCCCAGGTAAACGGTCTCGAAGAGCGTGCGGCTCTGCGAGAACGCTCCCACACCGGCACTCAGCCCATCTACCAACTGCTGCCAGGCGCGCGGCGCATAGGCCTCCAGGCAGGGCACGCCCGAGACCTGAAAATGGGTGACCATCAGACGGTCTTCATCGGCCCCGCTCATGGCTTCCCGAAAGCGGGCCGGGATCGCAACGCGACCCTTTCCGTCCAGTGTATTTCGGAAGCTTCCCTGAAACATGGTCATGAAAGGGAGTCGTTCCCACGATTCCCCACCTTTCCCCACAGTCTTTCTCCTGAAATTCACCTTCAGTGTCAATAGGCACAATCCGCAATTCTGAAGTTCGTGCATTGCTCCGCCAAAGATGGACAAATTCCCCTGCATTTACTTGAAATTGGCGGAGGAGAAATTTTCATCCTCCACGCTGTGGAGAGGAGTGGGGAGAAATCCCTCAACTTTCGAAGGGAGCTGTCGCGCAGCAGTCGAGAAACGCGCAGCGGCCGCAAGCGGCGCCCGGAGGCGGGCCTACTTTTCGGCCGGACCTCCAGGGATGCAGTCAGAGGGGGCTATAAGCCGGATTCTGTCCCCACCGAAATGGGCGATGATCATTCGTCTAGGCGCGCCGTTGCCGACGCGCTCATGCGGCCTTACCTGAGGTATGAGCGGGCAGCTCCCTCATGTTGACCTTGCACTGGACGGGGTTTACCAAGCGCCGCGGCTCTCGCGCGCGGCCGGTGGGCTCTTACCCCACCTTTTCAACCTGACCGCCGCCGAAGCGATGGCCGTCTTGTTTTCTGTGGCACTTTCCCCCGGTCGCCCGAGGCCGCCGTTAACGGCCGTCCTGCCCTATAGTGTCCGGACTTTCCTACCCGAAGCGAACCACGGATCGATCACCCGCCCCACTCCGACTGCAAGGCGCAGCGTGGCCCAAGCGAGCGTGAAATACAAGACCCGGCGGCCAGAAGCGACGCCCGAAGCCAGGCTGATAATTCGGCTAGGCTTCTTCGCGGTCGGCTTCGGTCTCTTCTTGCCAGAAGAGGATGCGCTGGCAATCCGGGCAGCTATGCACCGCGTCGCAGCGCAGGATCTCATTGTAGAGCTGCGGCGGGATGCGCATTTTGCAGCCCGTGCAATTGCCGTTGCGGGCACGAACGACAGCCAGGCCCTCGCGGCGCGTGAAGATCCGCTCGTAGCGGCGGCGCAAGGAATCGGGCAGCAGAGCGGCGATGCGCTCGCGCTCAGCGGCTTCGGCCGTGATCTCTTTGTTCAGCTGGGCGGTGCGCGAGTTGGCGCTGGCCTGTTGCTTCTGCGCACCGGCATCGAGCTCCTTGAGCGCGCCTTCGGCCTCTTCCAGGCCGCCTTCGACGGTCTCGTCCTGCTCCATCATGCCGAGGAGTTCGTCCTCGTGGCGCGATTTGGACTCACGTAAGGTTTCGATCTCGCCCTGGGCGGCCTCAAGCTCGCGCTCGTTGCGGATGCGGTCGAGGCGCATACGCTTGTCCATGACGCGGCGCTCCTCTTCCTGCAGGAGAGCCTCCAACTCGCGGCGACGGATGCTTGCCAAGCTGGCGCTTTCGCGTGCAGCACCGACCTCGGCGCGTTTCAGCTCCAAATCAGCGAGAGTCTCCGCGGTGCTGGCCTGGAGATCTTCAATCTCCAGCAGACGCTCGCGACGGCGTTGGTCGATGGCCTGAAGGGCCGCGAGTGTTTCGATAGAATTATCGTTCAAACCAACTCCTGTAATGCGCTTGCGGGACGGGGAAAAACCTACCACCCGAAAGGCCGGGCGCAAGTTTGGCCGTTCCCCGAAAGGCGGCAGCAGGCATCTGGTATCGTCCAGATGCCTGCTGCAAAGATGGGCCCGCCAGGGCTCGAACCTGGGACCGATCGGTTATGAGCCGACTGCTCTAACCAACTGAGCTACGGGCCCCCATCTCTTTTCCCCTCACCTCTTCGTTCCAAGCGCTCGTGCATTGCGCAAGGCCTCGAGCGCAGCCACCACCCCAGCCTGGTCGCCGCGCGTCTCGGCGGCGCGCAATTGCGCGATCAATTCGCGCCGATCCAGCTTCGCGGCGGTAGCGGCATGGCCGGCAAACCAGGCATCGACTTCGACACGCATCGCCGTCTCGTCGGGCGCAGCAGCCAGCCGTCGGTGTACCCGCTCCGCCATGCCATGCGGCAACTCGGCAAAGAACTCGGCCTCGACAAAACGTTCGCTCGACTGGCGCCGCTCGACAATGCGCTCGAGCAAGGCCGCGAGGCCGGCATTCTGGAAGCCCTGCCAGGCACGGGTCGCCTCCGCGCGCACCGCAGCATCCGCGTCGCAAAGGACCAATTCGATGATTTCGGCTTCCGAAGAATATCCGCGCGGCGCCGCGGGCCTCTGCGGCACGGTCTGCGCGTCTTGCGAAGGGGTCGGCCGGGCGCTGCTATCGCGTTTCTTCTGCCAGACGTTGCGCGCCGCAGCGATCAGAGCCTCCTCGGAGATGCCGAGCCTACCCGAGGCGCCGCGGACCAATTTATCGCGCACGATCGGATCGGTCACGCCGGCCAGAACCTCGGCCATCTGCGTGGCGGCGCGCGCCGTGGCGGCCATCCGATTGTCGGCCCCCGAGACGTCTTCACCGACGAGATCGTCGAGATAAAAATCAATCAGAGTGCCACTCGTGGCGATCAGCTTCTCCATCGCTTCGGTGCCGCCGCTGCGCACGAGGCTATCGGGGTCTTCGCCGTCGGGCAGAAAAACCACCTTGGGCCAGAGGTCGACCTCATCCACGCAGATCGGAAAGGCGCGCAGCGCAGCCCGCCTTCCGGCCAAATCACCGTCGAAACAAACTACGATCTCGTCGGCGAAGCGACGCGCCAGCCGCAACTGGTCGGTCGTGAGTGCCGTGCCGAGCACGCCTGCGGCGTTCTGCAGGCCCGCCTGCGAGAGCGCGATGGCGTCCATATAGCCCTCGACCAAAAGGATCTGCCCCTTCTCGCGCACGGAGGGACGCGCGGCATCGAGCCCATAAAGATGGCGCCCCTTATGGTAGATCGGCGACTCCGGCGAGTTGATATATTTCGGGCCGGGGACATCACCCATCAAACGCCCGCCGAAGGCAATCACGCGGCCGCTGAGGTCGCGGATGGGAAACATCAGGCGGTCGCGGAAGAGCGGGTAGAGGCCGCGGCCGTGGCGCGACTCACTCGCCAAGCCGAGCTTTTTCAGGTCCGCCTCGGCCACGCCGCGCCGCACCAGGGCGTCGGCCCAACCCTCGCCGGGGGCGTAGCCGAGCAGAAAGCGCTCGCTGGTCTCTTCATCAATCCCGCGCGCCTCGAGGTAGGCTCGCGTCGATGCGCCGCGTTGCTCGTCCTGAAGTGCGGCGCGGAAAAACTCGGCAACCATGGCGTTGACTTCGCCGAGCCGCGACATCCCTTCGTCGCGTCTATGCTCGGGCACCTCCACCCCCACCCGCTTGCCCAGCGCACGCAGCGCCTCGGGGAAGGTCTGGCCGGTGACCTTCATCAGGAAGCTGAAGGCATCGCCGCCTTCCTGGCAGCCGAAGCAATGGAAGAATCCCTTGTCAGCGTCGACATGAAACGACGGCGATTTTTCCTGATGAAACGGGCAAAGCCCCGTCCAGCCACGGCCGCTGCGCTTGAGCGAAACATGCTCGCCAATCAGATCCGCGAGGTCGAGCCTCTGCTTGATCTCATCAACAATCGGATCCCGTGCACCAGCCATACTCAGCCTGCTTACTTCACAAAGCAAAAAAGGCCACCCCGGATGGGGTGGCCTTTTCGGGGGAAGTGCATTCCCCTGGGTTTCGTCGCCTACATTGGCTTGCGCACAACGCGGCGCACAGCGCGCTTGCGCGCGGCGAGAGCCTTTTTTTTGCGTCGAACGCTCGGCTTCTCGTAATGCTCACGTTTGCGGAGCTCGCTGAGGATACCGGCCTTTTCACATTGTTTCTTGAAACGGCGGATGGCGCCCTCAATCGGCTCGCCTTCTTTGACTCGTACTCCTGGCATGTGAGAAAAATCACCTCCCCTCGAAAGGGTTGGACGAGGGACTTTCGGGATTGGGGCCCGAAATTTCAAGCCCGCCCGAGCAAAATAGCCCGAGCTTCCAACAACCGGGCGGGAAAGTCGCTGATAATTCCGTCGCAACCCAGCTCAGCCAGCTCCGCAATGCGCTCGGGGTCGTTCTCGGTCCAGGTATAGACGGCCAAATCGGCCGCATGCGCCGTCGCCACCAACTCGCCGGTGATATGGCCGGCGTAGGGGTGCAGGCTGCTTGCTCCGAGATAGCGGGCGATCTCGAAGGCGAGGCTATAATCTTCCTGATTCCACAGAACGCCGATCGGTGCCTCCGGCGCTACCTCGCGAAGTTCGTTCAGCACCTCGGGGTTGAAGGAGGAAAAAAGCACCTTTCCCATCGCATCGCGCTGGCGCACGGCAGCGACGGCCGCCATCGCCAGCCGGCGTCCCTCCTCGGCCGGCCCCTTGCATTTGAGCTCGAGGTTCAGCGTCGCCGCCGGCAGCACTTGGTCCAGCGTCTCGTCGAGGGTGGGCACGCGCTCCCCGGCAAAGGCCGCGTCCTTCCACGCGCCGGCATCAAACGAGCGCAAGACTGCGGCATCGAGTTCCTGGACGGCGCCCTCCCCGCTGGTCGTGCGATCGGCTGTCCAATCGTGGAGGATCACGACATGGCCGTCGGCCGTGAGTTGCAGATCGCATTCGATCATATCAACCGAGAGCTCCAAGGCGCGGGCAAAGGAGGCGTGAGTGTTCTCGGGAGCATCCGCAGCCGCGCCGCGATGCCCGATGCGAAGAAAATCGGCAGCCTTGCCGGCAGAACGAACCATGCCGCGAGCTACCACCTGCCGGCGAGGTCGCCAAGGCCACGGTGCCGCTGCCCTGGCGTGGAGGTGCGGATAATGCATTTCCCGGCGGCACCTCGGCTTTGCACTTCACGACCGGATCCGTAGCCTCGCGCGTGATGGCCGAGCGAAAAGGCAAGACGAAGAAAAAGGCACCCTCGGGGGCCAAATGGACGCATGCGCGGATTCCCATCCCGGCGGTGGCCGAGGAGGCGGTGGCGGCGCTTTGCCTGGAGCTGGGCGCACCCGGCGTGCAGACCGGAGAGCGGGATCTGCGACGCAAGGAGGCCCCCACGGCCTGGCCGACGCGCATCCGCATCGAAGCCTGGTTTCCGCCCGCGGTACCGCGCGCACAGCTCAAGCGCGCCCTGGTCAGCGGCTTGAAGCGCATTCACGACTCCTTTCCCGGCGTCTCGCCCGAGCGTGTAGAACTCGTCCCCTTTGAGGTCGGCGACTACGGCGAGAGCTGGCGCGAGAATTTCCCGCCCCTACGCATCGGCCGCAGCTTCCTCGTCACGCCCTCCTGGCATCAGGTCGACGCCGGCCGACGCCACCGCATTGAAATCGACCCCGGCCAAGCCTTCGGCACGGGCCACCATTCGACCACTCGCGGCTGTCTGCTGGCAATCGAGGAAGAATGCAGCCGCCACACCGTCAAGAGCGGACTCGATATCGGCACCGGCTCCGGCGTATTAGCCATCGCCCTGCGCCGCCTCGGCGTGCCGCGGGTCGTCGCCATCGACAACGACCCGCTGGCGGTGGCCGCAACCGAGGCCGCCGTAGAGGCCAATGATTGCGCGCCCATCCGCATCGGTGCAAAGTTCAGCGACGCCCGCGGCCACTACGACCTGGTCGTGGCCAATCTCTATTCCGGCCTGCACGTGAAACTCGCGAAAAATATCGCGGCCCGCGTGGCGCCGGGCGGCAGCCTGATCATCTCCGGCCTACTCGAACGCCAGGAAGATGAAGTCCGCAAAGCCCTACGCGCCCAAGGCATGCGCCTGCGCCGCCGCCGCGCCATCGCGACCTGGGTCACGCTTACGCTCGGCCGGACAAAGCCCGGCTGAACTCGAGTGCGCCCAGGCAGGCCGCCCGCCCTTTATTTGCCGGTGAGCCAGGTGGCAGGGTCGGCTCCGGCCGGAAAAAGACGCTCCTGCCAACGCTGCATGCCCTGAATCCAGCGGTCGACGTCGGCACCCTTCTGCTTGACGTATTCGCGAACTTCCGCGTGCGGTAGAACATGGAACCGCTCTTCGCGCAGCGCCTCCATAACGACGTCGGCCACCTCGCCGGGTTGCATCACGCCATCGGCGCTCGCGACATCGGCACCGCCGCCTTCCATGATCGCCCGATCCGGGCTATTGGGCACAATATTGGTCGCGACGGCCTGCGGGCAAAGCACCGAAACCTTGATGCCCTGGTGACCATGCGTAATCGCGATCCACTCGGCCAGTGCAATGGCTGCGTGTTTGGTCAGAGCATAATGCAGCGAGCCGAATTGCGAGAGCAACCCGGCCGCCGAGGCCGTATTCAGCAAATAGCCGTGGCCACGTTCGGCCATTCCCGGAATCACTGCCCGCGCCGCATAGAGATGCGCCAGCACATGGACGCCGAACATTTTCTGCAAATCCTCGACCGGCGCCTCAAGACCGCCGATAGTGACAAAGCCGGCGTTCGAGACGAAGAGATCGATCGGACCTTGGTCGCGCTCGGTCGTCGCCACCAGATCGCGGATGCCCTCTTCGTTCGCCACATCGACCTTGACGCCAGTGCCACCGACCAGCCCGGCGACCTCAGCCGCCGCCGCGCCGTCAAGGTCGGCCACCACAATATGCTGGGCGCCTTCGGCATGAAAGCGTTCCACCAAGCTACGGCCGATGCCGCTGCCTCCCCCGGTCACGACTACGATCTTGTTGGCGATTTCCATGCGCACCAGTCTACATAAGCGATGCCTACCGCGCCCGCGTGATCATAGAGACGTCCGGCCCCAAAGGCAGGCGGCATTCGAGCGCCATTTACCGCCGCTGGATCTCTAGAGGCGTATTATGCAAAACCGAGGCATGAGCATCCCGCGCCTCTTCGCGTCGCGCGATCCGGACGACGCCACGAGCGCTCGTCTGGATCACGAGGCGACCCGACACCTGCGGGCCCGGCGCCTCGGCGTCGGCGACACGCTCGAAGCGATCCTCGGTCCCGGCGAAGCCTTCCATGCCACGGTAGAAAGTGTGGCGTCCAAAGGCGCCCGCTTGCAGCTCGGCCGGCGCCTTGCCCCGAGCGCCGCCGACCCGACACACGCCCGAGTGCTACTCCTCGCGCTGGCCGAGCCCTCGCGCCTGGAGTTTGTGGTCGAGAAGGCCACCGAGCTCGGCGTCACCGAAATCGTCTTCTTCCGCGGCGCACGTAGCCAAGCCGCTCAGCTCCCCTCGTCTCGCCTGGAACGCTTCGCCCGCATCGCCCGCAGCGCGTGCCAACAATGCGGCCGCACCGTGCCGCCAGCCCTGCACCAGATCGCCGACCTGAACGCGGCCTTGACGGAGCTGCCGGCCGCCATGCCCCTGCTCGCTTTCGCACCCACCGCCGCGAGCCGCGGACCACTCTCCCCACAAGAAGATATGGCGCTGGTCATCGGGCCCGAGGGCGGCCTCACGCCGGAGGAATTGCAGGCCCTCAGCGAGCGCGGTGCCGAGATGCTCTCGCTCGGCCCGCGCATCCTGCGCTTGGAGACTGCGGCGCTCGCCGCGCTCGCGCGCCTGGGCTGAACGACCGCGATTTCGAAGACCATTTCGATGCTGCGCGGGAGCTTGTGGAACGCCGCCGCCGCAAGTTAGCAACTCTCAGAACCGAGGAGGAGTTTACAATGCAGCTACGCTGGTCCCACGCCGTCGTCGTCGTTCGCGATATGGAAAAGATGCTCGATTTCTACACCAAGGTGCTCGGATTCGAGATCACCGACCGCGGCCCCCTGCCCGGTTCGGATAAGGCAGAGATCGTCTTCCTCAGTCAGGTTCCCACCGAGCACCACCAGATCGCCTTCCGGAGCGGCGAGCGCGACGAGAGCCCGCCGAATTCGGTCGACCATTTCGCCTTCCGTGTCGACTCGCTCGACGACGTAAAACGCATGGACGAGAAACTCGCCGCAAGCGGATTGGCCGAAGAGCGCCTCCCTCTCACGCACGGCAATGCCTGGTCGATTTATTTCGCCGACCCCGAAGGCAACGGCCTGGAAATCTTCTGCGATACGCCCTGGCATGTGCAGCAGCCGCAGGCCCAGCTCTGGTCGGTAGACAAAACCAACGACGAGATCCTCATGGAAACTCGCAGCGCCTTCGAGAAGGATCCCGCTTTTTCCCCGATCAACGATTTCTATCGCGCACGCGCCGAGAAAATGAAAGACAATTAGAAAATATGTACGATTCACTTGAGATCCGCTCGAAAATCACCCACGACGGCACACTCGAGCTCTCGCTTGAGCCTACCGAGATCCCAGCGCCCGAGGCCGAAGAGGTCATCGTGCGGATCGACGCCGCGCCGCTGAACCCCTCGGACCTCGGCCTGCTCTTCGGACCCGCCGATATGACAACCGCAAAGATCTCCGGCACCGCTGCGGCGCCACGCGTCCTGGCCGATGTGCCGAGCGCGGCGATGGCGATGGTGGCCGCACGCGTCGACCAATCGCTGCCGGTCGGCAACGAGGGAGCAGGCGTGGTTGTTGCGGCCGGCACAGGCGAGGCCGCCCAGGCCCTGCTCGGCCGCACGGTCGGCGTGATCGGCGGCGGCATGTACGCGCAATACCGCCGCCTCCACCCCGGCTTTTGCCTGCCCCTACCGGACGGCACCACCGCAGCCGAGGGCGCCTCCTGTTTCGTCAATCCTCTCACCGCACTCGGCATGGTCGAGACGATGCGCCGCGAAGGCCATACGGCGCTCGTCCATACAGCCGCGGCCTCCAACCTCGGGCAGATGCTGGGCCGTCTCTGCCGCAAGGAAGGTGTCGCGTTGGTGAATATCGTCCGGCGGGCGGAGCAAGCAGATCTGCTGCGCAAGGCTGGTGCCGAATTTATCTGCGACTCCTCAGTACCCTCCTTCATGGACGACCTCACCGACGCGCTGGCGACCACCGGGGCAACCCTGGCCTTCGATGCCACCGGAGGCGGCGAACTGGCCGGGCGTATCCTCACCTGCATGGAGCGCGCCGCCGTACGCAGCGCCGCCGAATACAGCCGCTATGGCTCGGATACCCACAAGCAGGTCTATATCTACGGGGGCCTCGACCGCTCCCCGACGATCCTGCAACGCAACTTCGGTATGGCTTGGGGAATCGGCGGCTGGCTGCTGACGCCCTTCCTGGCCGGGATCGGCCACGCCGCGGGCCAGACATTGCGTGACCGGGTCGGCGCCGAGATCAAAACCACTTTCGCCAGCGGTTATGCCAAAGAAATCTCGCTTGCCGAGGCATTGCAACTCGACACCATGGCCGCCTATGGCAAACAGGCGACGGGGGAAAAATACCAGATCCACCCCAACCTCGGCCTGGCCTGATCCACACCAGGCGAATGTAGGTGCACAACTCACGATTTTGGATTTGCCTTTTGCTTCTCGGCTCCAGCGCATGCAGCTTCGAGCCGACCTCGGCGCCCTGGTCGCCGCCGCCCGAGCCGGCCAAGGCGCAGAAACTCATCGGCCGCGAGCCCTGCGCGACCCGCATAGTCGAGCGCCAACCCCTCTTCGGCGACCTGCATATCCACACCGCGCTCTCGATGGACGCCAATACCATGGGCACGCGTGCCACGCCGGACGATGCCTACCGCTTCGCCCGCGGTGAGGCGATCGAGGTCTACACAGGCGACCCGGCCAACCCCTTGCGCAAGGTGCGCATCGACCGGCCGCTGGATTTCGCGGCCGTCACCGACCATGCCGAATGGATGGCCGAAGTCTCGTTGTGCACGAAGCCCGACTCCGCAGTCTACCAAAGCGACGGCTGCCGAATCTACCGCGGCCAGAAGACCTCCTGGTTAGCCCGGGTCCTGGGGCTCGACGGCTCCAGCAAGGCGCGCATCACGGGACTCCTTGGGCTAACCGGGCGCCGCTCGGATGTCTGCGGCGAGAACGACGCGATCTGTCGAGCCGAGTTAGCGGTGGTGTGGCGGCAGAACCAGGAAGCCACCGAGCGCTGGTACGACCGCAGTGAGAATTGCGCCTTCACCGCCCTGCATGCCTGGGAATATAGCCACTCGCCGAAGTCGACCAAGGTCCACCGCAACGTGATCCTGCGCAACGAGATCGTGCCCGAGTTGCCAATTTCTTCGCTGGAGACTCCGCGGGAGATCGACCTGCGCCACCAACTCGTCGACCTCTGCAACGATACCGACTCGGGCTGCGAGGCCATCGCCATCCCGCATAACCCGAACCTCTCCAACGGCCAGATGTTCAAGGTGGAATACGCCGACCTGCCGCTGGCCGAACAACGCGCGGAGGCGGCCTTGCGCGCGCGTCTCGAACCCATCGTCGAGATGATGCAGATCAAAGGCGAGAGCGAATGCCGCAACGGCATGTACGGCATTCTCGGTGGCCCCGACGAGCTCTGCGATTTCGAAAAGACTCGCGATATGGCTCGCCAGGAATTGATCGATTGCGAAGAAGGTGCGGGCTGGGGCGCGCAGAAGGGCGAAGGCTGTATCTCGCGAACTGATTTCGTGCGCTACGCCCTGCTCGAGGGATTACGCGAGGACGACCGTATCGGCGTGAACCCCTATGAGTTCGGCTTCATCGGCAGCACCGACACTCATATGGCCACACCGGGCCAGGTCGTCGAATACGACGTCCCCTACAAATTCGGCACGGATATCGAGGCTCTCCTCACGATCGGCGAGGCACAGCGGGGCCCGCCCTTCTGGAACCCCGGCGGCCTTGCCGGCGTCTGGGCCGAGGAAAATACCCGCGACTCGATCTTCGATGCCCTGAAGCGGCGTGAGGCCTTCGCCACCTCGGGGCCGCGCATCGTACCGCGCCTCTTCGGCGGCTGGGCATTTGACGAGACAATCTGCGCCGACCCTGCCTTTGCGAGCCGCGGCTATGCTGGCGGCGTCCCCATGGGCGCGCGCCTGCCGGCCGCACCAGCGCACGGCCGGGCACCTTCGTTTGCTGTATCCGCGTTGGCCGATGCCGGCGTGCGCGGCCATCCCGGCGGCTTGCTGCAACGCCTGCAAATCATCAAGGGCTGGGTCGACGCCGAGGGACTCTTCCATCAGGAGGTCCATGAGGTCGTCGGCACGCCCGACAACGGCGCCAGTGTCGACCCCGCGACCTGCCTACCGCAGGGCACGGGCGCACGCGCACTCTGCGGCGTCTGGACGGATTCGGCCTTTGATTCCGAAATCGATGCGGTCTATTATGCCCGCATAATCGAGAACCCGAGCTGCCGCTGGTCGGCCCGGCTCTGCCTCTCCCTGCCCGAAGATCAGCGCCCCAATGGCTGCCACTCAGGCCAGCTACCGTCGACCATCCAGGAGCGCGCCTGGACGTCACCGATCTGGTACGCCCCGCCGCAGTAGATTCCGGGTGCGAGACATGCCCGTATGCCTGCATGCCCCCGCGCCAAGGGCCTCCGCGGCGGTTGACAGGTCGATTCTTACGCTGTAAATTCGACTATGCCCCAAGCCGTTCAGACCCCCGCCGAACGAGAGAGCCGACGCGAGGAGATCCTCGATGCCGCGCTCGCTCTACTGGCCGACGGCGGTCTGGCGGCCGTCACCATGCGCGCCATCGCCGCGCGGGTGGGCTGTAGCGCGATGACACCCTACGGGTATTTCCCCAACCGCGCCGCGATTCTTGCCGGATTGCGCGACGCCGCCTTCTTGCGCTTCGCCGCCGCCCTGCGTGCAGCAGCCCAGGGAGCCGATGAGCCACTCGAACGATTGTCCGGAATCGGCCAGGCCTACGTCGCTTTCGCGCGCCGCGAGACGCCGGCCTACCGACTGATGTTCGAACTGGAGCGCCCCTCGGAGATGACGGCAGCCGGGCGCGCTGCCTGGGACGAAATCCACGCGGCCATCGCCTTTGCCGTGGCAAAGGGCGTCTTGGCCGGCGACACCGCTACCCTTTCGCATATTTTCTGGTCCGGCATGCATGGCCTCTGTGCGCTGCATATCGCCGGCCGCCTGCAAGCCGGACGTACCCTGGATGAATTGATCGACCCGCTGATGCTCGCCCTGGTGGCGGGCACCCACGCTGGGAGCCAAGACGAAGAAACACGCCGCCCTCACGGCAAGGAGAAGCATGATGCCCAATGAAGAAGCAAAGCCTTTTCACCTCCAGGGGAATTACGCCCCCGTCAGCAACGAATTGAGCACGGAGAATCTGCCAATCGAAGGCGCGATCCCGCCCGAACTCAACGGCACCTATGTGCGCAACGGCCCGAATCCGGCCAGTGGCACATCCGCGCATTGGTTCGGCGGCGACGGCATGCTGCATGCCCTGCGACTCGAAGGCGGCCACGCCCGCTCCTACCGCAACCGCTGGGTGCAGACGAAGAGCCTCACGGACCCCGATGCGCGCCTCCTCAGCGACGCCGGCGAGGTCGACCTGACGGTAGCCGTTGCCAATACCAGTATCGTACGCCACGCGGGGCGCTGGCTCGCCCTCGTAGAGACCTCGTTTCCGACCGAAGTCACGCCCGAACTCGAAACACTCGGCTCCTTCGATTTCGGCGGACGCCTGGCCAGCGGCATGACAGCGCATCCGCGCATCTGCGCAAAAACCGGCGAGATGCATTTCTTCGGCTATGGCTTCCTGCCGCCCTACCTGATGTACCACCGCGTGAACGCCGCCGGCGAACTCGTGCAAAGCGAAGAGATCGACGTCACAGGGCCGACCATGATGCACGATTTCGCGATCACGGAAAATTACGTCATCTTCATGGACCTGCCGGTCGTCTTCAATCTGGAAAAGGCGATGGCGTCGATGGGTCCTGCGCCGGCCGGCAAGGCCGGCGGCGATAGCGGCGGCGACGGAATGCCCTATATATGGAGCGACGACTACCCCGCCCGGCTCGGCGTCCTGCCACGCAACCAGCCCGGCGCGACCGTGCGCTGGTTCGACATCGACCCCTGCTACATCTTCCACCCCTACAATGCCTTCGAGCGCGCGGGCAGCATCGTCCTCGATGTTTGCCGTTATGACGAGATTTGGCGGGAACGCACGGATCATTTCAGCATCCCGAAGCCGCACCGCTTCTCAATCGACCTCGGCACCGGGCACGTAACCGAGACTCCTCTTTTCGAAGGCATGGCCGAGTTCCCGTGCATTGACGAGCGCCTCTGCGGGCTGCCCGCACGCTATGGCTATGCCGTGCGCTCCGCGGCCCTTCCCACCGAAGACACGGCGCCGAGCGCTATCGTCAAGCATGACCTCGAGCGCGGCATCGAAACCGCCTGGGAGGCGCCAACCGGCTGCGTCCCCGGCGAGGCCGTTTTTGCCCCCTCCGCCGCCCAAGCCGGTGAGGACGAGGGCTGGCTCCTCCTCTATATGTACGACGGCAACCGCAACGGCAGCGACTTTGTCATCCTCGACGCCACCAACCCCGCAAGCGGCCCTGTTGCCCGCGTGCAACTCCCCCAGCGTGTCCCCTTCGGCTTCCACGGCGGCTGGTTCAGCGATTGAACGACGGGGAGGCGCGCTATGGAGTCGGATGACGCAATCGCAGCGCGCGGGGAGCGCGACCTCGCGGCGCCTCTCCCGGCGGCAGTGGCGCCGCCGCTGCCGCCGGTCAAGCAAATTCGACTAGCGAAGGCGGCCACGCGCGTGGCCGCCTTCGCGGTCGATCTACTGCTGCTTGCGCTGGCCGATATCGTCATCGGCGTACTGGCTGCCTTTGCCATCGGCCTGGCCAGCGTCACGACGCAAACCTTTTTCGTCGACGGCCATCAGGCCGTTGAGCAATTCACGTTTGTCGGCAGTGCCTGCTTCGTGTTCTTCTATTTCACCGGCATGCATATCGGCGCCGGGCAGACGCTCGGCAAGGCCTTTTTCGATATCGCCGTCGAGCGCAGCGACGGAAGCGCGCTCGATTGGCGCCAGAGCCTGCTGCGCAGCAGCGCCGAGTTGCTGACCTTGGCTACCCTTGGCCTCGGATTTCTCGGCGCCACCCGCCCCTCGGGCCGCGCCTTGCACGACCACCTCGCCGATACCCGCGTCGTGCGCAGCCACGGCGGCCCGGGCCTCTAGAGGTAAGGCAGGCTATGAGCGTTACGGAAGGATGATCTTTTGAGCACGAAAAAACTCCGCATCGCCTACCTGATGGATCCGCTCGACGGCATGGATATCAGCAAGGATACGACCTTTGCCTTCCTGCTCGAGGCACAAAGCCGCGGCCACGAGAATTTCGTACTCGGCCCGGCCGATCTGGCCATCCGCCGTAGCGTGCCCGAAGCACGGGTCCAGCCGGTTCAAGTCCGTCGCAAGGTGGGCGACCATTTCGAACTCGGCGAGGCGCGCCGCGAAGCGCTCGAAGCCTTCGACGTAGTGATGCTGCGCAAGGATCCGCCCTTCGACATGAACTTCTTCTTCGACACGCATACCGCCTCGCTGATCGACGCACAGAAGACGCTCGTCGTGAACAACCCGGCTGGTCTGCGTGACGCCAACGAGAAGCTCTATGCGCTGCGCTTTCCGGACGTGATCCCCGCGAGTCTGGTCACGGCCGACTCCGATCTACTGAAGGAATTCCTCGCCGAGCTCGGCGGCGAGATGATCGTGAAGCCGCTTGACGGCTGTGGCGGCAAGGGCATCTTCCACGTCCATGACAAAGACCGAAACCTGAACGCGATTCTCGAGAGCAGCACGGCGCACGGCACCATACGGGTGATGGCGCAGCGCTACCTTCCCGAGGTCCGCGAGGGCGACAAGCGGATCATCGTGATCGAGGGCGAGCCGCGCGGCGCTGTGCTGCGCATTCCGCAGGCGGGCGAGCATCGTTCGAATTTCCACGTCGGCGGTAGCGCCGCCAGAAGCCAGCTGACCGAGCGTGACCGGGAGATCTGCGCGAGAATCGCCGATGACCTACGCCGCGACGGCCTGCTCTTCGTCGGACTCGATGTGATCGGCGGCTTCCTCACCGAGGTCAACGTCACCAGCCCCACCGGCGTCCAGGAGATCGACGACCTCTCCGGCACCAACCTGGCCGGCGAATGGATCGATGTCCTCGAAGCCCGCTGTGCTTAGGAGAAATTGACCTGGTCGCAGGCGTTCGCTAATTCGCTTGGGGCCCGCAGCAACAGGGCCAGGTAGCTCAGTTGGTAGAGCAGCGGACTGAAAATCCGCGTGTCGGCGGTTCAATTCCGTCCCTGGCCACTCCTTGCCGCTGCGGAAAGAAACTCCGGAGGTGCCGCTTTGGAAATCGTCGAAGCAAAATCCGTCGATACCGAGCTCGTCGAGGCAATCGCCCGCCTCGTGCCACAGCTCTCCACCGGCGCGCCACTGCCCTCGCCGGAAGACTTGGCCGAGATTGTGGCCTCGCCTTCGCAGCTGCTGCTGGCGCGTGACGAGGCCGGCACCATCGTCGGTACGCTGACGCTCACCGTCTTTCGCATCCCGACGGCCCTGCGCTGCCGGATCGAGGATGTCATCGTCGACCAGGCCGCGCGTGGTCGCGGCATCGGCGAGGCATTGATGTGCGCCGCCCTGGAGTGCGCCCGCGCCCTCGGCGCTCCGACCGTGGACCTCACCTCGAACCCGAAGCGCGAGGCGGCCAACCGCCTCTACCTCCGGCTCGGCTTCGAGCCGCGCCAGACCAATATCTACCGCTACGAGGTCTAGAAAAGGCTGACTCCGCGTGTAGCGGACGCTACGCTTTATGCTCGGCCCAGACACGGGCGACTACCTGCGTTAGCCCTTCTGCCGCAAGGACTCCCGGCGTTTTCCACAGGCTTTCCACAGGAGTTGTCCAGAATCTATCCACAGAGGGCATCTGCGATTTCCCCCGCT
>JAYGCM010000023.1:0-17320 GCA_046583355.1 Deltaproteobacteria bacterium
TGCGGCCGCTGGACTGCGTCACGCTCTCTCCCAATGGCTACGGCCATTGCTCGGTCGCCGACCAAGCCAGCTGCCGCAATCGACGCCCTTTGTGCAAAGCCCTGCTTTCCGGCCGGACCTCTAGAGATCGAGGAGGCTTTCCAGCGCGATGCCGCGCGAGGCCTTGAGCAGCAAGGTCGTGGCCGCGTCGCCGGCCAGCAGCGGCAGCAGGGCGGCGCGCGCGGCCTTTGCATCGGCGACGCAGACGACATCCGCCCCGGCCGCACGCGCGGCCTCGCCCAGCAGCCGGGCGAGCGGCCCGACCGCGATGATCCGGGCGTGCGGCGCGAGCTCGGCTGCGCGCGCGCCGACCTCACGGTGCGCGGCATGGCGGACCTCTCCGAGTTCAAGCATATCGCCCAGGACCAGAATCAAGCGCTCGCGGCCGCGATGCAGGGCCAGAGTGGCGTGAATCGCCGCGATGCAGGCGGCGGGGTTGGAGTTATAGCAATCGTCAACCGTGAGAAGGTTATGTGTCGTCGACTCGATGGCGACCAGCCGATGCGCGGCCGGCTGCACGTCGGCAAAGCCGCGTACGATGGTAGCGTCCGGGAGGCCGAGTTCGCGCGCCATTACGGCGGCGAACGCCCCGGCCCACGCGGCCGGCTCGCCGAGGAGCGGTGTTCTCACCCGCAGGGGTGCGGCGCCGTCGCGGCGCGCGAGTTGAAACGAGGTGCCGCCGCGGTCCATCTGGATGTCGCGTAGCTGCCAATCATCGTCCGGGCGGGTGCCGAGCGACTCGACCCGGAGGTGGCTGCGCTTGCGGGCGGCCGTAACCAGGCGGGGCTCGGCCGAGCCGACCAAGGCCAGCGCCCCTGCAGGCAGGGCATCGAGGATCGCGGTCTCTTCTTGGATCACGCCGGCGATATCTTTCAGGAATTCGAGATGCTCATCGAAGGCGGCGGTGATGATCGCGTGGTCGGGCGTGGCCATGGTCGCGATGCGGATCAGCTCGCCCGGCATGCTGGTGCCCAGCTCCAGCACCAGGAACTCGGTGTCCTCGGGCGCATGGAGAAGGGCCAGCGGCGAGCCGACCTGACTATTCGCGTTGCCGGGGGTGGCGTGGATGCGTCCGCCGGCGCCAAGCACGGCGGCGAGAGTCTCTTTTGTCGTGGTCTTGCCGTTGCTGCCGGCAATTCCGACCACGGCGGCGCTGTGGCGGCGGCGGTATTCGGCCGCGAGGGTTTGCAGGGCTTCGGTGGTGTCCGTCACGCGGATTCGGCAGGGCTCATCGGGCTTGCCCGCGCGGCCGTCTTGCATGACCAGAGCGCCGCCGGCTCCGTCGGCAAATACGGCTTCGAGAAAATCATGCCCGTTATGATGCTCGCCCGGTAGCGCCACGAAAAGCGCTCCGGCGGGGACGTTGCGCGAGTCGAGCACGGCCGTCTGGAAGCGACGCTTCGGGTCACCGCTGGTGACCTGGCCCGCGCAGATCCGGGCAATTTCTTCAGCTGAAAAGTCCACGCGCAGCGGAGCTAATAGGAAGGGAGGTCCGAGTACAATCGCCCACTTCAGTTTGTTCCGGTGGGCGGCACCTCCAAGCGGGAGGGTCGTGTGCGGCACGTCGTGGCCGCTTGCACACGGGTTCGGCCCATTCACGAATTTTCTGCAGGCGTGGGCAGCGATTCGGTGCTTTCGTGGATTTGTGTCAGAATTCTCTGCATGGAGTCGGATATGACGCTGCCGCGCGATGAGCCCGGTGGCCTACTCTCCAGCCAGGCCAAGATGGTTCTCGGAGCCTCGCTGGCGATCGGGCTGCAACTGGGGTTGTTCCAGGCCTTCATGCTCGGCAGCTACTGGCCGCTGCTCAGTAGCACGGTGGGTGCGCTGCTCTTCGGCTTGGCGGCGCTTTTGCTCTGGCAGCGGGTATTTCCGCTGCTGCGACGGCTGCCGCGGCGGCGCCGGACCTTGGCGCAGGTTCTCATCGCGATCGCCTTCATCACGCCGATCTCGTTTCTGCTGGTCAACGGCTTGGGCTGGATCGGCGGTCGGGCGACGATGTTCAGCCCCTATGGGGGCGAAGATATCACGATCACGGTAGCGGCCTCGCAGCTGCGGATCGCACCGCTGGTGTTCTTCCTGATGCCGATCCTCCCCACCGTGGTGATGATCGTAATCGGTTTCAACCAGAGTTGGTGGCAGATCTTCTTGTTGCGGCGACGCGAGAGCCATGCCCGGCAACTGGTAGCGGCGGCCGAATTGGACGCCCTGCGCGCACAGATCAATCCGCATTTTCTTTTCAATAGCTTGAATTCCATCGCGCAATTGATCGGTACGGATCCGGCCCGCGCCGAGGAATGTGTGGAGCGTCTGGCGGAGATCTTCCGCTATATTTTGCAGAGCGGCAACCGTGCCTTCGTGACATTGGATGACGAACTCGGCATCGTGGACGCCTATCTTGATATCGAGCGCGCGCGTTTCGGCGACAAGCTCCTGGTAGATTACGATATTGACGATGCGGCCCGGCATCATTCCGTGCCGACGCTGATCCTGCAGCCGCTGATTGAGAATGCCGTGCGCCATGGCATTTCGAAGAAGATCGGTGGCGGTACGGTCTCGATCCATGCGGCGCTATCGGGCAAGGATCTGAAGATCGTGGTGCACGATACCGGCCTGGGCATGGCCGGCAGCGTCAAGGATTCTCTGGATGCCGGTGTCGGTTTGCGCAATGTGCACGACCGTCTCGTCTTTCTCTTCGGCGAGGAATACGCGCCGCAGATCGAGAGCCGCCCGGGCCATGGGACAACCATCGAATTACGCTTGCCGCCGCGAGCCGAGGCGGCCGGTGGCGACGCGATGCTGCATTAGCAGCGGCCATCAATCTTTTTCTGCGAGGGCCTGCATACCATGGGAATGATCCGGACTGTCGTCGTGGACGACGAGAAGCTGGCGCGCGAGCGCGTGAAGGGCTTCCTCGCCAAGCTCAAAGATGTTGAGCTTGTCGGCGAAGCCGACGACGGCAAGAGCGCCTTGCAGGTAATCGAAGTCCAGCAGCCCGATCTGATTTTCCTCGATGTCCAGATGCCCGGCCAGGATGGTTTCAGCGTCGTCAAGGCATTGAAAAATCCGCCGCATGTGATCTTCGCCACGGCTTTTGATGAGTACGCCATCAAGGCCTTCGAGGTCGAAGCCCTCGACTATTTGCTCAAGCCGTTATCGCTAAAACGGGTGGCCGAGGCGGTGGAGCGCGTGCGCGAAAGGCTCGCTGTCGGCGAGAAATATCTCGATGTAGCGGCGGCCGAGCGCGCCGCTGCGCCGCGCAAATCCTACGCCGTACAGATCCCGGTTCATACGGCGCGTAAAATCCTGGTCTTGCCGGTCGAGAAGATTCTCTGGTTCGCGGTCGAGTCGCGGCTGGTTTATGCGCATGTCGACGGCCGGGCGTATATGACGAATTTTACGCTACGCGAGCTCGGAGAGCGTCTCGACCCGGAGATCTTCTTCCGCGCCCACAAATCCCGTCTGGTGAATCTGCGCCAAGTAAAAGAGATCACCCGCTGGTTCGGCGGGCGCTTTCGCCTCGTGATGAACGACGCGGAAGCCAGCCAGGTAGACCTCTCCCGCGTCCAGGCGCGCGCTTTGCGCGCACGCCTGGGCTGGTAGCAGCCGCGGCTATTCGGCCTCGGGCAGGTAGCGTTTCAACAAGGCGATGCCGAGGATGGCGGCGATCAGCGAGCCGCCGAAGATACCGATCTTCGATCCGGCGATCAGCATCGGGTCGCTGAAGGCCAGGTTGGTGACGAAGAGCGACATCGTGAAGCCGATGCCGGCCAGCAGGCCGACGCCGAGCAGGGCGCCCCAATTCGTGCCCGTTGGCATTGCGGCAATTTTGAGTTTGACTGCAACGAAGCTGAAGAGCCCGATGCCCAGCGGTTTGCCCAGCAGCAGGCCCGCGGCCACCGCAACACCGACCATGCGGCTGGTCGGGTCGCCGAAGACGCTGGAGTCGAAAATGACCCCGGCGTTCGCCAGCGCAAAAAGCGGCATGATGAAAAAGGCGACCCATTTCTCCAGCAGGTTGGTCAGGTAGTCGAGCGGCGATTGCGAGCCGATATAGGCGCCTTGGAGTTGGCCGAAGATATGGGCCTTTTTGTGGCCGCCGTAATCAGCCTGCTGGTCGGAGCGGAAGGTATCGGCCAGGTTCGAGAAATGGCCCTTGGCCGCATCGACCAGGGTCTCGCGTTCGCCGGTATCGGCGCTGGCTGGTGTGAGCAGACCGAGCAATACGCCCGCGATCGTTGCGTGCACGCCGGATTCGTACATGAGGAACCAGGCCAATGCGCCGACCAGCCAATAGGCGAGGAAGGCGCGGACACCGGCGATGTTCATGATGAGGACCAGGCCGAGCGCAGCAAAACAAAGCATCAGCGATTGGGTATTGATTTGTTCGGTATAGAAGACCGCAATCACCAGCACCGCGCCAAGGTCGTCGGCGATGGCGAGCGCCAGCAGGAAAATTTTGAGGGATGCCGGGACGCGGCTGCCCAGGGCTGCCAAGGCGGCGACCGCAAACGCAATATCGGTTGCCATCGGCACGCCCCAGCCCGACGCGGCAGGCCCGCCCTGATGGAAGGAGGCGTAGATCAGTGCGGGGACGACCATGCCGCCGACGGCGGCGATCAGCGGCAGCATGGCGCGCTGAATCGAAGAGAGCTCGCCCAATACGACCTCGCGTTTGATCTCCATGCCGACCACGAAGAAGAAGATCGCCATCAGCCCGTCGTTGACCCAATGTGCTAGCGAGAGAGTGAAGGGGTCGTGGCCGAATCCGATGGTGACGGGGGTATGCCAGAAATGGTCGTAGCTGGCGCCCCAAGGTGAGTTCGCCCAGGTCACCGCCACGATCGTCATGATCAGCAGCAGGATGGCGCCGCCGGTCTCCAACTCGATGAAGCGTTGGAACGGGTCGCTCAGGACTTGCACGGCGCGGTTACGGCGCGGGGTCTGATCAGCCATCGGTATTTTCTCTTTTTGTTGCGGCGAGCGAGGGCTGGGTTACGGCCCTCGCTCGATTATTGCTCGGTCGGGATCTCAGCCATTATTTTGCCGGTGGGCTTGTCAACGATCTCGACGCGCACAGGCATTTCGATTTCATATTTCGCCTCGGCCTCGCGCAACCCCTTGGTCATCTTGCCGAGGAAGGCATGGCGCATGACCGGCGGCATCTGCTCCATCGGGAAGCTTGCCATCTCCACCCGGACGAGTTCGTCGGAGGGCCAGACAACGGCCACCACCTTGGGCCCTGCGATTTTTGCGGTGCGGAAGAGGAATTCGACGGTTCCGCGGAAGGTATCGGGTGCGGTTGCAGGCAGGGCGGGGGCTTTGCCGCCCATGCCCGCACCTGCTGGCGCGCTCGCGCGTGCTTGAGCCTGCAGGCGCTGTGCGGCGACTTGTGCGGCATCGGTTAACGAGCTGCCGCTCTCACGGGCTGCTTCCAGAAGTGCTTTGAGCCGCGCCTTGGTTTGCGGCTCGGTGGTGAATTCGTAGGCCTTCTCGACTTGCTCCAGCGCTTCGTCGCGCCGGCCCTGTTTGTCGAAGACGATGCCACGGTTGAACCAAGCCTGGTAGAACTCGGGGTGGGCCGCGATGACGGTATCCCATTCGGCGATGGCGGCGTCGGCGTCGCCGAGCTCGAAGCGCATCGTGCCGAGGTCGGTGCGGACGTCCGGGTTGTCGCTCTCTATGACGAGGTAGCGTTCGTAGAAATCGGCGGCTTTCTCGCGCTGGCCCTGGTCGTAGGAGAGATTCCCCAGCCCGCGCAGGCCGGTCAGGTTCTGCTCGTCTTTGCCCAGGAGATGTTCGTAGGCGGAGCGGGCCTGGCCGAGGTAGCTGCGGTCGAGCCGCGAGGCTCGGTAGTAGACCCCGGCGATCGATTCCCAGGCGTCCAGGTCGTCGGGATTCGCTTCGGCTTTACTCGCCAATCCGGCGATATAGTTGCGGATCTCGTCGGGTAGACGCATCGTGCGCGGCGCCTGTGGCTGCGGCTGCGTCTGCACTGGAACGATGGCGCCATCGGCCGTGAGTTTCTCGCCGGGTTTGAGGGCGCGTTCGGGTGCGTCGGCGCGGTTCTGGAACCAGAAGCCCCCACCCGCACCGGCCAGAATCAGCAGGACCACGATCCCGATGATGGGTCCGGATTTGCTCGCAGGAGGCGTCGCCACCGCCGGTGCCTTGCCCCCGACAGCGGCCGTGTCCTTGCCCGCCAAGGCGTGTCCGCAGGAGATACAGAAGCTATTGCCGGACTCGATCTCGGTCCCGCACTCGGGGCAAAACTTGAACGCCATCCGCCACCCATAACGGTTTTCGCCCCGCAATTGCCACGCCGCCCGGCCGGCGAGTCGGGCAAAACGGCTGGAGGCAAGTGGCGCTCGAATGCCGCCTGCCTTTTCGGCCGCAGCTCCAAGCCACCAGCGGCCTTGACTCAGGGGCAGCGGGACGGTCGAAGAAGGATGTGGGGCGCTGGGGACCGAACCTTTTATGCTGGCTGCGGATCGCGCTGGGCCCGGCCTTCGCGCTCGCCTTGGGTGCGGGCGGCGTCTGGCCGCTGGCGCTTGTCTCGACTGCCGCCCTCACGGACTTCTTCGACGGCCGCTTGGCCCGTCGGGCCGGCATCGCAACGCGCGGCGGGCTCTATCTCGATGTGGCCGCCGACGGCATCTTTCTGCTCACCGCCCTGGTCGCGCTCGCCTCGCAGGAGCGGATCTCCTGGCTGATGCCGTGTGCCGTGACAATAGCACTCAGCGCGCTGGCCTGGCAATGGTCCCGTCGGCAACCGGGTGACTCTCCCGTGCGTGGTCTCGCCGACCGCGTCGGCCACACGGCCGGGGTCGCAAATTACGGACTTGTTTTCGCTGCCGCCGCCGCGCCGCTGGTCGGCCTCGAGCCGCGCGCCATCGTCATCCTCAGCCTAGCCATGGCGGTTTTTAATCTTGCGCCGCTTGCTCTGCGCTTGCTCAAGCGGCCTTGATCTTCCCCAGCTGGCGCCCGCATGCAGGCCTGCTTTTCGGCAGGGCTCTCAGGCCTCTTGGCGGCCTTTGCGGCGGAGCTTTCAGCCGTCCGTGTCGGAGCGGTTCTCGGCGCCCGCCTCGGCGAGCAATTCCTCGCGTTGTGCCGCCAGGTCCCAGATTTCGCGTCCTTTGACCGGCAGGAAGCAGACTCCGAGTAGCGCGTTAGTGACGAGGAACATCAGATGCGCGCAGAGGCTGTAGGCGAGTAGGTTGGCCTCGGGAGCGTAGCTGCCAAGGAGGAAGACCCAGGCGGCCTGCGCTGTGCCCAGCTTCGCGACCGTGAGCGGCACGGCGGAGGCGAGGTAGATCAGCGGCAGATTCGCGAGAATGACGAAGAAGGGAATATCCATCCCGAAGAAGCCGACCGCAGCCCAATTGAGCACGGCGGCGAGAAAAAGCGCGGTGGCTTTGAATGCCAGCACGGCGAGGTAGTCGGTGATGTGGGCACGGTCGAAGGTCGAGAGCAGGCCGGGTGCGGGCCGTGCCACACCGAGTAGCTTGAGGCCGCGGAAATAGAAGAGGATACCGGCCAGGGCTGCGTAGAGTATAAAATAGGCCTCGCGTAATCCTGGCACGCTGGTGCCGGCCATGGCCGCGCCGAGCGAGGAGACCAGGATCAGGTCCGAGACCTCGATGAAGGCGAGGAAGATCATGGTTCCGCCGATCGCGAGGAAGGGGATCTTCTCCTTGCGCCAGAGCCAGAGAGCGAGGCCGCCCTGGGCGACGTTATGGTTGACCAGGGAAAGGACGTAGGTGACCGCGCGCACGGGAATCATGTCGCGATAGCGCACGGGGGCATGGAAGCGGCGCACGGCCACCGTGAGCGCTCCGGCATCGAGCAGAAGGTAGAGGCAGGAATAGGGCACCAGGATCGCCAGATAGAGCCCCCAGCGAGCATTGGCCAGCGTGTCGATCACCTGGTCCACGGGAATCCGCGAGAACAGAAATACAAAAAGCAGAACCGTGAAAATCCACGGAACGATCATCTTCAAAATCTTCATTCTTTCCCCAACCATGCCCCGGCGCGGTGCACCGACGCAGTAGAGCAGAAGAAGGGCCGGGTCCGCGACCTCCGGGAAGCAGGACGAAGGGATAGGGCCGCGGAGCTCCGGTCGGCCGGGATTAGTCGCAGCGGGCGAGGAAATATTGGTGTCGGCCTTTGGGGCCTGTGCCTTGGCTCTTGAGGATCGTTGAGCAGCTCGGCGGTACCTCGGCTGCGGCCTCGTTGTGGAAGATGAGGAACGCTGGCGGAGCCTTTATGCCCTTGAAGGGAGGGAGATGGCGGTCGGCGTAGAAGAGCGTGCCCCATTCGAACGCTCCGGCAACGATACCGAGCTGGGCGTCGCCGGCGCGTGCGGCGGCCTGGCGGGCGAAGTCGCGTAAGGTGCGCGCCTGCGCAATTCCGCGCTCGGCGGGCAGGGCGATGGTGATGGTCAGCAGTCCCAGCAGGGCGGCCATCGGGAAGCTCGCGCGCAGCCAATGCGCCCCGCGCGCCTGCCAGATGACCAACGCGGCCGCGCCGAGGATCGCGATGGCCGCGGCGAAGGTAAACACGCCGCCGGCGCGCAATCCGTCGAGCGCCGCTCTCGCGGCTTGAAGGTCGCGCGGTTTCAGGATCGGTTCGAGCAGGTTTTCGAGCGGCATCAGGAAGGCCGTCAAGGTAATAAATGAGATCAACATCGCAAAGGCGGCAATGGCGTTGCATTGCCATGCGACCAGGCGCCGCGGCAGATCTCCTTCGGGTCCTGGGCCGAGTACGCGGCCACAGAGCAGCGCCATGGCCGGGAAGGCCGGCAGGAGATAGACGCCGCGTTTGGACTCCGGGATCAGGAAGAACACAAAGATCACCAGAAACCAGACGACCAGGAAGCGCGTGGTCTCGTCGAGCGGACGCTCTTTCCAGAGCCAATAGCCGACGGGCGCGGCCAGGAAGCTCCAGGGCAAGAAGCCCAGGAAGAGGTGCGCCACCATGTAGAGGGGGCCGTGGATATGGCCTGAGCCGAGTCGCTCGGCGTCGAGTACGCGCAGGATATTCTCCATCAGGGCGTGGCGCACGAGGAACTCTGTGCCGCCGATCCACCAGCCGGCGACGTACCAGATGCCGACCAGCGGCAGGATTACGGCAAAGCCGCGCAGAACTCCTAATTCGGCCAGGACGCGGCGTAGCTTGCCCGCGCGTAGCTTGCGCGCGGGTTGTGTGGTCGGCGCGGCGGGCAAGGGGCCCGTCCAGGCCCAGATACCGATCACCAGCATTGGTAGTACCAGCGCGACCGGGCCCTTGGTCAGCGTGCCGGCAGCGAGGAAGGCCCAGAAGAGGCCGCGTAGCCAAGTGGCGCCGCGCTCGGTCGCCATGGCCTGCTTGCGGTGCTGCAGGAGGGCGAAGCAGAGCAGCGCGCCGGCCAGAAAGAAGGTGAGCGTCATATCTACCCGTGCCGTGCGCGAGGCACGGATCCATTCGAAGCTGGTGGCGAGGATCAACGCCGCCAGCCACCCCGAACGTACACGCGAGATGGTCGCTCCGAAGAGGAAAACAGCCAGGGTGGCAAGGATGCCGAGGGTCGCGGAGGGCAGCCGCGCGGCCAGTTCCGTGACCGAGCCTTGTATGCTTGCTGCGGCCAGCCCGAGCCAATGGAACATCGGCGGCTTCCAGGGGATGATTTCACCGTTGATCAGCGGCAGCATGAGCCCGTTGCCGCGCCACATCTCTTGCACGACGACCGCTTCGCGCGGCTCGCCGTGCGAGTAGAAGGGGAGGCTCGCGAGTCCCGTGAGGTCGATGGCCGCCACCAGCACCAGCGTCGCCGCGGCCCCCAGCAGAACACTTCTTGCTCGCTTCCCCATCGGCCTCATCGCATAGCGTGTGCCGGGCCTGAGACCCAGCCGGGAACCCCATGGGGGCGAGATCAATGCTATATTGAGGCGCTTGGGGGCTTGCTTGGCCGACGCGAATCGCTAACCTGACCGGAGTTCAGGTCGAGGTTCGGCCAAACCGGTGAGGGAGAAAATACAATGCCGCAGTTTTTGCAGTTCACAACCAACGATCTCATTTTGGCCGGCGTATGGCTTTTCCTCGGCGCCCAACTCGCGACTCTTTGCACCACGGTCTTCCTGCACCGGGCGCTGACGCATCGCGCGGTCAAGCTCCACCCGGCGGTGGAATGGCTGAACCGTCTCATCATCTGGACGATGACCGGAATCATTCCGCGCGAATGGGCCGCGATTCATCGCAAGCATCATAAATTCTCCGACCTGCCGGGCGACCCGCATTCGCCCTATGTGCATGGCTTCTGGAATATCCAGTTCAAGAACGTTCATTATTACCGGATGGAAGCCCGCGACAAGGAAATGATCGCGAAGTACACCAAGGATATGGTCGACGATAAATGGGAGCGGCTCTTTCGTCGCACCGAGCTCGGTCTCGTGCTCTATGCGATCGGCATGATGGTCGTGCTGACGCCGATCGTCGGCCTGGTGGCGGCACTCCTGCAATTCGGCCTTTACATCTGGCTGAATGCCTCGGTCAACGGAGCGGCGCATTGGATCGGCTACCAGAATTACGCCAACTCGGCGCGCAACCTCTGGCTGTTGGCGATCTTCACTGCTGGCGAAGGCCTGCATAATAACCACCACGAATTTCCCGGCAGCCCGCGCTTCTCGCAGAAAAAATGGGAGATCGATATCGGCTGGTGGGTCATCTCCACGCTACGCCGGCTCGGCCTCGCCGAGCCCGTGCAATCTGCTGGCCTGGTGCGCTGACGCGTTCCTGAGCACCGGCTCGCCCGGGGCCGCGGGACTGGGTTCCGGTTGCCCCAGCGCTGCCAGCGTCTCTCAGTTCAGGTCCCGGGGCCTGAATTTATAGCCGGAGCGGAGTTCGGTCCATTCGGCCGTGATCTCGTATTCGCTCCCGCAGGTCGAGAAGTGCACGGTCATCTCAGCGAGTGTCGCCGCTGAGAGATCAGCAAATGCCTTGAACTGGAAGCGCCAGAAGCCTTCGGGTCGCGGTGCTGTCTGTACCATCGAGATGCCGGATTCGAGCCGGGCCGCTAGGTCCTTGTATTTCCATTTTTTGCCCTTCTTGGGGAGCTCCCCCGGCAGGAGTTGGTCCTGATAGACCAAGCCGTCTGCATTGCCGAGGGTGACCGTAAAGTCGCAAGTTGCCGGGTCGTAATCTGCGGGCGGGACGAAGCCCAGTTTCAAGTAGATGAAATCGGGCTTGGCCGGATTGCGGTTGAAGCGGATCCGTGACGGGCAGGGGTGGTTGCAGACGGGCACGAACTCGCCGACCGTATGCTCCGGCGTGGGGCTGACCTGCGGTGTCGGCGTGGCCTCGGGCGTCGGGCTAGGTACCGGGGTCGGCGTCTGCGTGGGGACCGGTGTTTGTGTGGGCACCGGGGTCGGCGCGGGCGAGACAGCGGCGAGGTAATCCTCGACCTCGCCGTTCGGCCAGCTGCCTCCCGCACCGAGCGCACCGGCCGGGTCGTCGGATGTGAAACGGAAGCGTCCGTATACCGCGCTCGGCGCGTCGGTCGGAACCACGAGGCAGACCTGGTTGGAACCGGGCGCAAGCGCCAGGTCCTGCGCGAGCTGCTCGCTGGCGGAGAACTCGCCGTCGTCGTTCCAGTCCATCCAGGCATTCAGAAAGCCCGCGGTATTGGCCGCTACGACAATGCAAATATTGCCGCCGGCCTGCACCAAGGCGGGAAACGTGACGCCGTCTTCGTCGTCGCTGCCACCTAGATCATCCCCGTTGGCGCCTGCTGTCGGCTGGCCCGCGGGCTCGGAGCCCACGGTCGAGCCCAAGTAGACGCCTGGGAGGATCATGTGGCTGGCCGCCTCGGAGTCGGAGGTATGGTAATCGCCTTGGCCGCTTCCCTCGCCCTGGTCGGGGAGATCGCCGAAGTCGAAGAAGAGAGGCGAGATGGTTGTGGGCGGGAAGGTCGCATCCGAGGCGCTCTTGGCGGGCGAATTATGGATGGAACCGGCCTGGATCGTGATGGCATGGTCGCCGCAGATCGCGACATCGAAGCCGACCTCGTAGACCATGGGCCACTCCCAGAGAATCGAGCTTGAGAAGCCGGGGTAGCCGAAATCCTGCGGCGAATCGGTCGCGCCGAAGGGGGATTTCCAGGCGTCGGAATTATCGCCCCCCAAGGAAGATTGGTCGGTCTCCCAGGTCGTATGGTTCCAGTTCCAGGCAAGCGAGGTGGCTGCCGTGTAGTTCGCAGGCGGCGTGCCGACATCGCGGCCACAATCACCAAATTGGTAGACTCGGGACTCGCCCGCCGACGAAGGCAGATTGCTGGCTGGATGGAACTGAATTGCTGCCTGCAGGCCGCTGCCACCCTGCAGCGGGCCTTGGAACGTTTTGGAGTCGATCGGCGTATAGCCGCTGTAGAGCCCATCGAGGTCCACCGGTTTGCAGAAATACGATTGCGTCCACGTGTAGGAATGCGCACCGCAGGAGAGCGTGATGTCGATCAGCTTCTCGCTGTCGTAGAGTTTGGTGGCCGGGCGCGTCTTCGTCCAGTCGGCGGCCTCCATATAGAGGCCCTGTGCGGCGTCAAAGACGTTGTCGTTCATCTTGGGGTCGGCAACGAAGGCGACTTGGATCGTCGTGCCTTGCAGAATGCCGTACATACGGCCGAGTCCGGTATCCTCGGAGAGCAGGGTATAGCGGCTGGCATCGCCGTCGCCGTGGAAGAGTCCGTTCACGCCGCCTGCGACCTCGGCGATGCCCAGCAGGCCGGCATTCACGATCGTGCCAGGGGCGCCGGCGGCGACGCTGAACGTAGCGCTCTGGCCGGCGGCATCGACGTCGCTGTCGGCGCCGCCAGGTGAGAAGCTGAGGCCGGCCGGGACCGCGAAGGTCAGAGCGTAATCTCCGTCAGCTACACAGGAAAAAGAATAGCTTCCGTCGGTTGCGGTAGTGGCGCTTGCCGCCAGCCCGCCGCCGGGTGCTTCGAAGAGTCCGACCGCGATCTGGGCCACACCCTGCGGGGTTCCCGGCAGGACGCCGGTGCCGGCGAAATCGGCCCAGGCCAAGCCATCGATCGAGGCCGTACCGGGGCAGGAGTACGCGACCTCGAGCAAGGGCGCGCCACCGGCGGCTTCGCGGCTGCTGATCTTCGCTTCCTTGTTGCTGCCGCCATCGGAAAGAAGAATCAAACCATTATTTGTGATCGTGCCATCGGCCCAACCTTCCACGAGTGCCGAGAGTGCTGTCGAAGCGATCGTTTTGCGTCCGGCCGAGCTCGGGTCGAAGCTGCCGAGTACGCTCGCGGCATGCGTGCCACCGGCCTGGCTCCACGCGGTTCCGGCCGCGCGCTCATTCCAGCTGACGCCGGCCTCGGTCCACGTCTCGGTCAGTTGGTGGGCAAGAACCTGAAACCCGGTTTCCGCCCTGGTGACATTCACGGAGAGTGCGATGCTGTCGATGGTCACTCCCACGGGGAATGCCGAGACATCGAAGCGCAACACGCCGCGCTTGTCGTCGCCGGTCTTCTCCTTGATCTTGAGCTCGATGTCGGCCTCGTGCGTGGTGCCGGACTTCTTCTCCTCGAGGTAGGCGTCGGCGGCAGCCGGAAACTGGGCCGTGCAGGCCCCGGCACAGACGGCCTCGGCGGGCGACCCGGCTCCGACGAGCAGGCCGGTCGCGGCGAGGGCGATGGCAAAGCGGGAAACCAAGTAGGCCGCGGGTGCGCGGAAGCCAGGCGCCCGCCGAGGGTGGGTAACGGTAGAGGGCAGCATAAGAGATCTCCATTTTCCGGGAGCCGAGGTCAAGCAGGCCTTTCAATGATTAGGGTAACCCCGGAATTGGGTAATGGTATCCTATCAGAAAAAGGACAGCGGTTGCGATCAGTAAATGGCGCGCGCCAGCGAAATAGCGCTTCTGGCGTGCGCGAAGCCCGGCGGCAGCGGTTGGAGCCCGGCCCTGGCCAATGAGGCATGGGCACCCGGCCTCCGGGGTTTCCGGCCTCGAAGAGCCCGTGGCTGCGGAGGTTTTCAGCCGGTGAAGGTGCCGCGGGTGCGGGTCGGGCCACCGGCGAGTTCAGCCGCCCCGGTGAGCTTGTCGACGTCCCCCGCCAGATCGGCGAAGGATTTCTGCATGCCGGCCTCGAAGCGGTCGAGTTCGTGCTGGCGCCGCTCTTTGAGTTCATCGAGGCTTTTGCCGTAGGCCTCGTAGAAGGCGTTGAGGCGCTCGAGCACCTGCTGGTACATCGCTGTGCGCGGGACGTAGCTGCCGCCGCAATGGGGGCAATGCAGGACTGTGCCAGGCCGGATGTATTGGAAGGGCGTGGTGAACCCGCCGGAGCAGCGCGAGCAGGTCAGCGGCACGGGCCAATCATGCGGCGAGGGGATCTGCGCGGCGACGGCGTCTTCGGGCGACATCGTCATTGCGAAGGTGCCGGCGACGGCGCCTGCAGCAGCCGGGGCATCGGCTGGGGCCGCCTCGGCCGCTTCTTCGGGCTCGTCCTTGACCTTGAACCGGGAGGGGAAATCCTCAGGGAAGTCCTCGTCGGGGCTGATCTCCTTGGCACGGGCGAAGAGCACATCCTCGGTCTCAGGGATGTCCGGGTCGGGGACGCAGCAATCGACGGGGCAGACCGCAGCGCAGGCCTCGGTATCGAAAAAGCCTACGCATTCCGTGCATTTTGACGGAACAATGTAGAAGAAATCGTCTGAGATCGCGGCTTGTTTAGAGCCATCGAGGGCGTCGAATTCGATGCCGCCCTGATAGATGGCGGTATTCGGGCACTCGGGCTCGCAGGCGCCGCAGTTGATGCACTCGTCGGTGATGGTTGTGGCCATGGTTGCGGACTTTAGCCACGCGCTGCGGGGCTCTCAAGCCGGCATGTGAAGTCGCCTGAGTTCCGCTATTGACGACCGATGGCGCGTAACGAAAGTCCGACGGTTGCGGGTTTTGCTAATCAGCTCTTGGCTGCTGTACGAAACGGCGTTGAAATCGCACGTTTTGGCGGCCTCGGCGAGCGCGAAGGACAACCCTATGAGGTCGTCGCGCATGGCCCGAACCACCGCCTGCGCCGCTATTTTCCCGAGGGCCGAAATGCGGATGCCGTCCCCGTTGTTCTGGTTCCGCCTCTTATGCTCACGGCTGAAGTCTGGGATGTCGCGCCGGGCACGAGCGCCGTCGAAGCGCTGCGCGATCAGGGGGTCGACCCCTGGGTGGTGGATTTCGGCTCGCCGGAAAAAGAAGAGGGCGGATTGCGGCGCAATCTCAGCGACCATGTGCTGGCAGTCGGTGCTGCGGTCGACGCGATTCTGGAGACTACGGGTCGCCCGGTTCACCTCATGGGCTACTCCCAAGGCGGCATGTTCGCCTACCAGGCGGCGGCCTACCGTCGCTCGGCCGGTATCGCCTCACTGGTCACCTTCGGTGCGCCGGTCGATTTGCACCGTGCGATTCTCGACCGAGTGCCGATGGAATTTGTGCTGGACCTGATCGGCCAGATGGGCCAGATCGAGTCCGCGCTTTTGCCTTCGGGAATTCCGCGCTGGGCGACGCGCCTGGGATTTAAGTTGCTTGACCCGATCAAGACGGTGCAGCAGCGTTTCGAGTTTCTCTCGCAATTGGCCGACCGCGAGGCGTTGCTCAAACGCGAAGGCATGCGGCGCTTTATGGAGAACGAAGGCTGGACGGCCTTTCCCGGCCCGGCCCTGCGCGATGCCATGCGTGACCTGGTGGCGCATAACCGCCTTTTGCGCGGTGGCGCGGTGATTGGCGACCGCACCGTGACGCTGGCGGATATCACTTGCCCGATTCTTGCGTTCTCGGGGGCATCGGACACGATCGCGCCACCGCCAAGCGTGCGCGCCATTCGTTCGGCAGCGCCGCGTGCGCAATCCTGGGAAATCCGCCTGCAGACCGGTCATTTCGGTATGGTCGCTGGCTCGCGTGCGCAGAGGGAGACTTGGCCGGCGGTTGCGGATTGGGTGCGCTGGCAGGAAGGGCAGGGCTCGGCGCCTGCGGCTGCGCATCCGCTGGTGGAGTCCGAGGCCAAGGCACCGGCGCCCTCGGGTTTTCTCGTGGATCTCCAGCGCGGTGCCGGAACCGCGTGGCACCTCGGCGTCGATCTTCTGGGCGGGGCGGGCGAACTCGCCGTGGACCGCCTGGGTGGCATCGGTCGGATCATCTCGGCGGTGGCGCCGCAGGCCTTGCGGATTTCGCGCCTGGACGCGATCCGCGTCGATACGCGCATCAGTCCCGGCCTGGCGCTCGAGGCGAAGGCCGCTGAGGTCCCGAAGGACACCTTTTTTCTTTTTGAGGGCCGCGCCTATTCCTATGCTGGTGTAAATACCAGGATCGATAATATCGTCCTTGGTTTTCTGGTATGTGGTGTGCGGCACGGGCAACATGTCGGTGTCCTGATGGAGACCCGCCCGAGTGCGCTGGCGGCGACCGTCGCGCTCTCGCGCCTGGGTGCGGTTGCCGTGCTCCTGCGCCCGGATGTTTCGCTTGCCAAGCAGCTCGAGATCGCTCCGGTCGACCACCTTCTGGCCGATCCGGAATGTGCGGACGATGCCTACCGGGTGCTCGGCCGCGAGGTGCTGGTGCTCGGCGGTGGCGGCACCCCGCGCGTTTTGGGCGCGGGCATCCGTGATATGGAAGCGATCGATCCTGCGGAGGTGACACCGCCGGAGTGGTATACGCCAAATCCGGGACTGGCGGGCGAGCTCAGTATCGTGCTCATCACCGGCAGCGGAGACCGCCTCGGCGTCAATCGGGTGACCAATAGGCGCTGGAGTACTTCGGCCTATGGTACGGCCTCGGCAACGGCGCTCTCTGCCAACGACACCGTATATTGCTGTAGTCCGACCTATCATGCGACAGGAATTCTGGTTTGTGTAGGTGCGGCCTTGGTGAGCGGCGCGCGCCTGGCGCTGACGCGCGAGTTTGCCCCGGCTTCGTTCTGGGAAGATGTGCGGCGCTACGGCGTCAACGTTGTTTTCTACACCGGAACGCTTTGTCGGGGTCTGGTGAATGCGCCACCCGACCCGCGTGAGCATGACCATTCGATCCGCCTCTTTGCGGGCAGCGGCATGCCGCGTGGGATCTGGCAGCGACTGATTGAGCGCCTACATCCGGCACCGGCAATCGAGTTCTTCGCCTCGACCGAGGGCAACGCGGTTTTGGTGAACCTCACGGGCGAGAAGATCGGCTCGATCGGCAAGCCGCTGCCAGGCGGTGCCGAGATCGCGGTGGCTGCCTGGGATATCGACCGCGCTGCATTGGTGGAGTTGGAGAGCGGGTTTGC
>JAYGCM010000087.1:0-114625 GCA_046583355.1 Deltaproteobacteria bacterium
CCCACAGGCCGACGCCGAAACAGATGGCGGCCCCGACAAGCAGGGCGAGGATGCTGCCGTCGAACTCGGCGTTGGTGAGGCCGATGAAATCATGGGCGCCGATCGCGCCGGAAAAAGGCAGTACAAACGCGAGGAAAACAGCTACGCCGCCGGCCCGCGCGATCGGCTTGGTGTGAATCCGGCGCTCGCCGGGTTGGTCGACGACGCCGAGTGCTACGGCCTTGTCGCGGACCCGCGGCGTGAGCAGCAGGGCAAGGCCGAGGCTGGCCAGGAAGACAAAGATCATCGTCGTCATGCGACGGCTCGGTTCTCTTTTTTGCCACTACAGCGCTGCACAAGCTCCGCCACGATGCGCTCGCCGGCTTGCCCGTCCCAGAGCTCAGGCGTGCGGGTGCCTCGTGCGACCTTCTGTTTTGCCTCCGCCAGGCCGCGCAGAATGCCCGCGCGTGACGTGCCGGCCAGCACATTGCTGCCTTCGGTGATGGTGATCGGACGCTCGGTGTTGTCGCGGATAGTCACGCAGGGAATACCGAGCACGGTCGTCTCTTCCTGGAGGCCGCCGGAATCGGTGAGCACGAATGCCGAGCGGCGCTGCGCACAGAGCATCTGCAGGTAGCTCAGAGGCTCGATGACGAAGATACCGCGCGCGTTTTCGGTCGCCTCGGTTGCTGGTTTGAGGTGTGCCCCCAGCCCGAACGCCTCGATCCGCGCTCGCGTACGTGGGTGAATCGGCAGGAAGAGGGGGGTTTCGGCAGCGATCTCGCTGAGTGCGGACAGGATGCCGGACAGAGTCTCCCGGTCATCGACGTTCGAGGGGCGGTGCAGCGTGCACAGCCCGAAACCGCCGCTCTCGGCGGCCGCCGTCATCGCGGCGGGCAGCTCTTCTTGTTCGGCGGCGGCAAGCGAGCGCAGCAGGGAATCAATCATCGTATTGCCGACGCGTTCGATCTTGTCCTCATTGACGCCCTCGGCGCGCAGGTTCTCGTCGGCGTCGCCTGAGGTGGTGAAGAGGATGTCGGATAGCGCGTCGGTGACGAGCCGATTCACTTCTTCGGGCATCGCGAGGTCGCGCGAGCGCAGGCCTGCCTCCACATGCGCGAGCAGGGGGCGTCCCTCGCCCGAAGGTGTGCAGCCATAGGCCTTGGCCGTCACCATGGCGCACGCGGCCGTCGAGTTGACGTCGCCCACGACGAGCACGACGTCAGCGCGGTGTTCTTGCAGGACTTTCTCGAAGCCGATCATGACCTTGGCGGTTTGTTCGGCGTGGCTGCCGCTGCCGACGCCGAGGTTCACGGCCGGCGCGGGAAGGTCCAGGTCGCGAAAGAAATCGTCCGACAGGGCCGCATCGTAATGTTGGCCGGTATGGATGATCTCGGCCTCGATGGCCTCGCGGAACACGCGCGAATCACGAATCGCCCAGTAAATAGGGGCGATCTTCATATAATTCGGCCGCGCGCCTGCGACGAGTAGGAGTCTGATCTTCAATTCTTCGTTGCTTCCTGCTGTTCGGTACGACGGCCTTGCCGATCCCTCGGCCAGGCTTCACGGCGCCCTCGATTACTGCGGTAGCCCATATAGGGGTTTCCCGCATTCGACCTCACAGAAAGCCGGAAGGTCCGAGGTGAGTCAACGGGTGCCCGAGAGATTCTCCGCGCCGTTTCGGGGGTAGTGATCCGTCGCGTCAAACCTCTCGGACACCCTGCCGTGAAGTCATTTGCTTGAGTATTGGTGGTCATGACGCTTCGCTCGAGCCGTTCTGGTGAAGGACATCCTGTCTGGGCCGCGGAGTCCATGTATTTCTTTGGATGCGCGGGCGTCCTTTTGGTTGCGTGGCTCATGGCAGGCACAGGAATTTGAGCCGGTCGGAGCGCAGTCGCCAGCGCGAGCAGCAGCCCCAATGCCCCCATTTTGATTCTCGCCATAGCCCTCACCTGTCTTCGGATTGCAGAAACCTGGATGTCGGATTTAGAAACGGGCCGATCGGCAGAGGGGGCTACAGACCAACGGCTCTTATCGCTTGAAATTCGCATATTGGGAAAAAATGTCAAGCCAGCCATCGACCGAGCCGGACAGCCTATGTCCGCCACGAGGGGGAAACGCCCAATATTCGCGGTTTTCCGCTCGCGCCTGGCCGGGATGCGGCTCAGTCTGCCATCTGCGGCGGACAACGGGTGTCCGGTGGGGTCGGGCCACGGACGCAGTGCCTGCCTTGCACCGGCGATGCACGGCGGGAATCCTTTGTTGGCCAAGCCCCTGCATGGCTGGGTCTATCCCGAACTGTGGTTCCTTCCGGGCCGCCGGCCTTGCCCGGGATTTCGGAATATGCAACTCGTGCACGGCGGGTTTCTCTGTAGTCCAGAGACGCGCGGGATTCATCGCCGATGCCGCTTTCCTCATCATCTACGGCGCCCCCAGGAGTTGACGGATGTATCCCTTCGGTTTTGCCCGCCTCTTTTTTATTGTATTGATTGCGACGGCTGCGGTGTTCACCGCAATACTGGTGGCCCCGGTATCGGCTGCGGCGAGCGAGTTGTGCACTCAGGACCGAATCCGTCCCGATGGCAGGCTGACGAGAATTTCCTTTGAGTGTGCCTCGGGCAAGTATGTCGCAATGGCGAGGTTTGGGTCGGATGGCAAATTGCAATTTCTGCGGGAACGTCGCGCAGGTAGCCGGCTTCGTCTCTCCTTTCGCGCAAACGGCGATACCCGGCGCGCGTCTTACGGCGTCTCGGGTGGCCTGCGCGCGACCTTCAGGCCACGAGGATCTCGCGTTCGCGATGCGGGGAGTGTCGGCGCGACGCATGCCATGGACGGGCTACGCGTCTTTCATAGCGGGACTAGCCTGACGCATTACGATCGCGATGGTGTGCCCGAGTGGCGGCTGGGTGTCAGCGGCGAGGCCTTGGCCTTCCCGGAGGCCATTCTCGCGGAGATTCGCAGCGACTACTTTGGCCAGGCTTTCGACCGTGCGATCAGGGCGCGAGTCGAGCGCGGTGAGGCGCGTGACGGCGCGTTCTTCGGCGACTCCATCTTGGCGCAGCTGAATGGTTTGGTCCACCCCGAAAATAGCGCGACATGGTTCAGCTTGATCGGTGGCCATGCGGTGGTGAATGCGGCGATCGCGGGCGACCGTATCCGGCATAATCTCGGCCGCCTGTGGGCGATCGAGCCGACCGCGAAGCTCATCGCTCTGCAGATCGGCACCAACGACCACCACCCGAACTTCCCGAATGCCGATCCGATCGAAACAGCCGAGGGCATCGCCCGGTTTGTTGCCGAAGCACAACGACTCGCGCCCAATGCGGTCATTCTATTGGTCGCCATACCGCCAACGACCGACGATATCTGGTCTCCGAAAAACCAGGTGACCAACGAGTTGATCGCCAAAATTGCCGACGGCGATCGTGTTCGCTTCACGGATCCGTCATCGCTGTCGCTGGTCGATATGAGCGACCCGAGCCACACGCCCGACGGCGTGCATTTTCTCCCGCCTGCCGCTGCCCTCTGGTACGGCGCGCTGACGCCGATTTTCGCCGAAATCCTCAGCGAATGACGCTCGATGCCCCGGGCTGAGGCGCGGGGCAGCGCCGTTGTATGCACGCAGTACAATTTATTTTTGCCATCGCTAGCGGTAGCCGCCGAGTCGGCGCAGGCTTGCCCTTGGCGAACGGGGTCTGCTCGAAGCGGCCCCGCACCAGGATTGTAAATGGGACGAGGAAAAGCGTGATGGAGAAGACAGGCCGCGGAGACGGGCTGCCGCCGGGCAGCCTTGAGCCCGACAGCCGGGCATGGAAGGCGTTCTGGCATTGGGTGCGCGCCGAGGGGGGCCGCCTCATGGCGCAATACGGCATCCGCGAAGAGGGTGAGTGGCGCGCTTTTCTCGCCGATCTCCGCGAGTCGCCACGCCCGCCCCGCAACTGGCCGCCCCGCTCGCATTGAGCTGGGGGGCTATGGGAGCGGGAGGCATGTTGCGGTGCTGCTGGCGCGCGATCTCGGCGGCCGGACCACAATGCTCGCGCGGCAGGCCGGAAGCCAAGCGTTGCGGAAGCTGGTATCGCTCGGGGCATGGCAGGGTCTTCCGAGGCAGAATCCGTTTCCTTTGATATCGAACGCGCGCGGTCTGGGATTGACGATCTCTGGGAGAGCTCGATTCTTCCCGCGCTTACCGAGTATATCCGGATTCCGGCCAAATCGATCGCTTTTGATCGGGAGTGGGCTGAGCATGGGCACCTCGATGCGGCGGTCGCGCTGGCCGAGCGCTGGGCGCGCGCGCATGCACCAGCGGGAGCCACCATCGAGGTCGTTCGTCTCGGCAAGCGTACCCCTGTGCTTGTCGTTGAGGCTCCGGGTTCGGCTCCGGGCAGCGTTCTGCTCTACGGGCATCTCGACAAGCAGCCCGAGATGGTCGGCTGGGAAGAGGGGCTCGGTGCCTGGGAGCCTATGCTGCGCGACGGGCGCCTCTACGGCCGCGGCGGCGCCGACGATGGCTACGCCGTCTTTGCCTCGCTGGCTGCCCTGCGTGCGCTCGACGAGCAGGGCACGGCGCGTGCGAGTGCCTTTGTGCTGATCGAATGCAGCGAAGAGAGCGGTAGCCCGGACCTGCCGGCGTATGTCGAGCATCTGGCCGAGCGCATCGGCCAACCCGACCTGGTGGTCTGCCTCGACTCGGGCTGCGGCGACTACGAGCGGCTCTGGCATACGACCTCGTTGCGCGGTGTGATGGTCGGCGACCTGAGCGTCGAGATCCTGCGCGAAGGCGTGCATTCCGGCGATGCGAGCGGTGTCGTTCCCTCCAGTTTTCGCATTTTGCGCAGCTTGCTCGATAGGCTCGAAGATCCGCATACGGGCGAGGTGAAGCTGGCCGCCCTGCATACTGAGATCCCGGCCGGGCGGCGCGCGCAGGCCGCCGCCGCCGCCGAGGTGCTGGGCGATGCCGTCTATAATAAATTTCCCTGGGCCGAGGGTGCCGGGCCGGTGGTGCCGGAGGCAGCCGACGGCGGCGAGCTCTCCGCAGAAGACCGCCGGACCGAACTCGTGCTGGCGCGCACCTGGCGGCCAACGGTCTCGGTAACCGGCGCCGATGGTCTGCCGGCAATGGCGGATGCGGGCAATGTTCTGCGACCGTCGACCTCGGTCAAGCTGAGCTTGCGTCTACCGCCGACGATCGATCCGGCCGCAGCCACACGAGCGGTGAGGGAAGTTTTGGTTGCTGATCCTCCCTATGGCGCGAAGGTGACGTTTCGCGGTGCGGGCGAGGGCGGCTGGGAGGCGCCGGCGCTGGCCGGGTGGCTCGAAGACGCGCTTGATACGGTCTCGGAGGCCTGGTTCGGCGCGAAATCCGTCGCGATGGGCGAGGGTGGCTCCATCCCTTTCATGGGCATGCTCGGAGAGAAATTTCCCGACGCCCAATTCGTCATCACGGGTGTGCTCGGGCCGCATTCGAATGCGCATGGCCCCAACGAGTTCCTTGAGATCAAAACGGCGCGCCGGCTGACGGGTTGTGTGGCGCAGCTCCTGGCGTTGCACGCGGCGCGCTGAACGAGCTGTCAGAAAAGGGAAAACCGCCGGACGGGAAGAAGGGGGAAGCCCGTCCGGCGGTCTGGAACGGACGGTCTCGGGCGAATTCCCAGAGGCGCGTCCTTATTGGCGCGTGCGGCTGGCAGCGGCGGAGGCATGGGGGCGGAGGCCGCTGCGGCGCCAGCCGCCGCGCTCAGCCCGCGGCCGTATGCACGCGGGCGTAGCGGAAGTTCTCGAGTCCGACGGGCGTGGCCGCTAGCTCGCTGCCGCGTTGCTCGTTCTCGATCCGCTCGATGCTCTGCTGCGCAAGTTTGCTGGGCTTGGTGTGGGCATTCTCCCAGCGGTTCACAGTCGAGACAGTGACGCCGAGTTGATGCGCCAATCCCTCCTGGGTCATGTCCATCCTATGGCGGAACTCTCTGATTTCGACTCCAGTTTTTGCGTTCGACATGGTTCTCGTCCTTGTCCTTCCTGCGGGCGGAAACGCCCGCGTTTTGGTTCTGAGGAGAGGTACTGCAAGCCGCTTGCCAACATTCGTGCAGGCCGAAAACCTTGTGTTCTTTGGTTGCGCGCATGCGGCAGGGCGCGAGGAGTGAGCCGCAGCAGACACAGGTGTCGCCGCAGGAGGACGGTCGGCGCAGGGCGGCGTGCGCCGGTGCGAGCCGGTGGGAGCCGGACTCAGGCCCGCGGGGCGTGGCTCATCAGGCCCGCGCCGCAAGGCTCAGGCCCGCGCGCAGGATCAGGAAAAGCGCAATGCCGGTGAGCGCGGCCTTGAAGAGAATCGTGAACTGCCTCTCGTCGACCTTGTCGAGCAGTCGGCTACCAAACCAGGTGCCGGCAAAAACCGCCGGGATCGCCATGGCGTAGAAGCCGAAATAGCCGAGAAAGAGAAAGCCGGTCGCACCAAAGAGAATGATCTTGACCAAATGGCCGGCCATCTGGCAGATCGCCTTGGTGCCGATAATGGCCTGGCGCGAAAGCCCGATGCCAAGGAAGAAGGGCGCGAGCATGGGCCCGACCGCACCGATCACGACATTGAGCGCGCCGGCGGCGCCGCCGAGCAAGAAGAAGGTGCGGTTGGCGTGCTCGGCGGTGGGCTTGGCTCCGAGGGTAAGCCAGGAGCGCTTCCAGGTGGCGATGAGCACGAAGACACCGATGCCGGCCTTGAGGTGGTCGGGTTCGATGCCACGGGCAAATTGCAGTGCAATATAGCCCGCCGGCAGCAGCAGGATCATGTAGCGCCAGACCAGCGGCCATTGCACATGCTGGCGCTGGACCAGCGAGCGGCTGCCGTTGGAGGCGAGCTGAATCACGGCGTGAATCGGCAGCGCGACCAGCGGGTCCAGAACCAGCAACATACTTGATAGAAGGATGATGCCGCCGGCCATCCCAACGATCGCCGAGAGGGTGGATGTCGCAAAGGCAAGCGCTGCCAGCGCGACAGCCGTCTCGATCGGAAGCTCCCCGATCACGCCAAAGCAGATTCGATGGCGCTTACGATTTCGTCGGCATCCGGAGCGGTCGGCGGCTCGAAGCGCGCGAGGATGGCGCCGTCTTTGCCGATCAGGAACTTTCCGAAATTCCACTTGATGTCGCCCGAGGCTTCGGGTGATGTCTCGGCAGAATTGAGCCAGGCGTAGAGCGGTGCCTGGCCTTCGCCGTTCACGTCGACCTTCGAGAACATCGGGAAGGTGACGCCGAATTTGCTCTCACAAAAGGTCGCGACTTCGGCGTCGCTGCCCGGTTCCTGGCCGGCGAATTGGTTGCAGGGGAAGCCGAGAACCGAAAATCCCTGCGCGCCGTATTTCTTCTGCAGCGCTTCGAGGCCTTCGTATTGCGGCGTCAGGCCGCAGGCCGAGGCGACGTTTACGACCAGCGCGACTTGTCCCTTGAAATCAGCCAGCGACTTCGTGTCGCCTGTAATCGTCGTCATTGAAAAATCATGCAAGTTGCTCATGGCTGTTTCCTTCTCGTCTGCGCGCGGTGGAGCCGCGGGTCCATTCTATGCTGCCGGCGCTTCGGGCCCCCAGCCTTGCTGGGGACCTCTCGGAGGTGCCCGATGCTGTTTTCCGTCGCGGCAATTCTTCGTTCGTTTAACCTGATGGGGATCCGGTTGTCAGGGGGCGCTCGGTTCGCTGACTCCGGGTGGAGGCGAAGGCGCTCGGGAACCTTCGGGGCGGTGGGTGAAGGCGGGCTCTTCCGGGCCTTTAGCTTCGGATTCTTTCGCCACAATCCCGAGTTTTCGCCTGCTATACCTTGATATTCGCTTTATGTTCGCTATGCATGGAGGGCAAGCGCCGCAATCTTCACGACCACCATATTCGCTTCCGTTCGCGTGGCGGTTCCAACCAGCAGACCAACCGGGTCACGGTCTGCGCACAGCATCACCTTCGCGGTATTCATGGCGGCCGGATTCGCGGCGAAGGAGAAGCCCCATCGGCAATTCACTGGCAACTCGGTCTTTCGGGCACGCGAGGCCCGCTGGTCGAGACCCTCGGCGAGACCTACGTCGCCTCCAGCGCCGTGAGGTAGTCGGCCGGAAGTATCGTCTGCGAAAGCCCGTTTCCCCGCGACGGCGGGTTTAGCTCAACAGGCTGCGGGCAATCTGCGAGATCTGAATTTCGTCGGTGCCCGCATAGATCTGCAGCACCTTGGCGTCACGGCAAAGCTGCTCGACCTGAAATTCGGCCATATAGCCGTTGCCGCCGTGTAGCTGTACGGCTTCAAGCGCAACATTCATAGCGGCCCGCGCCGCGTAGAGCTTGCCGGCCGAGGCTTCGGCCAGGCTGGAGGGCTTGCCCAGCGCCGCCCGCTCGATCTGTGCGAAGACCAGGGTCTGCAGGTTCATCCGCGCGACCTCCATCTCGGCGATCTTGTTCTGGATCAGCTGGAATTGACCAATTGGCTTGCCGAATTGTACCCGTGTCTTCGCGTATTCCACGCAGACCTCAAGGCAACGCTCGACAATCCCGAGCGACATCGCCACCACACCGATCCGCTCGGTATTGAACGTCGATTTGGCGCCGGAGCGGTCACCGGCCACGTCCTCGGACTCGCCGATCAGGCGGTCCTTGCCGACGCGTACATCGTCAAGGAAAAGCTGGCCGGTCGGCGAGGAATGCATGCCCATTTTGCGCAGGGGCTTGGACTGCTCCAAGCCTTTGGTGCCCTTGTCGAGGATGAAGCTCAGCACCTTGCGTTCGCGCGGCTCGTTGCCCTCGTCGAGTTTGCAGATGAAGATGATCGTATCGGCATAGGGGCCGTTGGTGATGAAGGTCTTGCTGCCGTTGAGCACATAGCCTTCGCCGTCGCGTTTGGCGGTCGCGGCCATGCTGCCGAAGGCATCCGAGCCGGAGCCCGGTTCGGTGATGGCCCAGGCGCCGATCTTCTCCATGGTGATCAGTTGCGGAATGAAGCGCTCTTTTTGGGCGATGGTGCCTTTGGAGCGGATGGCGCCGGCGGTCAGCCCAACGCTGACACCCATGGCCGTGACCATGCCCGGGCAATAGCGGCAGAGTTCGATGATCGGCAAGAGCTGCATGGCGGCGGAGTCGATGCCCTGCTCGAAGGAAATTTCGCGTTTCTCGCGCTTGGTCGGCTCCTCGCCTCGCTCGCGTGCGGCCGCGTCTTCCTTCTCGCGCTTGATCTGGCTGGCGAAGCGCTGCAGGCCCATCTCTCCGATGCCGAAGGTCTTGTACATCTTGCGCAGCACGTCGTAGGGCGGGGTGTCGCCGTGCTCGAGTTCTTCGAGGTTCGGTGCGATCTCGGCCTCGATGAACTTCCGAAGCGCGTCGCGCAGGACAATATGCTGCTCATTCCATTCGATCATGCCGGGAAAAGAAGCCCACGGATGGCGTATCCGCAACGTCTCCTCCCATGCGGGGCGCGAATCTGATACCCAGCGCTTCGATATGTCGCCCAAGATCACAGCCTCATCCCGTCCGGCCACGTCGGCCGTGAAAAAGCCGGCTCCTCGGCCGCGCTTCCTGCTCGACCGCAGCCTCACGGACTACGCTTACCGCTGTTGGCCCAACGGCTGTCCGCGCGGCTTTACCTGTTGCGTCGGGCTCACCATCGAGTTGTCGGCACGCGAGGTCCGCGCGATCGATACGGTGATGGACGAGGTCGCCGAGCGCATTCCCGCGCTGCGCGCCGCCGACGGAACCTACGAGAATGTTTTCGTGGATGATCCGCCCGAGCTGATCATCGAAGCGCATGAAGACGGCTCGTGTCCCTTTCTTTGCCGGACAAGCAAGAGTTCGCTTTGTTCGATCCACTCCATTGCCCTGGAGACGGGCCGGGAGATCAAGAGCGTGAAGCCGGGTGCGTGTCGGCATTGGCCGGTCATGCTCGAGCAGGCCGGCGGCTCGATTCGCGTTCGATTACAGCCGGTAGCCGAGAAGATCGGATGCATCGTGCCACGCGCCGAGATGCCGCAAAACCCGACTGTGCTCGAGGCTTACCGCGAAGAGATCGAAGAGATGTGCGGTGCTACGATTGTGCCGCAACTCACGCGGCGGCTGCGCGCGGTTGCGCGTGCGGATAGGCGGAGGAAGTCATGAAAAAATCCCAGATGCTCACGATCGTCTCGCTGCTGGTGCTGGCCGGAATTCTGACCCTGCTCTCGCTCGAGATCAGCCAGGTCAAATGCGAGGTCTGCATGGATTTCAAGGGTCGTCTCAACTGCGCGACAGCGGCTGCCCCGAGTCGCAGCGAGGCCGTCCAGAGCGGCCGCATGACGGCCTGCGGGCCTATCTCGGCTGGTGTCCGCGACTCTTTTGGCTGCAACGCGGCGCAGCCGGCCTCTGTGACCTGCAGCTGAAAGCCGGCGTCCGTCACCTGAGGCCGGCGTCCGGCACCTGAAGCCGGCGTTCGCTACCCAAGGCGGCGTCTGTCGCCTGTAGATGAGGCCGCCGATGAAGCGTCAGATGGCCTGGCCGGCGGGTGCCTTCAGAGGGAGGTGCAGTTCGAATCGGCTGCCACGGCCCGGCTCGCTATCGACCTGAATAGAGCCGCCCAGTTGGACGCTTAGCTCCTGCACGATGAAGAGTCCGAGGCCGACGCCGCCGCGGGCGCGCCCGACATCTCCTTGCGTATAAGCCTCAAAGAGCTTCGTGACTTCCTCGGCGGCCATGCCCACACCGCTGTCTTCGACTTCGACCACGACTCCCGTATCTTCGCCCGACGCGGTGACGCGCACCCAGCCTGCGTCGGTGAACTTCAAAGCGTTGCTCAGCAGGTTGCGCAGAATGATGGTCAGTTTCGAGATATCGGTCTCAATCACCGGCAGGTCACTCACGACCTCAAGCGAGATGCGTGCTTCGCCCTGGTCGCGTAGCCGCTCGGCCTCGTGGATGAGTTCGGAGAGCAATCCGCCCAGGGCCACCGGCTCGACCGCCAAGGCGCCGGCTTCGCTCTCCAAACGGCTCAGGCTGAGGGTATTGGTGATCAGGTTATGCAGCTCATGCGCGCGCCTTTCGATGCGCGCCAGCGGGTCGTTATGGGCTTCGGGAAGCTCGCCGAAGGCGCCTTCGCGCAGAAGCCCCGTATAGCCCAGAATCACATGCAGGGGGGTGCGCAATTCGTGTGACATGGTCGCGAGGAAGTCGCCGCGCATGCGGTCGGCATGGCCCAGTCGGTCGACGATGAGTTCGGAGAGGCGGTCGAGGAAAGGCACCTGCGCCAGGGCGCGCGCAATATCGCCGGCGGCCAATACGGCTTGACTCTCGTCCTTGTCTTCGGGGACGACATCGATCACGACGATCGCTCCCTGAATCCAGCCAGCGTCGTCGCGAATCGGGCTGGCCCGAATATGTGCGTCAATGGTCCGGCCATCGGCGCAGCGGAGGGTGGCGCTGCGGCTGCGCGACTCACCATCAATCAAGCGCGCGAGTTCGCGCAGGCTGCAGTCGCGGTGTTTTGGCAAGAAAAGGGCGTCGGCGCAGCAGCGGTCTTTGAGTTCGATCTCGCGCCAGCCGAGCAACTTCTCTGCGGCCTCGTTTATCAGGCAGAGCCGTCCTTCACGGTCGATCCCGAGCGCGGGCACCGGCAGAGCACGTAGCATCGCCTCGCTGGGTGGCGCCGTAGCGGTACGAATGCCTGTCTCGACCCCGGTTTGTGCAACTCCCTTCATTTGTCGTAGGCGGCTGCGCTCTTCCTGCGTCGGCACCCGGACTCAGATTAGCGATGTCGGCGTAGGTTCGAAAGCACTTTTTCTTTTTTCCTCAGTCTTTTCTCGGTATTTCCTCGGTGTTTTCCTAGTCCTTCCTTGACTGATCGTCCTCGTCCCCACAGGATCAGAGTGTGGAATCTCTCCCGTTGCACTTGATGAAGACCGTATTTCTGGATGTCGGCAATACGCTGGTCACGATCGACTTCGAACTGATCGCCGAGCGCCTGGCGACTCGCGGGTTCCAGGTGACGCCTGCTGCCCTGATCGCCGCCGAGGCAGCCGCGCGGCCCGGAATTTCGCGTCGCATCGCTGCTGGCGGCTCGACCGAGGGGGAGGATTCCTTCACTTTTTATATCCAGTCGATTTTCGCGCGGCTTGAAGACGCCGCCCTCGGCGGTGATGTCGCCACGGATTTTGCGCGTTCGCTCAAGGCTGAGGTCGCCACGCCGCGGCTCTGGTCGCGCCGGATCCCCGGTGTGCGCGAGGCGCTCGGCGAACTCGCCTATCTCGGAATCCAACTTGTCGCGGTCAGCAATTCCGATGGCACGGCCGAGCAATCCCTGGTCCGCGCCGGCCTGCGCGAAAGCTTCGCGTTGGTCGCGGACTCGGCATTGGTCGGGTGCGAGAAGCCGGATCCGGGGATCTTCGAATGGGCGCTTGCGCAATCGGGTGCCGCGCGTGAGACGACAGTGCATCTCGGAGATGTTTACGCGGCCGATATCGTGGGCGCCCGCGCCGCCGGAATCGCTGCGATCCTGGTCGATCCAACAGATGGTTTTGCCGGTGCCGATTGCGCACGTTGTCCCGATCTAGCGGCCTTCGCTCTTGCCCTGCGCTGCCAGCGTGTCGCCGCCGAAGCCGGGCTGCAAGGGCACGCATGAGGCGCGGCACGGCCGGTCGCACGCTTGTAAATCAAGTCGCCAACGCAGACACGGTCACGCCGGATGCGGCAGGAGGCTTGCTGCTGGTGCGTCTTCGTCTCGCGGCGCTATGCTCCGCCAGGTCGATGGCTCCGACCACCGTCGCTATCCCGGTACGGGCGTGGGGCTCTATATCGTCCGTCGCCTGGTCGAGCAGCTCGGCGGCCGTCTCGACCTGCAAAGCGCTCCGGGTGTTGGCTCGACCTTCCGCGTCTACGTGCCGCTGAGCCGCTAGCCATGCGGCCTTAACGTTGGGCTATTGCACCAGGTCGGTGGTCTCGAAGTAGACGATATTGAACTCTTCGCACTCGAGGCAGAGCAGGCGGGCGAAGCGGTAGCGCCGGCCGGCTTCGTCGCGGCTGCCTTCGCCGCGCAACTCCTGGATCCCGCCACAAACACAGAAGCGCCCGTGTAGGTGTTCATCCATTTCGGTGAAGGTGCGGATATAGATCGCGTTTTCGATCGTCGCGCCCGGGCGGGCAAGCGCTGTTTCAACGGCTTTGACGGCCTGCTCTTTGGTTCTCTTTTTTTTGAGCGCCATGGCGGCGATGGCAGCGACGATGGCTGCGACAAAAAGAAGGCTGGTCATTGCCTGCAGGATTAGCGATCGTTTGTGTGAGAGTCGAGGCGCCCAGGCGCGGCGGCCGAGGCGGTCAGACGCCGAGGCCCGCGCGAATGTTTTCGCCGGCGTAGAGTTTCTCGAGTTCGCCTGCGAGCTCGCTGAGCTTGTCACTTGTTTTGGGCAGCACGGCCGTCAGGTGAATATAGAGGTCGCCGCGCAGGGGCGCGTCTTGGGGGCTTTGCTTTTTGCCGCCGGACTTTTTCTTCGCGCCGAGCAGGGTCGCTCCCTTGGCGCCCAAGCGCAGCTTGCCGCCATTCTTCGAGCCGGCTGGAATTTTGAGGTGGACCGGGCCGTCGGGAGTTGGCGCGACCACATCGCCGCCGCGCACGAGCTCGGGGATCGTCACGGGAAGATCGATATGCAGATCCGCCCCTTCGCGGCGGAAGAAGCGATGCGAGCGGACATGCAGCTTGAGGTAGAGGTCGCCGGCGGGGCCACCGCTGGATCCGGCGCTTCCTTGGCCGGCGAGGCGGATGCGTGTGTCCTCCTCAGCACCGGCCGGAATGGTGACCTGTAGGGGGCCGCGGCCGTGTAGGTGAATGGTCACCTTGCCGCCGCGTACGGCGTCCAGGAAATCGACCGAGACCTTGCCCTCGGCATCCTGGCCGCGCACCGGCCCCTGGCGACCGAAGCCGAAGCCGCCGCCAGCGCCGCGCGAGAAGCGGCCGAGCAGGTCGTCGAGGTCGAAATCGCCGCCGAAATTCGCGTAGCGTCCACCTCCGGGCAAGGGCTCGCTGCCCCAGCGGTGCTGCGCCCGTGCCTGCTCGGCGTTGAAGTTGGGGTCGAGTCCGGTGACGCCGAACTCGTCATAAAGGCCGCGTTTTTTCTCGTCCGAGAGGACCTCATTGGCAAACGAGATCTCTTTGAATTTGTCGGCCTTGGCCGGGTCGTCCTGGTTTACGTCGGGATGGTATTTCCGCGCGAGTTTTCGAAACGCTTTGCGGATCGAGTCGGAGTCGGCCTCCTCTTCGATACCGAGCGTCGCATAGAGATCTGCCTTCGCCATTGGCCTCATTCTAATCATGAATCTGCCAACGGCAATGGCGGCGCCGCGGGCGATTGGTGCCGCGCGGCCGGATTTCTACTCGGTCGGGTAGGGCGCTATGCGCGCGATCTGCTTGCGGAAGACCTCCAGGTCGGTGGTGGGCAGGTCACAGACCCGATTCTCGCAGACATAGGCTGTGGCGCGGCCCGAGCGCGCCGTCTTGCCGGCGACCAAGGGCACCCGTGCGGCCAGCGCGTCGGCGGCCGCTCCCTCTTGGGTAACGACCACTACGGCGGCGGGCTGGAAGCTGCGGGCCAGTATCTCGCGGAAGGGTCGCGTGGCCTCGTCTTGATCGCTGCCGGCGGGGGCAACCAGAATGATTTCCTTGGTCGTATCGAGCAGGAAATCCAGACCGGCGAGCATCCGCGGCGACCCGCTGCCGCGCCGCGTGAGAGTGTCTTCGAACGCGGCGAAGCCACGCTCGGCCTGGCTGCGGTAAGTATCGTCCGTAGTCCAGGCGGCGAGGCGCAGCAGGTTCTGCAAGGCAACCGAATTCCCCGAAGGGCGCGCGCCATCATAGCTCGGCTTCTCGCGCGTGAGCAGTGTCTCGGCATCGCTGGCGGTGAAGAAATAGCCACCGTTCTGGTCGGCGAATTTCTCGTCCAGAGTCGCCTGGAGGCGGATGGCGGCGTCGATCCAGCGCGGGTTACTGGTGGCCTCGAAGAGGTCGAGGAGGCCGGCAATCAGGTAGGCATAATCGTCGAGCACGGCGTCCTCGCGCGCCTGGCCGCCGCGCCAGGCACGGCGCAAACGGCCTTTGTCTTGCAGATTGGCAAGGAGGAAGTCGGCGGCTTTGGCCGCGCCTTGGGTCAATGCGTCGTCTTGCAGCAGGCGACCGCCGCGCGCGAAGGCGGAAATCATCAGGCCGTTCCAGCCGGTGAGGATCTTATCGTCGCGCAGCGGAGCGGGGCGCTGGGCGCGGATATCGTAGAGGGCTTGGCGGGCTACCTTGAGGTCTTCTTCGAGGGCAGCCTCGCTCAGGCCGCTCATGCGCGCGACATCGGCAAGCGGGCGGGCGGCAAAGAAAATATTGCGGCCCTCGAAATTGCCGGCGGCGCGTGTGCCGTAGCGCAACTGAATCAGACGCGCGGCGTCGGGCCCGACAATGGTTTCGATTTCCTCGGGCGTCCAGGTGAAATACCAGCCCTCTTCCTGGTGCTCGCGGCCCGGTACCTCGCTATCGGCATCGGTCGCGGAGTAGAAGGCGCCGTCGCCATGGGTCATCTCGCGGCCGACGTATTCCAGAATCTCGCGCGCGACGGCCGCGTATTGCGGGTCGCCCGTGGCCTGCCAGGCCTCGAGATAGGCCCCTGCGATCAAGGCGTTGTCGTAAAGCATTTTTTCAAAATGCGGTACCAGCCAGCGCCGGTCGGTCGAGTAGCGATGGAAGCCGCCGCCGACATGGTCGCGGATGCCGCCGGCCGCCATATGGTCGAGCGTGCCGGTAGCCGCCTCCAGCGCGGCCTCGTCGCCGCTGCGGCGGTGGTAGCGCAGCAGGAAATCGATATTGGCTGTGCTGGGGAATTTCGGCCGATTGCCGAAGCCGCCCCATTCCTCGTCGTAGCGGGAGAGGAGTTGGGCAGCGGCGCGGTGGATGGCGGCCGCCGTCGGCACGTCGCCCGGGGGCTGCGAGCGGGCCTGCTGCTGTAGCTTCTTGGTGATGCGTTGCGCTTCTTCGACGACCTCGGCGGGGTCGGTCTCATATTTGGTTGCGAGCTGGTCCAGAATTTCCAACAAGCCGGCGCGGTTGCCGCGGTCGCCTGCGCGGGCGGGGAAATAGGTCCCGCCGAAGAAGGGCTCGCCCTCGGGCGTCATCACGATGGTCATTGGCCAGCCCCCGCCACCGGTGAGCAGGCGCACCGCGTCCATGTAGACGCCATCGACGTCGGGGCGTTCTTCGCGGTCGACCTTGATCGGCACAAAGCGCGAATTCAGGACGGCGGCGATCTCCTCGTCCTCAAACGACTCGCCTTCCATGACGTGGCACCAATGGCAGGTGGAATAGCCCACCGAGAGAAAGACCGGCCGGCCCAGCCTGCGCGCGCGCGCAAAGGCCTCCTCGCCCCAAGGGTACCAGGAGACCGGGTTGTGGGCGTGTTGCAGGAGGTAGGGACTCGACTCGCGGATCAGCCGGTTGGTATAATGCGGGGCGCCGTCTTCGTGTTTGTGGTGCGTGCGCGGCTGGTAGTCCGCCGGTTGGCCGAGCAGCGCGCGGGTGAGGGACGAATGTGTCGGTGCGTCGTAGGCCTCGGTGCCAGGCAGGGTCTGCGGCACGATCCAGGTGCGGCGGCTCGCCATCACGGCGGCTGCCAACGCGCCGGCCGCCTCGGACTCGTTTGTGCTTTGCGACTGCGCGCAGCCAGCCAGCCCCGCGGCCAGCAGGAAAACTCCCAATCCGAGGAAAATTCCCCGCACGGCTTTGCGATCGTCTTCGGCGTTCATCCTCTAGCTGTTATCAGTTCCGGCGTGAGCGGGAACCCCAACCTCCAATCCCGCGCCTTGCGGCGCAAACTGGCGTGGGTGGCCGGGTTCTATTTTGCCGAGGGGCTGCCCTTCGGCCTGATGATTGACAACCTGCCGGTGTATTTTCGCGTGCATGGGGTTTCGCTGGCTGAAATCGGCCTCCTCAGTCTGCTCGGCCTTCCCTGGACGCTCAAGGTGCTCTGGGCGCCGCTGGTCGACCGCATCGGCGAGCGCCGCCATTGGATCACAGCCGCGCTGGTGACCATGGCCGTGGCCTTGTTGGTGCTGCCGGCCCTGGACCCGCGCGAACCGACGTGGATGCTCTGGGCATTGCTGCTGCTCTTCACCACGGCCTCGGCGACGCAGGATATCGCCATCGACGCTTGGACGATCGGTGTGGTGGCGCCCGGCGAGGAAGGCCTCGCCAACGGCATCCGCGTCTCGGCCTACCGCGCGGCTTTGATCGTTGCCGGCGGCGGGTTGGTCATCGTGGCGGGGACGATGGGCTGGGTTTTCGTCTTCCACGGTGCCGCCGGGATTTTCCTGATGCTTGCCGTGGCCGCGTGGCGGAGTCCCCGAGTGGCTGCGCCGCGGCGGCCGGCGCCGGGCGAGCATTTCTTTGCACCCCTGCTCGCCTGGATTCGGCGTCCCGGTGCGCTGGCCGTGCTCTTCTTCGTTCTTCTCTACAAACTCGGTGACGCTGCGATGGGCCCGATGGTGAAGCCTTTCTGGCTCGACCGCGGTCTGAGCGTCGAGGAGATCGGCCTGGTCTCGACCAGCTTTGGCGTCGCCGCAAGCGTGCTTGGCGCGCTGGTCGGTGGCTGGGTCACCTCGCGTTATGGCATTTTTCGTGCACTGATTTTCCTCGGTGCCCTGCAGGCGCTCTCGAACCTCGGCTATGCGACGGTCGCCTTTACCGATGCGGGCCGCTTGTCGATCTATGCCGCCTCTTTGCTCGAGAGCTTTACCGGCGGGCTCGGCACGGCGGCCTTTCTCGCCTTCCTGATGCATATTTGCGACCCCGAGCAGGCCGCCACGGAGTACGCGCTTCTCAGCGCGCTTTTCGGTCTCACCCGCACGCTGGCCGGTGCCGTGAGCGGCATCGCCGCTACGACGCTTGGTTATGGCGCTTTTTTCGCCATGACCTTCGTGTTGGCCTTTCCCGCCTACGCGCTATTGCCCCGCATTCGTACCTGGATTCACGATGGCCGGGACTGATTTCTTCGGCCGCCACCTTTAGAGCTCGCGGCGGCAGCTGGATTCTCGCAGTGGCCGTATGATTAAGTCCTCTGCAATGGCGGCAACAACTTCGGCAGGGGGCAGGGGCTATCGCTTGCGCCCGCATTTCGCACCGGTCGATCCGTTGGCACCGCGCCGGCAGGATTATCTCGACAATCTCAAGGTGTGTCTGACGATTCTCGTCATCTGCCACCATTCGGCGATCGCTTTCGGCGCACCGGGGAACTGGTATTTCGTGATTCGGCCGCGCGTCGATTCGCTGGGCGAACTCGCCATGACGCTCTTTGTCGGGGTCAATCAAGCCTTTTTCATGACCCTCTTCTTCGCCATCTCGGCCTGGCTCACGCCGCGTTCCTACGACCGCAAAGGTGCCGCCGCATTCCTGCGCGACCGCTTGTTGCGCCTCGGCCTGCCGCTGGTCATCTTCCTGATCTGGCTCAACCCCAGCCTCGAATGGATGGCCCATCGCCTCGATGGGGTAACCGATACATCCTACCAGTTTTTTCTATGGAATTACGGCGCCCGCTTCCTCGGTGCGGGCCCACTCTGGTTTGTCGAGAGCCTGCTGATTTTCGCGCTCCTCTACGCATTGATCCGCGCCCTGCGTACGGCGCCTTCGCCGCCGCAGCGACCGCGGCCCTTTCCCAGCCACCTCGCCATCTTCAGCTTCGTCTTCGGGATGGCCGTGGTGGCCTTCCTGGTCCGGCTGTTCGTTCCTGCCGGAGCGGTCATCTTCGGGCTGGGCTTGGGTGAGTTCCCGCTTTATATCGCCGGCTATATTCTCGGCGTGAAGGCATGGCGCTACGGCTGGTTCGAGATCATCGACCGCGGTCGGGTACGCGTCTGGGGTGGCGCGGCGGCCGTCGCGATCGTCCTGGGGCCGTTGGCGATTCTCTTCGGTGCTGACCCCGAGGCTGGCCTGGCGCCCCTCTTCGGCGGCCTCACCTCGCTCTCCTTCCTCTATGCGCTCTGGCAGACGCTGCTTTGTGTCGGCATCAGCATGACCCTGATCTGGTTCTTTCGCGAGAATCTCATGGGCACCGGGCCGCTGCCGCATGGCATGGCGCAAAGTGCGTATGCGGCCTACATCATTCACCCGTTTTTCGTGATCGCCTTTACCGAGTTGGTCGTACAATTCCCGTCTACGCCGCTGGTACATTTCATGTTGCTCTGCCCGCTGGCGGTCATCGCGACTTTCGTCAGTGCCTTTTTCCTGCGCCGCCTGCCGCTGCTCCGCCAAATCCTCTAGAGCTGCGGAGTTGCTTCCCTGGCCGGGATAATGCTGTTCTCGGTTGCAGATGGCGGCGGCACGGCAACTCACGCTCCGAACGGGCGATGGCGCGGCATTGCTGGTGCAGGTGGGCGGGGATTGGCATCTGCGCGAGGGCATTCCGGCGCAGGAAGATCTGCGCGCGCGACTCAAGGCCGAGCGACCGGCGTGTCTGGTGCTCCAGGCCGCCGAGCTGGGCGAGTGGGATTCGAGCCTGATCGTCTGGTTGGTCGGTGCGGCTGCCTCGGCGCAGGAGGCTTCGGTCGCGCTCGATGTCTCGGCTCTGCCCGAGGGCGTGCAGCGCCTGCTCGCGCTGGCCCAGGCCGTGCCCGAGAACAAGGACGCCCGCTCCGTTGCGGCTCCCCGAGGGTGGCTCGATCGCCTTGGTCGCGCGGCGCTTGCCTTGGCGGCGGATTGTCGCCGCGGCCTTGTCTTCCTCGGCGAGGCGGCGCTTGGCTGCGGCCGCTTGCTGCGCGGTCGGGCCCGTTTCCGACGCTCGGACCTTTTCGTCCTGATCGAAGATTGTGGCGCGCGCGCCCTGCCGATTGTCACGCTGATCTCGTTTCTTGTCGGGCTGATTCTTGCCTTTGTCGGCGCTATCCAATTACAACAATTCGGCGCCGAGATCTACGTGGCGAACCTTGTCGGAATCGCGATGCTGCGTGAGATGGGTGCGATGATGGCGGCCATCATCATGGCCGGGCGCACCGGAGCCGCCTTTGCTGCGCAACTCGGCACCATGAAAGTCACCCAGGAAATCGACGCGCTGACCACCATGGGAATCTCGGCAATGGATTTCCTGGTCCTGCCCCGCATGATCGCGCTTTGTTTGATGATGCCGCTGCTCGCTCTCTATGCGGACCTGGTCGGCATCGCGGGAGGGGCTCTGGTGGGCGTGACCATGCTGGATCTCTCGCCGACTCTTTATTTTCAGCAGACCGCCGCGGCGGTAACCATGGCCGATTTGACTGTCGGGTTACTGAAATCCGGCGTCTTCGGCCTGCTGATCGCGGTAGCGGGCTGCCTGCGGGGCATGGAATGCGGCAATAGTTCGTCGGCGGTCGGCGCGGCAGCGACCTCCGCCGTGGTCACCGGCATCGTGCTGGTCATCGTCTCCGATGCCCTCATCACCGTGCTCTTCACCTTTGTGGGATTCTGAATGGAGCGAGCGCAGAGCATGAGGGAGCCGGCGGCGATCACGGTTTCGGACCTCAAAATGGCCTACGGCGATTTCGTCGTGATGCAGGATCTCGATTTCAGCATCCGCCGTGGTGATATTTTCATCATCATGGGTGGCAGTGGCTGCGGCAAGAGTACGCTCCTGCGTCATCTCGTCGGGCTGATGGAGCCTGCCAAGGGCGAGGTCCTCTATGGCGCGCAATCTTTCACCCAGGCCGATGCCGTGGCGCGTGCCGCTCTTCTGCGCCGCTTCGGCGTGCTCTACCAAAGCGGGGCGCTGTGGTCTTCGATGACTCTGGCAGAAAATATCGCCTTGCCGCTGGGTGAGTTCACCGACCTCTCGCCGCGTGAGATCCGCGAGGTCGCGGCGCTCAAATTGGCCTTGGTCGGTCTGGCCGGCTTTGAGGATTTCTATCCCGCGGAGATCTCCGGCGGGATGCAGAAACGTGCCGGGCTGGCCCGTGCGATCGCGCTCGACCCCGATATGCTCTTCTTCGATGAGCCCTCGGCCGGGCTCGACCCGATCTCCTCGGCTCGCCTGGACGATCTGATCCTTGAGTTGCGCGACAGCCTGGGCGCGACCATCGTTATCGTGACCCACGAACTCGCCAGTATCTTTGCAATTGGTGACGATAGCGTGTTTCTCGACACGGAGACTCGAACCATGAGCGCAGTCGGCAACCCCAAAGAACTCCGCGATCAGGCGGACAATCCCGGTGTACGGAATTTCCTCACGCGCGGCGTCGGAAGTCCGGGGGCAATGGCATGAGCAGAAAAGCCAATCCGGCAAGAATTGGCGCTTTTGTCGTAGGTGCCGCGGTGGTCGCGGTGGTGGCGATCGCGGTTCTCGGCTCCGGCCGTTTTTTTGAACAAACAGAGAAATTCGTCTGCAATTTCCGCGGCTCGGTCAACGGCCTCGCGGTCGGCTCGAACGTCAAATTCAAGGGCGTGCCGATCGGCACTGTGGCGCAAATACGGCTGCGTTTTGAAGAGCTCGTGCCTGGGGATGCGGTCGCTATCCCGGTGGTGATCGAAATCGACGAAAGCAAGATCGAATTGGGGGCCGGCCGTCCGCTCGACTTCGGCGATCCGGCCATATTGGGAGACCTGATCGGCCGTGGCTTGCGCGCCAGCCTGCAGCCGGAGAGCCTGGTCACCGGCCTTCTTTTCGTCAATCTTGATTTTTACCCCGACGCGGCGCCCGTCGAGTTCAACGCCGAGGCCTCGCTTCTGGCGATTCCGACCTTGCCCTCGACGCTCGAAGCCGTCCAGGAGGTCATCGGGCGCATCGTGCGCGAACTCGACCAAGTCGATTTCAAGGCCGTGTTCACCTCGGTCGAGGATAGCATCGAGGCGATCCACGAGGTCCTGACCTCACCGGAGATTCCCTCGACCCTGGAATCGCTCTCCGACACCATGGAGAGTCTGCGCGGCCTCTCTTTGACCTTGAACGAGAAGATCGGCCCCTTCACGGATGCGGTTGAGGGTACGGCTCGGCAGGCCGACCAGACATTGGCGGAAATGACCAAGGTAATCCGCTCGGTTCAGCTACTGATCGAGCCGGAATCCCCACTTGCCTACCAATTGGGTGAGACGCTCAAGCAGGTTTCGGGTGCGGCGGATTCGATGCGTGAACTCACCGGGTTCCTGGCCGAACACCCGAGCGCTCTGCTCTATGGCCGCGGCCTGGAGGAGGAAGACCAATGACCCCGAATATCCTGATGTACTCGCGCCGCGGCGGAGCGCTCCTGCTCGCGCTGCTGCTCTCGGGTTGCTCGTTGCTGGCGCCGATAAGCGACACCAGCCCGATCCGCTATTTCGTTCTCACCGAGGCCCGCGACCTGAGCCGGATCGCCGACCTGCCCCAATTGCGGGTGGGCGTCGGGCCGATCCGCATCCCGGAGTATCTGCAACGCCTGGCGTTGGTGCAGCGTGTGGACGAGAATCGCGTGGTCTATTCGAGCCTGGACCGCTGGGCCGAGCCGCTGCGAGGGAACTTCCAGCGTGTGCTGGCCGATGATCTCGCCGTGCTGCTGCGCACCCGCCATCTCGCGCTTTTCCCCTGGTATCAGACCGCCGCACCCGACCGTCGCATCCGTATTGATGTGCAACGCTTCGAGCAAACGCCTTCGGGAGACGTGCGCCTCTGGGCTCGCTGGACGCTGCGTGACGGGAAACGTGAAAGGCTCGCCTCGGGGGAATTCGACCAGCTACGAAAGGCCCTTGGTGGCGGCGATGCCGTGGTCGCTGCGATGAGCGATCTGACCGGCGATCTCGCACGCGATCTCGCCGTCGCGATCGCCGACTCCGTCTGAGTTCAGATCTTGTCGGCGCGCAGGCGGCCGGCGAGGTGGGGGCCTCGCACCAGCGCGTGCTTGCTGCCTCTTTCCTCAGCTGCGGCGCTGGGCGCGGAAGCGGTGGATCAGGGTATTGGTCGAGCTATCATGGCCGAGTTCTGGGGTGGCCTTCGAGGCAAGCTCCGGAATAATGCGGTTGGCGAGCACCTTGCCGAGTTCCATGCCCCATTGGTCAAAAGAGTTGATATTCCAGATGGTGCCCTGGGTGAAGACCTTGTGCTCGTAGAGTGCGATCAGCTGGCCGAGAATATGCGGGGTGAGTTCCCGTCCGACAAGAATTGTTGTCGTTGGGTGGTTGCCGCGGAAGCTGCGATGCGGCACCTCGGTCTCCGGCACGCCTTCGGCGAGGACCTCGTCTTCGGTTTTGCCGAAGGCCAATGCCTCGGTCTGCGCGAGGAAATTCGCCATCAGCAAATCATGGTGTTGGCCGAGCTCGTGGTTGGGCTTGGCGAAGCCGATGAAATCGCAAGGAATCAGCTTCGTTCCCTGGTGGATCAGTTGGTAATAGGCGTGCTGGCCGTTGGTGCCGGGCTGCCCCCAGACAATCGGACCGGTTTGGTAGTCGGTGATCGGCCGGCCTTGGCGGTCGGTCGACTTCCCGTCGCTCTCCATATCGAGTTGTTGGAGGTAGGCCGTGAGCCGCCAGAGGTATTGGCTATAGGGCAGAATCGAGAGGGTTTGGGCGCCGAAGAAGTTATTGTACCAGATTCCGATCAGGCCGAGCAGGACTGGTAAATTATCTTTGAGCTTGGCGGTGCGGAAATGCTCGTCCATCGCGTGCATGCCGGCCAGCATCGCGCCGAAGGCCTCGGCGCCGATGGCAACCATCAGGGAGAGCCCAACGGCTGAAGCGAAGGAATAGCGCCCGCCGACCCAATCCCAGAATTCGAACATATTGTCCGTGTCGATACCGAATTCGGCTACCTTGGCGGCATTGGTCGAGACAGCGACGAAATGCTTCGCGATGGCTGCCTCGTCGCCCAGCGCGTCGAGGACCCAGGCGCGTGCGCTGCGGGCATTGGTCAAGGTCTCGAGCGTAGTGAAGGTCTTCGAGCAGACGATGAAGAGGGTCTCTTCGGCCCGCTTGCCTTGCACGGCTTCGGCAAAGGCTGTCGCATCGACATTGGAGACGAAATCAAAACTGATGTTGCGCTGGCTACAGGATTTGAGCGCTTCATAGGCCATCGCCGGGCCGAGGTCCGAGCCGCCGATGCCGATATTGATCACGTGCCGGATGGGCTTGCCGCTATATCCGCGCCACGCGCCGCTGCGCAGCTTTTCACTGAAGGCGGCCATTTTGTCGAGAACGCGGTGCACGGCGGGGACGACATTTTCGCCATCGAGGAGAATCTCGGCGCCACGCGGGGCGCGCAGCGCGACGTGCAGGACCGCGCGCTGCTCGGTGCTGTTGATCTTCTCGCCGGCAAACATCGCCTGGATGCGGGACGCCAAGGCGGCGCGCTCGGCTAATGCTCCCAGCAGGCGCAGCGTCTCGTCGGTCAGGCGGTTCTTGGAAAAATCGACGTAGAGGTCGAGCACCTCGAGATGCATGCGCTCGCCACGGCCGGCGTCGGCCGCGAAGAGCTCGCGCAGATGCGTATCGGCCAGCTCGGCCTGATGCGCCTCAAGTGCCTTCCATTCGGGCCATTGGTCGGGACGGGATATTTGCTCTGCCATCGGTCTGCTTTTCCTTCTTCGCACGGGGGAATCGGGAGAATAGCGACTCGCCCGGACCAGGCAAGCGCTGGCACCTGGGCGCGAATTCCGGTTGATTGCATTCGATGCGCGAACGCGCGGCGCAAGAGACAGCTCTGGTACGGGCATTCGAGGAAGCCGATGCGGCCGGGTTGCTTCTCTCCGCTCGCGAGCGGAGCTCGGCGACTGCGGGTGCGCGCGTCCTTGGCGGCTCAGAGGAGGGCCAGGCGGGCGAACGTGCGCGCCTCTTGCTGGCGCGTCTCGAGGTGGTCGTGCCGGGCCTGGGCCGTGTGCGGCGCTGCACCCGGCTTGCGCCGGCGCTGCTCGTGCCGGTCGCGGTAGTGGCACTCGCGCTGGGAATAGCGACCAACGCGCTCGGGCCGCAGCGTCATCTGAGCCTGTTGGCTTTTCCGCTGCTCGGGCTGCTGGCCTGGAATCTGGTGTTCTACCCGGTCTCCTGCGTGCTCTTCTTACGGCGTCTGCGCGACGTTCGGCCGGGCGCTACCGGCACCGATACGCCTGCGCCTCTGCCTGGCGGTGGGCGTCTTTTTGCCTGGCTGGGCGAGTGGGCGTTTGCGCGCGCCGGCGGCCCCGACCCGGATCGGGCGGCGGTTGCCGCTCGGGCGTTGGCGCAATACGGGCAGGTCTGGGGCGAGGCCGCCGCCCCTCTGATGCAGGTGCGCTTGCGCATGCTGATGCATCTCGGCGCGGCGATGATGGTCCTCGGCGCGATTCTCGGGATGTATTTGCGCGGTCTCAGCTTTGCCTATGAGGCCACTTGGGAGAGTACCTTTCTGAGTGCCGAGCGGGTCGCCACATTGCTGCATCTGGTGCTTGGGCCGACGGCGGCGCTCCTTGATTCGACCTTGCCCGACGCGGCGGGGCTTGGCGCTATGCGGGCGCCGGAGGGTGGGGTACCGGCCGCCATCTGGATTCATATGTGGGCCTTGACGGCCGGCGCTTTGGTGATCGTGCCGCGCCTGCTGCTGGCCGGCTTGGCCGGGTTGATCGCGCGCCAGCGCGCCCAGGCTGTGCCCATCTCTCCGCTGGCAGGCTCGTTTCGCGCTCTGGCTGGCGAAGACCGTGGCAAGGGCGTGCGCGTCGATATTTTCCCCTACAGCTACGCAATGCCTGCGCGCGAGGCCGATGCCGCGCTTGCCTTTGCCCACGAGGTCGTCGGTCGTGCGGCGGTGGTGCGGATTTCGCCAGTGGTCGACTACGGGGCCGGCACGCCGATGGTCCCGGACAGCGAAAGGGCGGCCTGCATTCTGGTCGTCTTTGCCTTGGTGCAATCCCCCGAACTCGAAGTACACGGCGATTTTCTCAGGCATCTGCAAGCCACCGTTCCGGAGGCCCGGCTTTTGGCCGTTGTGGATCGCTCGCCCTGGAGGCTGCGCTTCGGTACCACCGAAGACGAGCGCGCCGGCGAGCGGCAGAGGGCTTGGGATCGGGTTGTGCGTGAGGTCGGTCTGACGGCCACGCATCTCGACCTGGGCACGGAGATACAATTGGACACCATGGCGCTGGCCGGCGAGGCCAGCCAGGGGAGCATGCGCCAGTCGCAGATGAGAAAATCATGAGTACTGTAACTCTCAGCCTGATCTCGCATACGAATGTCGGCAAGACGACGCTGGCCCGCACGATTCTACGTCGCGATGTCGGCGAGGTCCTGGACCAGGCCCACGTGACGGATGTCTCCGAGGGCTTCGACCTGGTGAAGAGCGGCGACTCCGTGCTCTGGCTCTGGGATACTCCCGGCCTGGGCGACTCGGCACGTCTGATGGCGCGGTTGCGCCACCACGGCAACCCGCTGGGCTGGTTTCTGCACCAGGTCTGGGACCGCTACCGCGATCGGCCGCTCTACTCGAGCCAGCAGGCCGTGCGCAATATCCGTACCGAGGCCGATGTGGTGCTCTATCTGGTCAACGCCGCGGAAGACCCGATTGACGCTGGCTATGTTTCGCATGAAATGGAGCTGCTCAGCTGGATGGAGAAGCCCGTCATGGTGCTCCTCAACCAGACCGGCTACGATGGCGGCGCGGCGCGCGTGGAGGCCTGGTCGCAGGAGCTATCCAAATGGCCGATCGTCCGCGATATTCTGCCGCTGGATGCCTTCACCCGCTGTTGGGTGCAGGAGGGAATCTTGCTGGAGCGGGTAGAGAAGCTTCTCTCGCCCGCGCGTCAGCCCATCATGTCAGAATTGCAAAGGGCGTGGCAGGATCGGAATCTAGCCGTTTTCGATCGGTCGGCGGCGTTGTTGGGCAGCTATTTGCAACGTGCGGTGCACGCGACCGAAGCGCTGGAGGCCAAGAGCGGCGGCAAGACGGAGAAGCGTCGGGCCATGCGCGTGCTCTCGCAGCGCCTCGATGACGAGACGCGCTCTCTGATGGATTCCCTGATTGAAGAGCATGGCCTTTCGGGCCGTTTTCAGACCGTGGCGCGTGCGAGCCTGCGCGAAGATTTCGACCTGCCTGGTGCGCGAGCTCTCTCGTCTTCGCAGACCACGATCCTTGGTGCCGCGATGGGCGGTGCGGCCGGTGGCCTGGTCGCCGATGTGGCCGTTGTCGGACTCTCCTTCGGCGGCGGTGCTGTGGCGGGGGCGATCCTGGGCGCGGCCGGGGCGGTGAGCCTGCGTCGCGGCTACCAATTCGTGAAGGCCGCAGCTTCCCAGCAGGTGCGTTGGGGGGGCGACTTTCTTGACCAATTGCTGCGCCAATCCCTGCTGCGCTACCTCGCCGTGGCGCATTTTGGGCGAGGCCGCGGCGAATGGCGCGATACCGACAACCCGGAGCATTGGAATGCGCTGGTCGAAGAGGCCATCGCCGGGCATCGTGAGGCATGGGCAGGGCTCTTTGAGACCGCTCGCAGCTTGGCCGGACCCGACGAAGCCACCGGAGAAACCTTTCAGACGCTGATTCATTTGACTCTTCTCGACGCGCTCTGCGCGGGGTATCCTACGGCGGCGCATATTCTTCGCCGCGAGCCGGCCAGCAGCGAGCCCTCGGCTCGGTCGCTGCCAGCATCGGCGGCCAAGGGAAATGCTGGAGAATCCTCTGGATGAAGCGACTCGGTGAATATTGTGTGGCCCTGGAGGCCCGCCTGCGGCCGCTGGTGGCGCCGCTCGATGCGTTGGCGGCGGGACTGCATGCCCTTCCGGCAGCGACACCCGAGCGCGCGGCGGCCGCCACGGAGATCGACGCGATCCAGAGCCGGCTGGCGGCCCTGCTTGCCAAGGCGGCCGCGCAGCAGGCCTTCATGATTGTCTTCGGGCCGCTGAAGAGTGGCAAATCTACCTTGATGAACGCGCTGGCCGGCGCCTATGTGAGTGAAGTCTCAAGCCTGCCCGCTTATCCCTGCATGGTCTTTGTGGGGGATGCGGCCGAGCGCAAATTGGAGATCACGCATTACGACGGCAGTTCGACTGCGTTCGCGAGCCTCGACGGCATGCGCGAGCTTCTCGCAATCGCACATGCCGAATTGGCCGCTGAGTTGCGCCATGCCGAGGAACAGGGCCGCGATCTCGACCCCGAGCGGGACCTGCCCGGCGCGATCCGCCGTATCGATGTGCGCATGCCGGCGCCGCCTCTGGCCGAATCCGGTGCCATGCTGGTCGACACGCCGGGACTCTATAGCCGCATGAAATTCGGCTACGACCTGATGGCCCGCGAGTTCCGTGACAAGGCGGCCAGTGCCATTTTTGTCGTCAAGACCGATAACCTTTTTCTCGAGCAGATCTTCGATGAGTTCACCGATTTGCTGGGTCTCTTCAGTCGTATTTTCCTGGTCGTGAATCTCGACTCCAGCAAACGCGACCTCGTGCCCGGTGGTGCCTTGGCACCGAGCCTCGAGCAGGTCGAGCCCGGCAAGATCGTCGAGGCCTTCGAGCGCCTCGGCATGAACGCGGAGTTGCGCCGGGCGGTCGATGAGGGGCGCCTGGAGATCTACCCGGTCGATCTTCTGCGGGCGGCGCGGCGGCGTTTGCAGGAAGGCGGCATGGGCCGCCCGGACGAAAGCACGCAGGCGACCGCGGTCGAAAATGACGGTTTCGCTCGTCTCGAGCGCGATGTCCTGCATTATTTGAGCGGCAATGAGTTTGTGCAAGCCTTTATTCGCGATACGACGCGTCAGGCAGCCGGCCTGCTGGAGGACCTGAATCACTCGGTGCGCAGCGGGGTATTGGCCGATATCGCCGTGCGCGCCGCGGCAATCGAAGACGAACGCGCGCGGGCGATTCGTCATGCCTCGTTGGCGCGTGACCTGGTCGGCCATGATTGGGAGCGTGCGTTTTCGGCGGTACGCGACGATGTGAGGCGATTGGTCGGCGAGCGTACCGAGTCGATCGGGCCCAATGCCATTGCCGGGGCCGAAGATGCGGTCGCGCGCTGGTATGAGGGGGACGCCAGCCTGGACGAGTTGCTGCGTCAGGATATCGCCGGCCTCTTTCGCACGGCCAGGCGCGAGACCATCGAGATCGCCGCCGATGTGAGCCGCACGGTTGTCGGCAGCGATGTCTCGGCCGCGATCGTGCGGGCTGGACTGGCCGCCGAGGTCGAGCCCTTGGAGGTTCCGTTTGCCGAGATCGCGCGCGAAGCGCTGGCGGCGGTGACCGAGCCTTCCCGCGAGGTCGAGTTGGCGCCAGCCATGCCGACGCGTCTACTGCCGGTACGGCGCTCGTGGCTGGATTGGCTGCTCCTGCGTAGTCCCGCTGGCGTGCGTCGCCATCTGCTCGGTCCGGATGACGCCCCGGCACGGCGCGTGCCGCGTGCGGTAAAAAAGCACCGGCTCGATGCGGCTCGGCCCGTGCTGGCCCAGGCATTGCGCCAGCGGATAGGCGGCTTTGCAGAAGAGGCGCTCAGCCGCGCTACCAATGAGGTCTTCGGGCGCCATATCGCCGCCGTTTGCCGCGAGTTACGCGCCCATCTCGCCATGCGCGAGGCCGCCGAAGCGGAACTGGCCTCTCAGGCCGCCGTTCAACTCGAAGCGCTGGCGGCGGTGGGTACGGCCACATCTGAGCTGGCGGGAATCGTTCGCGCTGTCGAGCCCGAGGTCCTCGCGCTGGCCGCTGATTTGCCGGCTTCGGCAACGCCCTAGCCTGGTCATAAGCTCGCGGAAATCGGAGTCGGGCAGCTTGGTGCGCCGGGTCAGCTCCCTGGGAGGGCGACGCCGGCGCCCGCGCCGAGGATCACCCGGGTCCGGCCCAATATCACATCGGGGTGGTCGGCCAGCGAGACATGTAGATTGTAGAATCCGGGCGGCAGAGTGGGGACATCAATCTCGATGCCGCGACCGGTCTCCGTGCCGGGGCCGAGCGCCAGCGGCAGGTAGGCGAAGGCCTGTCCTTCGGAGACGGCCTCGCCGGCCGTGTTGCGCCATATGATGATCGCCGGGCGTGGCTCGATGGGTTCGGGGTGGCGGAAGACCGAGTTCGAGGCGTTATGCGAATGGATCGGGATCCATTGGCGCGCCTTGGTCAGAGGGTGAGCGTAATGGAAGGTCGCGGTGGCCTGGATCTGGCTCGCATCTTCGGTGATTTCGATATCGGCTTGCAGGGCATAGAGGGAAACCTCACCGGCCTGGCCGATTTTGCGCATCCGCGTCGGATCCGTGATCAGCTTGCGCAGGCGGCGTAACTCGCGGCTATCACCGCGGTTTTGGTGCAAAGCAAGAGTACGGAAGCCGAGCGCGTGTAGGGCATCGGCCGCCTCGGGCGCGGGCAATTGGGCGGCCAATTCCTCGATGCCCTTTTGCACATAGGTCGAGAAAGAATTGTAGCAGGCCGCGACCGGCTGGCCGTGGAAACCGGCTGCCGTCAGGTAGATCGGGCCGTCGGCGACTTTTCGCCAAGGGCCGAAATGGGCCGGTAGGTCGAGCACGGCGCCCTCGGGAATCCGGGTATAGAGCGACGCGAGTTCCGCAGGGATGCCGGCCTCGGTATGGCCCATTGCCGTGCTGCGGCCGAAGGAGAAGGCAGAGGCCACCGGGTGGGTGAGTTCGGCGAAGACCAGCGCGACGGCGGCGCAGCCGGTGGCCAGGCGCAGGCGCGAAGGCAGGAGTTCAAGCAATACGAGAATGCCGTATGCCGCCAGCAGGTCGACCACGAGCAAGACTCCGACCGCAATGCTGCGCAATACGCGGATACCATCGAGGCCGGGCACGACCTCGCGCAGCAGGTGAATCGGGCCCGGGATATTCAGCCCGGGGATCGTCGCCACCGAGCAGAAGAAGACCGCAGCCGCGGCCGCCAGCAGCGGCAGGCGTGGGTCGGTGCCTTCGACGATGCGCTGCCGGCGGATGCGGTCGGCGAGGCCGACCAAGGCCAGCAGGAGCGCCAGGACGCCAATGCCGGCGTCGCCGCCGGGCCAATAATCGGCAGCATAGAGGAGGATTGTATCTTCCCGGCCTTGCAGAATATTCCAGGTATCGCGGGCGTGGAAATAGGGCTGGAAGAGCAAGAAGAGTGTGCCCAGGGTGATGGTCGCGACCATGGCGAGCTGCGGCAGGCGGGCGAGCAGGTGCGCGCGGTGGCGCCATAGGAGGTCACCGCCATAGACGCCGCCGAGAATCGCGAGCCCGAGGACCTGGTAGAAACTCTCGAGCAGTTGCAGCACCAGCATCGCGCTCAGCGCCGCGGCGGCTCGCCAGCTGCCGCTGTGCATGAGCCGGTGTGCCGCCAGCAAGGCCAGCGGCGTCCAGATATTTCCCGTCGCGAAGAGGTGCGCGGGGTTGGCCGCGCGCAAGGGGTGCAGGGCGAAGAGCAGGGCGGCAACCAGCGCGCCGGGAATGCTGCCGGTCCAGAAATAGGCGAGCGCATACATCGCCAGTCCGGCAACCCAGAGATGCAGGATCACAACGATATTGAAGGTCGTAATCGGGTTGCCGGTCAGCGCATGCGGCACGATCCCGAGCAAAGCCTCGCCGAACATATGCTCGCCCAGGGTATAGGGACGGGTCAGAGGAAAGCAGCTGCTCTTCTCGGCAAAGCCAAAGGGCAAGGCGGCCATGCGGCTGGCCTTGAGCCCGATCATGCCGGCAACCGCGCCCTGGTCTGCCTGATAGACCAGGGTCTCGCGCCGGGTTTCGTGGCGCTCGGGCAGCGGCAGCCGGCCGCCGATATCCGGCAGCACGGCGCGGAAGACGAAGAGCACGGCCAGCAGCAGCAGCAAGGCTGCGCCGGCATGTTGGAAGCGTTGGCTCATGAATCGGGTTCGGCTCCGTAGGAGACGCTAGCACCCTTGGCAGCATGGTCGAACTGCTCGCGAAGCAGGCGAACCTTCGCGACCTGCCCCGGAAGCAGAACTTTGTCGGGGTTGGGAAGACTCGCACGCATCTTGATGGTCGCCGTGTTGCGATCGATCTGGTTGTTGATGAAATCGACCCTCCCGATATGCGGGTGCTCGCCGGTGCCGGGCAGGATAGCGCGGACGCTCAGGGGTGCGCTGCGATGTTGCTCGAGCAGAGTGGGCAGGTCGGCTTTGGTCGGGCTGAAATAAAGATAGATCGGGTCGAGTTGCACAATGGTCGTCAGCAGCGTCGCTTCGCCTGCGCCGACCAGGTTGCCGACATCGACCAGGTGCCGCCCGATGCGGCCGCTGATCGGTGCCCGGATCTGGGTATAGCTTAGTTCGAGCTCGGTCTCGGCCAGCGCGGCACGATCGGCCGCGACGCTCGCCTCCAGGGTGCGCACTCGGGTCAGATTCTCAGCGAAATTCTCACGCGAGATATATTGCTGCGCGGCCAGCGGGCGGTAGCGCTCGACCTGCGCGTGGGCATGCGCAAGCTCGGCCTCGTCGCGCGCCAGGACTGCTTTGGCCTGCTGGACGGCGGCCTCGAATTGGTCGGACTGAATGATGAAGAGCAGATCGTTTTGTGCGACGTCCTGGCCGTCACGAAAGAGACGCTCGAGGAGGTAGCCTGTCACGCGTGCTCGCACTTGGACGGATTCCGATGCTGCCGTGATGCCGGCATAATCGACCCTTGAAGGTGCCGTGACGCTTGGGGCCGGGGTGACGTCAACGCGGGGCGGTTGAGGCAGGGCCGCGCTGCCGCCGCAGCCATAGAATGCGGCCGCGCCGCTGCATGCCATCGCGATAAATAGATGCTTGCCTGCATCATGCATCGTCAGATTCTTTCTTTGTTCTCTTTCGCATAGGGCCGAGTTCCGAGAGAATACCGATCAGTAGGATTGGTAGATCCTCGCCTATGGCGTCCATCTACAGCTGACATACTGCGGACGGGCGTAGAACGAAAGCGGCGATCCCCCTTGCGCCGGGCCCGGCAATGGGGTTCTTCGCAGCAGATGACGAATCAGGAATATCTCCACCGAGCTGACGCGTGTCTGGCGCGGGTGGCGGATTGGCTCGAAGCTTTTGACCCCGATGATGTCGATTATTCGACCACCGATGGCATGGTATCGCTCGAGTTCCCGAGCGGGAAACGCTTCGTCCTGAATCGCCAATCCGGCAATAACCAGATGTGGTTCGCCGCCGGAGTGCGCGCCTGGCATTACGATTGGGACGAGGCCGGCCAGACCTGGCTCGACATAAAAGACGGTCACGAACTCTATGGCCGGATCGCCGAGGTCGTGAGCGAGAGGCTCGGCCGGCAGGTTTCGTTTTAGCGGATGCGCCGTCTCGGAGTCTACGCCCGGAGCGTTTATAGCCTCGGCGATATGAGCACCAATACGGCGCTCTCGGCTCTGACCATCATCTACGCCGCCTATTTTCTTACCCAGGTCGCGGGTCTGCGCCCCGTGCTCGCTGGCCTGGTGCCTTTGATCGGTCGTTTCGTCGATGCCTTCACCGACCCGATGATTGGCCGTCTCTCGGACCGCACGACTCTGGCCGGTGGCCGCCGGCGACCCTATTTTTTGATCGGTGCGATTCCCTTCGGCCTGACCTTCGCGATGCTCTGGTACGTTCCGCCGGTCGAGAGTCAGTTTCTCGCCTTCGTCTACTACACGGTCATCTATTGCCTCTTCAGTGTGGCGACGACGGTCTGCTCGGTGCCCTACCTGGCGCTGATCCCCGAGATGGCGACCGATTACGATGATCGGACCTCGCTCAATGCCTACCGTGCGGTGGGTGCGACGATGGGCATCTTCGCTGCCATCGGCATGCGCCAGGTCGCCGATAGTTTTGGCGGCGGCCACGAGGGCTGGGCTCTGGCGGGCCTCTGTTACGGCGTCTTTCTGATTCTGCCCTGGGTTTGGGTACATCGCGTCAGCTTCGAGCGCCCCGAGTTTCGCCGTCCCCAGGTGGAGGTGCCGCCGCTGATCCCGAGCCTGCTCTCTGCTTTGCGTCAGAAGAGTTTCGTGCGTCTGGTCGCGCTCTATCTCTGCGGTCGCCTGGCGATGGATCTCGTCGGTGCGATGTTGATTCTATATGTGACCTACTGGCTGGGTCGCACCGGCGATTTCGAGACGACGATGTTCCTCTTTCTCATCGCGGCACTTCTGAGCCTTCCTTTTTGGCTGATGCTGGCGCGGCGGGTCGATAAACGCACGGCCTTCATCGCTGGCGCGGCACTTTGGGCGACCACCCAGATCCTGCTCTTCCTGATCCAGCCGGATTGGCCTGTTTGGGTGATGTACAGCGGTATCTGCATTTCCGGTATCGGCTTTGCGGGGGTCGATATGATGCCCTGGTCGATGGTCGGCGATGTAATCGATGAAGACGATCTGGCAACCGGCGAGCGTCGCGAGGGGCTGTTCAACGGTTTGCTCATGTTCCTGCGCAAACTTGCCGGCGCCATCGCGGTCTTCCTCGCGTTGGCGGCGCTCGATTTCGCCGGTTTTCGCGACGGCGGTGCGCAATCCCCGCAGGTGCTTTTGCTGATTCGCTTGCTCGTGAGCTTCGGCCCGGCGAGTTTCCTGCTGCTCGCGCTGGTGATGGCGCTGCGCTACCCGCTGACCCGCGCGCGCCACGGCGAGATCCTCAAGGCTCTGGTCGCTCGCGGCAGGTAGGAGAGAAGAAGTCGATGTCGGATTTACAGACGCGTTTTGCACGCTACGCCTGGTGGACGCTGGGGCTGACGGTGCTGGTCATCCTCTGGGGTACGGTTGTGCGGGCGACGGGTTCGGGCGCGGGTTGTGGCAGCCATTGGCCGCTTTGTAATGGTGTCGTCGTGCCGCTGGCGCCCAGCGCCAAGACCATCATTGAATTCGGCCACCGCGTAACCAGCGGAGCGGATCTGCTGCTGGTGGCCTTTTTGCTGTGGACTGCACGTCGCGCCTGGCCCGCGCGCCACCGCGTGCGGCGTGCGGCCTGGGCCTCTTTGGTTCTGATTCTGATCGAGGCGCTTCTCGGTGCGGGTCTGGTGTTGCTGGAATACGTCGCCGATAACGCCGAGATTGCACGCGGCTGGTGGGTGGGGGCCCACCTGCTCAATACCTATCTGCTCTTGGCCGCGTTGACCTATACCGCGCATTTCGCCTCGGGTGGCCGCGCCTTTATCTTGCGTGGCAGGCGCGCCGGAATGTTCGCGGCCGTGCTCGCCATGGTCGCCCTTCTCGGTATGAGCGGGGCGCTTACGGCGCTGGGCGATACGCTCTTCCCGGTCGCTGATCTTGCCGCCGGCACGGCACTGACCTTCTCGCCCGATGCGCATATCTTCGTTCGGCTGCGGGTCTGGCATCCTGTGCTCGCGGTGGTGGCCGGGGTTTTTCTTCTTGCGGCGACGTGGCAGACCTCGATGGACGCACAGAATCCGCGCGTGTCGCGCCTGAGCGTGCAATTAGCGGGCCTCTTTCTGGCGCAGATGGCCATCGGCGTGGCGAATGTCGGTCTATTGGCGCCCGTTTGGTTGCAGGTCGTTCACCTGCTCTTCGCCGACGGGATCTGGATCGTATTGCTGCTCCTGGCCGCCGAGGCGCTCGCCGACGAATCGCCCGTGGTCGCTCAGTCCTGAATTCCGACAAGGCGCTGGAGCGCCGGCCGCATGCGCTCGGTCGCGGCATACCCCTCCGCGATCGCTTCGGCGGCGTGGTCGAAATCGAGCAGGCGAATGTTCTCCAGGCGAGGCTCGATCAGCAGGTCGGCCGGATCTCCTGCGATGCGGCTACGGGTCACGCGGTCCTGCATGATATTGATCGCGCCGGCCATGACATCGAAGAAGCCCGGCGCCTTGCTTCGGCCGCTTCCGCGCGGCGTGAAGAGGAAACGTGCGGGACCTTCGAGCCTTGCCCGCAGCGCTGCGGGGAGCTTCTCGAGGGTATCATCCAACCCGCGGGGGTCGTCGCCGAAAATGGAGAAGGGCGTCGTCCGATGCGTATTGCGGTCGGTGAGAATGCCGCTGAGATTGACGGCGATGACGAGATCGGCGCCGAGCGCGCGGCAGACCGAGACCGGCACGGGGTTCACCAGGCCGCCATCCACCAGCCAACTCGTGCCGTATTGCACCGGCGGCAGGAGGCCCGGCAGGGAAATCGAGGCCCGCACGGCATCGTGCAAGGAACCCTTATTGAGCCAGATTTCACGACCGGATTCAAAATCCGTGGCAACCGCCGTAAAGGGTAGCGGCAGAGCCTCGATTTCCACGTCGGCCGCGACCCGCTCGAAAGCCTCGAAGAGCCGCGCGCCGCCGATCACGCCGCCGCGTCCCGGCGCGAGGTCCATCAGGCGGAAGATATCGAGTTTGCCCACGGAGCGGGCCCAATCTTCCAGCGCATCGAGTTGCCCGCTGACATAGGCGCCGCCGACCAGAGCACCGGCGGATGTGCCAGCGACGATCGCGGGTTCGATCCCCATCTCATGCAGCGCCCGCAGGACGCCGATATGAGCCCAGCCGCGCGCCGAGCCACTGCCCAATGCGACGCCGAGGCGAGGCTTGCCGGGGGCGGGGATCGAGCGCTGCGTGCCGCGGCGGTTCGTGGTTTTTGTGCGTCGGGCCATGCCTGCGGACATCATGGCTGGAGGTGCGGTCGAATTGCAACGCTCGTGCTTCCGTGGCGTGCTAAACTCACAGCGTGAATCCGCTGTACCTGCTGCTTGGGCTCGCGTTTCTCGGCGCGCTCTTTGCGGTTCTCGAAGGGCTTTGGCCCGCCGAGGTCGGCCAGAGGCGTCTGCGCGCGGGGTTGCGCACGGATCTCGTCTATTGGTTCCTGACGCCTTTGGCGACAAGGCCCTTGACGGGCGTGGCGATCGCGCTTGCCTTGGTCGCGACTGCCTTGCTTGCCGGTACGCCGCTCACCACCGAGGCGATCAGCCGTTTTCTGGCGCCGCGCGGGCTGGTCCAGGCCCTGCCGCGCTGGGCTCAGGCCGTCGCCTTTTTTCTTCTCGCCGATTTGCTGGGCTATCTGGCGCATCGACTTTTACATGGCCGCCGGCTCTGGCCGGTACATGCTGTGCACCATTCCTCGCGCGAGGTCGACTGGCTCTCGTCGGTGCGCGCGCATCCGTTGAACGACCTCTTCACGCGCTCGCTGCAGGCGGTGCCGCTTGTGCTCTTCGGTTTCGACCCGGCCTTGCTGGTGGCCTGGGTTCCTTTCCTGGTCTTCTATTCGATCTTTCTGCACGCCAATGTGCCCTGGGATTTCGGCCCCTTACGCTACGTGATCGCCACGCCGGCCTTCCATCGCTGGCACCACGCCGAGACCCGTCGCGAGGCCTGTAATTTCGCTGGCCTCTTTCCGCTTTGGGACCTTGCCTTCGGGACCTGGCATCTGCCTCGCGGCGAAACTCCGCCGGCCTACGGCATCTGCAACGACGATATGCCTGCCGGCGTTCTCGGCCAGATGGCCTATCCCTTCCGTCGCCGCGCGGCCGCGGATTCTTCCGTGCCTTAGAATTGCACGGCGATCGTGTCGCCGCTTTTGAGCTGGCATTCGCCCACGCCACCGCCGGGCATTCCCTCTGACGGGTTGGCGAGTTGGAAGCGGCAGCGCATTACGTCACCAAGGTTTCCGAAGAGCGTCGAGATGACCTTGCCCGAATAATTCTGGAGGAAGGTCGAGTAGCTACTGCCGCCCATCCACGGTCCGCCATAGGAACCCCAATCCGCCCAATAGGGCCCCCAGCCACCCCAGCCGCCCCAGGCGGTGCCGAGCGAGTCGGCCGTGCTGGTCGTGGTGATCTGCAGGTAGCGCCCGGTGAAGAGTTCCCCGCTGGGCAGGGTCACGGCGAGCTTGCCGGCGCTGTCGAAGGGATCCATCTGCCAATCCATCGTGACAGCTTGACTGCCGGGCGCGCCGGACATTTCGAGTCGGCCCTGGATGACGCCCTGCTGGGTGCAGCCAGCGAGAAATGCCACGAGGGCGAGTGAGTAGATGGTCGTTCTGAGCATATGTCCTTCTTTCTTTGGCGCGGGGGCCAGCGCCGTAGTAGGGACTGGTTTGAAATTATGCAAGTCGAAGTCTGTGGCGCACGTCGCCTGAAATCCGCGCCGCTGGTCCTGACCTTGGCGCTCTTTTGTCTGTTGGCGGGCTGCGCATTGACCTCGGGTGGTCCTGCGGTGGCGCCCGCGGCGAGTTTCGTTGTCGCCGCGGGTGAGGAATTTGATGTACGACTTCTCGCCAACCGCAGCACAGGCTATTCCTGGGCTCTGGGTGCGGCGCTCGACGAGAGCCGCCTGACGCTGGTGCGCCACGAGTATGACGCCCCAGCGGCGGGCCGTCCGGGCGAGGGGGGGATTTCGATGTGGCGTTTTCGTGGCGTGGCGTCCGGACGAACCACGCTTCTCTTCTTCTACCGCCGACCGTGGGCCCTCGATGCTGGTCCGGCGCGTACCATGCAATACTCTGTGGTTGTCCAGTAGCCGACTTGCGACGCGGCGCGTCGTGGGGGATGTCTGAGACGGCTTCGCATTCTGTGCCTGTTCATGAGAGGCAACCGGGAGGCCCGACCGCCAAGGTCGGGTCGCCAGAGGTTTTCAGCCACCAAGGGGACTTTCATGCGGGATCGGGTTTCGTTTTTTCTTGTCGTATTGGGCCTGGGTTTGTTGCTTGTATCACCGGCCTTGGCTGCCGGACCGGCGCTGCTCGATGCGGTCGAGGATCGCACCGACGTCGGCGGATTTGCGGACGAACTCGATGCCAGCCCGGCGCAGGAAGAGTTGGTGGCCGAAGGCAAAAAGGTGCCGGGCATCACCAAGCGGCGTGAGGCCCGCCTCGAAGAGATCGTAGTGACGGCGCGCAAGCGATCCGAGGCATTGGAGGACACGCCCGTCTCGGTCAGTGCCTTGAGTGAGAATACCCTGCTCGAAACCGGCGTCCTGAGTCTACAGGACATTCAGAAGCTGGTGCCGAATCTCCAGATTACCACCGGCCGCAGCGGCCAGAGTGCCGGAATCTCGATTCGCGGCATTGGCACGGCGACCGGAGATCTGGCCTTCGGCCAGGGAGTCGGCCTTTATATCGATGGCGTCTACCTGCCACGCGCGCTCGGCTCGATTGTCGATATTGTCGATGTCTCCCAGATTGAGGTGCTGCGCGGTCCCCAGGGTACGCTTTTCGGCAAGAATACCGTCGGCGGCGCGATCAATATCACGACGCAAAAACCCGGCGAGTACGTCAGCGGCTCTGCCCTCGTGCGCTTCGGCAACTTCGGCCTCGTCCATACCAAGGCGATGCTCAACCTTCCGGTGGATATCGGTTGGTTCGAGGACAAGCTCTTTTCGCGCGTCTCCTTCGTCTCGTCCAACGATGATGGCTATGTCAAAAACGCGGGAGCGGGCAAGGCTTCGTCGAACCGCAACTCGATCAACTTCCTCGGCTCGCTGCGCTTTCTTCCCACCGCCGGCGTGACCGTCGATCTCACGGGCACTTGGTCGCGCAGCCATACCCGTGGCCGTGGCGGCCAATGCATTTATGTCCGCGACGGAAACTTCGCCGGGTTGGAGCCTGCTGATTTCAAGGGCGACGACGGCAATTGCAGCAGTACCACGCCGCTGCGCAATCAGCCCTTTCCGAACGGCCTCGCCGATGTCGAGAGTTACGGTATGTGGGGTACGGCGACGTGGGATGTGAGCGAAATGATGGACGTGCCCGGCCTCGACGATTTCACCATCAAGCTGATTCCGGCCTGGCGTGAACAAATCCCGCGCATCATCGACGATATCGACAATACTGAAGATATCGTATTGCAGATCGCCAGCGCCGGCGGCGCACCGGAGCTCGGGGAGCCTGGCTTCCAGCGCCAATTTTCGGGGGACCTCCAATTCATCGGCAGCGTAGGCGAAGGGCGCGGCAGCTTCGTCGTGGGTGCGTTCGGCATGCGCGAAGACGCGGAGACCCATTCGGCGATCTGGGTGCTGCCCGATACCTTCAACTTTTCCAATACGGATTATATTTCGATCACCAATGTGGATGCCGCGTTCTACGGCCAGGGCAGCTACGACCTGACGGAGTGGGCGAATGTGACGGCCGGATTGCGCTGGACCCAAGAGCGCAAGAAAATCGCCAAACTCCAGTTCTCGACCTTCAACCCGGAAGCCATCGGGATCGATGCACGCAATCAGGCCACCTTCACGGCTTGGACGCCGATGGTAAGCTTGGCCTTGACTATGCCCGAGGAGTATTGGGACGGGACCCCGGTCGAGCATCTGATGGGCTATTTCACCTACTCGCAGGGCTTCAAGGCCGGCGGCTTCAACGCGACGGTGGGCAGTCAGGGGACGGACCTCGAACAATTTGCGCCCGAGTATCTCGACTCCTGGGAGTTGGGCGTCAAGGCGGTCGCGTTTGATCGACGTTTGACGATGAATACCTCGTTTTTCTTCGGCGACTACCGCGACCTGCAGGTCGCGACGATCTCGGCGCGACCCGACGAAGACGGCGATGGTCTGCCCGAGTTCACTCGCTCGGTGCGCAATGCCGGCACGGCAACCACGCGCGGCCTCGAATTCGAGGTGGTGGCGGCACCGATTGACGGGCTACGGATCATGGGCTCGGTGGGCCTGGTCCGGGGCGTCTATACTGAATTCATCGGCGAGGATGGCTACACCGGCGATGCGGTCGACCGATCCGGCCAGACCTTCAATAATATCCCCGAGTTGCAGACCAATATTTCGCTACAATATTCGCTTCCGGTGCCCGCCTTCGGACCCGCTTGGACGGAGGGCTGGTTTACGTCCTATATGGATTGGAGTTACCGCAGCTCGGTTCATTACGGCCCGCCTGAGGTGGAACCGGGGATACAGCCGGGCTTCAGCCTGGTCGATATCCGCTTCAGCTACGACTTCCTCGGCGAGCAGGCGCAGGTCGCCTTATGGACCAAGAACGTGCTCGATGTCGAGAACCACACCGGTGGCGGGGCCCTCGTCCAGCTCTTCGGTTTCGTGAGTCGCTATTATAATCCGCCGCGCACCTTCGGTGCGGAGGTCTCCTACCGTTTTTAGACGCGGATCGTTGCCCAGCTGCCCTGGCGGAAGCGCCAGATCTTGAGCAGCGAGCGGATGATATAATCGGCGATCAGAGTGGCCCAGAGCCAGGCCAGCCCGAGGTCGAAGACGAAGACGACCAGGGCCGAGAGCCCGAGGCGGCCTGCGTAGAAGGCGATCAGGACGGTGAGCAGGGGGAAGCGCGTATCGCCGGCGCCGCGCAGGGCGCCGCCGAGCGTGAAGTCGATCGCCATGAAGGGCTGCGAGATGCCGAGCATGTAGATGAACCAGACCGTATTGGAGATCACGACGGGATCGTCGACGAAAAGCGAGGCGACTTCTTTGGCGAAAAAGGCGATCGCCACACCGCTGGCGCTCATCATCGCCACCGACATCCCGGTGGCGATCCAGCCCGCGCTCGCCGCCTCTTCAGGACGGCGAGCACCGAGGTTCTGACCGACCAGCGCGCTTGCGGCCGCACCGAAACCGAAGCCTGGCAGAAACGAGAGGGCGAGGATGCGCACGCCGATGAAATACGCCGCGACGGCTTCGGTGCCGTAGCGCACGGCGAAGACCAGATAGACAAGAAAGCCGACCTGCATCATCGCCTGCTCGACAGCGGCGGGGTAGCCGATCCAGAGTACGCGCCGGATGGTCGTGAATTGCAGGCGCAGGTCACGCAGATGCAATGAAATTCGCAGACGTTGTAGAATGCCGAGCGTGATCGCGATGGTTGCGCCGCAGCCGAAGGCAATGGTGGTGGCGATCGCGGAGCCGGCGACACCGAGCGCGGGCGCGCCCAGGTTGCCGAAGATCAGGACCCAGTTGAGAAACACATTGACAAGATTGACGATGACGCCGATCCATAGCGGCGTGCGGGTGTCGCCGGCGGCGCGTTGCGCGGCGCCGACGACGAAAAGGGTCGCGGCCAACGGAATCGAGAGCATGACGACGCGGGTATAATCGGCCCCCATTGTGGCAACCGAGGGCTCCACGCCGAAGAGATTCACGATGCCGGTGGCAAAGAAGATGATCGGCGTGATGACGGCGATGGAGCCCAGAAAGGCGACAACGATGGATTGGCCGTGCACATGCTCGGCCTCGTCATGCTCGCCCGCACCGACATGGCGCGCGACCAAGGCCATGGTGCCGGTGCCGACGGCGGTCATCGTGACCATCGCGGCGCCCAGGATCTGCCCGCCGGTGCCGACCGCCGCCACTGCGGTGGCGCCGAGCTTGGCGACCATCAGCATATCGACCAGGCCCACAAGGGACTCCGAGAGCATCGCCAGGGTTACCGGCCAGGCAAGGGCCCAGACACTGCGCGGACTGGTTGCGGAGAGAAGCGTGGCCGGTTTTTTCCGCCGGGTATCGGAGGCATGCGTGCTCATGGGGCCAGGAGTCGGGCGCGGCTCAGTCGGCGTCGTAGGCGAGGTTCGGGCGCAAGGCGGACTCGATGCGCCGCCGTGGCTCACCTTTGCGCCGCGCATAATCCTCGATCTGATCGATCTCGACCCGGCCGAGTTGGAAGTATTTTGCAGATGGGTGGCCGAGATAGATCCCGCTCACCGAGGCCGCAGGCGTCATGGCCCAGCTCTCCGTCAGCGCCATGCCGGTCTCCTCGGCCTGCAACAACGCGAAGAGTTTGTCCTTCTCGGAATGATCCGGGCAGGCGGGGTAGCCGAAGGCGGGGCGGATGCCACGGTATTTCTCCGCGATCAGATCCTCTCGGGAGAGTGGCGTGCTGTTTTCAAAGCCCCATTCGCCGCGTGCTTTCTCATGCAGATATTCGGCGAAGGCCTCGGCCAGCCGATCGGCCAGCGCCTTGACCATGATCGACTGATAATCGTCGCCGGCATCGGCAAAGGAATTGGCGAGCTCGTCGCAACCCAAGCCGGCGGTGACGGCGAAGGCGCCGATATGATCGGCCAGACCCGCCTCGAGCGGCGCGACGAAATCCGACAGGGCGCGGTAGGTGCTCTGGCCCTCGACCTTGGTCTCTTGTTGGCGCAGCATCGGGAAGCGGTAGAGCTCGTGGGTTCTGGACTCGTCGGTGAAGAGCACGATATCGTCGCCTTCGCTGGCCGCCGGCCAGAAGCCGTAGACACCCGAGGCGCGCAGCAGCTTCTCGTCGATGATACGCTGCAGCAGCGTCTGCGCATTGTCGAAGAGCTCACGCGCGACCGGTCCCTTCTCCGGGTGGTCGAAGATGGCGGGGTATTTCCCCGCCAGCTCCCAAGTCGCGAAGAAAAACGTCCAGTCGATATACGGGACCAGCGTCGCCAGCGGGACGTCCGGCAGCAGGCGCCGGCCGGTGAAGGCGGGCGTACCCAGATCTTCGGCCTTCCACTCGATCTCGAGGCGGCGTGCGCGCGCCCGGCCGATGGCGAGGAGCGGGTTCTTGCGCTTGTTTTCGTAGAGTTTGCGCAGGCGATCCTGGGTCGCCAAATTCTCGGCGGCGAAGGCGGGCTTGTCCTCTTTGTTCAAGAGGCTGGAGGTGACGCCGACACTGCGCGAGGCATCGAGAACGTGCACGACCGGCTGATCGTAGCCCTGGGCGACCTTCACGGCCGTATGCGTGCGGCTCGTGGTCGCGCCGCCGATCAGCAGCGGCTGCTGGAAGCCTTCACGCTGCAATTCTTTGGCGACATGAACCATCTCGTCGAGCGAGGGCGTGATCAGGCCGGAGATGCCGATGATATCGGCGTCGATCTCGCGGGCCTTCGCCAGGATTTTCTCGGCCGGCACCATCACGCCGAGATCGTGGATCTCGTAGCCATTGCAGGCGAGTACGACGCCGACGATATTCTTGCCGATATCATGGACATCGCCCTTCACGGTGGCGAGCAGAACTCTGCCCTGACTATGGGCGCCGGACTCTTCTTTTTCGTCGTCCATGAAGGGTTCGAGCCAGGCCACCGCACGCTTCATGACGCGCGCACTTTTCACGACCTGGGGCAGGAACATCTTGCCCGCGCCGAAGAGGTCGCCGACGACCTTCATGCCATCCATCAGGGGACCTTCGATGACCAGCAGGGGCCGCCCGAGCTTCTCAAACGCCTCTTTGGTGTCCTCGTCAATGAAGTCGACGATGCCCTTCACGAGCGCGTGCGAGAGACGTTTCTCAACACTGCCTTCGCGCCAGCTGAGGTCGTCTTTGCGTTCGATCCCCTTGCCATGGACGGACTCGGCCAGTGTCACCAAACGCTCGGTGGCATCGGGTCGACGGTTCAGAATGACATCTTCGACATGCTCGAGCAGGTCTTTCGGAATGTCTTCATAAACCGCCAACTGGCCTGCGTTCACGATGCCCATATCCATCCCGGCGCGCATGGCGTGGAAGAGAAAGGCGGAGTGGATCGCCTCGCGCACGACGTTGTTGCCACGGAAGGAAAACGACAGGTTCGAGACGCCTCCGGAGATATGCACGGCGGGGAATTTCCGCTTGATCTGGCGCGTAGCCTCGATGAAGGCGTTGCCGTAATCGTTATGCTCTTCCAGGCCGGTCGCGATCGCGAGGATATTGGGGTCGAAGATGATATCTTCGGCGGCGAGCCCGACCTCTTCGGTGAGGATTTTGTAGGCGCGCTCGCAGATCCGGACCTTATCCTCGGCGGTGACCGCCTGGCCGTCTTCATCGAAGGCCATCACGACGACCGCGGCGCCGTATTGCAGCACCTTGGTTGCCGCGGCCCTGAACGCGTCTTCCCCCTCTTTGAGCGAGATCGAGTTCACCACGGATTTGCCCTGCACGCATTTCAGGCCGGCCTCGATGACGCTCCATTTCGAGCTGTCGATCATGATCGGGACGCGGGCGATTTCGGGTTCCGTCGCGACCACATTCAGGAAATCCGTCATGGCCTTCTCGGAGTCGAGCAGGCCGGCGTCCATATTCACGTCCAGGATATTGGCACCGCCTCGTACCTGGTTGGTCGCGACCTCGAGCGCCGTTTCGTAGTCGTTGGTGTCGATCAGACGCTTGAAGCGCAGCGAACCGGTGACGTTGGTGCGCTCGCCCACCATGACGAAGCCGATCTCGGGGCGGATATCCAGAGGCTCGAGTCCGCTCAGGTGGGTGATCCCGTCGCGCTTGGTCACGCGATGGGGTGCGATGCCTACAAGCGCCTCGGCGATCGCCTTGATATGCGGCGGTCGGGTGCCGCAGCAGCCGCCCGCGATATTGAGCCAGCCTTCCTCGGCGAAGCTGCGCACGGTAGCGGCCATCTTCTCGGGGCTCTCGTCGTATTCGCCCATCTCGTTGGGCAGGCCGGCGTTGGGGTAGACGCAGATATAAGTATTGGCGGCGGCCGCGATGGCCTCGACATAGGGTCGCATCAGGTCTGCGCCTAGCGCGCAATTGAGACCGACCGTCAGGGGCTTGGCATGTGCGACGGAATGCCAGAAGGCTTCGATGGTTTGGCCCGAGAGTGTGCGTCCGCTCTGGTCGGTGATGGTCGCCGAAAGCATGATTGGCACACGCGCGCCCCGCGTCGCGAAGACTTCTTCGATGGCACAGATGGAGGCTTTGATATTGAGGGTATCGAAGCTGGTCTCGGCCATCAGGATATCGACGCCGCCATCGAGCAGGGCCGTGGCTTGCTCGACGTAGGCTTCGCGGAGTTGGTCGAAGGTGATATCGCGCTTCATCGCGCTCTCGACGTCGGGCGAGATCGAGAGCGTGCGGTTGGTCGGGCCGATAGCGCCTACGACAAAACGCGGGCGCGCCTCGGTGCTGAACTCGTCGGCAACTTTGCGCGCGACCTGCGCCGCCGCCAAGTTGATATCGCGTACCGCATTCTCCAAGCCGTAGTCGGCCTGGGCAATCCAGGTGGAGCTGAAGGAGTTCGTGCCGATCAGGTCGGCGCCGGCCTCGAGGAAGCCGCGGTGGATCTCCTCGATCACATCGGGCCGCGTTAGCGAGAGCAGATCGTTGTTGCCCTTGAGGTCATGGCTATGGTCGGCAAACCGCTCGCCGCGAAAATCTTCCTCGCTGAGGCCGTAGGTCTGCACCATGGTCCCCATCGCGCCATCATAGATGAGGATGCGTTTCTCAAGGATTTCGCGCAGCAGTGCTTCGGTATCGCGTTCCGGCATGCTGGGCATTCTAACGGATTGGGCGGTCAGGGCCATTCCCCGCTCTTGCCACGCTTGTGTCGGTTTCGCCGGGGCCTCTACAGGGCTGAGCCTGGGTGGCGCTGGAACCAGCGGTAGAAGGGCAGGCCGCTCGCCAATACGGCCAGGGCGATGGCGCATTCAAAGGGGCGTGCCCAAAGCAGGGCGGCGGCGATCATGAGGTTGGCCACGATATAGAGGGCGGGTACCAGCGGGTAGCCCCAGGCCCGGTAGGGCCTGGGGCGCTCGGGCTGGCGGCGGCGCAGCGCGTAGAGCGCGGCTACATCGGCGATTGTCGCCAGAATGATCGCAAAGGTCGTATAGTCCAGAATATTCGGGAAGCTGCGCAGCACGAGGATCAGCAGACAAGCCCCGACGGCCTGAATCCAGATGGCGATATGCGGGCTGCCGTGTTGGGCATGGATGCGCTCGGCGCCGCGGAAGAAGAGGCCGTCGATGGCCATGGCGTAGGCGATGCGCGGGCCGACCAATACGGTCGCGTTCAGGCAGCCGAGAATCGAGAGCAGAATCAGGCCGCTGGTGAGGGAGCCGCCCCAGGGGCCGAAGAGCGAGAGCGCGGCAGCGCTGCCGGCGCTGGATTGCGTGGCCAGGATATCGATCGGCATGGCGTGGAGATAGACGGCATTGGTCACGAGGTAGAGCGCTGTACAGATCGCCAGGCCGACAAAAAGCGAGCGCGGTAAAGTGCGCGCCGGGTCTTGAATTTCACTGGCGACAAAGACCGGCGCGTTCCAGCCGAGGAAGCTGAAGAGGATGGGCGAGAGCGCGAGCGTGAAGCCGAGGAGCAGGGGGGTGGCGGAGACGAGAGGGATAGCCGCGCTCGGCGGCGCCGGCGCCGGTGTCATGGCGAAGCCGCCGATGACGAAAATCGCCAGGGTGAGGATTTTGGCCCAGGCCGTCCAGGTATTGAAGTTCGCGCCGAGGCGCAGCCCGCGGTGGTTGACCCAGGAGGTCGCGAGGGTGACCAGCACCGCCACAGCGATGCGTTCGCCGGCGCCCAGCGGCACGAAGACCGCGAGTCCTTCGGCAAAGCCGGTGGCGAGAGTCGCAATCGTCCCGGTGTAGATGGCGAAAAAGGAGAGCCAGCCAACGAGAAAGCCGGCGGTCGGGTGGAAGGCGTAGCGAAGGTAGACGTAATCACCGCCGGCGCGCGGGTAGAGCGTGCCGAGTTCAGCATTCGCCAGTGCACCGGCCAGCGAGAGGGCGCCGCCGACGACCCAGGCGAGAAGAAAGAGGGAAGGGTCCGGGAGGCGGGCGGCGACGGCGCCGGGAGTAAAGAAAATCCCGACGCCGATCACCGAGGATACGACGAGCATCGTCGTATCGGTTCCGCCCAATTCCCGTTTCAGGCGATCACGCGGATGGCCTGAATCTGGGTTGCTCGCGCTTAGAGGCTGCGCTTGTTGCGACGTAGGTTCCGTCGGCTGCCCTTGGGTTTGCTTGGCGGAGTACTGCCGCCACCGAAGCCGCCGCCACCGCCGCCGAAGCCGCCGCCGCCACCGCCGAAGCTGTCGCCGCCGCCGCCGAAGCCGCCGCCACCGCCGCCATAGCCACCGCCGCCGCCAGCGTAACCGCCACCGCCGCCGCCGCCGCGGTAACCACCGCCGCCACCACCACGGTCACCGCCGCCAGCGTAACCGCCGCCACCACCACGGCCAGGGCCGCCGCCGTAGCCACCACCGCCGCCACCGCCCGGAGGTCCGCCCGGACCGCCGGGTCCGCGCCGGCGCTCGTCGGCTTCGTTGACCCGCAGGTTACGGCCGCCAAGCTCGTAGCCGTCGAATTTCTCGACGGCTTCTCCGGCAGAGGAGCTGTCAGCGTATTCGACGAAAGCGAACCCGCGCGGGCGTCCCGTCTCGCGGTCTTTCGGAAGGAAGCAGTCTACAACCTGCCCTAATTCCGAGAAAATTTCTTCTAATTCCTCTTTCGTGGTATCGAAATTGAGGTTCCCCACAAACAATTTGGCGCCGATGATCTTCTCCCTGGACGTGCCCTCGCAGCAATGTGGAGGCCGTCACTCTTCTCTTTATGTTGGTTTGCCCGGAATCGGGCTGCGGCGAATGCCTGTCGGTTCGAGCCCCCCTTTATCAGCAGGCGCAAAGCGACGTCTTGATTTTCCTGTAGCGGACCCGTGGGGCTGCTGCACACCCTGATTTTCCGGTAGTTTGACCGCCAGTCGCCGTGTTTCAACCGATAGATGGCTTGCGCGCGAACACTATAGCTTTCATACTGAACCAGGGCGACGTCGCCGGGGGGCGTTTCAAGTGCCGGCGGACGATGTCCGATTCAGGCAATCGGAGGGTGGGAAACATGAAAATGAGTTGGATTTCTGGAGTAAGAGCAACCGGATGGGCCGTAGGCTTGGCGGCGGCGGTAATGCTTTTTGCGGTTGCTGTTCCCGAGGCACGGGCCGGCGGCGAATGTCGCGATACGTGCTCGAATTCGCGTCATATCTGCAAGGCCGCCGCCAAGGGTGCCGTGCGGGGTTGTCGTGATCAATGTCGCGCGGCGGATTCCCGTCGCGAGTGCCGCGTCGCCTGCCGCGGTGAGTTCCGTGCGGCGCGTGACACCTGCAAGGATGCGATCGACGATTGCCGTCATACCTGTGAGCGTCCGTCACCGGAGCCGGGCGAAGGTGGCCAGGGGGGCGAAGGCGGTCAGCCGTCTGAGGAATGCGTTCCCGAATGCCGGGGCGAGTTGCGCACGTGTTCGGGTAGCGTCCTGCATGCTGGTCGCGAGTGTTCGGCGGCCTGCATCGATCTGCGCCGCGAGGGCATGGCGGCCTGCCGTCAATCGGGTGATCGCTTCCGTTGCTTCCTCGATATGGTCTTTGAGGTTGGCAACTGCATGCGTGGCTGTGCGCACGATATGCACGGGGCCGGCCAGGCCTGTCTCGGTGGCTTCCGCGATTGCCGCGAAAGTTGCGATACCGGCGGTGGCGGTCCCTACGGTTCGGCCAGCCAAGCCTTCCTCACGCCGCTGGCGACGCTACTCGATTAGCGATCCGACCAGGGCAATGAGCCAGGGCGGGCATCCATTCGGATGCCCGCCCTTTTTTTGTCCGCCGACCTCGGTAAAAGAGAAGGCATGATCGACTACATCACGGTTGACGAGGCGCGCGGGCGCGAAGATATTCGGCTGGTCCTGACCGCCGGCGTGCCGGGCCCCTGGGGCGAGGCCGCCAAGGCGATCCTGCAAATGAAAGGCATCGAGTTCACGCCGGTGCAGCAAAGCGGTGGCGACCGCAACGAAGCATTGGCCGAATGGACCGGGCAGACCAGTGCGCCGGTGCTGGTATTGCCGGGCGAGGCGCCGCATCTGACCTTGCGTGCGATCCTGTTGGCCGCCGAACGCATCGTGCCCGAGCCGGCTTTGGTGCCGCCGGGCAGTGAAGACCGAGCGACTTTCCTCGGGCTCTGCGGCGAGATCCACGCCGAGATGGGTCTGGGTTGGTGCCGGCGCCTGCTGATGTTCGATCCGATCCTTGCCGCAGTTCCCGCCGGCGATCCGGCCATCGAAAAGCTGGAACGGATGGCGCAGAAATACGGCTATTACCCGGGTTGCTCGGAGTTGGCTCGCGAGCGCGTGATCGAAATCCTCCACGCGTTCTCCGCCCGGCTGCAGCGCCAGCAGGCGGCTGGTCATGAGTTTCTCTACGGCGATTCCCTGAGCGCTTTGGACTTGATTTTTGCCGTCTTCTCGAACCTGATTGTGCCAATCGATGCCAACGATTGCCCGATGCCGGATTTCCTGCGCGCCGCCTATACCGTCGACGACGCCGAGATCCTGGCTGCGATCGCACCCGCCCTGATCGAGTACCGCGACCGCATTCTACGCGATCATATCCACCTGCCGATGCGCTTCTGAGATGCGCCGCGCCTCTAGAGGCACGGTTCAGCCGTCCGGGGTCCGTGGCAGAAGTACGCGCAGGGAGGCGCCGCCGGATTCGCTTGCTCCGGCGGTAAGCGTTCCGCCGTGACTCTTGATCGCACCGTAGGCGATGCTGAGCCCCAAGCCGGTTCCTTGGCCGACATCCTTGGTCGTGACGAAGGGCTCAAAGAGCCGATCCGCCACGTCGGCGGCGATACCGGGCCCGTTATCGTTGATGCGGACCTCCAGCTGGTTGCCGGCGATGGCCGCCAAGGTGATCTCGATGCACGGGTTTTCGGCCAGGCGAATGGCGTCGAGCGCGTTGGCGATCAGGTTCATCCAGACCTGCCCGAGCGTGGCGGAGTCGGCCTCGATCGGCTGCAGCTCGGCAAAGTTTCTTTTGACCAGGACGCCTTCGGCGCGGATGCGCGGACCGAGCAGGCGCAGGGTGGCGTCGAGGCTGGCGCCGATATCGGTGGCCGCGCGGTCGCCGCGATCTTTGCGCACGAAGACCTTGAGCTCGCTTACGGTGCGTTCGATCCGCTCGGCACCCTCATTGCAGATGCGCAGCAATTCGGGTGTCTCGCGCAGAATATCGTCGAGGTTGCGGCCGGCCCGCGCGGCATCGAGCCGCTCCAGCAGGGTTGGATCCGAGACCGGAATATCCCGGTAGATCGCCAATATATCCCCCAACACGGAGAGGAATTCCGTGAGGATCTGCAGGCTGCCGCGCACGAAGCTCGCCGGGTTGTTGAGTTCGTGCGCCGCACCGGCGACGAACTCGCCCAAGGAGGCGAGCTTCTCGGATTGTACCAGCTGGGCCTGGGCGTTCTTGAGCTCATCATAGGCATCGGCCAACTCCGAGGTCCGTTGCTGGACCTTGAGATCGAGGTCACGGTTGAGCGTCTCCAGGTCCTCATAGGAGCGCGCATTTTGCAGAGCGATGGCGGCCTGATGGCTGAGTGTTCGTAGCAGGTCGACTTCGGCCGAGGGTATCTCGCGCCCCGATCGTTTGGCGCCCAGCGCGAGCAGGCCGATGCTCGCGCCGCGCACCATCAGGGGGAAAGCCACCCGCGCCTCGAGCGCCGCCAAGGCGTTGGCCGCCTCTGGTTCCTGCACTCGCAGCGCCGGCAGAATCCGTTCGGTATCGGCCGTCTCGCTGGCTTCGCCGAGCCAATGCGCGGCTGCCAATAATCCGCTGCCGGCTGTGGCTTCGCGCAACTCGGCGTTGGGTGCTTCGCGGCGCCATCGTTGGCCGCCCTGGTCGCCAGCAAGCACGAGTGTGGCCGAGGTGAGTTCCAGCGAGTCGGTTGCCAGGGTGGCGACGCTCGCCGCGATTTCGCGGCGGTCGAGCAGGGTGGTCAGGCTCTCGCTTAGCGCGGAGATGGTATGGCTATGGTCGATAGTGCTGCGAAAGAAGGCACGGTCGATGGCGACCTGGACCGCGCGGCGCAGCGGGTCGAAAAGAAAGGCCAGTAGAATGACGAACGCGCCGCCGATGAGCGCTTGGTCATCGCGCGTGGCGTTCGGCAGGAGGCGACCGGGGACGAGAATCGCGAGCGCGTAGCCGGCCAGAAGGATTGCGCTGAGAACACCATAAACGAAGCTCTGGCGGACCACCCGGTCGATTCCGAAGAGTTCGTGGCGGGTGATCGAATAGCCGAGGCTGCCATAGAAGATCAGGGTCGCGACCAAGGGAAGTTGCACTGGGAAATTGCCGCCCGACCAGGCGTTGTTCAAGAAAGCGAAGAGCATCGCCGTCGTCCCCAGGACCAGACCCGGCAGGAGCGCCGCGATGCGTGCGCGGACCATTCGGTTGCGGTTCTCGACCCAGGCAGCGGCCATCGCCACGACAAAAAGGACGATGCTGATGGCGCTATAGACGTAGGCGATGCGCAGCGGGAAGAGGTCGGGTGGCTCGGCAAAATAGCCGCGCAAGGCAGCGGTCATCAATACCAGACTCAGCAGATAGGGCAGGACGCGGAGGATCCGCGTGCGCGCGCCAAAATGGCGCTCGACAGGAAAGACAAGAGCCAGGTGGATGAAGGTCGCCGGGAAGAGGCATTCCAATGCGAGGCAGAGGCCGGCCAGCAGCAGTGGTTCGCCCTGGTGCAGGAAGACGGCGGTCAGCGCATAAAGACCACCGACGGCGGCTTGCAGGCGGAAGACTCGCGCCTGATGGCTGGTCGGCTGGAGTGCGGCGACGATCAGGCCGACCAGGATCGAGATGATGCCGAAGCCGGTCGTGATGCCCCAGGTCTGGAAATAATCAGTCAGAGTCCAGGTGCGCGAACCGATGGTCTTCTCGAAACGCGTGCCGTTTTTGCGGAAGACGTAACGGAATTTGGTTCCGACCGGGGCAGCAATGACGCGCGCATAGACCTGCGCCCCCGAGGTGATGCTCTGGCCGTCCATCGCGACCACCTCGGCATGGAAGAGGGCGTCTTTGTCGCGTGGCCAATCGACCCCGCTCACGCTGGGAATCACCGCATTGGGCCCGACGAAGAACCCTGGAAAGGGCTGGCCGAGCCAGCCGAGTCCGGTGGCGAGCGATAGGACGAGGATCGGCACGGCGACCAGGGCAAGCAGGAGGGAGGCGAGGTGGCGCCGGAGAAGGTGAGTGCGGCTTTCCTTGCTGTTCATGGGAGATTCCGATTGAGGGTGGTGAGCGTCGAGGATATAATGCAGGCCTCGCGCGCTCGCGGAGATTGCCCTAGAAGAGTATTGGGCCGTATCGCATGGAAACCACCGACGCCAAACCCACGGTCCTCATCGTTGATGATGAGAAGGCCAGCACCGACCTGCTGCGGATCGGCTTGTCGCACCTCTACCCGGTGCTGACGGCCAACGATGGCGCGACCGCACTTTCTGTTTTGGCTGCACACCCCGAGATCACGGTGGCGATCATCGACCAGCGTATGCCCGGCATGACAGGCGCCGAGCTGATTGCCGCTACTGCCGAGCCCTATCCGGACCTGATCCGGGTGATTCTCACCGGCTATACGGACCTCGAGAGTCTGATCTCCTCGATCAATGCGGGTAGCGTCTACCGTTATATCACCAAGCCCTGGAACGCCGATGAGCTCCGTGGCGTGGTCGCGGCCGGTATGGAATTGCACGCGATCCGTGCCGAGAACGCCGGCTTGACCAAGCAGCTGCGCGCGGTCAATGCCGACCTCCGCGATCAGAATGTCGAGCTGCGACGTGAGGCGCAGGGGCGCTGGCGCTTCGACGGCATCCTTGGCTCGAGCCCCGCTTTGGCGAAGACGCTCGCGCTGGTCGAGAAGGTCATCCGGACGGACGATAGCGTGCTGGTGCAGGGGCCGACCGGGTCGGGCAAAGAATTGGTGGCGCGAGCGATTCATTATAATGGTCGGCGCGCAGACGGCCCCTTTGTCTCGGAGAATTGTGGGGCGCTCTCGCCCGAGCTGCTCGCGAGCGAACTTTTCGGCCATCGCAAGGGGGCTTTTACCGGCGCGACTGCAGACCGCAAGGGACTCTTCCAGACGGCGCATGGCGGCACGCTCTTTCTCGATGAGATCGGCGAGTGCCCGCCGGATCTGCAGGTCAAGCTTCTGCGCGTCCTCGATCAGGGGGAGATCCGGCCGATCGGCGACGACACACCGATCAAGGTCGATGTACGCATCGTCGCGGCGACCCACCGCGACCTCGAGGAAGAAATCGCGGCCGGAAATTTTCGCGCCGACCTCTACTACCGTCTGGCGGTCTTCATTGTGCCGGTCCCCTCGTTGGCCGAGCGTCGCGAGGATATCGCACTTCTGGCCGAGCATTTTCTGGCCGCTGCGGCGGCCGAGAACGGCCGCGATCTGCCCGGTTTCACTGCTGAGGCGCTTGCGCTCCTGGCCGCCTACTCGTTTCCCGGCAATATCCGCGAGTTGCAAAACGAGGTGCGGCGCGCGAGTGCCCTGGCCGAAGATGGTTGTTTCGTTACGCACGATCTTCTCTCGGAGCGGGTGCAAGGATCGCGCCCGGCCGTTGGCAGCGAACTCGCCGCGGCGTCCGATGGCACGCTCAAGGGCGCCATGGAGCAATTCGAGTCCGGCCTTTTGCGTGATGCGCTGGCGCGAAACGAAGGAAATCAGACGAAAACGGCGGCGGACCTTGGTGTGTCGCGCCGGACTCTGGTCGAACGTATCCAGCGCTACGGCCTGCGCTGAGCGCCGCCCCTATAGAGTCCGGAGTGCGCGAAGATCTGCGCAATTCCCGTTCGGATTGCGCAACTCCCCGCGCTCCCGCGCATGCCGGGCCTCGGATTCACGGCTCTTTTCGCTGGCACGGCGCATGCGATGCCTCTACGTGGGACAGAACCCCCGCAGCAAGGGAGAATCCGATGCCATCTACTCAGAACCCAACACCGATCCTGCCGTCGCCGCTCTGCGTCTTTCCGTTGAGTGACCAGCCCTCCGATTGCGCGAGCCGCCGCTTCCTGCCGCGCTGCCTGGTGCACAAAGTCATCTTGACCAAGAACGAAAGTGCTGCTGAGATGGCGCCACTCCCGCGGCCTTTGCGCACGCGGCGCCTATTGCGCGTTTCCTGATCATGATCACCCAACCGACATATACCCTTGCGGGCCTTTTTCTTTGCGCCGCCATGCTCCTTGCCGGCGGCGCACAGGCCTCCTGCGACCTTTTTCCGGGCGTCGAGAGAACTTATGACGGCGCGCTGGGCTCGGCCAACCGTCCCTGGGCGGCACCGGGGGAGAGCCTGGAGCTGCGCCATCGCAGCTGCGATGCCCAGGGCGCGGTACCGGCACCCTTGGGTTCTGCGAATGTCGTGACCATCGCCTACCTTGAGCCGGGCGCCACCGGTGCTTCGCTGGTCGTCCTCACCGACTCTTGCGATGCGGCATTTGCGGCCGAGGTGGCGAGTTGTACCGCAAGCAAGGGCGTGGCGGCGGCGCTTTGCGCCGAGACTGATAGCCTGATGAATGCCGGCGCGAGTAGCCTGCGTTTCGCCTTTCCCGACGCCGTCGCGCTTTTCGGTGGGGCCGGGCTCGCGGGCGCCACACGGATTGCCGTGACCCGGCGCGGCGACGCCGTGCCCTGTGATCTCGCGCGGCGTAGTTGTGACGAGATCGCCGGTGTCGATATCTGCGTCGGTGCTTTGTTCGCGGACGCGGGGGCCTGCGATACGGGTACGCCGGCCTCGCTCTTCACGCATTTTACCGCTCTGCCGCGCCCCAACGAGTTCAGCGCGGCCTGCTTCCGCGACGAGGGACTTTGTGCGGCAACCGAGAATGAGCTCCGCTTCGTCGCCGACCAGGGCGGTAACCTGTTCTTGCCGGTTGATTGGAGCGGTGTCCTCGCCGAGCAGGATGATTTCCCCATTCCGCGCCTGGTCCGGGCCACGATCGACTCGCCGATTCCTTTCCGGATTCCCGACGAAGTCTTTGTGGCTTCCTTCACCTCTGATGGTGGCCGATTGCCGCCGATTTTCACACCACTCTTCGAGCCCAGCGCGACCGGCGACCCGGATAAGGTCGTCTTCTTCGGCTCGGCCGACGCGCCGTATACGATTCTGCGCTTCGCACACCGTCACGGTACCTGTCAGGGCGGCACGGAAGATGGCGAACTTTGTGAGGATGAAAGCACCTGCTCGGGTAGCGGCGCGGTCTGTGAGTTGGCTTGTGTGGACAACGCAGCCGAGCTCTGTCGCCGGGATTCCGATTGCTTGACAGGCGCCTGCGGCGCGCTTTTCGATGCCTCACTCTTCCTCCAGGCGACGGCGCCCTTCGCGCTGCCGCGTCCGGGGCCGGGGGTCTGCCAGTTGCCGCCGCATGATGCGTGCACGCTCGACGCCGATTGCCCGGCGAGCGGCGATGCCTGCGTTTTCTGGGCTTTGGAGGCCGGCGACGCCGTACCGCTGGACGGCATCTTGGAGACCGACGAACTCTGGGCGTTCACCTTTGATGAGTCCATCGACGCGACCGATCGCAATGGCGACGGAGATACGGAGGATACGGTCGTCACGATACGTTCGCGTGCCACCGCAGCCGTGACCGAGCTGGATCTTCCGGCGGCTTGTGGCGTCGGCCAGGCGGAGGGGCGCACGACGATGCGATTGCTGATCGGAGATTTTGATTTTCCTGCCGTCGCCGCGGAGGGCGAGCGCATCGCTTTTCTTGAGCCGGAAACCGATTTTGCCAGCGGCTGCGATATCGATTCGGACGGGACTCCCGCCGGCATCGCTTTGAGCACGACCGCATTGGCGGATGCAGGCCGGGTCTTCTCGGCCGGTGCCTCGGTGGACCCGGCTCTGCAGGTTGATGGCGGCGCTTTCGCGCTCTCGGGCGGCTATGCCTTCGCCCGCTTCGGTGCGATCGGTGGCGGGGCTGCCACGATCGGTGTGCTGGAGGGCAACGGTGCTTTCGCGACTTTCTGCCGTGCCGATGCCGTCGCGACCGCCGATGGCGTGGCCGCCTTCCTGCGGCCCGAGTCGGCTGTTGCGGGCAACGTGGCGTGCCCGGCTGGGCCGCTCAATGGCGACGGCGACGCAAGCGATACGGTCGTCCATTTGCTGGCCCGCGCCAGCCACGATGGTTCCTGGACCGTGCAGAACCTCGGCCTGGCGGCCACGGCGGTCGACCTCTCAAGGGGTTGGGTAGCCGCGCTTGTGCCGGAGAGCGGCGAGCCCGGCTCCGGCAACGGCGATGGCGACAGCGACGACTCGGTGGTTTATTTGCGCGAGCGTTCGGCCGGCGCTTCCTGGCAGAATGTCGGCCTCGCCGCCGATCGTCTTCTGCTTGTGGGCGATGTGGTGGCCTTCCGAGTTCCCGAAGCCGATCAGGCGGGTACCGATCTGAACCAAGATGGCGACGCTCTGGATCGAGTATTGCACGCGATGGTGGCCGGGCGGCCGCCGGCAAACGCGCTTGCCCCGGCGGTCGATTTCGTCCTCGGTACCGAGGCCGTGATGTGCGCCGGCAGTGACCGCATCGTACAACCCCTCGCGTTTACGACCAAGGCCGATATGAACGATGACGGCTTGGCCGACGAGGTCGAATTGCAGATCTTCAACGCCGCGACCGATGCGAATGGTTTTCTTGAGACCATGGTCGTGCGCACTGGCGCGGCCGTGCATGCTTGTGATTCTTACGCTTGCGACCCGCGCGAGCCCTTCCATGTGCAGGGTCATGAGATCCGCTTTCTCACCAACGAGGCTGACCAAGGCGTGGATCTGGACGGCGATGGCACGGCCGATGATATTGTCCTGCAAATTTTTGATAGCTGCGCTTCCCGCACGCGGACGGTGGGTGCCTTCGACGAGGAACTCCTAGGTGCGCGGAATCCGCTGGCGGCGCGGCCCTCGATTGTCTCGGGCGAAGTCCTGGTGCAGCAGGCCGGCCGCTGTGTCGAGCCATGGCCCGTCTGCTCGTTCGGGCAGGAATGCCGGTGTCCGAAAGGTACCCTGCCGGCCGCAGGTGTGGTCGCGGGTAGCCCCGTCTGCGTGCATGTGGCGCCTGCGAGTTGCGACGAGGCGGCCGATTGCGGCAAGGCGGCTTCAGGCTTGGTGACCTGTGAAATGCGTCGCGTGGCGATTGCGGTGCAGACGGCCGATGACGACGGGGATGGCATCATCGACTCGAGGGATGATTGTGATGCCGACGGACTCGTGGGTGAATGCGTTGATGGCCTGCTCTGCCGCAAGGCGAAGGAGCGCAAGCGCCAAAGCGGTATTGATGAGCTGCGCGTGGTGGATGCCTTGGGCACACATATGGTCACACCGCGCTCGGTCGAGGTGGCCTGCCGCGCTACCGGACTCAGCGGTGCGGCGGTCAATGAGGCCGATCGTTTGGTCAGTCGCTGGCGGATCCACACCGAGAGTTTCACGAAGATCGGCGGGGTGCGCGCCAAGGATCGTTTCGGTTTGCATGAGTTGGTCATTCGCCGCCCCTCGAGTCTTTTGCTGCCCGCAAACGAAGGTGCGGAGGCACCGGGCGTGCTGAATCGCGGCTACCAATGTTACGATGTTCGCGAGGCCCGCCCGCAGGTGAAATCGCGCAAGTTGACGCTTGCCGGCAGCGGGGAATCGGCCGCGACGCGCGCGCGCTATACGCTGAGCAGGCTCAAACGGCTCTGCCTTGTGGCAGGCGTCGGCCCTGCGGCCACGGTGCCCGACGGAACGTCATGGCTGTGCTACCGCGCCAAGCCGCAGGTCCGCCGCGCCGCGCGTCCCTGGACGGATGGAGCGACCGGAATGACCGACCTCCTTGGCGAGCATATCGTGAAGCTGGGTAGCGAGCGCGAAGTCTGCGTACGCGCGAAGATCAGCCTGGCCTCCCTCGGCGCCGGCCGCTCTCTGTTGACTTCGCGCCCGGACTGGCGCTAGATTTGGCTGGTCAGCCCCCATTGTGGCGCATTCCTGCGCCTAGCTGTCGGGGCAGAGGGACCGGCTCATGCAGCATCGAAATTCGTTCGTCTGGCTACTTTCTCTTTTCCTCACCACGCTGATGGCGTGCGGCGGAAGCGATGCGCCTTTGGCGGTCGATCCGAACTCGACCGCCGGGACCTGCGACGATGATTTCGAGAGCACCTTCGAAGCCATCCAAACCGTGCTCTTTGTGAACCAGGGTTGCACGGTGTCGGCCTGCCACGGCAGCGCTGCCGTCGGCGGTCTGGACCTGCGAGCCGATGCTGCCTACGCAGCCTTGCTCGCCGACTCGCAAGGCAGTGATCTGGCCCGCGTCGAGCCGACCAAGGTCAATAAGAGCTTTCTCTTCCATAAGCTCGCTGCCGCGGCGGCACCTGAGTTCCTGACCGAGCCGATTGCCGGCAGCGCCATGCCGATCGGCGGCGCGATCACGACGGACCAATTGGAGGCGCTTCGTCTCTGGATCGAGGTCGGGGCTCCCGAGACGGGTGTTGTCGGCGATGAATTCGGCGGCACCCGGATTGCCGATCTTCTCGGCACCTGCCTGCCGCCGCCGGTGCCGGTAGAGCTCGAGCCTCTGCCAGCGCCTGCGCCGGACGCCGGAATTCAGATGGTGCTGCCGCCGCATGCGGTCAAGGCCGGTGCTGAGCTCGAGATTTGCTATGGCGAATATTACGATTTCCGTCCTCAGATTCCCGACGAGTTCGAGACCGAAGACGGAAACTGGTTCTACGTAAACGGCCAGGCGGGGCGTGCTGACCCCAATACCCATCATCTCACATTGAGCTTCTCGGGCTTTCGCGCCGACCGGGTCGCCGCACCGGAATATGGCACCTGGATTTGCGGTGGCGGTGCGATGCATGGCGAAGAATGCGACCCCTTGATCGCGGATTTCTGCGGCGAGGGCCGCTGCCATAGTCAGATTTCTCCCGCGGTTGCTTGCATCGGCTACGGCCCCCCCGGCGGCGGCGACGGCGCGAACCCGAACAGTCGCGTGAATGCCAGTAACGGCCGTGACGGATTCTTCGCCAAATTCCCTTCACACGGAATTTTCTATTGGAACTCGCATGCCTTCAACCTCTCCTCGCAGGATCTGATGCACCGCAGCTGGCACAATTACTACTTTACGAACGATCTGCGTTTCGAAGAAGTGGGTTTCCAGGATACCAGCTCCATCTTTATTGCGAATGGCACGCCGGCCTTTACCCGCCAGGAGTATTGCGCGGATTATGTATTGCCGCGGGGCACGAAGCTCCTCGCGCTCGTCTCGCATACGCATAAGCGTGGTGAGCGCTTCACGATGGAGATCGAAAGCACGGGCGAACAGGTCTACGACAATCCCTTCTGGGATGATCCGACGGTCACAAGGTACGACCCGGCCCGGCTTTTCGATTCCGAGGACCCCGCCGATCGTACGATTCATTATTGTGCTGTCTACAATAATGGAGTGAAGCCCGACGGTTCCTTCGATGTGGATCTGGTGAAGCGCTGTTCGCGTGCGCCGGAACGCTCGGCTTGCAGGGCGACGCATTGCGCCGAAGGGTTGGTCGGGGAGACTTGCGGCGGCGTCGGCGATGACGCGAGTTGCGATACCTCACCGGGCGCCGGCGACGGCTTCTGCGATGCGGGGTCGATCACCGGAGGACTGACCAGCGATGACGAGATGTTCATCGCGCTGGGCACTCAGTTGATCGAGGCTGAAGAGTGACGCGCGCTTCGTGAAGGTCGTTTTCATCATCGAGGACTCGCTGCCGAATCGGGCGGTGAGTCCTTCGACGACTCCGCATCTCTGGAAATTCATGGCGGCCGGTGCGTGCCACGCCGCCGGAGGGCGCGCGGTGCTGAGTACCGCCACTTACCCGAACCACGCGAGTTTCATCACCGGAGCCGTGCCCGAAGCACATGGGGTGGTGACCAATCGAGTCTGGGATGGCGCGCGATTCGTCTGCGCTTCCGGGATCGGGCCGACCAGCGAGACCCTCTTTGCGGCGGCGCGCCGCGCCGGCGTGTCTACCTCGGCGGTATTGGGCGACCAAAAACTTGTCGGTGTGATGGGCGCTGTCGCGGCCGACGGCCATTGGCCCCCACGGGGATTGCTTCCCGAGGGGACTCTGCTCGACGAGTTTCAATACGCGACCGACGCGGCCGTATTGGGGGCCCTCGGGGAGACCGCGGCCTTGGAGGCCGATCTTGCCGTTGTGCACCTGAATGATCCGGATACCGCCTGCCACCTCTTCGGGCCTGATTCGGAAGAAGCGCGCGTGCGTTTCCAAGCAACCGATGCGGCCTTTGGTCAGATTCTCGAAATGCTGGCACCCGGGTGGGAAGACACGATCGTCTTTGTTGTCAGTGACCACGATCAGGAAACGATGCTCGACGAGCCGGCAATCGATCTCGCGGCCATCTTGGCGGAACGCGGTCTGCCGGGCAAGGTGGTCTCCGAAGGCACGACCGCACAGGTCGTGCAGGGCCCGACGCTTGACGAATTACGCGCGCTACCGGGCGTTACCGGGGTTGCCGCCAGCGGCAGCGGTAGGAGTCTGGTCTGGGGCGCGCCGGGAACAGCCTTCGGCACGGTCGATTGGCGCCTTAAAGGCGGCCACGGCAGTCCGCGCACGGATACCCAGGTGGCGGCGGTCGGCGGCGGCCACCCTTTGGTCGAGCCGCTCGGCGACTCTCTGCGCGTTCGTCGCCCGGACGCGACCGATTGGGCACCGACCATGGCGGCTCTTTTGGGCTTCGCCCTGGCCGACGCAACCGGCACGCCTCTGCTCGCTTCTTGAGGGCAGAGCGTCGTGCGCCTGTGGATGGTTTCAGCGGTAGCTGGAGATCCAATCGTCCTGGCGGCGGCACCAGTCGAGGTGCTTGCGGTCAAGCGCGGTGGCCGAGACGCGCCGATTCTCCCAGACGAAGGTGGCCTCCGCCGCGGTGAATTCGGCAAGGAAATCGCCGAAGGCTGCCGTGCGATTGGTTGCGCGCTGGCTCCGGATGGTCTCGGCTACGATCGGTGCTGCCAGCGCCTCGTAGAGTTTGCGCGATTTCGCGCGCCCGGCGAGTTTATGAAACCCGAGGACACGCGGTGCCCCGTCATTGCATAGGGTGATGGCGGCGAGCTGGTAGGGCGTGAGCTGATCTCGCCCATCGCCCTCCGCCGAGCGGTTCTCACACCCCGCCAGACCCAGCCCGAAGGCCAGCAAAGCGACCCATTGCCCACGCCTTGCCTGTCCCCGGAATCGCACGCCTTCATCCTCGCCGCTCCGGCCCCCATTTGCCACTCCCACCAACAAGCGGCCAACAAGGGGACGAATTTCGGTACACGTCCCCTGAAGGAGACGGGGTGGGTGGCCTTCGGTGGGGGGCTTTGGCAGGGTGGGGCGAGATGGGGGATGTGCGGGGATATGGGGGGCGGGGTTTGTTGCGGGACCTTTCGGCGGGGCTTGTGGTGGCGGCGCTGGCGGTGCCGCAGGGTGTGGCCTACGCGCTGATCGCGGGGTTGCCGCCGGCGATGGGGCTTTATGCCGCGGGGTTGCCTGCGGTTGCGGCGGGGTTGGTGCGCTCTTCGCGCTATGTCGTCGCCGGTCCCTCCAACGCGCTCTCTTTGTTGGTGGGTGGTTCGGTGGCCGCCTTGGCGGTCTCGGAGGGGACCGATCCGGTCTCTATCGCGATTGCGCTCGCCCTATGGGTGGGGCTTGTTCAGTTGGCGGCGGGCGTGCTGCGTCTGGGCGTGGCCGTGGGCTATATATCGGCTTCTGTCGTGCTCGGCTATATTGCGGGTGCGGCGACGTTGATCGTCTGGGGTCAGTTGCCGAATTTGGCCGGGAATCTGGAGATGGCGGTGGGGCTGGGCTCGGCGCTCGGCATGGTTCTGCTTGGCCGGATCGGCCGGTTCTTTCCGGCGGCGTTGGTATCGATCGGCTCGGTGACCGCCATCGCTTGGTTTGCCGAATTGCCTTTGGCGACGGTGGCGGACCTGGCAAAGGTGCCGGCCGAGTTGCCGCGGCTCACCATTCCCTTCGAGATGCCGATCGCGACGCATCTCGCGCTTTTGCCGGCTGCGATTGCTGCCTCGGTTCTTTCGCTTGTCGAGTCAACCGCTGTGGGGCGCAAGCTCGCCAGCGCGAGCGGCGAGAGGGTGGACACCAATCGCGAGATCATCGGCCAGGGTGCGGCGAATATCGCGGCCTCCTTCGTGGGTGGCTACCCGGTCAGCGGCAGTCTGGGTCGCTCGGTTCTGAATCATTCGGCGGGTGCGCAGACCCGTTTTGCGGGGATCGCCTCGGGCATTTTCGTTTTGCTCGCTGTGGTGGTCGGCGCGCCCTTGGTCGACGCCATTCCGATCGCGAGCCTTGCCGGCATGTTGCTCGTGCTGGCCTGGGGCCTGATCGATTTCCGCTCGATCCAGCGTGCCTTGCGCGGCAGCTTGGGTGACTCGGCTGCCTTGGTGGTTACCTTTGTCGGTACCTGGACGCTGCGCCTCGATCACGCGATCTACCTGGGCGTTGGCGTGAGCATCGTGCTCTTCCTGCGCCGCGCGCAGATGCTGGTCGTGCGTGAATTACAAGTCGGGACGGATGGTCGTCTATGGGAAGCCAAGGGGCGCAGTTGCCGGGTGGTGCGCGTGCTGCACGCCGAGGGGCCGCTCTTTTTCGCAGCCGCCTCCGAACTGCAAAACGCGCTCGATGCCGCGCTTGCCGACGAGAAACTCCAGGTTCTTCTGCTGCGGCTCAAGCGAACACAGGGGCTGGATCTGTCGGCCGCGCAGGTGCTTGAAGAGACGGCGGTTCGGCTGGCGGCGCGCGGCGGCCGGCTGCTTCTGGTCGGCCTGCTGCCGGACCCGATGGCGCTGCTGGCGCGCACGGGCATTGCCGCGGTGATCGGCGAGGAGAATATCTTCCCCACGCAGGCCGGTTGGTTCGTCGCGATGGATCAGGCACTCGCCGTCGCCATGGCGCATGATGATCACGAGGGTGGTTGCCCGCTTTTGGCCTATCTCGCGACGCGCGACGGGCGCCCGATTCCCGACGGCGAGGTGCACCGCGACGATGCCGATGCGGCGCAAGCGGAGGAAGAGCATAAAGGAAGCCGCGCAGACCCTGCGCGAGAGAGGTGAACGATGGCGGACGTGATTGAGGCCGATTGGGATATGACGTCGTACTTCCCCGAGCATGGAGGCGGGGTCTACCGGGCATTTCGTGAGGAGTTGGTGGCGGATGTTGCCGAGCTCCGCCGGGCCCTGCCGGGTCTGGGCGCCATCGACGCCGAGGGGTTGGAGCGCTGGGAGGCGTGGCTGCTCCGGTTGGAAGATGTCGCTGCCCGCAACCGGCACCTCGGCTCCTACCTGGGCTGCCTTTCTGCGGCGGATGCGCGCGACCAGGCGGTCGCCGCCGATGTCGCCGCCGGAGCGGCCCTGCGCGCGGAGATCGAGAAGGCCCTGGTGGGTCTGCGTTCGTCTCTGCGCGACGCCGCTGAAGAGGATTTCGGCGCGCTACTTGCGCGCGACGCGCTCGCGCCGGTGGCCTGGTACCTGCGTCAGGCGCGTTTGCGCTCCCTCTTCAGCATGCAGAGCGCGCTCGAAGGCCTGGCGGCAGACCTCGGCGTCGATGGCATTGCCGCCTGGGGACGGCTCTACGACAATCTCTCCAGCGCACTCGAATTCGATTTCGAGTCGCCCGATGGGGCGATTCAGCGCTTGCCGATCTCGCGCGCCCGCAGCCTGATGGGTGACGCCGACCCGGCCGTGCGACGCGCTTCATTTGCCGGCGCGAACCGCGCCTGGGAGACGCAACTCGAGACCTGTGCGGCCGCGCTCAACGCGATTGCCGGGACGCGGCTGACGCTCTACGAGCGCCGCGGTGTCGAGCATTTTCTCGACCCGGCTTGCTTCGACTCGGGGGTCTCGCGGCGCACCCTGGCGACCATGATCGGCGTGGCGCGCGATCGGGCCGAGGTGGCGCGACGTATCTTGCGCGAGCGGGCCCGCCGCATGGGGCTGGATGGTCTCGCCTTTGCCGACCTTGAGGCCCCCTGCGGCTCGTCGGCCAGCGCGCGGATCTCCTTCGAGGATGCGGCCGCGCGCACCACCGATGCCTTTCATCGCTTCTACCCCGCACTCGGCCATTTCGCGGCCGAGGCCGTGGCGAAGCGCTGGATCGACCATTCCCCACGTCCCGGCAAACGTCCCGGCGGCTTCTGTTCGTCCTCGCCACGGCTAGCGGAGAGTCGTATTTTCATGACCTTTGACGGCGCTTTGGGCGATGTCTCGACGCTGGCTCATGAGCTGGGCCATGCGTGGCATTCCCGGGTGATGGTCGATATGCGCCCGTGGGCGCGGGGCTACCCGATGACGCTGGCGGAGACAGCATCGACCTTCGCCGAGCAGATTCTGATCGATCGGATTCTCTCGGATCCGGCGGCCGGGCAGGCGGAGAAGGCCGAGGTGCTCGAGGGGCGTCTCGCCGACGCGACCGCGTTCCTCCTGAATACGACAATGCGCTTTACCTTCGAGGAGGCATTCTACACTGAACGTGCGGCCGGCGAAGTGAGCGCGCAGCGCCTCGGCGAGCTGATGGTCGAGCATCAGCGTTCCTGGTACGGCGATGCGCTCGCCGACGACGGCCTCGACCCGTATTTCTGGGCCTCGAAGCTCCATTTCTATATCACCGGCCTGTCTTTTTATAATTTCCCCTACACCTTCGGCTACCTTTTCAGTCAGGGCCTTTTCGCTCGGGCGAAGGCCGAGGGCGCCGATTTTCTCCCGCGCTATGAAGCCCTTCTGCGTGACACCGGTTCGGCTCCGGCCGAGGAAGTGGCGCGCCGGCATCTGGATGTGGACCTCGAGAAACCTGAATTCTGGAATGCCTCGATCGATCTGGTTGCGGAGGATCTCGAAATCTTTGTGAAATAAGGCGCCCGCACTCAATTCATGAGCGCCGCGAGCCGAACTCCTGTATAGGGGCCTTGCCGGAACGGGGTTTCCCGAGATCGCGGGTCGGTCGGTTTGTCTGTTGGACAAGTGTTGAACAAGGGTTGTCTTGGGTCGTCCAACAGGGAAGAGATTGCGAGAGGGAGGGAGGGTCGAGAAATGATTGTACGAATGCTGAATTCATCGCAGAACCAAAGCGGGGATGCCTATATGATCCACCGTGAGTTGCTCGATCTACCTGAGGAGCGTGCCCTGCAACTCGTCGTTGAGGGGCTTTGTGTGGTCGTGCCGCCCGAGTCGGGTATGGCCGGTGCAATGACGCTGCCGGACCCCGCCGTCCGCAAGCCACGACCCTGAGGCCCGATCGGCTTTGTCGGGGCGGGTGTCGTTGCACTTTCCGGCGGGACCTCTACCCATAATCCTGTGTATCGCGAAGAAATTCAGGTCTTGGATTGTACCGTCCGTGACGGCGGTCTGATCAACCAATATCAGTTCAAGGACGAGTTTGTGCAGTCCTGCTACCGCGCCGCCTGTGAGGCTGGCGTAGATTGGTGGGAGATCGGCAAAAAACTCGAAGTCAGCGAGCAATATTCACGTGCCGAATGGGGTGCCTGGAATTTTTGCGCTGATGACGATATCAAGCGCGTGATTGACTCCCATGACGGCGAGCAGCGCGCGAAAGTCGCCGTGATGTACGATGTCGGCCGGGTGGATGTCTCCAAGTTGGGGCCGGTCGACCAGGGGCCGATCGATATGGTCCGGACGGCCTGTTACGTCGCCGATATCGACAAGGGTATCGACCTCGTGCGTCGCACCAAGGATCTGGGCTACGCCACGACACTCAATATCATGGCGCCTTCGGCGGCCATCGAGAGCGAGTTGGTCGAGGGCTTGGCTGAGGTGAATGAAGTCGAGGAAATCGACTTCCTCTATCTGGTCGATAGTTTCGGTTCGCTCTACTCCGAGCAGATCACCGCCTACGTCAAGCTCTATCGCAAGCACGCGCCGAACAAGCAGTTGGGCTTTCACGGGCACAACAACCAGCAACTCGCGTTCGCCAATACGCAGCAGGCGATCATCGACGGTGTGAATTTGCTCGACGCGACGGTCAACGGAATCGGTCGCGGTGCGGGCAATTGCAACCTCGAATTGCTGCTGCAGTTTCTGAAGAATCCCAAATTTGATGTCCGACCGATCTACCGCTGCATTCAGGAGGAATTTCTCTCGCTGCGCCAGGAGATCGAGTGGGGCTACAACGATATCTACGGGATCAGCGGTTGCCTGAACCAGCATCCGCGGGCCGCCATGAAGCAACGCGGCAAGGGCGGCGCGAAGGACGATTGTTTCGACTTCCTGCTCGAGTGCACGGAGCTCGACGAGGCACCGCTGGACTGAGCGCGCCTTGCTCGCGAGTCGATCGCGTTCAGCTGAGTTCGCGCAACAACGCGTGCACGCCGCGGGCCGTGCGCTCCCAAGAGAACTTCGCGGCACGAGTGCGGCCGCGCGCGCTCTGATTCGCCCGCCGGGCGGGATCGTCAAGTAATTCGGCCAGGCAGACGGCGAGTTCCTCGGTGTTCTTCGGGTTGAAATAGACGGGCACGTCGCCGCCGACTTCATAGGAGGCGGCGGTCCGGCTGGCCAGGACGGGTGCGCCGGCCGCCATCGCTTCGAGGACCGGCAGGCCGAAGCCCTCGTAGAGGGACGGCGAGACGAAGAGTTCGGCAGCGGCATAGAATCCGGGTAGATCTCGCGCTTCGACGTAGCCGTATCTTTGGACGCGGCCCGCGGCGATTTCGGCCGCGAGTCGCCGCTCCAATTCGCGGTCGCGCCAGCCGCTGCCGCCGAGCACGACCAGTTTGACCTCGCCGCTGCGCAGCGCCGGTATATGGGGCAGCGCCTTGAGCAGGCGCAGCAGGTTCTTGCGCGGCTCCAAGGTGCCAACGAAGAGCAGATAATGCTTCGGCAAAGCATGCGTGCGGCGGAAGGCCGTTGCGTCGAAATGCGCCGGATCCACAAAAAATTGCGGCGCGACGCCATTCGGGACAGCGCGGACTCGCGTTTGGTCGAAGGCCTTCCAGTCGAGAATTTCGCGCCGTGTGCTCTCCGAGACGCAATAGATCAGGTCGGCTTCCTCCAGACTCTTCTCGACCCAGAGCTTCGCGATCAGCGCGTTATGCCGCGCCATGGTCTCCGGGAAGCGGCGAAAGACGAGGTCGTGCATCTGCAGCAGTACGCGGGTGCGCGGCGGCTTCTGGCGCGGGCCCACCTGGAGCGTCGCCCAATGGATCTGGCTGCCGGAGTTCCGCAGCGCGGCGCCCAACCCGTAGCGAAAAAAGAGCGACCCCGCGCGGCGCAAAAGCCGCGGCGCCATCGTGATCGGCAGGCCGTCTTCGGCGGCGCTTGCCTCCAAGGGGCGGCTGGCGAGTAGCAGGTACTCGTCGTCCGGGTCTAATTGCCGCAGCGCGCGCAGGGTTTCGCGCAACGCGATTCCCGTGCCGGTCAGCGGCGGGGCTAGCGAACGGGCGTCGATCGCAACCTTCATCGCGAGTCTGCCCGCCACCACCTATACCGCCGCATGTGGCAAAGCGTTTATCAGATCGCTTGCCGGCCTCCCACCCGGGGGAGGACCTCGGCGCCGATACGCTCGAGCACGGCGGCGTCGATGCCGCCGGAGAGCACCATATGCGTCAGGCCCCATTCGGCCTCGCGACGCTGCAATTCCTCGACCCATTGGTCGGCTGTGCCGACCAGGGCGATCGGCATGCGGCGGGCAACCTCGGGGGCAAGCCCGAAGCCACCGGCGACGGCAGCAGTCATCTGCTCGGTCTGCTCTTCGTTGTCGGTGAGGATCGCGATGAATGCGGTGGTCGAGATCTGGATCTCACGGCCGTGTTTGGCGGCCTCCTCGCGAACGAAATCGACTTTCTTCTTGAAGCCATCTTCGGCGAGCTTGGCGACCTCGGTCATCAGGACGGTGCCAGCCTTGCCGGTATCGACGATGATATTCACGGTAGCGGCATGCTTCGCCGCGATGCGCAGAAGCCCCTTGCCGCTTCCCCCGAGCACGACGGGCGGCGGAGCGGCGACCGGCTTGGCGGGCAGGAAGGCATCTTTGAGATGGTAGAACTCGCCGTCAAAGGTGGTGCGCTCTTCGGTCCAGAGGGAGTGGATGACGGTGAGCGCCTCGTCGAGCTGCCGCAGGCGCGGTTTGATGTCGGGGAAGGGGACACCCGTCATATCGAATTCCGCTTTGGTCCAGCCTGCACCGAGGCCGAGGATGGCACGCCCGCCGGAGATCTGGTCGAGCGTCGCCATGGCTTGGGCGGTGCTTGCGGGGTGGCGGAAGAGATTGCAGAGCACGAGCCCGCCGATCTCGATTTTCTCGGTTGCCTGGGCCATCGCGCCGAGAATCGCGATGGCCTCCCAGGCCGGTGTGTTCGGGTCGAGTGCGCCTGCGCCCGGAGGCTCCATGGCGAAATGGTCCGGTACGAAGGCGTTCTTGATGCCGATCGCCTCGGCCTTCTGCGCCATGGTGATGATTTCCTGGGTGGACCCGTTCAGCTGAATTCCGAATTCCATTGGCTGAGTTCTAACGCTGTATCGGGCCTCCGACAACGCCGCGCCGCGCTTCGATTTCCTCGGCGGAAACCCAACGCCCGCTGGAGCGGAAGCCCCAATCCTGCCGACGACGGCCGACCGCAACAAGCGACCAGGCGTCCGTGCATTGCGAGAGGCGATGCGCGTGGCGGGGTGAAAAGCGGCGCAGGTAGGGTGCCCGGAAATGGAACGATTCCATGCTGCCATCTTCGGCGAGGACATCCTCATGGTAGGAGCCGCGGAAGAGAAACGAGACGAAGACGCGCGGATGGTTATGCGGTTCTTCGGGATCGTCGAGGCGGAAATGGTGCAGGTAGAGGCGCCGGTCGCGGAAGTGCGCCACCACCCAACGGTCGAGATAGGTCACGCCACCGCGCCCGATGGCCTCGTAGCGGAAGAGGCGCGAGAGCCATCTTCCCATGCGGTTCAGGTCCGAACTCATGGCAGCGAGAGAAGCGTTCTTCGGCCGGCCGGGCAAGCCCTTGGAATGCCCGGCGTCTAGGCGACGGCCGCTTGCGGCTGGTCTTGGTTGCCGGATTTCGCCTCGGGCTTGCGCTCCGGCGTCGAGAAGACCAATGCATCGTCGACCAGTTTGCCGTGGCGTACCATGAGGATATCGCGCAGGTAATTCTGGTAGGCCCGCCATGGCTCGTTTTTCCCCTGACGGGGGAATTGGTCGATCGAGCGCTTGATGTAGCCGGATTCGAGCGCGAGAATTTCTTCGTCTATCACCGGGGTTCCGTCAGTCCGTGGGCAGACCTGCTCGAAGTCGTTCTTCTTCATATAGTTGAGAAGCTTCGCGATATACTCACATGTGAGGTCGCATTTCAGCGTCCAGGAGGCGTTGGTGTAGCCGATCGCCATGGCGAGGTTCGGGATATCGCTGAAGAGAATCGCCTTATAGGTAAGCGATTTCGAGAGCTCGCGACGTTCGCCATCTACCGTGATCTCAAGGCCAGCGAGGAAGAGCAGGTTCAATCCGGTTGCCGTGACGATCATATCGGCTTCGAGTTCGCGTCCTGATTTCAGCAGGATTCCCTTCTCCGTGAAGCGTTCAATATGGTCCGTAACTACCGAGGCCTGATTTTGATTGATGGCCTTGAAGAGATCGCCGTTGGGCACCAGGCACATTCGTTGGTCCCAGGGTTTGTAGCTCGGGGTAAAATGCGTCTTGACGTCAAAATCAGGACCGAGGGCTTTCTGGATTCCTTTCAGGATGCCTCTTTTCGCGGCGTTCGGATAACGACGGACGAAGCGGAACATCGCGGAGAAGAAGAGAATATTCTTCCAGCGAGTGAGAGCGTATGCTAGTTTCTCGGGCAGCCAGCGGCGCAGGCGGGCGTTGATGGCATCTTTATCCGGTGCGGCAACCATATAAGTCGGCGAGCGCTGCAGCATCGTCACATGCGCGGCCGTCTTTGCCATCTCGGGCACCAGCGTGACGGCGGTAGCGCCGGAGCCGATCACCACGACCTTCTTGTCCTTGTAGACGATATCGTCGGTCCATTCCTGGGGGTGGACGATCTGGCCCTGGAAATCTTCCATGCCCGCGAAGTCCGGCGTGTAGCCCTTATCGTAATTATAGTAGCCGCTGCACATGAAGAGGAAGTTGCAGGTGATCTGGCTGATTCCACTGCCGTCGGTGCGTTCGGTCTCGAGTGTCCAGCGAGCGTCGGGGGTGGACCACGCGGCTCGCTTCGCCTGAAGCCCGTAGCGGATTTTCTTGTCGATGCCGTTGTCACGCGCGGTATCGCGCACGTACTCGCGGATCGAGGGTCCGTCGGCGATGGCCTTCTCGGCCACCCAGGGCCTGAACGAGTAGCCGAGCGTATGCATATCGGAGTCCGAGCGGACGCCCGGGTAGCGAAAGAGGTCCCAGGTGCCGCCGATCGCCTCGCGGCGCTCGAGGATCGCGTAACTGCGGTCGGGGCATTCCTTTTGCAGATGATAGCCCGCCGCGATTCCGGAGAGGCCGGCGCCGACGATGATGACATCGAAATGTTCCATGCTCATTGGTGGCAGGTTAGCGTATGGCAGATCAGAGAACAGCACGGAGTTTCCCACCTGTAGGGAGCACCGCTTGATCGGTTTTCTGGGCCGCTCAAGGGTACCAGCAGGCATTCGGCTCGGGCGGGCGGATCCGCTGTGGGCGAATTGCCGTTGCACTTTCCCGCCGGATCTCTAGGTTGCGGCGATGGTCGGTGCGGAGAGGGAGAGGGCGTTCGGTGGCGTCGGTGACGCGGCGTCGGGTCGGCGGGGGCTCGAAGCCCTGTTCGCGACGCTCCTTTACGCGGCCGCAGTGCCCTGGGTTTTTCGGCCCTGGTTTCTTGCTGCGGACCTCCTGCCGCATTCGAGCGGCCTGCTGGGCGCGATGGTCGATGCGGACCTGAACCTCAATATCTGGATTCTCGCCTGGGCCGCGCACGCGGCATTGACGGATTTCACCCAGATCTTCCAAGGTAATATTTTCCATCCGGCGCCGAATGCGCTGGTTGGCTCGGAGAATATGCTGGCCCATCTGCCCTTCACGGTGCCGGCCCTGGCGCTTACCGGCGACGCGCTCTTCGTGCTCAAAACCTATGTTCTTGAGTCCTTCGCACTCAGCGGGCTCGGCATGTTCCTCTACGTCCGCCACCATACGCGTAGCCTGCCGGCGGCTTTTTTTGCCGGTGCAGCCTATACCTTCACGGCCTTTCGCGCCGAGACGATCCCGCAGCCGCAATACCTCGCCGTCGCCTTCTTGCCGCTGGCTTTTCTCGCGTTGGATCTCTGGCTGCAATGCCATCGCCTGCGCTGGCTGGTCGCGCTTGCCGCCTGTCTCGCCCTGCAAGCTTATTCTTGTGTTTACGTCGGTTTCTTCACGCTATTGGCCGTCCCGGTATACGCGCTGGCGCGGCTCGCCGGCCACCGCGGGTCCCGCCTCCGGGCCGCCCTCGGTCTGCTGGTGGCAGGTCTGGCCGCCGGCGTGTTGTTGATTCCGCTGGCGATCCCCTACCTGGAGGCGCGCTCCTACGGCATGGTGCCGGACCAGCCGGGCGCCGTCGTGCGCGCCGGTTCCTGGACACTCGCGGCCTATTTCTCATCGGCCTTTATCTACCGGGTGGGTCTGATTCCTCTTGCACTGGTTGTCTACGGGCTTGTTTTGCGGCTCGCACCTACCAGTGGTGCCCGCCGCGCGGAGCGGCAGCATTTGCCGAGCCTGGCCCTTTGGGCCGTGGTCGGAGCCTCCCTTCTGCTCGGGTTGGGCCCCGTGGTTGTGCTGCCCGGCGGTGTCGAGTTGCCGACGCCCTATACGTTTTTACAGAGTTTCCTGCCCGGATTTTCTTCGCTGCGTGTCCCCATCCGCTTTGTGACGATTGTCGCCGCGGGGCTCTCGGCGCTGGCCGGCTTTGCGCTGGCCGAGGTGTTGCGGGATTGGCGCGCACCGGCGCGCCTGGTGGCCGCAATGGCGCTGGCGGTAGCCTGTGTTCTGGGTGCGTCGAGCGAGGTGCGCCCGACGATGGCGGCCGGGCTGGGCGCGAGCGCCCAGCCGGCCTATCTCTGGCTGGCGCAGCAGGAGGGAGAGTCGGCGGTAGTGGAGATTCCCGGTCCGACGCGGCTCTCGGGCGACCTCGGCGCGGACCTGCGCAATAGCCGGTATATGGTGGCGAGTACCCTGCATTGGCGCCCGCTGGTCAACGGCTATACCGCCTACCCGCCGCCGGCGTCGGGGGCGGTTTTCCCAGCCTTGCGTGACCTCCCCGATGGCGACGCTCTGCAGGCGTTGGTGGATCTGACCGGAGTGGGCTGGCTGGTGCTGCACCGCGACGCCTTGGCGCCGCATGAGGCGCGTCGGTGGTCGGGTGCCCTGCCGCCGGGCCTCGTGCTGGCAAAGGCGTTCGGCGCGGTCGAGGTCTACCGGGTGGAGATTGCCGCCGAGCAGCCTTGGGCCGCGCGCCTGGCGGCGCCACCGCGGCGCTCGGGGACAACCTTTGCTGGTACCTCGGTCGCGCCGCTGGGCGAGAATTGCCGGCCGATCGGTCTGACGATCCTGGAGGCACCGGCGCGTTTTTCGCGGCTTCCGGTAGGCGTGCGAATCGGCATGCAGATCACCAACGCCAGCCCGTGCGCGCTGCCCGCCTTGGGCCAGTTGCCGCATGGGTTGGTCGGCTTGGCCTATCGTTGGCGTGCGCCGGGGGCGCCTTGGTCGGCACCGACGGCGATCGCACGCTTGCTGCGCGATCTTGCGCCGGGAACGAAGATGCCCACGTCCATCTCGGTCTCGCCGCCGGGTGGCGCCGCGGGAACCTATGAGTTGGAGATCCAACTCATTCAGCAGGGAGAAGAGGCGCCCCTGGCGCGTGTGCGGAAGACCTTCGCGGTCGGTCGCATTCCGGCCGGACCGCTCGGCGAAAAGTAGGCCTGCTTGCGGATGGTGCACTCTTCGGCCGCTCCTCATAGAGTCGTTCTCTGATGGAAGAACGGACCTATACGGTGTTGGGGACAGGCGCTCTGGGCGGTTATTATGGGGCACGTCTGCACCACGGCGGCGTGCGCGTTCGTTTCCTGCTGCATAGCGATTTTGCGCATGTCCGCCGCCATGGGCTTCGCGTCGAGTCTCCTGAGGGAGATTTCTCGATCGCCAAACCAGAGATCTACGCGGCCCCGACGGATCTCCCTCCCTCGGATGTGGTGCTTGTCTGTCTCAAATCCACCGGTAATGCCCAGTTGCCCGAGTTGATTCCGCCCGCCGTGGGGAAAAGCGGGGTGGTTGTCGTGATGCAGAACGGGCTCGGCATCGAAGAGGAGATCGCGGCTTTTCTGCCGCAGCATCGCATCTTCGGCGGCCTCTCTTTTCTCTGCTCGAATAAGGTCGGGCCCGGTCATATCCGGCATTCCGATTATGGTCAGGTGCGCTTCGGTGAGTATTTGCCCGGTGGCGCCTCGGCCGGCATCAGCGCGTGCATGCGCGCCATGGGCGCGGATTTCGAGCGCGCCGGCATCCCCGTCGTGCTCGAAGAGGATCTGGCCACGGCCCGTTGGAAGAAGCTGGTCTGGAATATCCCGTATAACGGGCTCTGCGCTTTGCGCGATTGCCCCACCGATGCACTGATGAAGGATCCGCAGGACCATGCGCTGATTGCCGAGTTGATGCACGAAGTGCGCGCCGTGGCGGCCGCCGCCGGTGTCGCGATAGCGGCGAGTTTCCAGGCGGCAATGTTCGAGAATACGGCGGCGATGGGTGCCTACCTGCCGAGTATGTTGCTCGATAGGCGTGGCGGGCGTCCGCTTGAGATCGATGCGATCTACGCCGCGCCATTGGCGGTGGCAAGGCGCCATGGTGTGGCCTGTCCGCGGATGGAGGAGTTGCATTCCGCTCTGCGTGGGGTCTGAGAATCCGGGCCGGCCGCAGGGCCGCTGGTCGGCCCACCTTGAAGGTCGGGTGGGCCGTTGATAAACCCTCCCATTCCCTCGGCGCTTTCGATGGCCGATGTAGGGGGCAGTAGCTCAGTTGGGAGAGCACCACGTTCGCAACGTGGGGGTCGTGGGTTCAAATCCCATCTGCTCCACTCCGAAGCCGGCAGGCGCATCAGCGCTTGCCGGCTTTTTCGTTGCGCCTCCCGAATCCAGGGGGTTGGGTAGGCACATGGACTTCAACCTGGCCGATCTATTCGAGCGCACTGTCGATGAGTTCCCGCAACGCGAGTACCTGGTCTGCGAGGGCAAGCGGCGCACCTACGCCGAGATGGAGGCGCGGGCCAATCGCCTTGCGCATGCACTGAAGGGCCAAGGCATCGAGCCGGGCGACCATGTCGGAATCTACGCCCTCAACTCGGTTGAATGGGTCGAGGCTCTTTGGGCGATCTTCAAGATCCGCGCGGTCTGGATCAATATCAACTACCGCTACGTCGAAGACGAGCTGCGCTATATCGTCGGCAACGCCGATTTGAAGGGGCTGATCTACGCCCGCGAGTTTGCGCCTTTGGTCGCGAGCGTGCGCGACTCCATGCCGGAGCTGCGTGGCCTGCTCTGCATCGAAGACGGCAGCGGCGCGGACCTGGCCGGGCTGGACTCGCCCGATTACGAAGATGCGCTGGCGGCAAACCCACCTGATCGCGATTTCGCTCCGCGCTCGGGCGACGACCATTATATTCTTTATACCGGCGGCACCACGGGAATGCCCAAGGGCGTCGTCTGGCGGCACCGGGATGTGCTCTACGCGCTCGGCGGCGGCATCGACCCCCATAGTGGCGAGCGCATCGAGAAGCCCGAAGATATGATCGCCAAGGCCGGCGACACGCCAATGGCGTTTTTGCCGATCGCACCTCTGATGCATGGCGCGACGCAATGGGCCTGCATGGGCCAGAGCTTCACCGGCAACAAGATTGTGCTGGTGGCGCGATTCTCGCCGCAAAGTGTTTGGGATCTGATCGCCCAGGAGAAGGTCAATTCAATGATGATCACGGGCGACGCGATGGGTCGCCCGCTGATTGAGGCGCTTGACCAAGAGCACCGGCGCGATCTGTCGAATTTTTTCCTCCTGACCAGCAGCGCCGCGACCTTCTCCCCTTCGGTCAAGGATCGCTTCTTCGACCATTTTCCGTCGCTCCTGATGATCGACGCCATCGGTTCGTCCGAGAGCGGCAACAACGGCATGATCTTCGTCGAGAAGGGCAAGACCGATATGAAGGGCGGGCCGCGGGTCAAGAAGCTCGGTGCGACCTTCGTGCTCGACGATGCGGGCAAGCCGGTTGCGGCGGGTTCGGGTGAGATCGGTCGTCTTGCTCGCAGCGGCGATATCCCGATCGGCTACTATAACGACCCTGTCAAAACCGCCGAGACCTTCGTCACCTACGACGGCATACGCTACGCGATGCCGGGGGATTTCGCGCGGATCGAGGCCGATGGCACGATCACATTGCTCGGCCGCGGCTCGGTATCGATCAATTCGGGCGGCGAGAAGATTTTCCCCGAGGAGGTCGAGGCGGCCGTGAAGGGCCATGCCGAAGTCTTTGATTGTACGATCGTCGGTGTGCCCGACGAGCGCTGGGGCGAGCGCGTCTGCGCCGTGGTGCAGCCGCGGCCCGATTGCACACCCACGCTCGAATCCGTCCAAGAGGCCTGCCGGCAGAAAATCGCTGGCTATAAGGTGCCGCGCGAGATGCATTTCGTGGCCGAGATCGTTCGTTCGCCCAGCGGCAAGCCCGATTACCGCTGGGCCAAAGCCTACGCGCTCGAGCAGCGCGCCGGCTGACGCCATGTGCGGCCGCTACACGCTTACCTCACCGGCCCAACAGATCGCCGAGGTCTTCGGTGTATTGGTGCCCGCCGTCTCCTGGGTGTCGCGCTATAATATCGCGCCCGGTACCGATATCCCCGTCGTGCGCGCGTCGGCCGAGGGCGGTCGCCAGCTCGACTCGTTGCATTGGGGCCTGGTCCCTTCCTGGATGGCGGAGCGCCCGACCCGGCGCCCGATGATCAACGCCCGCTCCGAGACCGTCGCCGAGAAGCCTTCCTTCCGCTCGGCCTTCCGTAAACGCCGTTGCCTGGTCCCGGCCGACGGCTTCTATGAATGGCAGAAGGCCCCCGGTGGGAAGAAACCGTATCTGATGCGCCGGCCTGATCAGGCGCCCTTTGCCCTGGCCGGTCTCTGGGAGCATTGGGAGGGTAACGGCGGCGAGACGCTCGAATCCTGTGCTCTGCTCACCACGACGCCGAATGGTCAAATGGAGGGAATCCACGACCGCATGCCGGTCGTGCTCGCGCCGCAGGCCTGGGCGAGCTGGCTCGATACCGAGATCGAGCCCGACCAACTCAGCCATCTCTTTGCCCCGGTCGCTGACGATTATTTCTCCGCCATGGCCGTGACGACCCGCGTCAACAGCCCGCGCTATGATGACCCGCTTTGCCTGGAACCCGCGGGCTCCCGGGCGGCCTTGCCGCCCGGGACGCAGGGCGGGCTCTTTTAGAGGTCCGGATCTTCCGGCGCGGGGTCTTCGCCCCCTTCGTTCAGCCAGGCGAGGTCGATGTTGAGGTAGGCGCGGGCGAGCGCGGTGGTGTGGGTGGTTGCGGGGATAGGCGGCATGCGGTCGAGCAAGGTGCAGCGGTAGAGGAGGGCGTCGCGTTGATTCTGCACGGCAGTCTCGAGGATCTCCGTGTTGGCGGTTTCGCGCAGCAGGGCCAGGCGGGCGACCAGTTCGGGTGGTGATTGAGGCCAATGCGGTGGGGCCTTGAGCCAGGCCTCGAGGTGACGGTGGCCGCCCGCGGTCAGGGCAAAGGGAATCCGGCCGCGCGCATCGGGCTTGCCTTCGCTGACCAATCCGCGCCGCGCGAGGCGGCGCAGGGTGGTGCGGACCTGGGCGACGGCCAGTCCGCGAAAGGGCGCCAAGCGTGGCGCGACATGGCGGTGTAAATCGCCGCTATGCAGGGGGCCACCGGCAAGGGCCGCGAGGAGCGCGGTGGGGACGATCATGCCACTTTCTTGCTCGCCTGTGTGGGGCTGCCCAGCCGAGCCTGCGAAACAATGTGCTGCGTGCAGCAGGACGCAGATCCATCGCTGGAAACTTGCTCGACTTCGGGCCTCCCTATTCGGCCGGATATCGAGCCTTCCGCGCGAACATTCGGAAGCGGGCCTGTTCAGTCAGGCGTCGGGGGGGAAGAGCGTTTGCCCGCGCGCCAGACTGTCGGCGAGCATCTCGAGGAAGGTGGCGCGCGGGATCTCTTCGGCACCGAGTCGCTCGAAATGGGGCGTCATTACCTGGCAATCAATCCATTCGGCGCCGCGTGCGCGCAGATGGTCGATGAGAAAGAGCAGCGCCAGGCGCGAGGCATCGGCCTCGGCGTAGAACATGCTCTCGCCGGAAAAGGCGCCGCCGGAGTCGATACCGTAGAGGCCGCCAACCAGCTTGTCGCCTCGCCAGGCCTCGACACTATGCGCAATGCCCATGGCGTGCAGGTCTTCATAGGCCTGGACCATCTTCTGGTTGATCCAGGTGCCGTCCTGGTCGGGGCGCGAGCGCGATGCGCATTGCTGGATCACATCCGGGAAGGCCGCGTCGATGGTGAAGCGGAGTTCCGTGCGGCGGCGCGCTTTTGCCAGGCCGCGGCCGATATGGAGGTTCGCGAAACGCAGAATCGCTCGGTCTTGCGGGCAATACCAGAGCAGCGGCAGATCTTCGGCCGGCCAGGGGAAAATGCCCTGGCGGTAGGCTGCGATGAGGGTTTCGCTGTGCAGGTCGCCGCCGACGGCGACGATATCTTCTTCCATCGAGAGCATGGCGTTCTACGATTGTCTTAACAGGCGGGCGCGCGATTTTTGCCAGCGGCGCGGCGGAGGGCTAACTCTTCTGCATGGGCAAAAATCTTCTCGATAAGGTGTGGGACGCTCACACCGTCCGCGAACTCGAATCGGGTCAGAGCCAGCTCTTTGTCGGGCTGCACCTGATTCACGAGGTCACGAGCCCGCAGGCCTTCGCCATGTTGCGCGAAGCTGGCCTGCCGGTGGCATTTCCTGACCGCACCTTTGCGACGGTGGATCATATCATTCCGACCGATGATCAGACCCGGCCGCTGCGCGACGCGCAGGCCGAGATCATGATGAGCGCGTTGGAGGAGAATACCCGCGCCGGTGGGATTCAATTCTTCGGGCCGGAATCGGGCCATCAGGGCGTGGTGCATGTGATCGGCCCCGAACTCGGGCTCACCCAGCCGGGCATGACGATTGCCTGCGGCGATAGCCATACCAGCACGCATGGCGCGTTCGGCGCGGTTGCCTTCGGTATCGGCACCAGTCAGGTGCGCGATGTGCTGGCAACCCAATGCCTGGCGATGCAGCGCCCGAAGACGCGGCGTATCGTAGTCAATGGCGAATTGCGCCGCGGGGTCTATGCCAAGGACGTGATTCTGCACATCATCCGCCGCCTCGGCGTCAAGGGTGGAGTCGGGTTTGCCTACGAATTTTCCGGCGAGGTTTTTGACCGCATGACGATGGAGGAGCGGATGACCGTCTGCAATATGTCCATCGAAGGCGGCGCGCGTTGCGGCTACGTGAACCCCGACGAGACGACCTTCGCCTATTTGAAGGGGCGCGATTATGTGCCCGAGGGCGAAGCCTTCGAGCGCGCCGTCGCGTGGTGGCGCAGCTTGGCTTCCGATGCCGATGCCGTATTTGACGATGAAGTCGTCATTCCTGCCAGCGAAATCACACCGACGGTCACCTGGGGCATCAACCCCGGCCAGGCCGTCGGCATCGGCGAGGCGATTCCGCTGCCGGGCGATTTCGACGCGGATGAGAAGCCGGTTGCCGAGGACGCCTACGCTTATATGGATTGGCACGAGGGCGACTCGATTCGCGGTGCGAAGATCGACGTGGCGTTCATCGGTTCGTGTACCAATGGTCGCATTGAGGATCTGCGCGAGGCGGCGAAAGTCGCCCGCACGGGCACGGTAGCCAGCACGGTACAGGCGATTGTCGTGCCGGGTTCCCAAGAGGTGGCACGCCAGGCCGAGGCCGAAGGCCTGCCGGCCGTATTCACGGCAGCCGGCTTCGAATGGCGCCTGCCGGGTTGCTCGATGTGCCTCGCCATGAACCCCGACAAGCTCAAAGGCAACCAGGTTTGCGCGTCCTCGAGCAATCGCAATTTCAAGGGCCGGCAGGGCAGCGCGACGGGCCGGACCTTGTTGATGAGTCCGGCGATGGTCGCCGCGGCTGCGATTGCCGGCGAGGTCTGCGATGTGCGCGATATATTGCCCGAAGGAGACGCTGATGTCTGAGGAAAAGAACGACGAAACGCTCCCCGTGACCTCGGTTGCCGGCCATCCCGTGCCGATTCGCGGCAACGATATCGATACCGACCGGATCATTCCGGCGCGCTTCATGACGGCTGTGACCTTTGATGGGATGGGCGAGCTGGCCTTCTATGACGTGCGATTCGATGCCGAGGGCAAAGAACTCGACCATCCGATGAACGACCCGAAGCACCGCGCCAAGGGTGCGCAGGTGGCCGTTGTCAATAAGAATTTCGGCTGTGGGTCTTCGCGTGAGCACGCGCCGCAGGCGATGCACCGCTGGGGTGTGCACGCCATGGTGGGGGAATCCTTCGCCGATATTTTCTTCGGCAATTGCGTCGCCCTGGGGATTCCCTGCATGACGCTGGCCTCGGCGGATCTCGAAGATCTGATGCAGGCGGTCGAAAAAAACCCGGCCGAAGCGGTGGAGTTGGACGTGGCTGCCGGGCAGGTCCGTCACGGCGCGAAGAGCTACGCGGCGACGCTTCCGGCCTCGGCCCGCCAGCAATTTCTCAGTGGCACCTGGGACGCGACGCGCACACTCCTCGAGGGCATGGCACAGGTCCACGAGACGGCGGCTCGGCTGCCCTATATCGGCGGTTTTGCGACCTGACGCTATCGTGTAGAGCGTGGGCATGCGCTCTTTACGTGACTCGTCTCTGCTCACTCTGGTTCTCGCCTGTGGCCTGCTTGCGGGCTGTGCGGCGAAGCAGCGTCTGGAAGGCCCGAATTACCCCGCCTCCGGGCCGGCCTTCGTGCGCCCCTCGCTGGCCAATGACCCCGCGGCCCTACAGCCGGCGGACCTGCGCCATCGCATCATTCTGATCGGCGATACGGGCGATCCCGGCGAGGTCGAGCCCTCCCATGGCGCACTCGGCGTCTGGGGCAACGCGGCCTCTTCGCGCACGACCGTCCTCTTCCTCGGTGACAACCTCTATATGAGCGGGTTGACCGACGATGATCGTGAACGGGGCGAAGGAATCCTGCGCCAACAACTCGCGGCCACGCGGGCGCAGAAGATCTTCGTGCCGGGCAACCACGATTGGGGCGGCTTTGACCCGACTCGCGCGCATATCTTGTACAATCAGGAGGAGTTCATCGAAGCCGAGGGCGCCGGGCACGCGCGTTTCCGGCCTCAAGGAGGCTGCCCGGGGCCGTCCGTGGTGGAATTGGCGCCCGCCGGCGCCGATGGGCGCGGCGCTATCGTGGCGATCCTGATCGATACGCAATGGTGGTGGGTGCCGGCCGATAAGCGAGTCGATTGTCCGGGCCGCAACTCGGCCGCCGAGGTGGTGGCCGCCCTCGATGCGGAACTCACCCGGCATGCTGACGACCTGGTGATCGTAGCGGCGCACCATCCGTTTACCTCGGCGAGCGCGCATGGCGGCATGCCGCGTGGCTTTGTCGGCACTCTTTTTGAGAACGCCGTGTTGGGACTGGGTTTCTACCTGCAAGATCTGGGCGAGCCGCAATATATCGAGATGATCGGCCAGCTCTCGGGGCCGCTCAAGAAGAACCCGCCGCTGGTCTATGCCGCGGGCCACGACCATGCTTTGCAGATCCTCGATGGTGGCGAGATCGCCGCCATCCAGGTGGTCAGCGGCGCTGGCTCCGAGGATAAGGTGAGTCCGGTGACGAATATCGACGAGACGATCTTTGCCCATGCCCATACGGGATTCGTTGTCATTGATGTGCTGGGCTCGGCCGCGGCGCCGGAGGTGGTGCTGCGGGTGATCGAGCCGGGGCAGCGCAACCCCGTTTTCGACCTGGAAATTCCGCACTCCTGATCCCTTCTCTGGGTGTGGCGGTCCGCGTGATACCACTCCCTCCTCGCGAGCCGCCGGGCTCTGCTTGGAGAGGCAGCGGTGCCCCCACCCTGACCGACCGGTCTGGCAAGTTGACTCCTTTCCGGACTAGTCCTATGAAAGTTCCTGACCGATCGGTTTGGTGTTTGGGAACCGGCGGATTTCACGGAGGAGAGAATGTCGGTTGGGCTGGCACCAGAGATGAAATCGGGCGTTTCGCCCGGGCTGCTTGCACGCGCCCGCGAGGCGGTTGCGCGTTCGCGCGAGTACTTCTTGCAGCGCCAGGCCGAAGAGGGCCATTGGCATTTCTCCATGGAAGCGAATGCGACCATGGACGCCCAATATATCTTCTTCAACCGGATTTTGGGCCGCGCGATGCCGCAGGTCGAAGCTCGTCTCGGCGAGCACCTTCTGGCGACCCAGGGCGAAGATGGCGGCTGGCCTCTTTTTTACGGCGGCGCCGGACACCTCTCGGGCAGCATTGAGGCGTATTTCGCGCTCAAGCTGATCGGCCATGATGCAGAGGAGGAGCCGATGCGCCGCGCGCGCGCGTTCATCCTCGCCGGTGGTGGAGCAGCCCAAGCGCAGGTCTTCACCCGGTTCTTTCTCGCCTACTTCGGCCAATTCCCCTGGGAAGGCGTGCCCGCTTTGCCGCCGGAGGTCATGCTTCTGCCCGAGCGCTTCCGCTTCTCGATCTACAATATGTCGAGTTGGGCGCGCTCGACTGTCGTCCCTTTGCTGATCCTGGGGCAACACCGCCCGGCTGTTTCGATTCCGGCCAGCACGGGGATCGCCGAGCTTTGGGTGCGCGCTCCGCAGGCAGCGGATTACGCCTTCCCGGAAGCCGAGTCCATTTTCTCGTGGAAAAATTTCTTCGTTCAGGCCGACAAGGTCTTCCGTCTGCTTGACCGTCTGCCGGTCTCCTGGCGGGCAAGCGGGATGGAGCGGGCGCTGCATTGGGTGCTGGAGCGCCAGGATAAAAACGGTGGTTGGGCGGGCATCCAGCCGGCGATGATCAATTCCGTTCTGGCCTTGCGCGCGATGGGTTGCGCCGCCGAACACCCGGCAGTCGTCGCCGGCATTCAGGCAATCGATGATTTCCTCGTCGAGCGCGATGGTCATCTGCTCTTCCAGCCCTGCGTCTCACCGACCTGGGATACGGCTCTGGTCGTACGTGGCCTGCTGGATGCGGGCGAGAGTCCGGATTCCGAGGTCGTGCGCTGCGCTGTGCGTTGGCTCGAAGACGCACAGATCCGCCGCAAGGGAGATTGGGCCATCAAGCGTCCCGACCTGCCGGCCGCCGGCTGGGCCTTTGAATACGCCAATGATTTCTATCCCGATGTCGATGACTCGGCCGTGATCCTGATGTCCCTCGACGCCGCCGGGCGCCGCGATACCGAGACCTTTCGGCTCGGCTTCGATTGGACCATCGGCATGCAGAGCAAAGACGGCGGCTACGGCGCCTTCGATGTCGACAACGACAATCATGTATTCAACGAGTTGCCCTTTGCCGATATGAAGGCGCAGATCGACCCGCCTACCGAGGACCTGGCCGGTCGTCTCCTGGAGCTGATGGGGCAGGTGGGCAAGGGCGCCGACGAGCCACGGGTGCGGGCCGCGCGCGCCTTCCTGCGCCGCACCCAGAAGCCCGACGGTTCCTGGTGGGGGCGCTGGGGAGTCAATTATATTTACGGTACCTGGTCGGTGCTTCTCGGACTGCGCGCGATCGGTGCGCCGGCCGATCAAGATATGATGGCACGCGCGACGGCATGGTTGCGCTCAGTGCAGAACGAAGACGGCGGCTTTGGCGAGACTTGCGCCAGCTACGCCGATGCCGGCCTGAGCGCGCAAGGTACGAGCACGGCCTCGCAGACCGCGTGGGCCTTGATGGGTCTGGTCAGTGGTGATGGCCGCACCAGCCGCGAACTCGAAGATGCGGCCGATTACCTGTGCCGGATGCAGGAAGCCGATGGAAGTTGGGCGGAGGCGGAGTTCACGGGAACCGGTTTCCCGAACCATTTCTATCTTCGCTACGACGGCTATCGCTGCATTTTTCCGTTGATGGCATTGGCGCGCTTCGTTTCATTGGCTGAAGGTGGCGGAGGCAGGGAAGAGGGATGAGTATGACGAAGAAGGTCGGGATCGATCGAATTGGTGTTTATGTGCCGGGCGAGGTGCTGGCGGCGGAGAAGCTGGCCGAGGCGCGCGATACGCCGGTGGCGAAGCTGAAGGCTGGACTCGGCATGCACGAGATGGCGGTTGTGCCGCCTTGGGAAGATACCGTCTCGCTGGCCGCCAACGCGGGCCTGCGCGCCCTGGGCAGCGACGTTTCCCCCGACGAAATCGGCCTTTGTATCGTCGGTACGGAATCGGGAATCGATCATTCCAAGGCCTCAGCGATCTTCGTTCACGAGTTGCTCGGCCTGCCGAGTACCTGCCGTACCTATGAAGTGAAACACGCCTGCTATGGCGGCACGGCCGCTCTCCAAACCGCATGTGATTGGATCGCCTCGGGTTCGGCACGGGGACGCAAGGCGTTGGTGATTGCGACCGATATCGCGAAATACCCGCCGCATTCCGCCGGCGAACCGACGCAGGGCGCGGGCGCGGTGGCGATGGTGGTCGCGGCCGATCCGACTATTGTCGAGTTGGATCGCCGCAGCATCGGCGTATTCGCAGGCCAGGTGCATGATTTCTGGCGGCCGCTCGATATGGCTCAGGCGCTGGTCGACGGAAAATATTCGCTCGATTGTTATCTCGATGCGCTCGCCGGAGCCTTCGCGGACTACCGTGGGCAGATCGAGGCCGCCGGCGAGTTGCCGCAGGGCGAGCATGTCGTTCTCGATGGCTTCGCCCGCTTTCTCTACCACACGCCTTTTCCCAAGATGGCGTGGAAGGCACATGCGATGCTGGCGCCGAAAGATTGGCAATCGAATGCCGCGCGCGCAGAGCGGCTGGGCGAAGACCTCTCGGCCGCCGTCAAGGCCGATTATGACGAGCGCGTCGATGGCACGCTCTGGGCCTCGCGACGGATCGGCAATACCTACACGGCGTCCATGTATTTCGGGCTGGCCGCGACTTTGGAGCGGGAGGCGGCGGCGCTTGTCGGTAAGGATCTGGCCTTCTTCTCCTACGGCAGCGGCTGTTGTTCGGAATTTTTCACCGGGCGCGTGCTGCCGGGTGCGGTAAGCGAGGCCGAGGGTTTCGGTCTTGAAGCGATGCTGGATGCACGCCGCCAGGTCGAGATCGAGGAATACGAGCGCCACCATGCCGAGGCCGGCCTACGCGGCGCCGAGTCGCCTGAGGTGCCGCCGGCTGATTTTGTCGGTCCCTTCTTCTACGCCGGGACGGTTGACGATAAGCGCATATACCAGCGCGCCGCCGCAGGGGCGCTGGTGGCAAAGGCCGGCTGAGATCATGGACGAGCTTCGCGCGGCCTATGCAGAATGTGAGAAGATCGCCTCTTCGCATTACGAGAATTTCCGCATCGGCTCCCGGCTTCTGCCGGCGGCTGAGAGGCGGCATCTCGCTGCACTCTACGCGTTCGCGCGCGGCGCGGACGATATCGCCGACGAGCCGGATACCCCCACCGACCGCATCGGCGCGCTCGACCGCTGGGAAGATGATCTCGACCGCGCCCTGGCCGGCGAGAGTGTGGCGCCGGTTTTTGTGGCGACGGCACATACGATTGAGGAATGCGGCCTTGAGGTGGCCGAGCTGCGCAAGCTTATGCGGGCCTTTCGCTACGATGCGGATTTTCAAACCTACCGCGATTTTGCGGCGCTGCGGGCTTATTGCCGCGACTCCGCATGTCCCGTTGGCCGCCTCGTGCTCGGCCTTTTTGGCGTGCGCAACGTCGAGGCCGATGCGCTCTCGGACGAAGTCTGCACCGGCCTGCAATTGGTGAATTTCTGGCAGGATCTCTCGGTCGACCTGCTGCGCGGCCGCAGCACGCTGCCGGTGGCCGACCTCGACGCCCACCCGGGAGCGCGGGTCGCCATCGAGCGCGGCGAGGTGAACCCGGCCTTCCGCTCCCTGATGGAGTTGGAGATCGAACGCGCACGCCGCTCCCTGCAATGCGGCACCGAGTTGGCGGCACTTCTGCCGCGGCGCGCCGCTTTTGAGATCCGCTGCTTTGCGGGCGGCGGACTCGCCATCCTGGCCAAGGTCGAGGCCGGAATTGACGACCTCCTGCGGGTGCGCCCCAGGCTGGGCGCGCTCGCACGGGTTCAGATCTTCGCCTCGGCTCTGCGGCCAAAGGCGCCTGCTCGCGGCACTGAGGCGGCGCTCGCGGAGGTGATACGATGTTGAACTCTTCAGAAGCCCAATTCTCTCTGGGCGGGGCGGCCGCGCTCGAATCGGATCTCGGCGTCTGCCGTGAGGTCTTGCGGCAGAGCCAATCCAGCTTTCGCTTCGCCTTCCTGCTCTTGCCCCGTGCGGAGCGTGACGCGCTCTCGGCGGTCTACGCCTTTTGCCGCGCCGCCGATGATATCGCCGACGATGCGGGTGCTACCAGCCCGCAAGATAGGCTCGATGCATGGCGCCGCGAGATCGACCGGGTCTTCGCCGGGCGCCCCGCGCACGCGATTGGCCGCGCGCTTGCCTGGGCGATCGATTCGTTTGCTTTGCTGCGCCACCCCTTCGACGACCTCATCGACGGTGTGGTCACGGATCTGAGCGTGAGTCGCTACGAGACTACGGAGGACCTGGAGAAATATTGCTACCAGGTTGCCTCGACGGTCGGTCTGCTCTGTGTGCGAATCTTCGGCGCACCGGCGGGTGTGGCAGATGCGTATGCCACCGAATTGGGCAAGGCCTTTCAGTTGACGAATATCCTTCGCGATATCGGCGAGGATGCCGGCCGCGGACGGATCTACCTGCCGCAGGAGAATCTCCGCCTTGTGGGTTGCTCCGAGGAGTCGATTCTCGAGGGGCGCGAGACGCCGGCGCTGGGTCGTCTGGTGGAGTTGGAGGTCGCGCGCGCGCGGTGGCTTTATGCACGCGCCGCGGAGTTGCAGCCGGAGGATCCGGAGATCCGGCGTCGGCTCAAATCTGCCGAGGCGATGCGCGCGGTGTATTCGGCATTGCTGGACCGAGTGGAATTGGCCGGTGCGGCCGTGATTCACCAACCGGTCCGCGTATCGAAGCCGGGCCGGGCCTGGCGTGCTGCCTGGACGTGGCTCAACCCGGCGGGTTCGTGAACCCTGACGCGGCGGCAATCGTGGTCGGCGGCGGGGTTGCCGGTATTGCGGCCGCACTTCATTTGGCGGACGCGGGTCTGCGTGTCGCATTGGTCGAGCGACGGCCTTTTCTTGGTGGTCGCGCCTTCTCGTTTTCGGATAAAAACTCCGGCATGTCCTTTGATAACGGCCAGCATGCCCTGCTCGGCTGCTACCATGAGATGATCGCTTTTCTCACCCGGATCGGTGCGGCCGATAGGCTTTATCGCCAACGCGGGATTGAGGTCGAATTGCGCGAAGCCGGCGGCCGGGCCTTTCTCGCGGCGGGTCGCGCTCCGGCGCCCTTCCATCTCGGTCGTGCCTTGCTCTCCTTCACCTTGCTTACGCCGCGCGAGCGCCTGCGTGCGGCGCGGGGAGCGCTCTCGTTGGTGCGTCGCGCGCATGGCGCCCCAGTCGCGTTGGCAGGCGAGACGGTTGAAGAGGCGCTTGTCGTAGCGGGGCAGAGTGCCCGAATCCGCGAGGTGCTTTGGTACCCGCTTGCGCTCGCCGCACTCAATGATGACCCACGCATTGCGTCGGCCACGCTTTTTGCTGCCGTGATCGAACGAGCCTTCTTCGGTCGCGCCGCCGACGCCGCGATCGTCCTGCCGGCGGTGCCACTCTCGGAACTCATCGCCGAGCCCGCTCGAATAGCGCTGGCACGCGCTGGCGTCGAATTGGTGACGGGCGGCAATGCCACCGCCATTACGCTCGCAGCGGATGGTTCTGTCTCTGGTCTGCGCTGCAAGGACGGTAGTGAGCGCGGCGCCGCCGCCATCGTCCTGACGCTCACGCCGTCGCAACTGGCCGGCTTGCAGATCGGTGCCCTCGCGGCGCCCGACGCACTCGGCGGTCTGCCCGACGCCTTATTCGAGACCGCACCGATCGTCTCGGTGCATGTGCCGCTGCCGGCACCGGCCGCCTTGCCTGCTGTCACCGGCTTGCTCGGCACGACCACACAATGGGTCTTCAATGCCGATTGCATCCGGCGTGATCGTACGGGCCCCGGCGGGCTCCTCTCGTGTGTGATCAGTGGCGCGCGTGGGCTTGCGGGCGTAGCTGACCGCGAGGTGGCGCGTCTGGTCGAGCAGGAATTGCATGATTTACTTCCCGAAGTGGAGGGAATTTCGGCCGGGGATATGCATATTGTCCGCGAGCTTCATGCGACCATGGCGCCGACCATCGCCGCCCACGCCGCGCGTCCGCCGGTCGAGACGCGGGTCGCGGGGCTTTTCCTCGCCGGCGATTGGGTGCAGACGGGCCTGCCCGCCACCTTGGAGAGTGCGGCGCTCAGCGGCCGGCTCGCCGCCGAAGCTTGCTGCCGGCAAGGGCGCGTGCACGCGGCGACCAGGGCAGCATGAGTTTGCCTCTGGCGGTCGCCGGGCTCTCGCTTGCGGCCTGGGTTTATCTGACTTTTTTTCATGGTCGGTTCTGGGTGGGCGATCAGCGGCTTGCGGGCAGCGATATCGCGCCAGCCGTCTGGCCGCATCTGCTCGCGGTCGTGCCGGCGCGCGACGAAGCCGAGGTGATCGAGCGCTCGTTGCTTTCGCTTTTGCAGCAGGATTATCCCGGGCGCCTGACGATCGTGCTGGCCGACGATGAGAGCAGCGACGATACGAGCGCGCGCGCCACGGCGCTGGCGCGGCGATTGGGCTGCGAGGAGCGCTTGCGCGTGGTTGCCACACCGCCGCGCCCGGCAGGCTGGGTCGGCAAGATGTGGGCTTTGCAGACCGGTGTGGTCGAGGCCGCGGCAATTGATGGCGACGCCCCGTGGCTGCTCTTCACCGATGCCGATATCGAACATTCACCCGGCAATCTGCGCCGCCTGGTGGCGCGCGCCGAGGCCGGTGGTTTGATGCTCCTCTCGCTGATGGTGCGGCTCGAAGCCGACCGGGGCCTGGGGCGATTGCTGGTTCCGGCATTCGTCTATTTCTTCCAGAAGCTCTACCCCTTTGCGTTGGTCAATGACCCGGGCTCCAAGGTCGCGGCTGCCGCTGGCGGCTGTCTCTTGCTGCGCCGCGAGGCGCTCGCGCGTGCCGGTGGTGTCGCGCGGCTACGCGGCGAGGTCATCGACGATTGTGCCTTTGGTCGGATCATGAAGGAGCAGGGCCCGATCTGGCTCGGGCTGACCGCAAGCGAGCGCAGTATCCGTTCCTATATGGGGCTGGCCGATGTCTGGAAGATGGTCGCGCGCAGCGCCTTTACCCAACTGCAATATTCCTGGCTACTGCTTGCCGGCACGATGCTCGGCCTTGGGTTGCTCTATCTCGTGCCGCCTATGGCTACGGTCGCGGGCCTGGTCGAGTCCTCGCCCGCGCTTTTCTTTGCCGGGCTGGCGAGTTGGTTGTTGATGGCCGCGACCTTCGTTCCAACACTCACGCTATACGGCGGCAGCCCGCTCCTGGCGCTCGCCCTGCCGCTGGCCGGAACTCTTTATGCTGCGATGACCTTGGACTCGGCGCGCCGCCACTATCAGGGCCGCGGCGCCTATTGGAAGGGGCGCTCGGCCGCGCCGTCTGTTGACGGCACGGGCTTGTAGAGGCCGGACCTCTAGCCGTCGACGCCGACCGGGCGGCCGCCTGGTCGCGGGCCAAATTGGTAGCGGGCCATTTTCCATAGGTCCGCGGCGCTCGAGCCGAGGTGGCGGACCACGCTGGGCTCGAAGCCGGAGTGCATCTTGCAGTTCTGACAGCGATCGTCCTGCCGGCTCTCCCAGTAATCCCAATTGACGCCGGTCCAGAACTCGTCCCAGGTCGGGTAGAATTTCTCGCCGATGAGGTAGCACGGCCCGCGCCAGCCCATTGGCGTGCGGGTGGGGTTGCCCCATGGCGTACAGGGGTAGTCGCGCAGGCCGGCGGCAAATTCGAGGAAAAGGGGCGTAGATGAGATGGCGTAGGATTTGGCGAGCTGGATGACGCGCTTGAATTTGCGCTCGATTTCGTCGCGGAACATGAAATGTTCGTCCGCGCCTTCGATCGCCTGGTAATGGTAGCCGGGAGAAACCAGCATGCCTTGGACGCCCATCGGCGTGAGCAGAGCGGCCATTTCTTCGAGTTCCTCAAGGCTGGTCTCGCGATAGACCGTCGTATTGGTCGAGACGGCGTAGCCGCGACGCAGGCCCTCCTTGATCTGCTCGATTGCGGTATCGAAGACGCCCTCGCGCCGGCAGACCATATCGTGGGTCTCGCGCATGCCGTCAAGGTGGACATTGATCAACAGGCGTTTATGCGGCTTCATTTTCGCGTAGAAGCTCTCGAGTTCGATCCCGTTGGTGCAGAGGATGACCTGCTTCTTGCGCGCGATGCAGCCCTCGATCAGTTCGACGATTTCGGGGTAGAGCGTGGGTTCGCCGCCGCAGATCGAGACCACCGGCGCGCCGCAATCGTCGACCGATTGCAGGCAATCTTCCACCGAGAGGCGGTCTTTGAGCTTGCCGGTATGGCGCTCAGGCGTGCAGCCGATGCAGGCGAGATTGCAGGTATAGAGCGGCTCCAGCATGAGTACGATGGGGTAGCGTTTGTTGCCCGCAACCTTGTTCTGGAATTGCCATTTCGCCATATCCGTGGCGACGTGCAGCGGAAATCTCATCCTGTTCTCCTCCTCGAAGATGCTTGTCGGCGCAAGCGCTGACCGGGAGGTCAGTAGCCCGCGCTGAGGGTTCTGGCAAGCGCGGGAACCAATACACCATGCGCTGCCTGCAAGCGTTTTAGCGCGCGTCTCGTGCCCAGCGCCAGGCCGATCAGATTGCGCAGCCGGCGCGGCCGTAGGAGGGCTCCGCCGGCCAGTCGGATCTGGGTTGCGAGTTTTTCCGGGTCGGCCGAACCGAGGTCCGGCAGGGTATCGCGGGCGCCGTCGGCGATGCCGCGTAGGGCGAGTGCGGGGATATCGCAGGCGGCGGCCGCCGCCAGCAGCGGGCCGCTTTCCATATCCACCGCAATCGCGCCGGTTGCCGCAGCGAGTGCGGCTTTGTCGCGCGGGCGGGTGATCGGAGCATCGACGGTGACCAGGATTCCGGTGGTCGTGGAGATCCGGGCGCCGCCAATCGACGAGCGCGCAGTTGCCAGCAGGCCGGGGGCGGGGTGCATCGACGGCGCTTCTGCGGCGGCGCCGTTGCGGACCTCGTGGGCGAGGATCAGTGCGCCTGGGCGGATGGCGCCGGAGAGGGCGCCTGCCAGTCCCGTGGCTACGAGGGCGCGTGGTTCGGCGGCCAGCAAGAGGGGCGCCGCCCGTGCCGCGTTCTCGGGTCCGATGCCGGTCTTTACGATCCAGGTCGGCACGTCGCCGACGAGCCCGCGGTACCCCTGGAGGCCGCCGGTCTCGAACGCGCGGGCATCGTCCAGGATGCCGCGTAAAGCACGGCATTCGAGGTCGAGGGCCATGGCCAGAATGATGGTCGGATTGTTCAGCGGACGTGTACCCGAAAGTTGGCGGCCATGGTTGCGCCGGCCTCGAGGACGACGACGCCCGAGCCGTCGATGCCGTCCGCAAGGAGGTTGAAGCCGTTATTCGCGTTGCTCACGGGTTCGAGCGCGAAGAAACTCTCGCCGGGAGGCGTGAAGAGGACCATATGGCGTAAAGGTTTATCGCAATCGATCGCGGCCGTGACGCCGCTGCCGGGCCAATGCAGCTCGGCGTGGCCGTCCCAGCCGGTAAAGCAGGTGTCAAAACCGGCGCTTGGCAGAGCGCGCCGCTCAGTGAAATCTTGTTCGGGCACAAGCGGCCGGGCGGCCTCCTGTGGTGCCAGGCTCGTGTAGGCGCCCGTGGTCCGCATTTGCAACTCGACCTTTTCGTTCGGGTCCAGCAGGGTGCGTTCGTAATAAGGGTGGAAGCCGAAGCCGGCGGGCATCGGCCCGGTGCCGCGGTTCATGAGTTCGATTCGCGCGGTCATGGTGTCGGCGTGCACGGTGTAGGTCAGCGTGGCCGCAAAGGGGAAGGGGAAGCCTGGGTCGGGAAGGGCCGCCGAGTCAAAACCAAGGCGGATCTTCTCGTCGCTGCATGCGACGACCTCCCAGGGTTGCTGGCGCACGCAGCCGTGGATCGCGTAGCCGCCTGTGAAATTGGCCTCGAGCTGCCAGGTCTTGCCAGCAAAATGAAAGCGGGCATCGGTCAGTCGGTTCGAGAAGGGCGCCAGCACGAACGCCGCCATGGCTGAGGAGTCGAGCTGGGCAATCGCCTCGCGTGGGGTCGCGCGCATCAGCGGGACCCAGCGCCCCTCGCGCCGGATCGCCAGCGTGACGATGCTCGCCCCGGCCTCCGGCAGCACCTCCAAGCGTAGAGCGTCATTCTGCAATCGTAGCAATGGCATCGTCTTGTCTCTCCCCTCGGACCGGAGCGCATCATGCCGGTCGTCGCACAATGGTGCAATCCAGCGGCGCGGCCTGCTCGACCTTGGATTGTCAGCGGATCCGGGATAATTGTCGGGAGTGATGAGAAACTCAGCGGAAGGGGCGATTTGACCTACCTCGCCTACAGCTCGTTTCTTCTCTTTGCCTGCGCTTTTCTGGCGGTGCTGGCCTTTCGGGTCTGGCGGCGCCGTCCTGCGCCCGGGGTGGGCCCCTATGCGCTCCAGCTCCTAGCCGTGTCGATCTGGTCGGCGGGCTACGGCCTGGAGCTCTCCGCGCCAACCCTTGAGGCCAAACTCTTCTGGTCGCGCTGCATGTATTTCGGTGTCGTGGCGGTGCCGGTGACCTGGGCGGTCTTCGTCTCCGATTTTACCCGCGGTCGCGGCCGGATTTCGGCCCCCCAGATGGCTCTCCTGGCGATCCTTCCTATCGTGACGCTCACCTTGGTTCAGGCCAATGGCACCGACGGCATGATGTGGCGCGATGTGACGCTTTACTCGCGAGGTGGCTACCCGTTTTTACGCTGGGAGGGCGGTCCCTGGTACCGCGTGTGGATGATCTACGGCCTCGGGGTCTACGGCTTCGCCACCCTGATGCTCCTTCGTGCGGCGCTGCGGGCACAGTCTTTTATGCGCAAACAATATTTGGTGCTGCTCCTCGCCGCCGCCTTGCCGGGCGCGGGTAACCTCCTCTGGCTCTCCTCCCTCGGCCCGATCTCGCATGTTGATCTGACGCCTCTTGGCTTTGGTCTGGGCGGGTTGCTGATCGGCTGGAGTCTTTTCCGCTTCGGCTTTCTCGATGTCGTTCCGGTGGCGCGCGAGAATGTATTTGAGGAATTGGATGCCGGCGTGATCGTGCTCGATTGGCGGGGGCGAGTCGTCGATATGAACCCGGCGGCAGAGGCGATTGTGCGTGAAAATGCAGCGACGGCACTGGGTAAGGCGCTTGGCGATGTCCTTCCGGCGGCGGCCGGGATGGTGCTGGAGGCGCGCAGTGGCGACCGTTCGGCCTGGGTCGATGTGGAAATCACGCATCCCGAGGGCGGCGAGCGCCGCTGGTATGAGCTGCGGCTCTCGCCCCTGCAGGATCGTGGCCGACGTCTGGCCGGCGACCTGGTGGTGATTCGTGATGTGAGCGAGCGGATCGAGGCCGCACGCAGTCTCGCCGAAGCGCGCGATCAAGCGCTGGCTGCCGACCGTGCCAAGAGTGAATTCCTGGCGACCATGAGCCACGAGATCCGCACGCCGATGAGCGGCATCATCGGCATGACGGATATTCTTCTCGATACGGATCTCGACGTCGAGCAGAAGGAATATGGAGAGCGTGTACGCTCGGCGGCCGAGAGTCTCTTGACCATCTTGAATGATATATTGGACTTCTCCAAAATGGAGGCGGGTCGGCTGGAATTGGACCAGCGTCCATTTGATCTGCGCCGCTGCGTCGAGCAGGCAATCGACCTCGTCGCCGATTCGGCACAGCGCAAGGGCCTGGAGATGGCCTGCCTCATCTCGCGCGATATTCCTGCGGTGGTGGTGGGCGACGCCGGGCGGGTGCGCCAGATCGTTCTGAACCTTCTCTCAAACGCCGTGAAATTCACCGCGAGCGGTGAAATCATCGTGCGGGTTCTACTTGAGGAGTTTCACGATGCCGAAGTGAGTCTGCGTTGCGAAGTCAGCGATACGGGCATCGGCGTTCCGGACGCGGCGCAGGCGGTGCTCTTTGACCATTTCTCGCAGGTCGGTCGCACGGATTCGAGTGGCTTCGGTGGTACCGGTCTCGGTCTGGCTATCGTCAAGAGCTTGGTCGGCCAGATGGGTGGCGAGGTTGGTCTGCGCAGTCGGGTCGACCGCGGCAGTACCTTCTCTTTTACGCTGCGCCTGGGTTTTGACGCGGGCGAGGAGGCCGAGCCGGAGAGCCACTGCTCCGGACAGATTCTGGTTACGGAAGGCCACGCAGCGTCGCGGCTGCAACTGCTTGAGCAGCTCTGTAGCCTCGGCTTTTCCTGTGCTGCCGTGGCCTCTGTCGAGGAGGCCTGCGCCAGGCTCGCCGCGGCTTCCCCAGGTGTCGTGGCGGCCGTATTGGTGGATGAGTCTCTTCCGGGGGTCGCCGGGCGCGGCGCTGTGCCGAGCGTGGTCGCCGCGGCCGGCGGCATCCCGGTGATCGTGCTCGCGCCCATGACCGTCGGGCGCCGCGCGCGCGCGAGCCGGCTGGCCGATGGTGCGGCTGCCGTGATCAATCGGCCGGTACGCCGTGCTCATCTTCGCGCGCGCCTTTCCTCGCTGCTGGATTGACTAACGTACGGCGCGCGCCGTGTTAGAAACCGAACATGGAACTGCGGGATATCGTCGTGCTCCTCGCTGCTTCGATCCCGATCGTTTTTGCCTGCCACCGTGTAGGCATTCCGAGTCTGGTGGGATTCTTGTTGGCCGGGATTCTTCTCGGGCCAGGCGGGCTGAGTGTCATTGCCGATGCCGCCTTCATCAACAGCCTCGGTCATCTCGGTGCGGTCCTGCTGCTTTTCGTGATCGGCCTGGAGCTCTCGGTCGGCGAGTTGGCGCGTTTGGGCGGGCGGGTCTTTCTTGCGGGATTCGCACAGATTCTCTTGATGGGGGGGCTCGCCGTAGGCGTCGCCTTTGCCTTTGGCTGGACGCTGAACCCGGCCTTGATGATCGCCTTTGTGCTGGTCCATTCCAGTACCGTCGTCGCACTCAAACTTTTCGCCGACCGCGGCCAACTCGATGCGCCGCAAGGCCGTGTCGCGACCGGAATTCTCGTTCTACAGGACCTCGCGGTCGTCCCGATGGTTTTGCTGATTCCGCTGCTCGCGGAAGGCGGTACGATCCAGCCTGCGGCGATTGCCTTTGAACTCGGCAAATCCCTCGTCCTGGTCGTGGGAATCGTTGTGCTGGCGCGCCTCGTTTTACCGGTGCTGCTTCGCCAGACAGCGAAACTCGGCGTGCGCGAACTCTTCACGGTTACGGTCGTGGTCGTCTGCCTCGGCACCGCCTGGCTCGCCGGCTCCTTTCATCTCTCGTTGGAGATCGGCGCACTGATTGCCGGCCTGGTTCTCTCGGACTCCGAATACTCCCATCAGGTCTTCGCCGAGATGGCCGCGATGCGCGATCTCTTCGCCAGCCTCTTCTTCATCTCGATCGGTATGCACCTGAGCTACGAATTTCTCTTATCGCATGCTCTTGAGGTGCTGCTCGGCGCGGCGGCGCTGATGATCCTGAAGACATTGATTTTCACGCTTCTCCTTCTTCCCGTTTTGCATTCCGTCCGGCTCGCCTTGGTGCTGGGCGTCGGCCTCTCGCAGCTGGGTGAGTTGGCGATCGTGCTCCTCGGTATCGCCGCTCCGCACGGGATTCTTTCTCCCGAGACGCATGAGATGTTGATCGGCATCTCGGTGGTGACCTTCGGCGTCTCGCCACTTCTATTGGGGCCGGCCGAGCGCTTCGGGCTTTGGTGGCAGCGCCGCGAGGGCAAGGCCCTGGCGAGCTTCGATGCGGACAAGGAGATCTCCGGGCATGTGGTCATTCTCGGCTATGGGCTCAACGGCCGAAACCTGGCGCGTGTATTGCGCGAAACGGGCGTTCCCTTCCGCGTCGCGGCGATGAATCCGGTCCGGATCGCCGAGGCGCGCGCGCGTGGCGAAGAGATCGTCTATGGGGATGCGACCAGCCGCGAGGTCCTCGAACGGCTCGGTGTTCCACAAGCAGCGATTGTTGTCATTGCCATCTCCGATTCGGTTGCGACGCAACGCGCCACCGGGTTGGTGCGCGAGTTGAACCCGCAGAGCGTGCTGATCGTACGGACGCGCACCGTCGCCGAGATCGAACGCCTCCGCGAACTCGGCGCCGATGATGTGATTCCCGAAGAATTCGAGACCTCGGTCGAGATCTTCGCGCGTGTATTGCGTCGCCTGCATCTGCCGCGCAATGTGATCGACCTGCAGGTCTCGCTGATTCGCCGCGATGGCTATGAGATGTTGCGTGGTCTCGAATTGCCGCGCCAGAGCCTGCGCGATGTACAACATCTGCTGGCCGCGGCACTCACGGAAACCTATCTCCTCGAGCCGGGGAGTGCGGCGGTGGCCTGTGCCATCCGCGACCTCCGACTGCGCCACGAGACGGGCGTCACGATCATTGCCGTGGTGCGTGACGGGCACTCAACGGCCAACCCTGGGGTTTCCTTTGTGCTCGAGGCGGGCGATATTCTGGTTCTGCTCGGCAACCATGCGGCTTTGGAGAAGGCCTATGAGCGCTTGGCTCCGCCCCCGCTCACAGAAGCCGACACCGCTACCCCGGCTTGATCCAATCGCTGCAATTGGCTGACGAAAAATTCGCTGAAACGCTCGCCCTCGACGCTACGCGCGCAGCGGATTTTGCGGCCGCGGGCATCTTCGAGGGTACGGAAGATGCCGTCGCGCCAGGCTGGCAGAATGTGCAGGTCTTCGAAGGTGCAAAACGACTCATCGACCGCAGCGACCAGTGCGAGCGGGTCGTGCAGGAAAGCGGCGTTGCCGCCTAGCGAACCGATATGCCGCTCAAAGAGGGCACGTTGTATGGGCGACCAGAGGTCGAGTGCACGCACGATCGCGTCCAGGGCCGGGCCGGGAGTCGAAGCCAATCGGTCGCGTCCGGCAACCGAAAGCCAGGTGCGCATGGTGACGTCGGCGGTAACCAGCCGGGTTGGAATGTCAGCGCGCAGGACGATCTCGGTGGCCTCGGGGTCGGAGCAGAGATTGTAGTCGATACCGAAGGGAAAGCTCTTCTCGCCGAAGCGGATCTCGCTCAGATGCCCGCCCATGATTGTCAATTGCGGGATTTTGGCGGCCGTCTCGGGCTGGTCCCGGATCAGTCGGGCGATATTCGTAAGTGGGCCGATCGCCACGATTTCGGCATCGGGATGCTCGCCGAGTAGGCGAGTCAGCGCTACAACGGCTTCTTCGTCCTGCGTCGCCAGGGCCTCGCCTGCTTGCAGGATGCCATCGCCTTCGGCGCCATGCGCAAAGAAGACGTTCTTGCCGCCCAGCGGCTCGCGGCTGCCTGTGAAGACGGGAATATCGGGTCGCCCGGCCAGGTCCAGCAATTTGCGCGTGATCCGACTGCGGCAAGGGGTGTCGCCGGCAACCGTCGTGACCCCGATGAGATCGATTGCCGGCATCGTGAGCGCGAGTCCGAGGCAGAGTGCGTCGTCGACATCGCTGCCCATATCGGTGTCGAGTATGATTTTGGTTCTCTTCAGGTGATTTCCAGCGCTTCGGGGCTCGCGGGCGGATGGTCCAGCCAGCCACGTGCCGTGTCAATGGCGGTGAGCGATGCCGGTACTTCGCTGGTCGCCGCGACGCGCGCCGCGCCGATCGTGCGCCGCAGCATTTCGATGGCTGCCAGACCGGCGACCTCGTCGAACGCCGGTACCTGGTCGGCTGGCTGTGCGGCGGAATAGGCATCCCAGAGCGCGCGGGCGCGCAAGCGAAGAAGCGTATCGTCGGCGCGCGCGATCCCCGCCAAGGCGAGATGGCCGAGAAGGTTCCCGGGGTCGAAGGCGGGATTTCCGATATGGGCGATTTCGGCGTCGAGAAGTTTCGGCCCGGTCTTCGTCAAGAGGATATTGCCCGGTTGGGGGTCAGCGTGAAGAAGAACTTCGTGGTTCTCGCGGCAACGCCTGGCGATTGCCGCGATACGCGCCAGGAGCTTGGCGTCGCCGCGCAGGATACGAGCTGCCTCGCGAACGGGCTCGGGCAGCGGAAAATCGTTTTCGGCAAAAGGCAGGTCGAAGATATGGGTGAAATGCAGCTCGCGCATCTCTTGGTTGGCGAAGCGCGTGTGCAGCGAACCATCGCCACGGGTCACGTTATGGACGCGACCGAGCAGGGCGCCGATCTTCGCAAGTGCGGGATTGAGGTCGGTTTCGCGGCCGAGTTCGTCATCGAGACGCGGGACCTCGCCCAGATCCTCCAGCACCAGGACGCGTGCTTCTGCGCAAAAATCGAGCACCTGGGGACAACATCCGTCGACATCGAGCGGACGTGCGAGTTCGAGCCAGGCGGATTCAATGAGAATCCGTTTCGTATCCACGCGGTATTCGGGAAAGCGTTCCAGCTGTTCCCGAGCCTGTTTGAGGATGAAGCTGCGGCCATCGGCACAGCGCACGCGCCGGACCCAATTGATATTGCCGTCGCCGGCCGGCTCGAGCGTGGCCTGCTCCGTGGCCCCCAGCAGGCCGCGTTCGCGCAGATGGTCGATCGCCGAAAGTTCGTCCAGCGGCCGTCTTCGCTTCTCTTCTTGCGTTAGCGACACTGGTCGAGCTTCGCGCGTGCCGCCGATGGATGCAAGACTGCGCGGCGTGCGGGAAGAGCAGGAGAATTCGGGCGTTCGCGTCCTGGTGGTGGGCGATCCTGCGGCGCTCGAACGTGACCTGGCCGACCAGGTGGCCAAGGCATGCGGCGTGACCTCGGCAAGCGAGTGCGGGCTGGAAGCTCTGGTGGTGGCGACGGCCGAGGAATTCGTGTTGGTCGCGTCGGCTTCGGCGCGCTGGGCGCCCGCGGCTCTGGCGGCCGCGGTGGCGGCTCTGCAGGCTAGACCGACCGCGGCGGCCGCCGTGCTGGCATGCGAGTTTGCCGAAGGTGGAGAGGCGGCGGCGGCCGACGCGGCCGTTGTGCATGCGGATGTCGCGGCATTGCTGCTTGCGGCGGCGGCCGGCAAAGGGCCTCTGCCGGAGCAGCTGCTTTTTCGCCGCACGGCACTTGCCGATGCCTTCGGTCCCCGCGGCGGGCGCACCTTCGGCACAGCCGCCCTGGCGGTGCTGGCTCGTCATGAGGTGGTCTTCCTTGCCGAGGGGCTGGTGCGCAGCTTGTCCAGCGGTAGCCGCCTCTTGATGGGCGAAGAATTTCTCGATAGCGCGCTTCTTGAGGATTTCTGCTTCCGTCTCGGCGGTGGTGCCTGGGCCTCGCCCGCAGCGCGCCTGCAGGCGCGCGCCAGGATCGAGGCGGCGCTCGCCAGAAGGGCAAGCGATCTGCGAATCCCGCCGATCTCCGATGTGAGCGCTACGCGGCGCGGTGCCTTGCCTCTGGCCGCCGTCGCGCCGATTCCGGGCGGGGATTTCGCGGCTGTCCCGGTGCCGAGCGCCGCTGAGCTGTGTGCCGCGCGTGCGGCCCGCCGTCTTGCCCTGAAGCAATACGAGCAGGCCGCGCGCCCAGGCACGGACGCACGCCAGGCTGCCGCAGATCCGCCGCTGGCCTCCGCCACGATCGACCCGGCGTCTTCTAAGCCGCTTCGGGTGGCCTTGATGGTCTCGCGTCTCGACAGGGGTGGCCTGGAGAGCGTGGTTCGAGATCTCGCCATCGGCTTTCCGGCACAGGGCTGCGTACCCTTTTTGATCTGCGAGAAGGGTGGTGGCCGCGTGGCCGAGAGCTTGCGAGCAGCAGGTGTTGCGGTTTTCTGTCTCGGTGAGAACGATCCGGTGGGCGAATTGGCGGTGCTCCTCGACGATCTCGAGATTGACGTATTGGCGACGCATGATGCCTGGTCCGGCGTTCCGGTGGCGGTGGCGCGGGATATTCCCGTGGTGGCCGTATTGCATAATGAATACGGCTGGCTGGGTGCGGGCAAGGACGATCCGATGGCGGCGCTGGGCCCGCTGATCAGTGGCTATATCGCCGTCAGCGAGAGTGTGCGAGCTTTCCATGCCGCGCGCTTCGGCGTTATGGCCGCGAGCATCGCCGTGGTTCGTAACGCGCCGTCGCCACGTGTTGGCCAGGACGCGCGGCTGCCGCGCGCCCAGGCTAGAGCCGAATTGGCGCTCGATGATGGCGACACGATTCTCCTCAGTATCGGTCGGATCGAGCCTGTCAAAAATCAGATTTTGTTGGTCGAGGCGTTCGCACGCCGTCAGGCGGCCGGTTTGCGGGGGCGCCTGCTGCTGGTCGGAGAGGTTGCCGATTCTCTCTACGCCGCACGCTTGCACGCTCGCATTGCGGCGCTGGGCCTTGGCCCCGTCGTGCAGATCCTGGGCGTGCGCGGCGATATCGCGCGTCTGCTGTCCGCCGCGGACCTCTTTGTGCTGCCATCGCTTTTCGAGGGACTGAGCTTGGCGGCCGCCGAGGCCCTACAGGCGGGCGTGCCCGCCGTGCTCGGCCCCACAGGGGATGCGGATTTCCTACTTGGCCTGGAGGACGGCGCCGCGCCTGCCGGAATCCGCATCGAGCGCCCCGCAGCCGATCCGCATCGTGCGGACCTGGGCGCATTGCTTGGCCGGGCGGCCTGCCCGGACGAAGACGAGATTCGGGCATTGGACGATGCCTTGGCGGGTGCCTTGGCTGGATTGCCCGGCCTCAAGCTTGCCGCTGTAGCGCGCGCCGGGGTGCTGGCCGAGATGCTGGATCCCATGCGCCCGATTCGTGAGCATGCAGCACGGTTGCTTGCCGCGGCGGCCATGCATGCCCCGTCGCATCTGCCGGCGGCACAGGCCGCAAGGCTGGCGGCTCGGGCTGGCTCGTCGGGGGGCCGTGGTGGCGGGGGCACGGACGGCGGTGGGACGGATCGGCCCGATGCTCTTGGTCTCTCGCGGCGGCTCAAGAAGCGCGTCGGGAGGCTGTGGCGGCGTCTACGGCCTGCATGATCTGCTGCACCCGGATCTCCCAGGTATGGGCGCTGGCCTGCGCACGCAGCGCGGCTCTGGCGTCGGGATCGCGCCGCTCCTCGATGCCGTGGGCGAGGGCTTCGAGCCATTCGTCGCGTCCGGTCGCAATACGCACGAGGTCGATCCGGGCGCATTCAGGCAAGGCGGCGCTGACGATCGGGCAGCCGCCGGCCATATACTCGAAGAGCTTGAGCGGCGAGACCGCGCGCGTGAGAGGCATGACCTGGAAGGGGATGGTCGCCACATCGAAGGCGGCCAGGCAGGAGGGGATTTCCGCATAAGGCACGGCGCCGGGAAGCTCGACATTGGGCAAGGCAGCCAGGCCGCTTGCCGCGGCCGTGCCGTCGTGGTCCGGGCCGATCAGAACGAAACTCCACTCGGGTCGGGCCCGCGCCAGGGCTGCGATCAGATCGTAATCGACCCAGCGTGCGAGCGCGCCGAAATAGCCGATGATGGGCCGCGGCAAGTCGGCGAATCGCCTGGCCCCTGCCGTCTCGGTAGTTGCGAAATGCGCCAGGTCGACCCCATTGGGTACCAGCAGCGCATCGCTGCGGGTGGCCTTCAACCCGTCCAGGAGTCGGTCGGCGGTGGCGATGACGATATCGGCTTCGCGCACCATGCGGGAATGCTCGCGGCGCAGCCTCGTGGGGTTGCCGCCGAAGACTTCAATCTCGTCGATTGACTCATAGATGATCGTGGAGTGGGGGAAATACGCGGTTTCGTAAGCGTTATACGGCAGGGCGAAGACGCGCGCGCCGCGCGTTTCGTCAAAGGCGCAAAGCGGCAAAGAACTCAGATGCACCCCCTGGGCGACCTGCTGTAGGCCGGGCCCGTCTTTGGCGTCGTAATCGTGCAGGCAAAAGAAGACCAGGTGGCCGAGTCGGCCCAAGGCCAGGGCGAGTTGCTGCGGGCGTTGGAAGAGGTCAATGGACCAACCGATTCCGGGCAGGAAGACGATCACTTCGCCGTCTGGATGGTTGGCGATCAGGGATTGGATCTGCCCCTGCCCTTGTCGCGTCGCGTGGCGATCGCCCTGATGCGGGCGCCAATGGCACGCCCATTTATCTTCGTAGATTTCGCGATTCTGGTCATGCAGGGCGCGGTAGCGGGCGTCGCTGAGCTTGCGGAAGCTGGCCCGCCCCGCGTGGTGGATATAGACTTCCTCGGCACAAACGACGCGATAGCCGGCGGCGCGAATCCGATGCGAATAATCGTCGTCCTCGAACATGCCGACGCCATAGCGCTCATCGAGTGGGCCGACCTCGGCAAAGACGCGCCGCGGCAGGGCCACGCAATACATCGCCAGGACATCGATCGGATAGCGCTGGCCTTGGTGCACGCGCGCCCAATCTTCGGCGAATATGGCGAGTCCACCGAGGTCTTCATAGCCGGCCTCCTGCCGCGCCTCGTTCCAGACATTATTGGTGACCGGGCCGATCAGGCCGATGCTTTCATCGCAGCGCAGGTTACGCAGCAGGCGCGCGAGCCAGCCGCGGGGGAGCACGGTATCGTTGTTGAGCAGAACGAGAAAGTCGCCGGCCGCGGCGGCCAGACCCTGATTATTGGCGGCGGCGAAACCGCGGTTGTCGCGGTTGCGGATCAGGCGCACGCGCGGGTCCTCGCGGGCCAACTCGGCCAGCCAGGCCGCTGTCGCATCGCTGGAGCCATTGTCGACGAAGATCAGTTCGATATGGGGCCAGGTCGTATCGGAAAGTATGGACTTGACGCATTGTTCGGTGAAGCCGAGGTTGTTCCAGGTGACGATGATGAGGCTGACCAGCGGAAAGCTCTCGGCGGCGGCCGCCGTCAATGCCGTGCCGCGGGCCTGCCAAGAGTTCGCCTCGGCGAAGGCGCGGCGCGCTCGGGCGGGGCGTAACTGGTTCTCGGCCAGGGCCAATTCGAGTTCCTTGGTGAATTCTTCGGGCGACTTTGCCAAGCGGAAAAGGTCACCATAGGGCCGGAGTTCGGGCAGGTCACTGGCGACCACGGGTTTGCCCGCGGCCAGGTATTCATAGGCTTTGACCGGATCGGTTGCCTGCACCAATGGTGTGAGCTGAAAGGGAATCGTTGCTACATCGAAATGTGCGAGATAGGCAGGCAGCTCGGCATAGGGTCTTTCGCCGAGAAAATGCACGTTGGGCAATGCCCGCAGGTCGTCATGCGGTGGCGCGCCGAAGGTCGAGCCGATCAGTACGAAGGACCATTGCGGATGTGCGGCGGCGGCGTGGCGCAGCATATCGAAATCAAACCACGCTGAGATGGCGCCAAAATAGCCGATGATTTTTCCCGCCAGGCCGTCCATCTCCGCCGGTCTGGCCGGTGCTGGTTTGCGAGCGGCGAAATGTTCCACATCGCAGCCGTTGGGAATCCGCACGATGCGCGGGTTCAGGGGCCGCATCTTGCCGTGCAAGGCATGCGCTGTGACGACTACTGTGTCGGCCCCGGCGGCGAGACGCTCCTCGGCGCCGGTCATCGCGGGCGTATTGGTTGCGAAATCGGCGTGGTCGTCCATGCAATCGTAGAGCAGCGGCCAGCCGCGTTCGCGCATCGCCAATGCCGCGTCGGCCCAGAAGGGAAGTTGGACGATGCTCAATGCGCTGGCGATTCCCTCTTGGCGGGCCAGCAGGTCCAGCGAGGCGACCAGGGCGCGCTGGTTCCCGGTATCCAATTCGTCTTGGTAGACGTTGCGCACCGATTCCATGCCTGGCGCGACCCGGATGATGCCGTCTTCGATCCGGGTCAGCAGCGGGGCGGCGCCGGGCTGCAAATGCTCACCGTGCAGCAGCGCATGGGGGTCGATCCAGAAGATGCGGTGGCCGCGGCGGGCCATCTCCCGCATCAGCTGCTGGGGCCGCTGGAAACGGAAATCCCACGCGATGATGGGGAAGCAGACGATATCGAAGGTGGTCGGCAGCGCGGCTACGCCCGCTGACCAGGCGAGTAGCCCGACCTCGCTTGCCATGCGCGGCGGCGGTTTGGGCGGCAGACCCAGGAGGCGCCGCAGGCGCGTGCGAATGGGGTAGGGGATATGGCGCCCGATATGCTGCTGGCCCGCACGGATCACCGCTTTGGCGATCCGATGCTTGCGTCCTGATCCGGCCACGAATTGCCTCGCTACACCTTGCGCGCGGATGCCTCAATGCCGAATCTGGAGAACTGGCGTGCGCGGGCGAGAGCCCAGCCGGAACACCACCATTATGTCCGCCGCTGGCGAAACAATCGCGACCGCTCCGGTCGCCACTGCCCAGGTCGCCGAGCGCCTGGCAGCCCTGGATCCGGCGACCCGCGGCCGCCTTCGCGCGACGCTACGCGACGATATGGAAACTGAATACGATGCGCGCTTCCTGACCGCCTGGGTGCGCCAGTTGCCGATCGAGTTTTCCCCGGAATTCCTTGAACTTTTCGACCATTGGGACCGGGAAGAGGGCGAGCATTTCACCGCTTTTCGTGATGTCTGCGCTCTTTTCCTCGACGACCTTGAGCCCGCGCTGGCCGCGCGGCGCCCCGATTTCGGTGCCATTGCCCATCTCTTTTCCGGCGAGTTCGAGATCCTCTGCCTGCTGGCCTACGACGAATTGGCGACCGTGCGCGGCTACAAAGGCAACCTCGAGCTCTACGACCGCCTTGGCCCGGTATTCGGTGGCTTCGTGCGCTCGGTGGTGGCCGATGAAGCCTCGCATTATGCGGGTTTCCGCCGCCTCTTGCGCGCGCGCCACGCACACCGACTCAGTGAGGCACCGGCGATCATCCGTCGGATCCGTGCCGCCGATGGTACGCCCTATCGGGCGACTTTTGTCCTCGATCATGATGACCCCGTCTATGGCGCTGCACTTTTCGACGAGGTCGCCCATGTTCTCGAACAACAGCTGACGCGTTAAGGAGACCTTTGTGGATCGCACCCGAATGATCGCGGCTTTGGCCGATGGCCCTTGGGATGTTCTGGTAGTCGGGGGCGGAGCCTCGGGTTTGGGGATCGCCGTCGATGCCCAGACCCGAGGCTACCGCACGCTGCTGCTTGAGAAACACGATTTCGCCAAGGCGACCTCCAGTCGCTCGACCAAATTGGTGCATGGTGGCGTGCGCTACCTGCAGCAGGGCAATGTTTCGTTGGTGCTCGAAGCCCTGCGCGAGCGCGGGTTGTTGGGCCGCAACGCGGCCCATCTGGTGCATGATCTCGCTTTTGTGGTGCCGAGTTACCGCTGGTGGGAGGGGCCCTTCTACGGCGTGGGCCTCAAGGTCTACGACCGCCTCGCGGGCCGATTGAATATCGCCAGTTCCCGCATTCTCGACCGCGCGGAAACGCTTGCGAAGATCCCCAATGTGGAGACCGAGAACCTGCTCGGTGGCGTGCAATATCATGACGCGCAGTTCGACGACGCGCGGCTTGCTCTCGCGCTCGCTATGACGGCAGTCGACCATGGCGCGACCCTGATCAACTATATGTCGGTCGATCGGCTGCTGAAGAAAGACGGGCAGGTCGTGGGGGTGGCGGCGAGTGATGGCGAGACCGGTCGCATCTGCAACTTGCACGCCTCGGTCGTGATCAATGCCACCGGCGTCTTTGCGGACTCCTTGCGGCGCCTCGACGAGCCGCGCACGGAGGCCACGGTCACCGCCAGCCAGGGTGTGCATATCGTCCTGGACCGTAGCTTCCAGCCTTCCGATACGGCGATCATGGTGCCGCAGACCGATGACGGTCGCGTGCTTTTCGTCATTCCCTGGCATGGCCGCGTTCTGGTGGGCACGACCGATACCGAAGTATCCGAGGCCGAAATCGAGCCCCGTCCGCTCAGCGAGGAAATCGATTTTATCTTGCGCAACGCCGCGCGCTACCTGGAGCGCGAGCCGAAACGCGAGGATATTCTGAGTTGCTTTGCCGGCTTGCGGCCGCTGGTGAAAGCGAATTTCGAGACCGGCGGCACCAAGACGATCTCGCGTGAGCATTCGGTCCTCATCTCGGAGTCCGGGCTGGTTACGATCGTGGGCGGCAAATGGACCACCTACCGCAAGATGGCCGAAGACACGGTCGATGACGCCGCCGCCGTAGCCGGGCTCGAAGAGCGCGCCTGCATCACGGGCAATCTACGCCTGCACGGTTGGATGCGCCGCAGCGATCCGCTTCTGCCTTCCGAGGGGCATATGGAAATGTACGGTGCCGATGCCGCGACCGTGCAGCGTTTTCTGGAAGACGAGCCGCGAGGCCTGGAACTGCTTCATCCGCGTCTGCCCTACCATTGCGGCCAGGTCACCTGGGCGGCCCGCTTTGAGATGGCACGCACAGTGGAAGACGTTCTCTCACGCCGCACCCGTAGCCTGCTTCTGGACGCACGGGCGGCCATCGAGGCGGCGCCACTCACCGCCAAGCTGCTGGCGGCCGAGTTGGGCCGCGACTCGCTCTGGCAGCAACGCCAGGTCGAAGACTTCCAGACCCTCGCCGCCCGCTACCTCCCGTAGCGTCTCGGGCCTCGGCGTCGTCGTCTGGGCCCGGCCGGGGTGTGTCGTGAGCTCCAGCGGCGGACAAAAAAAGGCCCGGGCTCCTTGCGGAACCCGGGCCTTCTGCTGCGAGAAGCTTTTCGGCTTCTAGAGGTGTGCTCCGACAGCGAAGCCGAAGAGACGCGGCTCGATGACGAAGACATTGGTGAATTGCGCGGTAGCGGCATCCGACACATAGAGGCCGGTGATATTGTCGCTATTCAGGATATTCTTCACGTACCCACGAAGGAACCAACGCCCTTCCTGATCTTCAAAGACGACCTGCGCATCCCAACGGTGCCACGACGGAATCTTGTCGAGCGGGCCGTTGTAGATACGTCCCCACATGGACGACTGAATGTAGAAGTCGGAACGCGGGGTGACGTCGATGCCCAGAGCATCCACCGGGAAGGTGTATTGGCCACCGACCTTGAACGTCAGAGTCGGCGCATTCGGCATCTCGTTGCCTTCGACCTCCACCGCATAGGAGGGCTTAGTCAGGTCGATGGTGGTGTCGTCAGGGCCCGGCACAGCGCTCATTGCAGCGCAGTTGACCAGCGTAGGCAGGCCACTCTCCGTGAAGGTGATTTCCTCGTGAACGTAGTAGTTCTGGTTCGCCGCCTGGTCGAGCAGGCCGGTCTCGTACGCCGAGCGGTAGGCCGTCTCGTCGAGGACACAGGGCTGGCCGAAGATGGAGTCCTTGGCGAGGAAAGAGTTCGGTTCGTTGAAACGCTCGCCCGCGGGGTCGCGAGGATCAACCGAACGTTCGCCATTTTTGATCTCGGTTCCGAGGTAGGAGAAGTTCATGTCGATGAGCAAGCCCGGAACCCAGGGGACCGCCCACATGGTCTCGATCTCGAGGCCCCAGACGTTGGCATCGATGTTCTCGTTGATCGACGTGCGGTTCTGAATCTTCGAGACCTGGTAGCCGGTGTAATCGTAATAGAAGGCCGCGAAGTTGGCGACGAGGCCAAGATCGAGGATCTTGTTCTTCATGCCGACTTCGAAGGCGTTTACGATCTCTTGCTCGAAGGTATCCTCGACGCCCGTGAAGAGTGCCGGATCGACTGCAGGGTTGAAGCCGCCCGGACGGTAGCCGCGCGACCATTGCACATAGGTCATGGTCTCGTCGGTGAAGGGAAGCTCTGTCATATAATCGAGAACCGCGCGCCCGGTCCACGCATCGAACGTGACATCGGTTGCGCTGCCCTTGAGGGACCGTGCGAAGTTGTAGGGCGGCAGCGGCGCACCCGGCAGGCAATCTTTCGGACCGTCAGGATCCGAGGGGTCGCAGGATACCGTGCCCTGGGCGCCTGGCTGCACCGGGCCGAGCGGCGCATACGAGACCGGTCCGCCCTCGGGCGCGAAGGCGCAGTCAAAATCGGTCTGGTTGAGCGGCGTCAGTGGATCGGTGTCGATCAGGCATATTTTATTAGGCATCTGGTTGACGCCGCCGCCGTATTGCAGGGAGTTCAGCAGAGTCTGACGGTCGCGGATGTCCTTCTTGTCTCGGTTGTAGCGAATACCACCGGTGAACTTCAGCTCTTCGGTGATATCGTAATACCCTTCGCCGTAGATGCCGAAGCTGTTCCGGATATAGGGGTTGGTCTGGTTGAAATAGAAGCTCGGGTAGAGCCCGGTCAGACCCGGCAGAGGCGGGATGGGACCAGCCGGCAGCGAGATCGGCGCGGCGTCCAGGGCAACGGATTCGAGCGTGTTGCTCAGAACATTGTAGCCGGTCCGTGTGCGCTGGTTGGTGTAGTTGACGCCAGCGAGGAAGTTGAAAGCCGACTCCCAAGCCGAGCTGATACGGGCTTCCGTGTACCATGTATTGGTCTGCAGGAAGCTCTTATCGTAGGAGAAGACGCGCTGGTCCCAGCGGAAAATCTTGCCGCCGAAGGCACCTTCGAGGTTCTCGTCCGTCCAATCGAAGTTGGCAGGGCCGGAGACCGGGAGGATGCCGACGGGGTTGTCGTCTGTCGGAACGAAGCTTGCGCCGACGTCCATATTGTAGTCCTGACGCGAGTTCACCGAGACCTTATGGTAGGCGCCGATCACGTTGAGGGTCAGGTCTTCGGGGAGTTCCTGCGCGAGGGTCAGAAGGTAGGTTGACTCGTCGGCCTGATAGGTCGGGTCGAGATCGGTGTAGACAGCGCGTAGATCGTCGTTGAGGCGCTGTTGCAGGCCCGGGTTCTGCTCTTCGGAGTACGGGTTCTGGCTATCCGGCGTCGCACCCCAAGGTGTGAGGCCGGCGTAGGCGGCGAACATGCCGCCGACAAAGGCCTGCGGGTAGGAGAGGTCGGCACGCTGCGTCTCAAGGCTGCCGCGCCAATCACAGCCGAGCTGCGGGGTAGAGGTCGCGTTGCAGAGCTGCTTGGTGACGCGCGCGCGGTTGTCGTCTTCTTTGAAGCGCGACCACAGGAAGCTCACATAGGTCGTGTCGGTGAGGTCGGCGGCGAGAGTGGCGCGGATGCTCCAGAGGTCGCGGCCATCGACGGTGTCGGAATTAACTTCCGGGCCATCGTAGAGGTTCTTGGTCATGCCATCGCGCTGCAGCGAGATGCCGGCAACACGAATCGCGAAACGCTCACCCAACGGAAGGTTGACGGCGCCGCGGATTTTCAGCGAGTTGAAGTTACCGTAGTCGACTTCGAAATCGCCGCCGAATTCTTCCATATTCGGCTTGGCCGTGATGACGTTTACCACACCGCCGGTTGCGTTCTGGCCGTAGAGAGTGCCCTGCGGGCCACGCAGAATCTCGACACGCTCAAGATCGAAATACTCGGTCTCGAAGATCAGTGTCGGCAGCGGAGTCTCGTTGATATGGAACGCTACGCCCGGTGAGCCGGAAGCGGCCACAGCCGCCGAACCAACACCACGAATCGAGAAGTTCGAGCCCGTGAAGTTGGTCTTGGTGAACGACACGTTGGGCGCGCTGAATTGCAGGTCGGAGAATTGCGCGATCTGCTGCATTTCCAAGGCTTCGGCGTTGAATGCCGAAACCGCGATGGGCACTTCCTGCAGCGACTCGGATTTGCGCTGGGCGGTAATGACCATCTCTTCGATGGCTGGTCTGGGTGCACGCTCGGGCGGCGTATCGAACGCCTGAAGCTGTTCTTCCGCTTCTTTCTCGGGCGCTACATCGAGCGTCTGTGCCTGGGCTGTTGTTGCCGCAAAAATGGCAACAAGAACCAATGCCGTATACTTCTTCATCCTGATTTTCCCCCCAAAATGTGTGAGCCGCAAAGCGGCGATTCCCACCCGGATATCGTTTCCATTCAAAAATGCAACGCAAACGCAGTAGCTTTCGCCTGTTTTTAATACGGAGGCTGCCAGGGGCTATGCGGGTTTTTCCTGATTCGGCTAGGGGATTACTCTGGTACGGGAGAGTTTTTCTGAGCGAATCCCCTGGCCTGTACCGTGGCGCGGAACTCAGAAAGAGTAGCTGAGCTCTGCGCCGAAGGTCCGCGGTATGCGGTAGAGCCGCTCCGTGACGCCGAAGGTTGCCGCCAGCGGGGTGACGTAGTCGATCACTTCCTGGTTCAGCATATTCCGTGACCAGAGGGCGACCTGCGCTTGGCCGTCGAAGAACTCGTAGGATAGGCGCCCGTTGATCAGGTTTATACCACCTTGGCGTCCGGCTTGGAGCTCGCGACCGGAGTAGTAGATCTCACTTGTATAGGCCCATTCGAGACGCGGGGTCAGGTAGCCGTCGAGCCAGGCCGGTCCGCCGGCTGCGATGGGGAGTGAGTATTGGACCGAGAGGAAGGTCGAAAGCTGCGGGATGCCGGCAAAGCTCTCGCCCGAGCGGTTGATCTCGAGTCCGTCGAAATCGGAGATCGCGGGGTTGAAGTTGCCATAGACGGCAGCGATCGCTCCGATCGAGCCCTGTACGATCAGGCCCTCGGTCGGGCGGGCCAGAATCTCGAGCTCGATGCCGCGGGTGGTTGCGGCCGCGGCGTTCTGGGTGAGGCGGACGATATCGTTCACGCCGTCATTATTGAGGTCGCCGAGATCTTTGACGCTGGTGACCTGGATATCGTCGTAGATGCCGAAGAAAACGGCGAGGTTGGCCGACACGCGCTGGTCGAGGAAGATCGTTTTGAGGCCGACTTCGAAATTGTCGAGAACTTCCGGTCCGAAGCTTTCGAGGTCCTCGACCACGACTCCGTCGCGCAGCGGCCCGGGGACCGCGTTGAAGCCACCGCCCTTGAAACCCTGCGAGTAGGTGAAATACCCCATGACGTGGTCGAAGAGTGTCCCGTCGAGGAACTCTTCGGGCATGGTTGCCGCGATACTCGCCATCGGCGTCACGCGGCGGAAAACCGCGGAACCGCTGCCGGCAAATACATTTTCGCCCGAGAGCGCATCCCATTGGTCCAGTAGGGCGCCTTTCTTGTCTTCGCTGTAGCGCACGCCGGCGGTGCCGTTGAGCCAATCCATGATCTCGAGTGTGGCCTGCGTGTAGAGGGCCCAGGTCCAATTGTCGATGTCGATCTCCGCGTAGGTATTGCGGTTGATCCCGAAGGAGGCGCCGCGGAATTGGATATCAACCGCAGTATTAGTGGGCTCGAAGGCAGTCTCCCAGAAGCCGAACGCGCCGCCGACGAAATGGAGGCGCTCGTCCCAGGTGCTGGCGTTGAGCTGAATCTCCTGGGAGATCTGCTGCGCGGTGCTGGTTTCGCCGTCGAGCGGGAGTCCGGCTTCACCGGTCTGGCCGCCGACCGCGGCGCGCGCGACCACGGGCATGATGGTCATATCGGTGTCGCCGCGAAAGCGCGTCTTCTGCTCGCGCCAGGAGGTCAGGGATTTCACCGCGAGGCCTTCGATGGGACCGATATCGCCAATATCCCAGGCGACGGTGGCCCACGCGCCGTAGCTGCGCAGGTCGAAGAGCATCGGGGTATCGGCGTTGGTCAGGTAGGGCTCGGTGCGCTTGCAGGCCTCTTCAAAGCCCTCCGATTGCAGGCCGGTCTCGCGAACCACGACGCATTGCGCGGCGCGGTTGCGGTTATGCTCGCGCGTCCAGGTGCCCGTCAGGTCGATGGTGATATCGTCCACCGGCACGAAGCGCAGGCTGCCGAGAAAGGCAATCGAGTTTCGGTTGGAGTGATAGACATCCTGGGTTTCGTTGTAGACGTAGCCCTGGTCGTTGGTCGTCGCGACCGACAAGCGGCTGAAGAGCTTGTCTTGCAACCAGCCGAATTCCACCGGCAGGTTGACCATCGCGCGGGTGGTGATCTGGCCGAAGTTGCCCGGGCGCACCATGGCGAAGCCTTCGAACTCGGAATGCGCTTTGACCGTGGTGATATTGATCGCCCCGCCGACGGTATTCTTGCCGAAGAGCGTCCCCTGCGGGCCGCGCAGGACCTCGATCTGGCCGACATCGACGAGATCCATCAAGGAGCCGAGTGCGCGCGGCAGGAAGACGCCATCGACATAAATGCCGACGCCCGGATCAAAGGCGATGCCCGCCGTCGAGGTGCCGACGCCGCGAATCCGGACCAGCGTCGCGTTGCCGTTGATGCCGGTATCGATGCGGAGATTGGGCACCATCTCCTGGATGCCGTCGAGCCTGGTGATGCCCGACTCGCGCAGCGTCTGTGCGCCCAGGGCAGTCACGGAGACCGGCGTATCCTCAAGTAGTTCGGCACGCTTACGCGCGCTGACGACGATCTCTTCGATGCGCGCGGCGCGTGGCCTGGCCGTGCCGCGCAGGTCCTCGCCGCCGCCGGCATCCATTTCGGTCTCGATCGAGTCGGCCCGATCGCTCGCGGCGACCGGGTGGGTGCCATTGGCGGATTGCGCATGCGCAGCGCTCGGCACAAGGAGAAGGCCTGTGATGGCGAAGAGGGCGGTCCGGCGAAACATCATTGTGATTGTCCTTCCGCAGTGGGCGCTTGGAAGCGGCCTTTCTGGCCGTCCTAATGCGACTGCATTAATTCGCTTGGGTAACGCATCGCTTGGAGCCGGGCAACAGGTCGCGCGCAGGCGTGGCGGCGCAGCGCAGTCGGTTGTTCGGCCGGGGCGCGAGCCGCCCTGTGGTGTGAATTCCCTGTAGCCAGCGGGTAGCGTTGACGAATGGACAAGCGCACGCGCTTCTCGTTGGGGTATTTCCTCTGGATTTTCCTTCTTTTCTGGGTTCTCGAAGGGCTTTTCTTCTCAGGGCCTGCGGTCCCGGAGATTTCCTACAGCGCTTTTCTCAGCGATGTCGGCAAGGGCAAGGTCGCGACGGTCGTACTCACCGACCAGACCATCTACGGCGAGCTCAAGGGCCCGACCGATACGGAAGCCGAGGTCGCGGCGCAGAACGATTCGCTTGCGGTCGAGGATAAGGCGACGCCGTGGCGTTTCTCGCCAGGTGCGATCGCTTCCTGGTTCAGCACGGCAGGCGATAAGGTCGAGCAGGCCGAGGAAGACCGCGCGGCCAAGGCCAAGCTGCAATTCACCGTGGTGCCACTCAAGGACACCGAGCTCCTCGACCTGCTCGCTACCCACGACGTCGAGTTTCGCGCCAAGATTGAGAATAATTTCCTGCGCAACCTCTTCTTCGATTGGATTGTTCCCTTCGGCATTCTCTTCCTCATCTGGACCTTCATTATGAAGCGGATGAGCGGTGGTGCCGGCGGGGGCATGATGAATGTCGGCAAGAGCAAGGCCAAGATCTACGAAATGGACGCCGAGAGCCGCATCCATTTCAGCGATCTGGCCGGCGTGGACGAGGCGATCGAGGAGGTCGCCGAGGTCGTCTCCTTCTTGAAGGAGCCGGAAAAATACCAGCGTCTCGGCGCCAAATTGCCCACCGGCGTGCTGATCGTCGGACCGCCGGGGACCGGCAAAACCCTGCTGGCCAAGGCCGTAGCCGGCGAGGCCGAGGTGCCCTTTTTCAGCCTTTCGGGCTCGGATTTTGTCGAAATGTTTGTCGGCGTGGGTGCCTCGCGCGTGCGCGACCTCTTCAAGGACGCCGCGCAGAAGGCCCCGTGCATCGTCTTCATCGATGAACTCGATGCGATCGGGCGCGCCCGCGGCGGCCGCGGCGCCGCCGGCATGGGCGGCTTCGATGAGCGCGAGAATACGCTCAACCAGCTCCTAGTCGAGATGGATGGCTTCGACGGCCGCACGGGCGTTGTCATCATGGCCGCGACCAACCGCCCCGAGGTGCTCGACCGCGCCTTGTTGCGGCCCGGTCGTTTCGATCGTCAGATTCTGGTCGACCGTCCGGAGCGGGAGGGGCGGATTGCGATCTACCGGATTCACTCCAAGGGCCTCATCATCGGCCCCGACGTGAACTTCGACAAGCTGGGCGCCCAAACACCGGGTTTTGTCGGCGCCGATATCGCCAATATCTGCAACGAGGCGGCGCTGCTCGGCTCGCGCAACGGCCATGATGCGGTGCTGATGTCGGATTTCCAGGACGCGATCGAGCGCGTGATCGGTGGCCTGGAGAAAAAGGGCCGTATTCTCAACGAGAGCGAACGCCGCCGCGTCGCTTACCACGAGTCAGGCCATGCGTTGGTGGGTTATTTCACCCCCGGCGCCGACCCGGTGGAGAAGGTCTCGATCGTGCCGCGCGGCCGCGGCGCGCTTGGCTATACCCTTCAGGCACCGACCGAAGATCGCTACCTGATGACCCGCGACGATCTGCTCGGCCGGGTGCGCACGCTGCTGGCCGGACGCGCCTGCGAAGAGACAATCTTCGGCGATATCTCCACCGGCGCCTCCGATGACCTGGAGAAGGCGAGCCAGCTGGTGCGCAGCATGTTGACCGTCTACGGCATGTCGACGCGGCTGCCGAACCTCTCCCTGGTCGAGCCCGGCGGCGAGACCTTCCTCGGTTTCGGCCCACAGCAAAGCGAACATTCCGCCGAGATCTCGCGCCTGCTCGGCGAAGAACATCTCGAGATCCTGAAGTCCTGTTACGACGAAGGGCTGGCTTTGCTGGCCGAGCATCGCGAGAAACTCGAGGCGCTGGCGGAGCGCCTGCTGGACCGCGAGAAGGTCGATTCGTCCGACCTGAAGGAATTGCTCGGCCCGCGCCCTGAATGAGCGCCGTCTGACCTTTCGGCTGGGCGGCTGCCCAAGGTACCTCGCCTCGTCGCGCGCCCGAGTGGACAGCCGCGCAGCTATTTGCAAGATTTTCCGAGCCTTGGCTGCTGCATCCAATATGCCGACACGCGTGCGCGTTGTGGCGTTGCTCGGTCTGCTGGCCGGAATCGGTCTGCTGACCGCGCTTCTGGCCTGGCAGGGTTTCGCGGCTGTCGGCGCGGCGCTCGGCGTGGCGGGCTGGGGGCTGGTCGTTGTCGGGCTCTTCCATATCCTTCCCCTCGTGCTCGATGCGCTGGGGTGGTGGTGGTTGCTGCCGCCAGAGGGCCGGCCGACGCCGGCGCGGATCGTCTTTTGCCGCTGGCAGGGCGAGTCGGTCAATACGCTGCTGCCTGTGATGCAGATCGGCGGGCCGGTCGTGCGAGCGCGGCTGCTGATGCGTCAGGGCGTGGCGGGGGCACGCGCGGGTGCGAGTGTCGTGGTGGATGTGACGCTGCTCGTATTCTCCCAGATAGCCTTCACGATCCTCGGTATTTTCCTTCTGGTCTCGACTCTCGGTGCGGATGATCTGGTGGGTCCGGCGGTTACCGGCGTGACGGTGATGACGCTTTGCATCACGACCTTCGTGGTT
>JAYGCM010000075.1:0-2500 GCA_046583355.1 Deltaproteobacteria bacterium
TACGTAAGTCTGATGTGAAAGCCCGAGGCTCAACCTCGGAAGTGCATCGGAAACTGCGTGACTTGAGTCTCGGAGAGGGTGGTGGAATTCCAGGTGTAGCGGTGGAATGCGTAGATATCTGGAAGAACACCGGTGGCGAAGGCGACCTCCTGGACGATGATTGACGCTGAGACACGAAAGCGTGGGTAGCAAACAGGATTAGATACCCTGGTAGTCCACGCTGTAAACGATGGGCACTAGGTGTCGCGGGTATTGACCCCTGCGGTGCCGCAGTTAACGCATTAAGTGCCCCGCCTGGGGACTACGGCCGCAAGGTTAAAACTCAAAGGAATTGACGGGGGCCCGCACAAGCGGTGGAGCATGTGGTTTAATTCGACGCAACGCGCAGAACCTTACCTGGGCTAGACAACATCGGACCGGCCTGGAAACAGGTCTTTCCCTTCGGGGACTGGTGGTTCAGGTGCTGCATGGCTGTCGTCAGCTCGTGTCGTGAGATGTTGGGTTAAGTCCCGCAACGAGCGCAACCCCTACCTTTAGTTGCCATCAGGTAATGCTGGGCACTCTAGAGGGACTGCCGGCGTTAAGCCGGAGGAAGGTGGGGATGACGTCAAGTCCTCATGGCCCTTATGTCCAGGGCTACACACGTGCTACAATGGGCGGTACAGAGGGTAGCGAACCCGCGAGGGGGAGCCAATCCCAGAAAGCCGTCCTCAGTTCGGATCGGAGTCTGCAACTCGACTCCGTGAAGTCGGAATCGCTAGTAATCGCGGATCAGCATGCCGCGGTGAATACGTTCCCGGGCCTTGTACACACCGCCCGTCACACCATGGGAGTTTGCTGTACCGGAAGTCGGTGAGCCAACCTTTCGAGGGGGCAGCCGCCGATGGTATGGCTGATGACTGGGGTGAAGTCGTAACAAGGTAGCCGTAGGGGAACCTGCGGCTGGATCACCTCCTTTCTAAGGAGTCCAGTCTGGAGACCGTAAGGTTTCCGCACGGACAACTAGGTCAGTACCTGGAGAGATTTATCTCCTCAGGTCACATCATATTATATGTACTTCGGATTCAGCATCCGGAGCTCACGCGCTACTATTCAGTTTTGAGAGACTGAGCCAGACTGAAATCTACCAAGATATCAGGGCCCATAGCTCAGTTGGTTAGAGCGCACCCCTGATAAGGGTGAGGTCGGTAGTTCGAATCTACCTGGGCCCATCTATCAATCAGGGATGCGGGGACCAGGAGGGGCTGTAGCTCAGTTGGGAGAGCGCCGGCTTTGCAAGCCGGAGGTCGAGGGTTCGATCCCCTTCGGCTCCACTCCTTTGAAAAATACTGTATCGTACTGTAGTAGATTGGTCCGAGGCCGCGAAAAGCGGCTTTGGAGGAGTCGACTACGGTCACTTCGAGCCGGTGATAAACGGCGAAGCGCTGTAACCCGTGTGGTTGCCGCCTTCTTCGCATCGGTGCTCTTTGAAATTTGAATATCGATAAGAATCCACTGATTCTTAGTAATTAGAGACAGACATTTATTAGAGTGCTCAAAAATGGTAGCCCGCTCAATGGCGGTCAAGCTACGAAGGGCGCACGGTGGATGCCTAGGCGCAAGAAGGCGATGAAGGACGTGGCAAGCTGCGTAAAGCCTCGGGGAGCCGCTAAGCAGGCTTTGATCCGGGGGTGTCCGAATGGGGAAACCCCGCCGGTGTAATGATCGGCGATCCCTCACTGAATTCATAGGTGTGGGAGGCGAACGAGGGGAAGTGATACATCTCAGTACCCTCAGGAATAGAAATCAATAGAGATTCCCAAAGTAGCGGCGAGCGAAATGGGAATAGCCCAAACCGTTTCTAGCAATAGGAGCGGGGTTGTGGGTCGGTCTCTGGGCTTGTCCCGGAGAGTAAGAAAATCACGATGTAGTAGAACGATCCTGGAAAGGACGGCCAAAGAGGGTGATAGCCCCGTATACGAAACATTGTGGTCTCTCTGGAGACCGTACCCGAGTACCGCGGGACACGAGAAATCCCGTGGGAATCTGGGAGGACCATCTTCCAAGGCTAAATACTAACTTGCGACCGATAGTGAACCAGTACCGTGAGGGAAAGGTGAAAAGTACCCCAGCAAGGGGAGTGAAATAGTACCTGAAACCGTGCGCTTACAAGCAGTGGGAGGACGTTTCTCGAGCTTCGGCTTGGGATGTCTGACCGCGTGCCTTTTGCATAATGAGTCTGCGACTTACTCTCTGCGGCAAGGTTAAGCCGAATAGGTGTAGCCGGAGCGAAAGCGAGTCCGAAATGGGCGACATAGTCGTTGGGAGTAGACCCGAAACGGGATGATCTACCCATGACCAGGGTGAAGACTCGGTAACACGAGTTGGAGGCCCGAACCGTTGTAGGTTGAAAACTACTCGGATGAGTTGTGGGTAGGGGTGAAAGGCTAATCAAATTCCGTGATAGCTGGTTCTCCCCGAAATATATTTAGGTATAGCGTCAAGTGATCACTTACGGAGG
>JAYGCM010000075.1:5000-76257 GCA_046583355.1 Deltaproteobacteria bacterium
GACATAGCCGAGCCCGATCCCACAGCCGATCGTGTGGCCGAAGCCGCCACTGGAGAGGAACCCAACCCGCTCTCCGTTCCGGTAGATGGTTTCGCGGCCGAAAAGGTGTGCGGCTGGATCGGCGACCGTGAAGGTCACCAGACGGCGCTTCAATCCCTGGCGACCTTGCCGCTCCAGTTCGTCGCGCCCGAGGAAGGATATTGTGCTGCCCAGCTTTACGGCCCAGGTCAGCCCCGCCTCGAGCGGGGAACTCGAAGGCGTCAGGTCGCTGCCCCAGGCTCGGTAGCCCTTTTCCAGACGCAAGCTCTCGATGGCGCGGTAGCCTGCGTTGCGGATGCCGTGTGGCTTGCCGCTTTTCATCAAGGCATCGTAAACCGCGCCGGCGGACTCGATCGGGGCGTGGATCTCGTAGCCGAGTTCGCCGACATAGGTGACCCGCAACACTCGGCAGCGGTGGCCGGCAACATCGATGTTCCGCACGGTCAGGTAGGGCAGCGCGTCGTTGTGCAACTCAGCTTCGGCTACCTTCGCCAGAACCTCGCGCGAGCGTGGCCCCATCAAGGCGAGGACTGCATATTGTTCGGTTACGTCGCGGAGGGTTGTGCTGTGGCTGTTCGGCAGGTGGTTGGCGATCCAATGGAAATCGCGAGTTGCGGCGCCGGTTCCCGTCACAAGATAGAAATGGTCCTCGGCCAGGCGCGCGACCGTCAGATCACATTCGATGCCGCCGCGCTGATTCAGCATCTGAGTATAGGTGAGCGAGCCGGGGGGCTTGCTTATGTCGCCCGCGCAGATCCAATCGAGCGCCGCTTGCGCACCGCTGCCGCGCAGCTCGAATTTGGCAAACGAGGTCTGGTCGAAGAGCGTGACCGCCTCGCGTGTCGCCGTGTGCTCGGTGCCAACGTGTGGGAACCAATTGCCCCGCCCGAAGGAGTATTGGTCGCGGGCTTCCTCGGCGGAAGGAGCGAACCAATTCGGGCGCTCGAAGCCGAGCTTCTCGCCGAAGCAGGCGCCCGCGGCCTCGAGGCGCTCATAGAGGGGGGAACAACGGAAGCGTCGCGCGCTGGAATGTTCTTCCAGCGGCCAGGCGACCGCATAATGCTTGCCGTAGAGTTCCAGCGTCCGGGCGCGCACCCAATCGGCGTCCCCGTGCGGCGCTCCGAATCGGCGAATATCGACGGGCCAGAGATCATCGGGCGCCTCGCCGCCAACGATCCATTCCGCCAATGCCTGGCCGGCGCCGCCCGCGGCCGCAATCCCGAAAGCGTTGAATCCGGCAGCTACGAAATAGCCGGCAACCTCGGGTGCCTCGCCGAGAATGAAGTTCCCGTCAGGGGTGAACCCCTCGGCCCCATTGACCAGTTGCCGAATTCCGGCGTGGCGGAGGGCCGAGACGCGCGGCATGGCGAGGTCGGCGAGTTGCTGGAAGTGGTCGTAATCGGGTGGCAGAAGCTCGCCAGGGCGTTCCCGGTCTGGATCGCAGGGGACCGGGTTCGGCTCATAGCCGCCCATCACCAGGCCACCAACCTCTTCTTTGTAGTACGTGAGTCGGTCGGGATCCCGCATGGTGGGAAGGTCGTGCGGCACACCATCGATTCGCTCCGTGATGAGGTATTGGTGCTCGACGGAGACGACCGGCACTCGGACACCGGCGAGGCGTCCGAGTTCGGCAGCCCAGCGTCCCGCACAATTCACCAGCGTCTCGCAATGGATCCGTCCCTGCGACGTCTCCACTGCCCGGACACGATGCTTGTCTACGTCCACCGCCTGAACCGTGCATTGCTCGAAGAAGCGAACGCCTTCACTCCTTGCGCCGGCCGCCATGGCGTAGGCAATATCGCCGGGGTTGGCGGAACCATCACTCGGCAGGAAGGAGGCCCCGACGACATCGTCAATCTCCATGAGGGGCCAGAGATCCCGCGCTTCGCGCGGCGATAGCAATTCAATATCAAGGCCGAAGCTACGCGCCGTGGTCGCCTGGCGCTCCAGTTCCGTCATGCGCGCCGGCGTGCAGGCGAGCCGAAGACCTCCGCATTGCTTCCATCCGGTCGCGTGCCCGGTCTCCTTCTCCAGCGTGCGGTAGACCTCGACGGATGCGTTCAGGAGGCGGGTGATCGCCGCCGAGCTTCGCAGTTGGCCGACCAAGCCTGCCGCGTGGAAGGTGCTGCCGCTTGTCAGCGTATGTTTTTCCAGCACGATGACATCGCGCATGCCGTTGCGAGCGAGATGCCAGGCCGTGGAGCAGCCGGCGATACCGCCACCCACGATAACGACCTGCGCATGCGACGGGAGAGCCGCCGAACCCACCTACACGAACTCCGCATGAGCGTGATCAAAACGCGCCAGGTAGTCGACCGCATAGGCCCCGTAATCAAAGTCAGTGGCCGGGTTGAGTTCCGAAACCATGCTCCACATCGCCTCGCGCAGCAAGGACGCGCATTTCATCGCCGTATAGGAGCGGCGCAGAGCGTCGTCGGCCGGCTTCTCGAAGTAGGCTTCAAGCAGCCAGAGTTCCTGGGCGGCATCCAGGCCGCTGTTGGAAGCGAGCCCGCCGAGATCGAAAAGCGGGCTGCCCCAGCCCGCGTAATCCCAGTCGATCAGCCAGAGGCGTGTCCCGTCGTCTATGAAGTTCGCGGCCAGCAGGTCGTTGTGGCCGAAGACGAATGGAGTCGGCTGGATGGCTTGCTCCAGCCTCTCAGCGGCGCCAAGGAGCCGTGGCAATTCGCTCGTCCATCGACTCTGCGAGTCGCGCAATGAATGTGCGTAATCGCGGATGACGTGGAAGACCCAGAAGGCGAGCGTCGGGCCGCGCAGATAAAGCGGCAATTGCCGGTGACAGCGGGCGAGCAGGGGAATGATTTTCTCGAGTGTCGATTGGCGGCAGATATCCTCCGGCTGCAGCGTGCGGCCGTCGATATAACGCAGCACAAGTGCGCCGGGTTCGGCGTGCACGACCTCGGGCGAGAGGCCGCATGCGTGCGCAGCCCGACTGACCGATTGTTCATGGAAGCGCAGGATACCGTGCACCGGAATATCTTCACCGATGCGAACGAAATACGCCTTGCCCCGGTCTTCGACGCGGAAGTTCGCGTTGGTGAGTCCCTCCGCGATTGGCTGCGCTTCGACCGGGCCGCTCCAGCACGCCAGGGAGGCCGCGCGTGTACGCGAATCGGTATCCATGCAAATCGAGTCTATCCGAGGCTCGCTCGGATTGTCGAATATACGAAGTGGTGGGATCGCTCGAATGGTGCCATAGGTTTCCGATGCCAATTGATCTTCCCGCAGCCCGTGACTTCATTCTCCGCTCGGCCAGGCGGCTCGAGCGCGCCCATTTCTCCTACGCCTTCGAAGATGGCGACCCGCTGGAGGTGGAAGCCGCGCTTTTGCCCTATTCCTCCGAAGACGGTGGATTCGGCGAGGCGCTTGAGCCCGACCTGCGCGGCCCTGCCAGCCATCCCGCGCATGTGCAATTTGCGCTGCGGATGCTCCTGCTAATCGACCTCGACGTCGAGGTCGATGCCGAAGAAAGCCCGCTGCTCGAGGGTGTGGGCGAATATCTGGCGGGTATCGCCCTGCCTGACGGAGACCTCCCGGTTTCGGTTGTCGGTGCCGATTTTCTTCCCTGCGCCGCACATTGGGAGACCAGCGGTGACGGCCCCTTCGGGCCGAGCCTGGCGATGTCGATTTGTGCCAGCTTGCGGCGCCTGGGCGTCGAGCACGAATGGGTCGAGCGTGCCTCCGCGTTCAGCGACGAGCGGATCCTCCGCGGCGGCTTTACGGACGCCCACGAGATCGGCGGAGCTTTGGAATTTGTCGTGAGTTGCGAAGACGATACCTCCGAGCGCCTCGAGGCCCTGGTGGCCGCGCTTGCCGGTGCTCGCTGGTACCTGCCGGAGCCCGACGCCAAATCCTACGGTCTCTCGCCCCTCCAATTGGCCCCCTCGCCGGAGTCCCCGGTGGCGGAGCTCTTTGCCCGCGACCTGATGGAGCGGCACCTGGATGCGCTTGAGGCAGGCCAGCAGAAAGACGGCGGATGGCCGATTGCCTTCACGCCCCCCTCCGAGGCCGCGGTCTGGGAATGGCGCGGTTGCTGGACTGTCGACTCCCTCAAAATCCTGCGCGCCTGGGGCCGCCTCTAGAGTTGCAGCCCCGTTCAGGTTAGCGGCGTCTCGGGTCGAGGGCTTCGGCGTCGATGGCGAACTCTTGGATGGCCTCGGTCACCAGGCTCGGCGCGATGGTGCCTTTGCGTGCCAGGACCGAGAGCGCGGCGACCGTGATATGTTCGGCGTCGACCTCGAAGAAGCGGCGGAGTTCGACGCGGGTTTCGCTGCGCCCGAAACCGTCGGTGCCGAGGACTTCGATGCCCTCCGGTGTATGGCCGCCCAGGGAGGCGGGCAGCGATTTGAGGTAATCGCTGACGCCGATGATCGGCCAGCTCTGGTCCGCAAGCGATTTCTGGAGAAACGAAGACCGGGGCGCCTCGGTTGGATGCAGGCGGTTCCAGCGGTCGGTCTCTTGAATATCTCGCTGCAATTCGGTCCAGCTCGTGACGCTCCAGACATCGGCCTCGACACCGCGTGCGGCGAGGAGTTCCTGGGCCCGCAGGACGCCGGGAAGAAGTGCGCCGCTACCGAAGAGGTGAATCCGCGGCGCGCCTTCGGCCGCGTCGGCGCTGCGCAGCCGATAGAGCCCACGCAGAATTCCGGCCTCGACGCCCTCGGGCATCGCATGCTGTACGTAGGGGTCGTTGGTTACGGTCAGATAATAAAAAATATCTTCGCGCTCGACGTACATGCGCCGGATGCCGTCCTCGACGATCACGGCCAACTCGTAGGCATAGGCGGGGTCGTAGGCCCGTAATGTCGGGACGGCTGAAGCCATAATATGGCTCTGCCCATCCTGATGCTGCAAGCCTTCGCCGGCAAGTGTCGTGCGCCCGGCCGTGCAGCCGATGAGAAAGCCTTTGCCGCGTGCGTCGGCGTGCTGCCAGATCGAGTCGCCGATCCGCTGGAAGCCGAACATCGAATAGAAGAGGTAGAAGGGAATGGTGTTGACGCCGGCGGCTGCATAGCCGGTGCCGGCTGCCGTGAACGACGCCATCGCGCCGGCCTCGGTGATGCCTTCTTCGAGCAATTGACCGTCTTCGGCCTCGCGGTAGAAGGCGACCACATCGGAGTCGACCGGGTCGTAGCGCTGGCCTTGTTGCGAGAAGATACCGAATTTCCGGAAAAGCGAGTCCATGCCGAAGGTGCGCGCCTCGTCGGGCACGATCGGTACGATCAATCGGCCGACCTCGGGGTCATTCATCAGGCGGCGCAAGAGGCTGACGAAAACCTGGGTGGTCGCAACCTCGCGCTCGCGGCTGCCGCTGCGGAATTGTTCGAAAATCGCGTGGTCGAGCGGCGCCAGCGGGGTGGAACGGATGCGGCGCTGCGGTACCGGTCCGCCCAGCGCGGCGCGGCGCTCGCGCAGGTACTCGATTTCCAATGAGTCGTCGGCGGGCCGCCAGAAGGGCACCTCGTCGAGATCGGCGTCGCCGATCGGGATGCCGAGGCGGTCACGAAACTCGCGCAGCTCTCTGGGATTGAGCTTCTTGGCGCCATGGCTGATATTTTTTCCCTCCGCAGCGGTGCCGAGGCCGTAGCCTTTCACGGTTTTGGCAAGGATGACGGTCGGCGCGCCGCGGTAGGCGGCAGCCGCGCGGTAGGCCGCGTAGACCTTGGCCGGGTCGTGGCCACCGCGACGCATGCGGTTCAATTTCTGGTCCGTCAGGCTGCTGACGAGCTCGAGGAGCTGGGGGTAGCGGCCGAAAAAATGCTCTCGGATATAGGCGCCGGATTCGACGGTATATTTCTGATATTGACCATCGACCACCTCGCCCATGCGTCGTGCCAGCAAGCCGCCCTCGTCGCGCGCCAGCAGCGAGTCCCAATCCTCGCCCCAGATCACCTTGATCACGTTCCAGCCCGCGCCGCGGAAGGCCGCTTCGAGTTCCTGGATGATCTTCCCGTTGCCTCGTACGGGACCGTCGAGGCGCTGAAGGTTGCAGTTGACGACCCAGGTCAGATTGTCCAGGCGTTCGCGTGCGGCCAGGGTGAGGGCGCCCATGCTCTCGGGTTCGTCCATTTCACCATCGCCGAGAAAGGCCCAGATGCGGGAGCCGCTGGTCTCGGCGAGGTCGCGTGCCTGCAGGTAGCGCATGAAGCGCGCCTGGTAGATCGAAGAGATCGCCGAGAGGCCCATCGACACGGTGGGGAACTCCCAGAAATCGGGCATCAGCCAGGGGTGTGGGTAGGAACTCAGACCGCCGCCGTCGGCCAATTCGCGACGGAAGTTCGTCAATTGCGTCTCCGAGAGGCGGCCCTCAAGGAAAGCGCGTGCGTAGACGCCGGGCGCCGAATGGCCCTGGAGGTAGACGAAGTCGCCCATTGTGGCCTCGGTATGGGCGCGGAAGAAGTGGTGGAACCCCACTTCCAGCAGGGTGGCGAGCGATTGGTAGGTCGCGATATGCCCACCGATCCCGGCGGCGCGGCGGTTGCCGCGCACGACCATCGCCATGGAGTTCCAGCGGATGATATTCTTGATCCGGCGCTCGATATCCCTATCGCCCGGATAGAGCGGTTGGTCGCTCACGGGAATGGTATTGACGTAGGGCGTGCTGGCTGTGAACGGCGTGATGACGCCGTGGCGTTGCGCGTCCTCGATGAGGCGGGACAGGAGGTGGCGGGCCCGTTCCTTTCCTTCGCTGGCAATCACCTCACGCAAGGAGGCGATCCAAGCCTCGGTCACTGCCTGGTCGGCTTCGGGCTGTGGTTCCTGATCCATGCGGGCATTCTATCAGGCCCGGCAGGTGAGGGCAGCGTGCCGGCTTGTGTTAGAAGCCGGCGTTTTTGTCTACGATCACGTCTTTTTTGTCGCGCGCCTTGATATGTTCGCCGGTCATCATATCGGCGTAGCCCATTCCGGGGCCAACCATCGGATAGACATGCTCGCTCAGGTCGACGATGATTTCAATAAATGCCGGCCCCTCAAAGGCGAGAAACGCTTCCAATGCGGATTTCAGATCGTCGCGGGTGGTCACGCGTCGCGCGAAGCCGAAGCCGTCGGCCTCAGCGGCCTTCACGAAATCCTTTTTATGCAGTTGCTTGTCGGTGCCGGAATAGCGGTTCTGGTAGAAGAGGTCCTGCCATTGGTGCACCATGCCATCGCCGAAGTTGTTCAGCAGCAACACTTTGACCGGAATATCGTAGGTGGTGAGGGTCTCGAGTTCGCCGAGGTTCATGCGAATCGAACCGTCACCGTCGATATCGATCACCAGCTTATCGGGGCAGGCAAGTTGCGCGCCCGCGGCCGCCGGCAGGCCGAAGCCCATCGTTCCCATGCTGCCCGAGGTGATGAAGCTGCGAGGTTGGTGGAAGTCGAGGTATTGCGCGGCCCACATCTGGTGCTGCCCGACGCCGGTGGTGATGATCGCATTGCCCTGAACGAGGTCGTTGAGCGTATCGAGGACTTCGGTGGATTGCAGGATTTCGGCGCCGTGGCGGTAGGCGAAGGGATGATTCTCACGCAAGTGGCGCACATGCTTGAGCCAAGGCGAGAAATCCTTCTTGAAATTATTGCCGGCCAGAGTGAGTTGCTGCAGGCCCGCGCGCGCGTCGCAAACGTAGGCCCAATCGACGCCTTTGACCTTGCCTATTTCCGAGGCATCAATGTCGAGGTGCGCGATCTTCGCCCCGGGTGCGAAGTCTTGTACCTTGCCGGCCACGCGGTCGTCGAAACGCGCACCGACGGCAAAGAGGAAATCGCAGTCTTCGACCGCGTAATTGGCAAATGCCGCGCCATGCATCCCGAGCATATGCAGCGAGAGGTCGCTTTTCGTATCGACCGAACCGATCCCCATCAAGGTGGTCACCACGGGGATCTGGAAGCGCTCACTGAAGGTACGCAGAGCATCGGCTGCGCCCGAGTTGAGCACGCCACCGCCGGCATAGATGAGCGGTCGCTCGCAGGTCTCGAGCAACTCATAGAAATCGCCACCGACCTCATCGGAGAGGGTCGCGGATTTCAGCTTGGCGATTCGTTCATCATAGCCGCGCAATTCCAGCAGGCCGCTGCCCTTGAAGGTTCCCTCGGCGAGTTGCACATCGCGCGGCAGATCGACCACGACCGGTCCCGGGCGCCCACTGCGCGCGAGGTCGAAGGCCGTACGCATGGTCTCCTCGATTTTGGTTTCGTCGGTCACCAGGAAGACATGCTTGGCGCAGGCCGACATGATGTTGAAGACCGGTGCCTCCTGGAAGGCGTCGGTTCCCATCGCCGCGCGCGGCACCTGGCCTGTGATCAGGACGCAGGGGATCGAATCGGCGTGGCAATCGCGGACCGGTGTCACTGCATTGGTCGCGCCCGGTCCCGAGGTCACGATGAAGACACCTACCTTGCCGCTCGCACGTGCGTAGCCAGCCGCCATGAAGCCGGCGCCTTGCTCGGTGGCGGGTACGACCAAGCGCAGCTTCTCGCCCGCGGGGCAACTCTCGTTATGGCGGAAGACCGCATCGTAGGTCGGCAGGATGGCGCCGCCGCTATAGCCGAAGACGACCTCGACGCCCTCGTCGGCGAGGACCTGTACGGCCATCTCGGCACCCGTCATGCGGGTTCCGGCAAGGGGATGTCGGGCGATTGTGCCAGCCTTTTGCGCGTTGCTCATTATATTCCTGCTCCTCCGGGCGGTCCCGGCCTAGAGGTTCTGGTTAACATCGGGCGGGCGTAGCTGCCAAGATGCCCGTGCGTACTGGAGTTTCCCTCGCCGTCCGCGTATCTCTGCGGGAGAATGGCCGCCCAGGAAACCACCGCCAATGACCTCCAATGGATGGAATTGGCCCTGGCTGAGGCCCGGGCGGGGGCTGCTGCGGGCGAGGTGCCGGTTGGTGCTGTCGTTGTAGACGGTGCCGGCCGTGAGTTGGCGCGGGCGCATAACGCGCCGATCGGTCTCTGCGATCCGACGGCGCATGCCGAGGTGCTGGCTCTGCGCCGGGCGGCGCAGAGCCTGGGGGCGTATCGGCTGCCTGGGACCACGCTTTACGCGACCTTGGAGCCCTGCGCGCTTTGTATGGGTGCGTTGCTTCAGGCGCGCGTCCACAGGATTGTCTATGGCGCACGCGATCCCAAGGGCGGCGCGCTGGGTTCGGTCATTGATCTGCAGGCGCAGCCGGCGCTCAACCATCAATTCGCGGTGCAGGGCGGCGTCCTCGCCGACGCGGCCGCACAATTATTGCGCTCTTTTTTTGCGCAACGCCGCGGACACGATCGCTCGGCCAGGTCTGAGTGACCTTGCGTGGGGCTTGGGCGGGGGGTATCTCACCCCTCTCAAATTGGAGAGGTGGCCGAGCCCGGTTGAAGGCGCACGATTCGAAATCGTGTGTGCCCCCTTAAAGGGCACCGTGGGTTCGAATCCCACCCTCTCCGTTATTTATTCTTTCCGTCGGGTCAGTTGGCGGAGGTTGGAGAGGTGCCAGAGTGGTCGAATGGGCGCGACTGGAAATCGCGTGTACCGTTTACGCGGTACCGTGGGTTCGAATCCCACCCTCTCCGTAGTTGAATGCGGCGTCTTCGTTGTCTAAGGAAATGCCGTCCCATATGCGGGTGTAGCTCAGCTGGCTAGAGCGCAACCTTGCCAAGGTTGAGGTCGCCGGTTCGACCCCGGTCACCCGCTCTCACTCTGTGGGACAAAAGAGGAGAAGTTTCGGCTTCTCCTCTTTTTTTTGTTCCGCGCACTTGGGCCATCGTGGTACTTCGTCCTCATGTCCTCGAACACTCTCTTCGTCAGCAACTTTCCTTTTTCCACTACCGAGACCGATCTCCGCACCGCCTTCGAGACTTTTTGCCCCGTGACCAACATCCGCATCATCTCCGACCGCCAGACCGGCCGGAGTCGTGGCTACGCTTTTGTCGAGCTGGAAGAGGCATCGGCGCTGCGCCGTGCCATCGACGATCTGAACGAGACGACCTTCAACGGCCGCCGCCTCGTTGTGGATGAGGCCAAGAGTCATCCCAATGGCGAGGGCGATGCCGAGGGTAATAGCGCAGTGTCGCCGCCGCGAAGGCCGCCTTTCCGCTATCGCATCGTGGTTGAGTGGCGCGAAGAGGCGCACGCCTATGATGCCGAGGTGCCGGCCCTGGGGATCCACGGTGCCGGCGCGACACCGGAGCGCGCCATGCGTGACGCGATTTTCCACGCCGAGGACGCGGCCCGCGCAGAAGACGCCAAAGAGGAACCGGTCGAAGCATTGACATCGCGCGCATTCTAGGCGATCCGAATTCTGCGTGCAGCAGGTGGATCGCGATGGGCCGTCGGCGGGAGGAGTCTCGCTGGCCGGCAAGCGGGTAGGCTTCGTCGGACGAATGCTTACCTGCGATCAGAAGCAGGCTCGACGATTGGTTCGTCGGGCTGGCGGCCGCGTGGTTGCGCGGGCCGCCGATGTTCTTGTCGTGGGCGGTGGCAGTAGTCGCGCACGCATGGACGCCGCGCGCACGATCACCGAGTCGCAATTTCTCGAGTTGGTCGGTCGCGCGGTGAAAGGCGCGACTCCCGCAGCGCCCGCCGGCCTCGATGATCTGGTCCCGTCGACGCATGCAGCAAGGCTCTACCCGCGCGTGACCTGGCAGCGCCGCCGCACGCTGGAGAGCCGCGGTCTGCTAGAGCCCGCTCATCTTCCCAATGGTACGGGCTACCGCTTCCGCGACCTGCGCGTCTTGCGCGAGGTCGACGAGTTGCTGGCGGCGGGTTTGAGCATGACGCAGGTCGTGAATCGGCTGGTGCCTGCCAGCGATGGTCAATACGAATTTCGCTTTCCGACCGAGAGCATGCGGCCGCGGCCCAAGCGCATCGACCTGCACCTCGAGCGAGAATCGGCCGATGCCTGGTTCGATGTCGGATTTTGTGCGGACCGTGACCGCTCCAGTTTCCCTACCGCGATCGCCGCCTATAAGCGCGCCTTGGAAATCGACGCTCTGCACGTGCCTTCGCTGATCAACCTCGGCAATGTCTATTATGAGATGGGCCATTTCGATCTGGCCCGCGAGGTCTACGGGCAGGCCTGCAAATTTGATCCCGAAAATCCGCGCACGCATTTCAATCTGGGCAATGCCTGCGATGAGCTCGGCGATCTGCTCGGTGCGTTGCGTGCCTACCGCGCCGCCTTGGTGATCTGGCCGAGCTATGCCGACGCGAGCTTCAACCTGGCACTGGTTGCCGAGAAGCTCTTGAGTTGGCATCTCGCGCGGCAGCATTGGCAGCGCTTCCTCGATCTCGAACCCGGCAGCGAATGGGCCGCGGTCGCGCGCTCGCATCTCGCCGATGTGCTGACGCATTCGCGCAAGGGCGGGCGACGCTCGTCGGCCGCAACCGCCGGCCGCGACGGCTAGGGCTGCGCCAAGCGCTCTTGAGACGTGGTGCGCGAGAAGGCGCCGTGGCTGGCTCGGACGAAAATCCTGTGGTACCTCCCACGGGCCGGCCGCGTGCCGGAGTCAGAGCAGGGCGGCGTACCCAAGTGGTCTAAGGGGAAGGTCTGCAAAACCTTTATTCGCCGGTTCAAATCCGGCCGCCGCCTTTTTGCCATGTCTCCTCACTGCGCCGCATCAAAAGCCTATGCCTGAATCGCGATGGATCGACGACCAAGACGAGTTTGATCGTCTGATGGAAAAACTGGCGGGAGTCTCCGAGTACGCTCTCGATACTGAGTTTCACCGAGAGCGGAGTTACTTCCCGCATCTCGCGCTGATTCAGATCAGCTGGGAAGAAGAGGGCCGTCTCGAGATCGTGGTCATCGACCCCTTGGCTCTGGATATGACCTCGATGCGCGGGATGCTCGAGAGCGACGCCTTGGCCGTCCTGCACGCAGCCGACCAGGACCTCGAAGTCCTCTACCGCGCCTGCCAGCGGGTGCCGCAGCGGCTTTTCGATACGCAGATCGCCGCCGCGTTTCTCGGTATGGGCTTCGCCTCGCTCGCCAGATTGGTGCAAGCTCTTGAGGACAAGCGCTTGCCCAAGGGAGACCGGCTCACCGATTGGACGCGTCGCCCGCTCGACGAGGGGCAGATCCGCTACGCGGCCTCCGACGTCGAATTTCTTCTCGGCATGCGCCGCGAGCTGATCGCACGGGCCGAGAAATCCGGCACGCTCGTCTGGATCGAAGAGGAATGTGAGCGGCTGCGTAAGAAAGATGTGACGCCGCTCGACCCAGATACGGCCTGGTGGAAGATCAAGGGCTCGCGTAACCTTCACGGCAGCAATATTGGCGTAGCGCAGGCCGTGGGTGCCTGGCGCGAACGCTCCGCACAGCGCCGCGATCTGCCGCCGCGCTTCGTGCTTGCCGACCTCGGTCTCGCCGGTATTGTGCAGCGTGCGCCGCGCACGGCTGAGGACCTGAAAAAGATTCGTGGTTACGACGGTCGCTTCGGCAAGAATGGCGGTGAGCAGGGCATCCTCGACGCCGTCGCGGCCGGCCTCAAGCTCGACGATTCCGAGTTGCGCCGGCCACCGCGCGGCGAGCGGCCCGGTGAGGATTTGGGCGCGATCGTCGCTCTGGCCCAGGCCATGGTCGCCCAGATTTCTGCGGAGACCGGAATCGAAGCCTCGATGTTGGGCAACCGCGCCGATATCCAGGCGCTTGCTTGGGGCCGCAAAAGCGGGCGACTCAGCCAGGGATGGCGCGCCGAGATCGCCGGCCACCGGCTCCAGGAACTCTTGGATGGCCGCGTAGGATTGGCCGGCGACGGCAAGGGCGGTGTACGCATCGCTCCTCTCGCCTGAGCTGCGGTTTCGCTTCGCCGCCCCGACTCGCTACGAATCAGATCGCGACCCGCCGGGGTGGCGGAATTGGTAGACGCAAGAGACTTAAAATCTCTCGAGTCCTCGGACTCGTGCGGGTTCAAGTCCCGCCCCCGGCATTGAAGTCGTCTCGAACATCAAGGGCGGGCCTCGTCCCCGGCCTGGTGCCACGGAGTTGGCGCGGTCCTTGGAGAGCCGGGGATCAAGTCCCGCCCCCGGCATTGAAGTCGTCTCGAACATCGAGGGTGCAACTCCTCGCCTCTAGCCATTATTGAAGCCGACACAATATTGGCCGATATTATTATCCACCTCGCTTGACTCCGAGTTGTAAAAGTTGGTTCCAACCGCCCACATATATGACTCCGTGCTGTCATTCATACAGGTGCGATCGAAGATGTTGTGATCAATAAAGTCGCCACCGTTCGCGCCATCCACACCGCAGAGCCCGCCGCGGAAGCAATCGTATTCCCGATAGTCAGCGCATAGGCCGATGTCGTTCCACCAGGTTCTGCCCCAGCCCGACCGGAACTTGTCCTCACACTTCAGGTCGGCCGCAGCCGTATCCGCCGCCTTGGCTTTGGCTACGTTCGCGTCGGCCTTGCTCAGGCAAAGGCTGAATTTGCCGCTGAGCAGGTTGGCCTTCATGGCGCATTTCTGACCTTCGGTTAGGTCAGCCTCGGCCAGCGCAGTGCATGTGCAGGAAACGATCAGCGCAAGCGCCAGTGTCGAGATCAGTGTTTTCATCGGGATCTCCATAGGGAACGGGAACCGGAGCTGATCTCCGGCGAGTTGATCGTCATGGAATCACGGCCTGAGCATACGACCAAGTTTGTTTAACGCACGACTCGAGTCGCTCCGACCGCGCATTTGGTACGGGCAGGGGGCGGGGAGTAGAACGCAATGGTGGCTGAGGGGCGCAAGGAGCGGTGGGCGCGGGAACGTGCGGTGATGTTGGCTCGTGAAGAGGAGCTTTGGGCGTCAGGAGTGGCGCATATTGCGGGCGTTGATGAAGTCGGCGTCGGGCCTTTGGCGGGGCCGCTGGTGGCGGCGGCCGTTGTCTTGCCGCGCGGGGTTTCGATTGATGGGGTGCGCGACTCCAAGAAGCTGAGCGCGAAACGGCGTGAGTTGCTGGCCGAACAGATCGCCGAGGTCGCGCTGGCCTCTTCGCTCGGTGTCGTTACCGTGGCCGAGGTCGACCGGCTGAACACTTATCACGCCTCGTTGGAGGCGATGCGGCGCGCGGTGGGAGGCCTTGGCATCGCGCCCGGCCATATTCTCGTCGACGCGCGGACCATCCCCGGCGTGGCAACGCCGCAGACCTCGATCGTGCGGGGTGACGCCTCGGTTTATTCGATCGCGGCTGCATCGATCGTCGCCAAGGTCGGGCGCGATCGCATGATGAAGGAACTCGCGGAGCGCCACCCGGGCTACGGCTTCGCGCGCAATGCGGGCTACGGCACGGCCGAGCATATGGCGGCGTTGAACGAGTTGGGTGCGTGTGCGGCGCATCGTCGATCGTTTGCGCCGGTGCGCGCGGCCTTGGCGCAGCCCGCCTCGTGAGCCGCCCGCCTGCGGGTTCTTCCAGCGGCCGGCGCGTGCGGCAATGCACGGCCATTTTGTGTTAACGGCAGGTTATGGCCGATGTACAGATGCCCAGACTCTCGGATTCGATGGAGGAGGGCAAAATTCTCCGCTGGCTCAAGGCGCCGGGGGATTCGATCGCTCCGGGCGATATCCTCGCCGAGGTCGAGACCGACAAGGCCGATATGGAATTGGAAGCCGAGGTCGCCGGCGTGCTCGAGGCGATCCAGGTTGCCGAGGGTGAGTCGGCAGCAGTGGGTACCGTGATCGCCACTCTTGCCGACGCAGGCGGCAAAGGCGCGGCACCGCCGCAGGCAAAATCTACGGCGTCCCAGGGCCGACCACCCGCAACCGCCGCGAAAGCGCCCGCCGAGAAGGCCGCATGGATGCCGCTCGCAAGGGCCGCCGCGCCGGCGGCCAAGCCACCGAGAGCCATGGGCGCTCGCGTGCGCGTGGCACCGCCCGCCGCGCGCTCCGCCGACGTCGCGCAACGCAAGGCGCCGGTCTCGCCGCTTGCCCAGCGCGTGGCAGCCGATCGCGGCATTGATACGGCTGCGCTCTCCGGCAGCGGCGCCGGCGGGCGCGTCGTGCGCGCGGACGTCGAAGCTGCCAAGCGGGTCGGCAAGGGATCGCCGGTTACGGTCGTGCGGGACGTGCCTTCGACCATGGGCGTCAAGCCCGCAGCGCTTCCCGAAGACGAGGTCCGCCGCATACCGATGACCGGCATGCGTGCGGCCATTGCGCGCCGGATGCATGAGAGCAAACGCGACGCCCCGCATTTCTATCTGGAGAGCATTGTCTCCATGGACCGCGCGGTCGCGATGCGCGCCGAACTCAAGGCCGAGGGCTACCGCCTCACCTACCATCATATGGTGCTCAAGGCGGTGGCTGACGCGCTGGCGGCAAAGCCGGCGATGAATTCCCGATTTGTCGGCGATGCCGTCGAGGTTCTGCGCCGCGTACACCTGGGTACGGCGACGGCGGTTGCCGACGGGCTGATCGTGCCGGTGATCCACGACGCGAATTTTCTCAGCCTCTTCGATATTGTGGCGCGTGCGGGCGAGTTGGCGAAAAAAGCCGAGGACCGCACCTTCGGCAAAGACGACCTCTCGGGTGCGACTTTCACGGTCTCGAACCTGGGCATGTATGGCATCGAGCGCTTCTCGGCCGTCATCAACCCGCCGCAAGCCGGAATTCTGGCCGTCGGTGCGGTGGCGCAGCGACCCATCGTGCGCGCAGGCGAGCTCGGCGTCGGCTATAACGTTTCGCTCACGCTCTCGTGCGATCACCGCAGTGTCGATGGCGCCATTGGCGCGGAATTTCTCGCCGAGGTGCGCCGGCGGCTCGAGGAGCCGGTCTCGCTGCTGGTGCCGGCCGCCATGCCCGAGGCAAGCGCGTGAGTGCGGCGCGCGATCTGGTCGTTCTGGGCGGTGGACCGGGCGGCTACACGGCCGCCTTGCGCGCGGCGCAATTGGGCATGCAGGTCACCCTGGTCGAGAAAGACGAACTCGGCGGTGTCTGCGGCAATTGGGGCTGCATTCCGTCCAAGGCGATCATCCATTCGGCCGATGTCTACGATCAGGCGCGCCAAGGCGCGGCGATCGGCATCCAGGGTGGCGATATCGGTTTTGACTTCGGTGCTATCATCGACCATAGCCGCGCGGTCGCCGCGCAGATGGCCAAGGGTGTCGGCGGCTTGTTGCGCCGCGCCGGCGTCGAGGTGATTCACGCCGAGGCACGGCTGGACGGCGAGGGTGGCCTGCGTTTGATCGACGGCACCGCCGTACCGGCCCGCCATGTTTTGCTGGCCGCAGGCACTGGCGAAATGCTGCTGCCCGGAATCGAATTGGATGCTCCGCGGGTGGTCACGAGTCGCGAACTTCTGGCCGAGCGGACTCTGCCGGCGAGCCTTCTTGTGCTCGGGGGCGGTGCCATCGGCATCGAGTTCGCGTTCGTCTTTCTTTGCCTTGGTGTGGACGTGACGATCGTCGAGATGCAGGGCTCGCTGCTGCCGGGCATGGACCCGGATGTCGCAAAAGAGATCGAGCGCAGCCTGCGGCGGCGCGGCGCGACGATCCTCACGGGTACGCGTTTCGAGTCGCTGACGAAGACGGACTCCGGCGTTCGGATCGAGGTCGAAGGTGCCAAGGGAAAGGCCAGCCTTGCGGCCGAGCGCTTGCTGGTCGCTGTGGGGCGCGTGCTGCGGCCGGAAGGAATCGGTCTTGACGTAGCCGGCATCGCACTTGAGGCGGGCCGTGTGATCGTCGACGATGCCTATTGGACCAGCCGGATCGGCGTGCTCGCGGTCGGCGACCTGATTGATTCGCCGGCGCTGGCACATGTCGCCAGTGCCGAGGGAGTGGCGGCGGTGGAGATTCTCGCCGGCGTGCGCGAGCCCGGACGTCTGGACCGCCGCCGTCTGCCGGCCTGCGTCTACGGTCGTCCCGAGGTTGCCGTCGTGGGGTTGAGCGAGGCCGAAGCGCGCGCGGCGGGTGCCGAGGTGAAGACCGGCATGGTGCGCATGCGGGCGCTCGGGCGGGCGGTCGCCGCTGGCGAGACCGAAGGCTTCGTCAAGCTGGTGATCGATGCGCGTTACGGGGAAATTATCGGTTGTCAGATCGTGGCACCCGGTGCGACCGATCTGATCGCCGAGGTCGTCTTGGCGATGCAACTCGAAGGCACGGCGCATGAGCTCGCCGCGACGATCCATCCGCATCCGACCTTTGCCGAGGCGTTGATGGAAGCCGCGCATAGCGCTCTTGGTATGTCGCTCAATGCCTGAAGAGAGTGGCGCTGTGCCGCTTGCCGTGCCCGTCCTGCGCGAGACTCAGGTCGCCGGGATCCGCTGCCTCTGGTTGGGCCGAGTCGAATATTCTCGGGCACTGGCCGCGCAGGAAGATTGGATAGCGCGTTTTGCCGACCGGGGCGATGCGCTGCTTTTGCTCGAGCATCCGCCGGTCTACACGACCGGCCGCGGCGGTGCGGAGGCGCACCTGCCCGACGCAAAGGTAAACGTGCCGGTGCTGCGGATCGGCCGCGGCGGCGACGTCACCTACCATGGTCCGGGCCAACTGGTGGGCTACCCGATCATCGACCTGCGCACGCGCGGCCGCGACGTGCATCGCTATCTGCGCGATTTGGAGGCCGGCCTGATCGATACGCTGGGCGTGCTCGGCGTCGGCGCCCAACGCTGCGCGGGACGGACGGGCATCTGGGTGGCGCGCCCGGGCGGCGAGCCGCGCAAGATTGCTTCGATCGGCATCGCGGTGCGCCGCGGTATTGCCTGGCATGGCTTTGCCCTCAATCTCTCGGTCGATCTGGCGGCCTTTGACCCGATTGTGCCGTGTGGTCTTGAAGGTGTCGAAATGACCTCGGTCGCCCTCGAAACGGGCCGGGCACCGGCGCTTGCGGAGGTCGCCGAGATGCTCGCGACCTACCTGCCGCCTCGAATTTGTCAGGCCTGAGCGAAAACAGGTTGGCAGGCACATTGCTTCGCTCTCTGGTTTCCCGTAGCTAGACCGTCGTTCAGAGCCCATTTGTTGGGGTGGTTTTTGGAGGAAGAGGAATGGTCAAGCTCTACGATTATCTGCAATGTCCGTTCGGCCAGAAGGCTCGAATCGTACTCGCGGAGAAACAACTCGATTACGAGTTGGTTCCCGTCGATCTGCGTAAGAACGAGCAATTCGAGCCGGCGTTCGTCGAGCTGAACCCCTTCCATAAGGTTCCCGTGCTGGTGGATGAAGAGGGCCCGGACGATCCAGAAAGCATCGTTGTCTACGATTCGACAACAATTGGCGAGTACCTCGAAGACGAGTACCCCGAGCCGCCCATGCTGCCGCCGGCCGAGGACGCGGCCGCGCGCGCCCGCATCCGCTCGCTTGAAGACTACGCCGACCTCGCCTTCGTTGTGCCGGCTGGCAACTACCTCACCGAGTATATCAAAGAAGAAAACGGCGACCCCGAGCGTCTCGCCCGTGCCAAAGAGGAGCTCGACCGAGCCTTCTTCGTGCTCGAGCGCGAGCTGCAAGGCGGGCGGAAGTACCTCGGCGGCGACCAGTTCACGCTGGCCGACGCGGCCTTCGCGCCGCGACTCCTGCTGCTGGCTAGCCGGGGTGTTGAGTTGCCGCCCGAAACCCGTGCCCTGCGCGGTTATATCGATCGCTTGCGCCACCGCGATAGCGTGCGGATGCTCCAGGGCGTCTAGGAGATAGTTGACCAGCGAGGAGCGGCGTCGGCGCGAAATCGTTCGATCTTTTCAAGTCGTCTGCATCTGTCATAAGATCAAGCGGGGCACGATAGAAAAGGCGATTGCCGGCGGCGCGCGCAATATCTCGGATGTGCGGGCGCGGACCCGTGCGGCGACCGGGCCTTGTGGCGCGAAGCGTTGTGGTCCGGTGATCGCGAAGATGTTGCGCGAAAAATGATCTGGTCGCGCAAGCCCTTGAGGGGACCGGCGTGATGGCCGAGTTGCCCACGCAGATTGCGCTCTTCCCGCTGCCCAATGTGGTTCTTTTTCCGCGTGTCTCGCTGCCGCTGCATATCTTCGAGCCTCGCTACCGCGCCATGGTCGCCGATGTCCGCGCCACTGACGGCTGGATCGGCATGGTGCTCTTGCACCCGCGCGGTGTGGCCGGCCCGGGTGGCGGGCCACCCATTTTGCCAATCGGCTGCGCCGGACAGATCCGCCGCTTCGACCTTCTCAAAGACGGTCGCTCGAATCTCATGCTCGAAGGGATGCGCCGCTTCCGCGTCGAAGAAGAAGACGCGGAGCGCGTCTACCGCCGGGCCCGTGTCGCCTGGCTTGGTTCGGAGGAGGCCGAGCACTCGCTGGCAGTGCTGCCCGCGGGGTTGCTCGAGGAGGTCGAGGTGCTTCTGCGCCGCGAGGGCCGCGGCTTCAAGGGAAAGCTGATCGATCATCTCCCTGCGGATCTCGCGCTTCTGGTCAATACGCTCTCGTTTGCCCTGGACTTCGCGATGGTCGAGAAGGTCGCGCTACTTGAGTGCGAAAGTGTCGCCGCGCGTGCCGAGCGCTTGGGCGAGTTGGTTCGGTTTCGGCTCGCCGCCGGCAAGGCGCCCGATACGCTGCAATAGCCGGTCCCTCCGCCCGACCTCTACGCATCCGGCGCGCATTCGTTATCAGGAGGGAATGGCAAAGATTCCCGGCTTTCTCGCGTTGGCGGCTCTGGTCGCCGGCATCGTGACCTTTTTGCTCGGCGTGGCGCTCGGCCGCGGCCAGGCCGAGGTGGCGTCGGTAATCTACGCTGGCCTGGTCACGCTTTTCCTTCAGGTATTCGCGGTCGCGGTCACCTTCGTGCACGCGCGCCTGCTTGGCGAAGAACGCGAGGAGTTGCTGGCGCGCATCGAGGCCGGCAAGAAGTCTCCTGGTAAATCGACAAAGGTGGAAGAGGGAGGGCAGTAGAGGCAAGCGCGTGCTAGCCTTTTGCCCATCCGAGGTGATCCATGAAGCGCAGTTTACAAGATGTTCTGAGCGCGGCCCGCGAGGTCGTTGCCGAGGTTTCCACTGACGATGTGGCGGCCCGTATCAAAGCCGGCACCGCCGGCGTATTGGTTGATGTGCGGGAGAAGGAAGAGTTTCGCGACGGGCATCTGCCCGAGGCCCTCTCCGTTCCGCGCGGCTTTCTCGAAATCCAGATCGAGACAGCGGTCCCGGACCGCGAGACGCCCATCATTGCCTATTGTCAGGGCGGTACGCGTTCGCTGATCGCCAGCCAGGCCTTGGTCGGCATGGGCTACACCAATGTGGTGTCCATGGCGGGCGGCTACGGGCAATGGAAAGACGCGGGCCACGAATGGGTCACGGATTTCCAGTTCACGCCCGACCAATTGCAGCGCTATAGCCGCCATTTCCTCCTGCCCGAGGTGGGTGAAGAGGGCCAGGCCAAACTGCTTGAGGCGAAAGTTCTGCTGATTGGCGCCGGCGGCCTCGGCTCGCCGACGGCCTATTATCTGGCCGCGGCCGGCGTCGGTACCATCGGCATCGTCGACGACGATGTGGTCGACCGCTCGAACCTCCAACGCCAGATCCTGCACGCCGAAGACCGCGTCGGCATGCCGAAGGTCGAGTCGGCCAAGATGACCCTGGAAGGGCTCAACCCGGACGTCAATGTCGTGACCTACCAGGAGCGCATCAGCTCCGAGAATGTCATGCAGATTTTTGCCGACTACGATATCATCGTTGACGGCTGCGATAATTTCCCGACTCGCTACCTGGTCAACGATGCTTGCGTCTTCCTGCGCAAGCCCAATGTGCACGGCAGCATCTTCCAATTCGAGGGCCAGGCCACGGTCTTCGAGCCCTTCGAAGGCCCTTGCTACCGCTGCCTCTTCCCCGAGCCGCCGCCTCCGGGTGCGGCACCTTCTTGCGCCGAAGCCGGCGTGCTGGGTGTGCTGCCGGGTCTGGTCGGCTGCATCCAGGCCGTGGAGACCGTCAAGCTGATTCTCGGTGCCGGCCGCAGTCTCAATGGCCGCCTGCTCCATCTCGACACGCTCGCGATGGAAATCAACACCCTCAAGCTGCGCCGCGACCCCGCATGCCCGGTTTGCGGCGAGAACCCGACTGTCACCGAGTTGATTGACTACGAAGAGTTCTGCGGCTTGCGCGCTGCCGGGGGCTGAGCCGCATGAAGGTGACGATCAAACCGGTTGCGGCCTTGCGCAAATTCCTCCCCGAAGGAGTGACGGATCAGGTCGAGCTGGAGCTGCCTGAGGGCGCGACGGCCGCCGACGCCGCGGCCGCACTCGGTATTCCAGCCGGCCACGCCGGCGTAGCTTTCCTCGACAACCAGAAAGCCGACCTCGATACCGTGCTCCAGGACGGGCAGGTCGTCGGGCTGATTCCGCCGCTGGGCGGCGGCTGAGCAAAAGCTCCGCGCGAAAAAAACCCCGAGGACGCATTCTCGCGCGGCTCACGACGCATAGCGTCAGAGTGCGCGGGCCCTGCCGGTTTATACAGGGTGCCCTCGGGGCCGATGGTGCCTGGAACTCCAAGCCACCACGCGTGGTTCGTGACTGGCCTAGGAGGCCACCACCTCACAGATCACCGTGTTTATACTATCATTCAATTTGGACCACCTCCGTTTCCGGCGCCGCCGAACGAGAACTCCTCGCCCGGCATTCCGCGGGCCCAGCCCCGCTCAGACCCAAGCAGCCGCCGATGCTGCCCCGTCTGCGCGATTCACCGAAAAGGGCAGACTATCTACCGTTCCGGGTACCGAGCGCTGTGTTCCGCTCGAACCGCAGGCCGACAATACGCCGATCGTCCGCATAAGTAAATGCACCGGTCGACACGATCGTGGGAGAGCTCTTCGACGCTCCGGTGTAGGTGGCGCGCCGCCTGCAGCGGCGCCGGCGCGCTTAGTCCTTGGCGCGCGAGACGTAATCGCCCGACTCGGTCGCAACGCGGATGACGTCGCCTACCGAGATGAAGCTCGGTACCTGGACGACCAGGCCGGTCTCGGTGGTCGCGGGCTTCAATTGGGCGGCCGCGGTCGCGCCTTTGATGGCCGGCGCGGTGTCTTTCACTTCGAGGTCGACGTTCTTGGGTAGCGAGACGCCCAGCGGCTTGCCCTCGAAGGATTCGACGTCAATTTTCATATTGGGAAGAAGGAAACGCTCGCTCTTGCCGAGGTCGGCCGAGGTCAATTCGATCTGCTCGTAGTTCTCGGTGTTCATGAAGTGGAAGACCTCGCCGTCGGAGTAGAGGTATTCCATTTCGTTCTGCTCGAGTGTGGCGCGGTCGACCTTGTCGCTTGACGCGAAGCGATGCTCGGAGGAGTTGGCTGTGCGCAGGTTGCGCAATTTGGTTTGCACCATGCCGCGCCAATTTCCTGGCGTGACATGCATCACATGGAAGACACGTTGCAGCTCGCCGTTGTGCATGATGACCATGCCGACGCGGAGTTGAGTGGCGGTAATCAGCATTGCGAATTCCTTCCAGGTCCAGAGGCGATCAGATTCCTGGGACTCTTCATCGATCGAGCGAAATCCATATGGTGACGAGGGTCAGCAGGACGGTCGTCCAGGCGGCGCCGCCGAGTCGGCCGAGGCGGCTGTTGAGCACCCGTTCGTCGACATCTTCGCCCCATTGTTCTTCGCGCACGACGCGGTGGCCGATGCCCATGGATACCCAGGTGCCGGCCATCACGACGAAGAAGGCCAGGGTGAGTTTGGTGGCGAAAAAGGCTCCGACGCTGGCGAAATAGGCTCCGCCCATCTCGGCCTTGAGGTTCGTGATGCTCCAGGCGCCGGTCATTACCATCATGCCGAGCAAGGCGATGGCGAGAGGGTCGTAGATCTTCAATACCCAGGCCAGGCGCGCACGGCGTCGGCGCGGGTCGGTAGCGGCGCGGGCGTGGCGCACGGTAAAGAGTGCGAGGCCGAGCGTAGCGCCCAGGAAGGCGCCGGTGGCGAGCAGATGGATCCAGAGGAGCACTCTGACGGCCTACCGAATGGCGCGGCTTCCCGCATCCGGCGATTGCTTCATTTCCCGTCCCTTGCTTCGCTAGCCCTCGATGGCGGAGGCAGAGGCAGGGGAGCTCTTCTACCGGGGCACGATCATGCGCTACTCCCTGGCTCATGGTGGCGGGCTGATTCGCAGTGCTACCGGGCGCGAACTCGAGTTCGACCTGCGCTTCGTGCGGCTGCATGAAGACTACCGGGGGCGCGAGCCAAAGATCACGCTAGCCGAAGGCCTTGAGGTCGGCTTCGACGTCGGCCGGACGTCGCGCGGCCTTCTTGTCTCCCGCCTCTTTCCCCCGTCCGCCGCACCGGCACCTGGCAGCCTGTAACGAGTTGGCGACTGGAGCCGCGGGTGAGGCGATAGTGGTGGGTGTGGGGTTGGATGTCAGCGCGCGCGAAGTTCGCGAAGGGTCGCGAGAACGTCCCATTCGGTTGCCGCCCGCTCGATGTACTCCCAATCGAGATCCTCGATCTCGACAAGGCCGAGCAGGTCAATTTGATCTTGGGGGCGGTTGGCGATCAGCTTGAGAACGATCAGGTCCTCGGCGGTGGCAACGCGGACCTCCCCACCGCGCACGGCCACTGCGCGTTGGACGAGGGTGCGCTGGAAGTCGGTCTTGGCAGTTTGAATCTCGAGGAGGATGGCCCGTTCCGCGTGATCGAAGCGAAGGAAGTCCGGACCCGACGGCAGGTTGTCGCCGAAGCGCTTCCCGCTGGTGAAGCCGGCTTCGAGCAGGGTGCTCTGCCGCCGCCCGAGGAACGCCAAGGGATCCTGGGTTGCGACGGTCAAGGCCGGTAGAGCCCCAACCTGTGCGCGCGCTCGTAGAGTTCAGGCGCGGTTGTGCGCGGCGGTTTCGGCGCAACCGTGTCGCGGAAGCGTTCGCAGAACTGCCAGCTGCGGCGCAACCGTTCGGCCAGCGGGAGTGCACGGTGTTGGGCATTCGCTACGTCGTGCGACGCTGCCTTCTGCTCGCCGATCCTGCGGAAGTGTGCCCGGTCGGATTCGGAAACGGCGATGAGTGAATGCTACTACACGCAGCCCAGCCAAGCCAAGCGCACCGTAATTCCGAGTCCCTTGCTTCTCTGCCTCTTGATCGCCGCGGCCAATTGCAAGGTAATAGAGCGTCTGATTGCAAGGTAGTAGGGCGCCTGATGGCAAGTTTTCCTGGCCGCACCCAATTGTAGTACTCGGCCGCACCTCTACAGGGGGAAGCCGGTGGTGAAGGTGAAATAGCGGCCGATGAAGGCGCCTGTCAGGACGAAGATCAGCTCTATGTAGAAGAGGCCGGTGGCGGCCATGGTCTGGGGGATCTGCAGGACCCGGTAGACCAGAAACCCGATCACCAGCGCCGGTAGCGGGCCCAGTAGCGCGCGCAGCAGGACTACATTTCCGTGGCCGAGGAAATTGCCATCGCCGATGAAGACCAAGGTGGTCGCCGCCACGGCCAGGATGCCGGTCTCCAAGAGTAGGGTGCCGACGAAGAAGCGGAAGCAATTGCGGAAGGGCTCGATGTCCATGTCGATATCGATCAGATACCAATGCCCGAACCACATGCCGGTCCAGACGCCGCCCAGGACACCGGCGCCGGCAAAGCTTGTGAGAATGGCCAGAATGCTCACCAGGACGCCGAATTGGTGCGAGAGCGCCACGGCGCTCACGGCGAGGCCGAGGAAGCCGAGCAGCAATGCCAAGGGGAAGAGTCGCGCCCGGGCCAGCTCGGCCTCGCCCCAGAGGGTCGAGACATAAAGCCCCATGACGGGAAGAAAGGCGATCCAGAGGGCGACCTCAAAGGGGCTGATCGTGCTCTCGGGGCGCGTGAAATACAGGTAGATCGTGCCGCCCGCGCCGAGCAGGGCGAAGATGAAATAGATCGTTCCGGTTGATTTGAAGAAGCCACGCTCGACGCTGCGAAAGGGTGGGACGGCCAGCGAGAGCAGGCCGCCCACGGCGCTTTGGCAGAGAACGAGAAGAAAACAGCGAGCAAATTCGGTCATAGGTTTCGGGGTCCGTTCGGTGGCGCCTGCGTGGAGCAGGGCGTCTGGCCTGCTCGGGGTCTAGCGAAAACGCGTGGTGTCGCAAGGGCGGGCCTTGATCCAAGGCAGACGAGCGGGCAAGCTATCTGGACGGGCCCGGTCGCGGGCGATGGGGATGTGGGTGAGGTGAGCATGGATACCGATAGAGGCAGAATGAATATGACGAGTTCTATAATCCGCAGTGGCGCCGGCGTGGCGCTCTCGCTTGCGCTTGTGGTGGCACCGGCGAGCGCGTGGGCAGGCAAGGTTTCCGCTGCGCCGATCGCGGCCGGCGAGGTCGTTGAGCTCGAAATCGTGGTCGATGTCGAGGATCTGATCCTCGGCGGTCCGGTCACGGCCGAGCAGGGCGCGCAGGGCCAGGACCTCGGCAAATGGTCCAATTATGCGGAACCTGGGGATCTCGTCGCGGTACCGCCCGCCGGTCCTGGTGGCGATTCGCCCAATCGCGACCGCGCGGGTCGCGCGCTGCTCTCGGTTGCCTCGGCGGTTGGCAGCATCGCCTATTTCCCGATCAAGCTCGTCATCGGCACCGCAGGTGCGTTTTTCGGCGGTGTCGCCGGTGCCCTCTCGGGCGGCGATCAGGCCACGGCCGCAGGCATCTGGAATGTCACCACGGACGGTGATTATTTTGTCAGTCCTGAAGAGATCGCCGGCGACCGCGAATTCCGTATGACCGGCGACCATCGCTAGGCGGTCGGTCACGCGGGAGTCAGGGGGGATCATGCCGGGTACGACGCGACAGGCGACCATTTTCGAGGTGCTCGATCTCGCCATCGAACTCGAGCGTCGCACCATGGAACTCTATGCCGGCTTCATGCGGGCCTTTGCCGATACGCCCGAACTGGCCGATTTCTGGTTTGGTATGGCGCGTCATGAGGCCGGGCATTGCGGGGCACTCTCCTTGGTGGAATGCCTTCTGCGTGATGAGCCCTCCACTCTCACCAAGAAGCGGGTTTCGTTTGATTCACGCACGGTGGTGCGGCTGCGCGGTCTGCTGGCGGGCTACCGCCGCGAGCTGAAGCGCGGCATTACGCCCCAGCGTGCCTTCGAGATGGCGATCGACCTGGAGGCCTCCGAACTCGAAGATGTGGTGGTGGATCTCCTCGATGTGGTACCTGATGCCGGGCGGCGCTCGCAGGCCGCGCGGATGCTCACCCATGATCTCGGCGACCTGAGTTATATGATCGAGAAGCATACCAACGACGATGCGCTTCTTGCCCGAGCCGATGCGCTTTTCGAGCGGCGCAGGGCGATGCCGCGCCCCGCGAGCGCCCCGGCGCCTTCCGGCCATTGAGCCGGCGCCTTCAAGGCGCTGCTTGTCGGTCGGATCTCTACTCGGGGAGGGGAAAGTCGTGGATGGGCGCGGCCTCGACGAAGACGGAGGGGAATTCATTGCGCTCTGCGGATCTCTCTTCTGCTTGCGCAAATGCCGTGCCGGCCGTTTTCCCTCGGTCCAAGGCGAATTCGGTTGGTGGAGGCGTTGCATCGGTCGCGAAGTGGCGAAATCTCGCCGCCACGGCGCAAGGGGCGCCACCGATTGCAGGGCTCCTGATGGCACAGTATTCCCATCGAGTGTCGAAAATCGGAGCAGAAGCAGTGGCGAAGGCCTGCGCGAATGTCGCGCTCGTCAAGTATTGGGGCAAAAGGGATGCAGCAGCAAACCTTCCGGCCGTCGGCAGTATCTCGCTGACGCTGGCCGGGCTTGTGGCCTCGGCGCGGGTGGGGCCTGCCGCAGGGGCGCGGTTTTCGAGCGCGGGCGAGGCCATTGGCGGCACAGCCCATGCGCGCATGGTCGAGTTCCTCGATTGGCTGAGTAGCGCCTACGGTGAGGGGGCCGCGCTTGGTGCGGATATCGATGTGAATTTCCCCGTGGCGGCGGGCCTGGCTTCGTCGGCGGCGATTTATTGCGCGGTCGCCACGGCGGCACTTTCCGTGGTCGGCGCTCGCGTCTCGCGCCGCGAGCTCTCCACGATCGCGCGGCGCGGTTCGGGTTCGGCTTCGCGCTCGGTCTTCGGAGGCCTGGTCGAATGGCATATCGGCACGCGCGAGGACGGGACAGACTCCGATGCCGAGCCTCTCCTGGGTCCGGCGGAGTGGGATATCGGCATGGTGGTTGCCGTACTCGACGAGGGCAAAAAGAAGACCTCGTCGCGCGATGCCATGGACCATGTGGCGGCGACCTCGCCGCTCTATCCGGCCTGGCTGGAATCGCAGGAAAGCGATTTGCTGGCGATGCGCACGGCGATCGCGGCGCGCGACCTGGCCGCGGTGGGGCGCATCACAGAGGAAAATACGCTGCGGATGCATGCCATCACGCTCGCGGCTCGGCCCGCTGTCATCTATTGGAAGCCGGCGACTTTGCGCGTCATGCATGCAGTTCATGCAATGCGCGAAGAAGGCATCCCGGCCTTCTTCACGATGGACGCCGGGCCCCAGGTGAAGGTGCTCACCGCGGGCTCCGAGCTGGCACGGGTCGGCGCGCGACTGGCCGCGCTCCCCGGTGTCGTGCGGGTGATCGAAGCGCGTCCGGGTGAAGGCGTTACGATGGTGCAGGGGGACGCCCCTTGGAGGTAGTCGCGAGTGCTCCTGGTAAGCTCTTCGTGCTGGGCGAATACGGGGTGCTTGCGGGCGGCTGCGCGATTGTCGCGGCAACCGAGCGTCGCCTTGGCTGTCGCCTGCTGGTGGGTGCCGGTGCCGCTACCTTGCGGGTCGAGCGAGGCGGCGAGAGTTTCGCAGTCGCGCCGGAATTCGAGCGGGTCAGCGAGATCCCCGAACGCCATCGTTTTGCCTTGATAGCGCTCCTGGTGGCAACGCGTGCCTGCGGCATGCGCACGGGTTCGTATATTCTGCGCCCCGGCGAGAACCTCGATCAGGGTGCGGCCAAGGTCGGCCTTGGTGGGAGTGCGGCGATTACCGCCGCGGTATTCGCTGCGGTAGCGGCTCTGCCGGATGCCATGGCCTTGCGCGACCCGATGCGGCGCGCCCACCTGGCTTTGCAGGCCCATCGCCTCGCCCAGGGCGGCGGCTCGGGCGCCGATGTCATTACCGCGACACTGGGCGGGCTTCTCTATATTCCTGGAGTAGGGACGGCGGCCGCGCCCGCCGACGTCGGCGGGGCGTTGCAGGCTGCTACCTCGGCGCTGCGTGTCGAGAAAATCCAGCTACCCCCAGGGCTCGCCCTGGAGGCCGTGGCGAGCGGTCGCCCGGCGCGTAGCGGTCCGCGTGCCCAACGCTTTGGCGAGGCCCTGGCAGGGCACGCCTGGCTCGGAGCGCCGGGTGCCGAGTTGCTGGGGGATTGGGTCGGGGCGATGGCGGATGCGACCAACGCTCTGCGTGCGGCCTGTCTCGAAGGCGCGGCCGATGCGGCGCTTGCGGCCCTGCGCCAAGGCCGGGAGCTTTTCCGAATTCTCCCGGCACTCAGCGGGATTCCGGTCTGGACGCGTGAGTTGCGCCGCATTGACCAGCACCTTGGCGCGCTACCGGCGGCGGTCAAGCCCTCGGGTGCCGGTGGTGGCGATTGTGCGATCGCGCTTCTGCCGACCTCGCATCGCGACCACTGGCGTGCAAAAGCAGCGCAGGCAGGCTTTGCCTCGGTCGCGCTGGCCGAGGCGGGCGAGGGTGCCTCCGCCCGAATCGAAAGAATATCATGACGCGTAGAGTGAAACCCACTGAGGCCGACCTCATAGCCGAGCGCAAGCAGGCGCATCTTGATCTCTGTCTGCGCGAGGACGTCGGCGCGGCGACCAAGACGACCCTTCTCGAAGAAGTCGAACTGGTGCACGAGGCGCTTCCGGACCTGGGGTTTGATACGCTTGATATCCGGCGCCAATGGCTGGGCAAGGAGCTGGCCGCACCGCTGGTGATTACGGGTATGACGGGAGGCACGCGACAGGCCTTCGCGGTGAACCGCGACCTGGCCCGCATTGCCGAGGGAAAGGGCATCGCCTTCGGCGTCGGCAGCCAGCGTGCGATGCAGACCCGGCCGGATTCGGCTTGGACCTATGAGGTACGCAAGCACGCCCCGACAGCCATATTGCTGGCGAATATCGGACTCGGCCAGGCACGCACGATGAAGCTTGACGAATTCCGCGCCCTGGTAGAGGCGCTGGGCGCCGACGCGCTCTGCCTGCATTTGAACGTCGGACAGGAAATGATTCAGCCCGAGGGTGACCGTGCCTTCGAGGGTGGTCTCGCGACCTTTCGCCGTCTTTGCCGCGGTCTCGAGGTTCCGGTGATCGCCAAGGAGACCGGCTGCGGGATTTCGCAGACGACGGCGCTGCGTCTCAAGCGTGCTGGTGTGCGGCATCTCGATGTTTCCGGCGCCGGCGGAACCTCGTGGATTCGCATCGAAGCATTGCGTGACGACTCGGACGAAGGGCCGGGTGCGGTTTTTCGCGATTGGGGGATCCCGACCGCCGGCAGCTTGCTGCAAGTGCGCCGGCTGGGTCTGACGACGATTGCCAGCGGCGGTATCCGCAGCGGCCTCGATGTTGCGCGCGCGATCGCCTTGGGCGCGTCGCTGGCGGGCGTCGCGCTGCCGGTTTATCAGGCCTACCGCAATGGCGGCGTGGCGGCGGCGGGGGCCTGGATCGACCGCCTGATCCACGAACTCAAGATCGCGATGCTGCTCACGGGCAGCAAGGATCTGGCTCGGCTTGGCCGAGCGGCGCAGATTCTCGGGCCTCGTCTGCAGGCCTGGGAACCCCGCAACCCGCGAAAGACAAAATGAGCAAGAAGAGAAAATCACGGATCGCAGGGTTTCATCGTCTCGAGGTGGCCGCGCGCCAGGCCGAGATCGTGCGGCTGTGGAATCTGGATGCCGACGATCATGCCGCGCTGCGCGACGAGGCGCCGCTGCCGCTCGCGCGCGCAGCCGGCCTCTCCGAGAATACCATCGGCGTCTATGCGCTCCCTTTGGGAGTTGCGCTGAATTTTGTCGTCAATGGCAAAGAGATTCTCGTGCCCATGGTCACCGAAGAACCCTCGGTGGTGGCGGCGGCCTCCAACGCGGCGCGCCTGGCGCGGCCCGGCGGCGGCTTCCGTGCCGAGGCGGACGCCTCGCAAATGATTGCGCAGATTCAATTGGTGGACGTCGCGGACCCCGAGGCTGCGTGTGCTCGGATCGACGCGGCTCGCGAGCAATTGATGGCACGCATCGACGAGGTCGCACCAGGGATGGCGCGGCGTGGTGGCGGTGCGCGCGGTGTTGACGCACGCATTGTCAAAGCGCCGCTCGATCATACCTTCGTTGTGGTGCATCTCCATGTGGAGGTAGGCGACGCGATGGGCGCCAATGCGATCAATACCATTGCCGAAGAACTCTCAGACGAGATCGCGATGCTGGCAGGCGGTGTGGCACATTTCCGCATTCTCTCGAACCTCTCGGACGGCCGATTGGCGCGCGCCGAGGTGCGTTATTCCTTTGCGGCCCTGACTCTGCCCGAGCGTCCTGGGGCGCAGGTCGCCCGGGCCATCGAGTTGGGGAGCCTCTTTGCCGAGGCCGATCCCTATCGCGCGACGACGCATAATAAGGGGATCATGAACGGCATCGATGCGGTTGCGCTGGCAACCGGCAACGATTGGCGGGCATTGGAGGCTGGTGCGCATGCGTTTGCCGCGCGCGCCGGCCGCTACACGGCGCTCTCGACCTGGCGTGTAGAGGGCGAGGCGTTGGTCGGGCGCATCGAGTTGCCGCTGGCGGTGGGGACTGTGGGTGCGACGGTCGATGGAAACCCGCGCGCGCGGCTCGCCTTGCGTCTGCTTTCCACGACTGATGCCCGCGAATTGGCGGGCATCCTCGCTGCCGTCGGGTTGGCGCAGAATTTCGGCGCGCTGCGGGCTCTTGCCACCGAAGGCATCCAGAAGGGGCATATGTCCCGCCATGCACGCGCGGTCGCGTCCGGTGCCGGTGTGCCGCCGGAACGGGTCGAGGAGGTCGCTGAGATGCTGATCGCAGCCGGCGATATCAAGGTAGAAAATGCCAAGCGAATTTTCGCCGAGCATTGGCCCGATGCCGCCGCGGAAAATGGCTCTTGAGCAGCGCGTTTGATTTCGCCGCCGCGTCGGGGCGTGGCCATGGCAAGATCATTTTGCTCGGCGAACACGCCGTCGTGCACGGCCGTCCGGCTCTCGCCGCCGGCCTCCCGCAGGGCGTAGATATTCGGTTGCTTGGCGCTGGGCCGGGTGAACGCCGTGTCCCGGCCGGTGTCGATGCGCGGCTCGAAGAGGTGCTGCGTCTCGCCGCGCGTCTCGGCGGCCTGCCCGACGAACTTGGCTTGGCCTTGCAGATCGAAGGCGACCTGCCGATTGCCGTCGGCCTCGGCAGTTCGGCTGCTCTGGCGGTGGCCTTGGTGCGCGCGCTCGCGGCCGGCAGCTCGGAAGCTCTTGACGATACGCAGGTGGCCGCGCGGGCCAATCAGATCGAAGCGATCTTTCATGGGCGCCCCTCGGGGATCGATGTGACGACAGCCGCGCGCGGTGGCGTGCTGCACTTTCGCATGGGCCCGCCGCTAGAGCATCGTATGCTCGCCTTGGGACGCTCGCTGGATTTCCTGCTGATCGACACCGGCACGCAACACTCGACCGCGACGACGGTCGGCTCGCTCGCCGAGCGTGCTGCCGCGTCGCCGGCGACGCATGCACCGCTTTTCGATGCGATTGGCACGCTTGCCGAGTTTGCGGAAACCTGTCTGCTCCACGGTGAGGTGCACGGCCTCGGCGAAGCGATGACGATGAACCACGGCCTTCTGCGTACGCTCGGTGTCTCGACCGAAGAGCTCGATGCTGCTGTGGCTGCTGCACTCGCTTGCGGTGCTTTGGGGGCCAAGCTGACGGGGGCAGGCGGCGGCGGCGTGGTGCTGGCCCTTTTGGGCCCCGAGAGTGAGGGACTCGCCGAGGCGTTGGCGGCGCGCGGCTATACCACTCGTACGGCGCGGCTTGCAGCCGGCGCCGCGGCGTGATTGCGAGGACACGATGGGCAAACGCGGCAAGGCAGCGAAGAAAGCGGAAGCGCAAGGGCGGCCGCCAGAGGCTTGGGTTTTGCCCAGCGTCGTCGTGGTGAGCGCGGTGGTTCTCGTCACCGCAGCGACCACCGACCAATGGCGCGGCGCCTTCATGACCGAGATCCAGATTCTTGTCGTCGGGGCCGCCGCGTGGTGGGGCCTGCGGCGCTGAAGACGGGGCAGTAGCGCCGCAATCGACTCTTGGAGGCCCCTTTTTAACTTCGGCAGGACTTCGCTTCGGGGCGTGTGGAAGGCCCCGCAGTGCTCTGCTAACTCAGTGGCGGTGCTTCCGCGCAATTCGGGGGCCCTTATACCCTGATGAACGAAGAAATAGTTGAAGTTCCGAATATTCCCGTAGCTACCCACCGAGCAGATGACGTCGAAGAGGTCCGTTTTGCGGACCTCGGCCTGCCGGAGGAAATTCAAGCGGGAATCGATACGGCCGGGTTCGAGTTCTGTACCCCGATCCAGGCCAAAACCCTGCCGATTACTCTCGGTGGCAAGGACGTCGCGGGCCAGGCCCAGACGGGCACAGGCAAGACGGCTGCTTTTCTGATCAGCGTCTTCGCGCGCCTGCTGGCCAATAAGCGCGAGCGCCGAAAAGGCGCGCCTCGTGCCCTGGTGATCGCACCAACCCGCGAACTTGCCGTGCAAATCGGCAAGGACGCCATGGAACTCGGCGCCAACTGCGGTTTCTCGATTCAGGTCGTGTACGGCGGCGTCGACTACCGCAAGCAGCGCGAGGAACTGGCCGAGGAAGTCGATATTCTGATCGGTACGCCTGGACGGCTGATCGATTATTATAAACAGCGGGTCTACACGCTCGACGCAATCGAGACCGTGGTGGTCGACGAAGCCGATCGCATGTTCGATATGGGCTTCATTCAGGACCTTCGCTTCTTGTTGGGCGGTTGCCCGCCGCCTGCCGAACGCCAATCCCTGCTCTTTTCGGCCACGCTTTCCTATGCCGTCATGGAGCTCGCTTTTGTCTTCATGAACGATGCAGTCAAGATCGAAATTGAGCCGGATCAGGTCACGGCAGCGAATGTAAAGCATGTGCTCTACCACGTCGGGCAGGACGAGAAATTCCCGACCCTCTTCGGTGTATTGAAGGCCGAAGGTCCCGAGCGCACCCTGATTTTCACCAATATGAAGCGGATGGCCGACGATATTGTTCGGACGTTGGAGCTCAATGGCTACCATGCCGAGCAGATCACGGGCGATATCGACCAGCGCAAGCGCGAGCGTATTCTGGAAGAGTTCCGCGCCGGCTCGGTGCCGATTCTGGTCGCGACGGATGTGGCCTCGCGTGGCCTGCATATCGAAAACGTCACGCATGTGATCAACTTCGACCTGCCGCTTGACGCCGAAGATTACGTCCATCGCGTCGGTCGCACCGCGCGCGCGGGTGCCTCGGGCACGGCGATTTCACTTGCCTGTGAGCGTTACGTTGAGGGGCTCGAGGCGATTGAGAAATTCGTCGGCTTCAAATTGCCCTTCGATTTCCCCGACGAGAGTATGCTCCTGGACTTCAAGCGTGCGCCGCGGCGCCCCTTCCGCAAGAAGGGCCCCGGCGGTGGCAGCGGGCGTGGCGGTCGCAGCGGCGACGGGCGTGGCCGCAGTGATGGCCGTGGACGCAGCGATGGTCGCGGGCGTAGCAGCGATTCGCGTGGTCGCGGGCGCAGCGACGAGCGCCGCACCTCGGGCTCTTCGAGCTCGGGTGGTGGCGAGGCCAAAGCCGCAGGCGCAACGGCCGAGAAGCGTACGGGTGACGAGCCCGGCAAAAAGCGTCGTCGGCGCCGCTGGACCAATGATTCCGAGGGCGCGCCGGTAGCGAGCAAGGGCGAATCGGCCGAGTGACGCCTGGAGGTCCCGCCGCAGGCAGGCACCTCGTTCTTGTTGGCGGTGGGCATGCGCATGTCGCGGTCCTCCGTTCTCTGGCTATGGTCAAGGCGCGCGCTGGGCGCGTGACGCTGATTTCCCCCGGTCGACTCTCGCTTTATTCGGGCATGATTCCGGCGACCTTGGCGGGCGTCGATTCGCTCGAAGAAGGCGCGATTGATGTCGCCGCGCTGGCCGCGCGTGCGCAATGCACTTTCCTCGCCGACCGGGTGACGGAATTGCACGCCGAGACCCGCCAGATCGTGTTGGCGAGTGGCCGGACACTCTCTTTCGATATTCTCTCCCTCGATGTCGGATCGCGCTCTCTTGGTGCCGACGCGGTTGCGGGAGCCGCCGGGATCATTCCGGTGCGACCCGTCGAGCAGGCCGCGCGCTCGCTCCAGAAGGCGTTTGCGAAAATGCGCGCAGGTGAGCTTGCACCCCAGATCGGTGTGGTCGGCGGTGGCGCGGCGGGAATCGAATTGGCCTTCGGGATCCGGGCGGCGCTTGAGAGCGTCGCGGGCGTCGAGGTGGTTCTTCTTGAGCGCGGCGACACGCTCCTCTCCGGCCAGAAGCTTGCCGTGCGTCAGCGGATCCAGGGCTTGCTGGAGAAAAAGGGGATCCGTGTGCGCCGCGGCCTGGGCGATATCGAGCCGGCTCCCGGCGGCCTGCGCAGTGCGACGGGCGAGACCTTTGCCTTGCCGACAATCGTCTGGGCAACCGGCGCGGAACCGCATACCTGGTTGCGCGAGACCGGCCTGATCCGCAGTGGCGATGGCTTCCTTCTGGTTGGCCCGGACCTGCGCTGCCGCGGCACGGAGGCCATCTTTGCCGTGGGCGATTGCGCCCGGCTGGCCGACCACCCGGAGATGTCGCGCGCCGGTGTTTTCGCAGTGCGTCAGGGCCCCGTGCTGACCCATAATTTGCGCGTGCTGCTGGAGCAGCGCGGCCGCATGCGTATATGGCGGCCCCAGAAGGAGTTCTTGCAACTTCTCTCGACCGGCGACGGTCGCGCTTTCGCGCTTTATCGGGGCCGCGCGGCGCATGGCCGGCTCTGGTGGTATCTCAAGAATTTTATTGACCGGCGTTTCCTGCGCAAGTTCCGCCGTCCTGATCCCGCCGCCCTCCAGGCGCCCGGCGGCGCAATGGCCGATGCGATGGACGCGTGTGGCGGTTGCGCGGCCAAATTGCCGCCATCGGTGCTCGAAGAGGCCATCTTCGCGCCGCTGCCAGCCGATGCCGAGAGAATGGGCAACGCTACGCTCGGCCTGGCCGCGCGCGACGACGCCGCGATCTTCATCGCCGGCTCGGACGGTCGGGTGGTCACCACGCTCGACGCCTTCCCGCCTTTTCTCGGCGATCTGCGCGAAGTGGCCGCGATCGGTGCGGTCAACGCAGCCAGCGATATCTATGCGATGGGCGGCAAGCCGCGGCAGGCTTTGGTGCTGGCCGGGTTGTCGCCTGGGCCCGGCGCTGCGGACGACCTCCGCGCGATCCTGCTCGGCGCACGCCAGGCCTTCGATGCCATGGGCGTCGAGATCCTCGGCGGGCATTCGGTGGCGTTGGCGACACCCCTGATCGGCTTTACCGTCTTCGGCGACTTGGATGGCGCACCGCTGCTCAAGGCAGGCGCGCGGCCGGGCGATCTTCTGGTGCTGACCAAGCCTCTCGGAACAGGCCTGCTGCTGGCGGCCTCGCGTGCGGGCGAGTGCCCTGCTGCCTGGCATGAGGCCGCGTTGATGAGCATGCGTGCGACCAATGCCGGTGCGGCCGGGTTGCTGCGCGAGGCGGGCGCCACGGCTTGTACGGACGTCAGCGGCTTCGGACTCCTGGGGCATACGCTGGAGATGTTGGAGGCCGCCAAGGTGCATGCCGATATTATCCTTGATGAAATCCCGGCGCTGCCCGGTGCGCTTGCGCTGGCCGCGGCCGGCTGGCGCTCCACGGCGGCACCGGGTCTGGCAGGGGCGCTCGGCGAGGTGGAGTTTTCGGCCGATACCGCCGCCGAGGATGCTCGGGTGGAGATCCTTCTCGACCCCCAGACCTCCGGCGGCCTGCTGGCGGCGATTCCCGAGGATCGCCTCGCCTGGCTACGAACGGCCGCGCGCGAGGCGGAGTTGGAGTTGGCCGTGATCGGCTCTGTCCGCGCGGCGGTCGCGGGCGAGTCACGCATCCGCTTGCGCTGAGTGCCGCGCAACGCCGCGGAAGCCTGCGCTAGAGGCCGGGCTTTTCAGCCGTGCCTCCAGGTCGGCTTTTGACCAGACCCTGCGTCCGTGGGAAGGAGACGCATGACCGAAGAAGAGCCGCAGAGCATCGCCGATCTCCAGATCCAGACAACCTGTCAGTTGCTGATCGCTGCGGTGGCGGTAGGTGGTGCGCTTTATTGGCTGCAAAGCGTCATGATTCCCTTTGTCCTGGCGACCTTCCTCGCGCTCGGCCTCGCGCCGATTGCCGACTTTCAGATGCGTCGGCTGCGCGTTCCCAAGACTCTCGCGGTCTTTGCGACCCTGATTCTGGCCGCCGGCCTCTGCACCATTGGCTTCGCCATTGTGTCGAGCGCCGTCACGCAATTGGCCGCTGGCGCCTCCGAGTACCAGAAGGGGCTGACCCAGCTTCTCAATTGGGCGGCGGAGGCATTGCCGCTCGAGCGCCTGGGCATCACGGAAGAAGAAGTCCGCGCGCCGCTCTCGCGGATTCCCATTGCGACCGTCAGCGGCATGCTGCTTGGCACGACCACGGCGATTCTCGACCTTCTCTCGCAGGCCATGCTGGTTTCCGTCTTTGCGATATTTCTTCTGATCGCCTTCACGGGGCGCGAGCCGAGCCATGGCCTTTGGGGTCAGGCGCAGCGCCAGGTGAAGAGCTTTCTCGTCGCCAAGGTCACCGTCTCGGCGGTAACAGGCGTGCTCGTCGGCGTGACGCTCAAGTTGCTCGGCGTGGAGTTGGCGTTGGCGTTTGGCCTTTTTGCCTTTCTGCTCAATTTCATTCCGACGATTGGCTCGGTGGTCTCGACCTTCCTGCCTCTGCCGATTTTGCTCTTGAACCCGGAGATCGGCTTGGGCGTGGGGGCGGCGGCCATCTTGATTCCGGGCTCCATCCATTTCGGCATCGGCAATGTGGTCGAGCCGCTGGTGATGGGCGATTCGCTGGAATTACATCCCGTCGCGATCCTGGTCGCCTTGATGATCTGGGGCGTACTCTGGGGCGTGGTCGGCATGCTCCTGGCAACACCGATCACCTCCGTGATGCGAATTCTCTTCGCGCGAATGCCGCAGACCCGGCCGATCGCCAACCTTCTAGCCGGCCGCCTCGACCAGGCGCCCGGCTAAAGGCCGTGCCTCTAGCCTCGATTTACTGAATAGGATCAGGGATCAGGAGTGATCCATGAGAAAGAATCGACGAGAGCGGCGGAAGTTTACGCCTGAGTCCAAGGCGGAAGTGGTTGGGCCATGCGCGGTCGGGGACCGTAGCATCGGGCGGGTCGCGAAGGACTTGGACCTGACCCAGACGGCGGTCCGGGACTCGGTTCGGCTTGTAGAGATCTGGCCGGACGTTCTCTGCTGTGCGGCAACTTCTGCCGCGGGCGGGAGCCTTCCTTGCCCCGGATCGCGCGCCGAGTGTCACCTGGCGTGACGAATATGAAGTACGCCGCCGTCGGGAGGACAAAAAGCACCAGGGTTAGAAATGCGCGTGCGACTATGGGCCGAACCTCAATGTAGCAACCAATTGATCACGGCCTGCTGCGTTGGCCCGAGAATACGCGATAGCGCGCCGGAGAAGATCACTAGCAGGAGCAGCGGCATTCCAAAGCGGCGCATCTGCGCGGCGGCCGGGTAGAGGCTTGGCGGCAGCAGACTCTCGACCACGCCGAACCCATCAAGTGGTGGAATGGGCAGGAGATTGAAGACCGCGAGAATGACATTGATGAGGATCGAATAGAGGAGGAAGTTCATGGTGATCTCCAGCACCATGCTCTCACCGCTTGCGAAGAGGGTGTCGCGGAGGAGAAAGAAGATCCCTGAGAAAATCGCCGCGAGCAGCAGGTTCGAGATCGGTCCGGCGGCCGAGATCAGCAGGTTGGCCGAGCGGGGGTCGCGCGTATGCGCAAGCGAGATCGGCACCGGCCGCGCCCAGCCGAAGACCGGCGCACCGGTGGCGGCCAACACGAGTGGCACCAGAACACTGCCGACCGGGTCTATATGGCGCATGGGGTTCAGGCTGATCCGCCCCTGATCGTGTGCCGTTGGGTCACCGCAGCGCCACGCGACCCAGCCATGGGCGGATTCGTGGAAGGAGACCGCAAAGAGCAGGGCCACAACCTGGATCGCGATGAAAAGGGTTTCGCTCGTCATATTACCTTGAGACCATCAGGCGGGTTCGGAGGGGTCAAGCCCGGTGTGCGCGTGACCCGCGGGCCGCCAAACGATAGGCCAGAACCAGATGAGCGAGTCCAAGGGGAAAAGCGGCCGGCGGTGGGTGTGAGCGACGCGGCCGAGCTCAGGGATATCGTCGGCGTTGACCCGGTTTGTGGCATGAAGGTCAAGTCCGTGGCCGAGGATCGCCGGGCGCGGCATGAGGGTGTGGATTATTTCTTTTGCAGCACCGGCTGTCAGGGGAAATTCAGAGGCGATCCAGAGCATTATCTTGGCGAGCGCGAAGAACCCGAGGGTGCTGCGGACGCGGTCTATACCTGCCCGATGCATTCCGAAATCGAGCAACTTGGTCCGGGCGGCTGTCCGGTCTGCGGCATGGCGCTGGAGCCCAAGGAGATCTCGCTCGACACAGAGGGCGATAACGCCGAGCTCCTGGTGATGCAGCAGCGTCTTGTGTGGAGCGCCTTGCCGGCGCTGGCCGTCTTCCTGATCGCCATGTCGGAGATGTTGCCGGGGGCACCCCTGCAACACGCCATTGCGTGGCCTGTGCTCGCCTGGACCCAACTCCTGCTCGCGACGCCGGTGGTACTTTGGGGCGGCAGCCTGTTTTTCGCCCGCGCCCTGGACTCGATCCGCACCGGCAACCTGAATATGTTCACTCTGGTCGGCATCGGCACGGGGGCTGCCTGGATCTACAGCGTCGCGGCGACACTCGCGCCCTCGCTGCTGCCGGCCGGGATGCAATTAGTGACCGGTGGGGTGCCACTTTATTTCGAAGCCGCCGCTGTGATCGTCGTATTGGTGCTGCTCGGCCAGGTGATCGAGTTGCGTGCGCGCGCCCAGACGGGAAGCGCCATCCGTGCGTTGCTGGGTCTGGCGGCGAAGACCGCGAGGCGGCTCGATGGCGCTGGTGGCGAGCAGGATGTTGCGGTCGAAGAGGTCGTGCCGGGCGACCGCTTGCGGGTGCGACCGGGTGAGAAGGTGCCGGTCGATGGCCGTCTGGTTGAGGGCCAGAGTGTCCTCGATGAGTCGATGGTCAGCGGCGAGCCGATTCCCGTCGCGAAGAAAATCGGCGACCGGGTCACGGGTTCGACGATCAATGGTACCGGGAGTTTCGTGATGGAGGCCGAACGTGTCGGTCGCGATACGCTTCTATCGCAGATCGTGCAGATGGTCGGGCAAGCACAGCGCTCGCGTGCCCCCATTGACCGTCTGGCCGACCGGGTGGCGCGCTATTTCGTTCCTGCCGTCGTGACGATCTCCCTTCTGACTTTCGCTGTTTGGTTTCTTCTCGGCCCCGAGCCGCGCTTTGCCTATGCCTTGGTCAACGCGATTGCGGTGCTGATCATCGCGTGCCCGTGTGCTCTGGGCCTGGCGACGCCGATGTCCATCATGGTCGGCGTCGGGCGCGGTGCCAGTGCGGGCGTCCTGGTGAAGGATGCAGCTGCGTTGGAGGCCCTCGAGACCATCGATACCCTGATCGTTGATAAAACCGGGACCCTCACCGAGGGCCGCCCGAAGTTGGTGGAGGTTCTGGGTGACGATACGATGCTCGGCCTGGCCGCGAGTCTGGAGCGCGCGAGCGAACACCCCCTGGCCGAGGCGATTGTTGCAGGTGCCGAGGCGCGCGGACTCGAATTGCGTGAAGTCACGGAGTTTCGCTCGATCACCGGCAAGGGCGTCGTTGGGGATGTCGGTGGGCATCACGTCGCACTCGGAAATCGAGCCTTGCTCAAGGAACTCGGTGTGCGCGGCCCGCTCGCGCATGCGCAAGCCGATGCGTGGCGGGCACAGGCGCAGACGGTGATATTTTGCGCGATTGACGGCGCGGCGGCCGGCTTGATTGCGGTTGCGGACCCGGTCAAGGATTCCACCCCGGAAGCGATTGCGGCCCTGCATGCCCGCGGTATCGAGATCCATATGGCCACGGGCGACGACGCCGCGACCGCCGCTGTGGTGGCCGCATCGCTGGGCATCGACCAGGCCCGTGGCAATATGCTTCCCGAGGCCAAGGCGGCGTGGGTCGCGGAGTTGCAGGCCCAGGGGCATAAGGTGGCCATGGCGGGCGACGGCGTGAATGACGCGCCGGCGTTGGCGCAAGCCGATGTGGGGATCGCCATGGGCACGGGTACGGATGTCGCCATGGAAAGCGCCGGACTTACGCTTTTACGAGGCGACCTGCGCGGTATTGCGACAGCACGACGACTCTCCGAGGCCACCATGCGCAATATTCGCCAGAATCTGTTCTTTGCGTTTCTCTATAATTCACTTGGGGTGCCGGTGGCCGCTGGCGTGCTCTTTCCTTTCTTCGGACTTCTGCTGAGTCCCATGGTCGCCTCGGCCGCCATGTCCTTGAGCTCGGTTTCTGTCATCGGCAACGCGTTGCGGCTGCGTCGCCTTGAGTTGGACTGAAAGGGGCAACGCGATGGCGAGCGATGGCATTCGTATCGATGACCTGGCGGCGCCGCGGCTGCCGCGGCCCCTGGCGGTGGGGAATCGATTGCTCTCGCCCTTTGCGCGACGACTATTTCCGCTTGACGAGGAGGGGCTGCTGGCCGCGGCGCGCCACCAGACGAAGCTCGATGATTTCGGCTCCGCGCGCTTCCGCGAGCCACTCCATGCGCTGCTGCAATCGCTTGAATCCGAGGCCCATCTGCACGCCCTCGGGCGCTTCTGCGTGCGGCGGCTGATTCTGCAATTGCTCATGACGCGCCTTCGCATGGTGGATCTGCTGCGCCGCCACCCGGAGATTGAGGATCAAACGCTGGAGGCGCCGATCATCGTCGTGGGTCTGCCGCGAACCGGCACGACCTTATTGCATAACCTCTTGTCGCAGCATCCGGATCTGCGCACCCTCCCTTATTGGGAGAGTCTGGAGCCGCTGCCGGCATCCGAGGCGCTTGAGCCCGATCTCGACGCGGACGCGCGGCGAAACCGCTGCACCCAGGCGATTTCGATGCTGCATCGGGTGATGCCTCATTTTGCCGCGATGCATGAGATGGAGACGGAGTTGCCGCATGAGGAGATTCAGCTTCTCGCCGTCGATTTCTCCACCATGCTCTTCGAGAGCTCTTACGATATTCCGGGATATCGACGATGGTATATGACGACCGACCAGACGCCGGCCTACGCCATGATGCGACGGCTGCTTCAGGTCCTGCAATGGCTGCGCGGGGGTGAACGCTGGCTACTCAAATCACCGCAACATCTTGAACAATTGCCGGTTCTTTTCAATATATTCCCTGACGCTTCTGTAGTGCAGACGCACCGCGACCCGCTGCGTGTGGTACTCTCGATGGCGACGATGGCCGCCTATACGGCGCGTATGAATTCCTCGCGAGTCGAGCCGCATCGGATCGGCCGTGCCTGGCTCGACCGGATCGAGTCCATGCTGCATACCGTGGTGCGCGACCGCGCCGCGGTTCCTGCCGAGCGCGTGATGGACGTTCATTTCGATGAGTATATGGCAAACAATATCGGCATGGCCGAGCGGGTGCTCGGATTTGCGGGAGAAAGTATGACGCCACAGGCGCGTCAGCAGATGGAGGCCTTCCGCACGGCGAACCCGCGTGGCAAATACGCCAGCATTCAATATTGTCTCGAAGACCTTGGCCTCAGCGAAAAGCTGATCCGTGATCGTCTTGGTTTCTACCAGGACCATTTCGGCGTGCCCGACGAATAGCGTCGCTTGCGGCATGCGTCCCGTTCGAGGTCCGGCTAGAAAGCAGAGCATCGAGGCTCCAGATTCCGATTCAGAGGAGAAGGTTCATGGCTACGTCCACCATCATAGCGATTCGCGCGCGAGAGATTCTCGACTCGCGCGGCAAGCCCACCATCGAAGCCGACGTCGTGCTGGAAGACGGCACGCTCGGCCGGGCGGCCGTCCCGAGCGGTGCCTCCACGGGTGCCCATGAGGCTCTGGAATTGCGCGATGGCGACAAGGCCCGCTACGGTGGCGCGGGCGTCACGGCAGCCGTTGGCAATGTGATAGGCGTGTTGGCCGAAAGTGTTTGTGGTCTCGACGCGCTCGACCAGGAGGCCGTGGACGCGGCGATGATTGCTGCCGACGGCACCCCGCTGAAGAAAAAATACGGTGCCAATGCCATCCTCGCGGTTTCGATGGCGAGCGCACGGGCCGCCGCTGCGGCGCGCGGCTTGCCGCTTTATCGCTCTCTTGGCGGTGACGAGGCCACCACGCTGCCGGTACCTTTCATGAATGTGCTCAATGGCGGCGCGCATGCCGAGGGCGGTGTCGACTTCCAGGAATTCATGATCGCGCCCATCGGCTTCGACACTTTCTCCGAAGCCTTGCGCGCAGGCTGTGAAGTCTATGCGGCGCTCAAGGGTCTTCTGCGCGCCAAGGGCCTCTCGGTCGGCGTCGGCGATGAGGGTGGGTTCGCTCCAGCGTTGGCGAAGAATAGCGATGCGCCCGAGATTATCCTGCAGGCCATTGAGAAGGCGGGCTACCGTCCGGGCGACGATATCGTCTTGGCGCTTGACCCGGCGACGACCGAATTTTTCGACGGCGAAGTCTATAGCCTCGATCGCACTACGGGCGAGAAGCTGACGTCTGATGAGATCAGCGAATTGTGGAAAGATTGGGTCCGCCAATACCCCATCCGTTCTATTGAGGACGCGCTTGGCGAGGATGATTGGGCCGGTTGGGCCAAGCTCACCCGCGAGTTGCCCGGCGGCTGTCAATTGGTCGGTGACGATCTCTTTGTCACCCAGAAGTCACGGCTCGAGCGCGGCATTCAGGAAAATGTGGCAAATGCCATCCTGATCAAACTCAATCAGGTCGGCAGTGTCAGCGAAACTCTGGAGACGATCGCGGTTGCGCGCAAGGCCTCCTACCGTCAGATGATTTCGCATCGCTCCGGTGAGACCGAGGATACCTTCATCGCCGATCTCGCCGTGGCGACCGGTGCGGGCCAGATCAAGACCGGCGCACCATGCCGCTCTGAGCGGGTGGCGAAATACAACCAGCTGCTGCGCATCGAGGCCGAGCTCGGCTCACGCGCCCGCTACGCCGGCCGCGACGCACTCCGATAACGGCGATCGCTATGCGGTAGCCGCGCCGGCGAGGACGGGGCGATAGCCGTGCTTCTCGATCCAGGCGTCGTCGAGAGCGCCGCGTTCGGTGAGCATTCGGTGCAGGCGGGGCAGGTTATAATGCGGCACGGTCATCAGCAGGTGATGCTCGAGATGGAAATTCACGCCGTTGGGCGCGATGAAGATCCGCTCCAGCAGGCTGACCTCCGTGGTGCGCGTGTTGCGCAAGGCATCGTCCGGGTCCGGGGCCATGGCGTGTTCGGCGATGGCGCGGATACGTGTCACGAATTGAAAGGTGGTCATCCAGGCCGCCGCCCAGACGAGGTAGACCCAAGCGTGGCCGCTAGCGGCGCAGAGTCCGAGGATCGCCAGGTTGGAGATCACGACGCCGCGTAAATTGCGCACGCCGCCCAAGGTGCGGGCCTGCCGTCCCTCGGAGGTGCCGAGGTCGCGCGCCAAGGTCGCCTTCATGCGCTTCCATCCGGTTTGCCCGGTCAGGTCGCGGATCCATTTGCGCCGCATGCTGGCCTTTGTCACGGGGAAGGGGCGCACGAGTCCGAGATCGGGGTCCTCTTCCGTGTAGGTTTTTGTGTGATGCTGCAGGTGGTAGTTTCGGTAGGGGCCGATATCGGTCCAGGTCGGGTAGGCGGCCAGCCAATTCCCTACCAGGTCGTTCAGGCGACGATTCGCAAAAAGTGCATGATGCGCAGCGTCATGCATTAAAATGGCAAGTCCGAGCTGGCGGCCGCCGATCAGGAAGATCGCGCCCACGATGGCCAGCGGCCAGGTGAGCGGCCACGGCCATAGCGCGACCACGGCCAAGGCGCCGAAGATCATCCCCCAATCGAGCAGGATGGAGGCCCAGGCGCGATGCGCCCGAAGGGTAACAAGCTCGCGGACTTCTTCCCGACTCAGAACCTTGCGCCATGGTGACATGCTATATCGTCTCAAATGGCAGGCGGAGAAGCAATACTATTTGCACTCATGGTGCAGCTTCCATCCTCGCCCTTTTGCCGATCTGGCTGGAGGTCCGGCCGGAAAGTGGGGCTGGAGACAGCGAATGTCGATCGCGGCTGCTGAACTTGTCGGCGTGGCGGGGGTCATTTAACCTGCCAGAGGGGGCGCGCGTAGGCCTTCACCCGGAGGATGGAATGATCGGTTTTGCTTTTCTGCTTTTGAGCCTGGTGGGCCTGCTCGCCACGTGGAATGTGTATCGGCCACGGCTGGCGCCGATGAACGCTGCTGCGCTGAGTTTTGCCTTTGGCTGGCCGCGCGGCGAGCTTGCGCTGCATGTCGTCGCGGTGGAGGTCCTTATGACGCTGGGCTTCGGCTTAGCAGGCGCCTTCGGCACGGCGACGGGTGTGCTCGGACTGATCTTCTCGCTGGGGTCCTGGGCGGGCCTCTTGCTCCATTACCGCAGCGCGCAGGAGGTCGAGGGGCTGGCGGAAGATGCGCTGGCGTATGCCCTCGGGCCCGCCTGGCGCTCCGACCTCCCCCCTGAGCTGGCGGCCCGGATCCCGGCCGATATCGACCGGGCAAGTCTCGTCCGTCCCTTTCCGCAGCGACACGCCGATGTCGATGTGGAGCGAAATATAATCTATACCCGACAAAGCGGCCGCAACCTGCGCCTCGATATCTACCGCCCCCGTGGCGAGGTCTCGCTGCCCGGCCGCGGGCGCCCCTTGTTGGTGCAGATCCATGGCGGTGGCTGGATCTTCGGCTCGAAGAACGAGCAGGGCGTCCCCTTGATGTTGCATATGGCCCGGCAAGGCTGGGTCTGCGCCAGTGTAGATTATCGCCTTAGTCCGCAGGCACGATGGCCGGAACATATCGTTGATGTAAAGCGTGCCATTGCCTGGCTGCGCGAGCATGCCGCGGATCTGGGTATCGACTCCGAATTCATTGTGGTGACGGGCGGATCTGCCGGCGGTCATCTCGCGGCGCTTACCGCGCTGAGTATGAACGACCCGGCCTTTCAGCCAGGCTTCGAAGACGCCGATACTCGGGTCGCCGGCTGCGTGCCCTTCTATGGCGTCTATGATTTTCCCGGCACCTATACCACCCATCCTAATACCTACCTGGCCGAGTTGCTGGCGAAATGGGTGATGCAGAGTTCTCTGGACGAGGCGCGGCCGGATTGGCAAGCAGCCTCGCCCTTGCATCGGATCACCGATGCCGCGCCGCCTTTCTTTGTCCTTCATGGGGAAAAGGATTCGCTGATTCCGGTGCGCGAAGCGCGCACCTTCGTCGCGGTTCTGCGTGAGCGCTCGCGTGCCTCTGTCGCCTACCTGGAACTCCCCGGTGCGCAGCATGCCTTCGAGATCTTCGCCTCTTTGCGCGCTTTGCTCACGGTGAAGGCTGTCGGGCATTGGCTGGTCCGCCTGCATTCGATTCACCTGCGTGAGGAAGAGGCGCCTGTGGTGGTCAACGAAGCTACCGCCGGGGGGCGCGCCGGATGATTTTCACCAGCCGGACCTCGAGGTAGGCCGCCGTGTCGGCTTCTGCTGCAAAGAACACGGACGCGCCGCTTCGCGCGAGCGGTCCGCTGGGCGAGAGTTGGCGCGCCTGGGTTGCGCTGGGCGTGGGGGTGCTCGCGGTCAGCGCCCACTCGCTGCTTCATTACGGCATCTCGCCGCTGATGAAGACTATCACAGAGGACCTCAGCTGGACACGTGGCGACTATGCCCAGGCGGTGAATTTTCGCCTGATCCTGATGATGTGTTTCATTCCCTTTGCAGGCGCTTTGGCCGACCGGGTCGGGCCACGTCCGGTGCTCGTCTTCGGTGCCATCGCGGTCGGCATGGGCGTGGTCGGACTCTCGCGCATGGATTCGCTGCCCTATTTCTTCGGCGCGAACTTTCTGATTGGTCCCGGCCAGGCTTTCATCGGCTCGGTGGCCGGCTCGGCCCTGGTGCTGCGCCTCTTCAAACGGCGCCACGGACTCGCCATCGGAATCCTCAATGGCGGTGATAATCTCATCACCGGCCTGGTGCATTCGCTGTCGGCCTTTCTCTTGCTGCATTACGGCTGGCGCGGCGCTTTGAGTACCTTATCGATCGGCTATTTCGTACTTGGCGTACTGATCTGGGTCGTGCTCTCGCGCGGCGAAGGGCGCAGCGAGGCCGTGGCGGAGGGCGCGGCGGCGGTTCCCGGGATTCCGTGGCGCGATGGGCGCCTCTGGCTGGTGATCCTCACCTATATCGGCATCTATTCTTTCATCACCTCGATTGGTTTCCATTTTCCTGCCTTCCGTCAGGATATGGGCAGTCGCGCCGATCAAGCCGCCTGGCTCTACAGCTTCAGCACGATTGTCGGCGGTGTGGGCTCGATCTTCATCGGCTGGATCGCCGAGCGGATCAGTGCGCGGCGGACATTGGTCTATGTTGTTCTTGTCCTTGCCGCGACCTCGGTGATCCTCTGGTTGCCGGTGGGCGAGGGCGTCTTCTACGGCTGGGCCTTCTTCTATGGCATCGCCAATGCCGGCGGTGTGGCTCTGCTTGCCTTGACCCTGGCCGAGATCTTCGGCCGGGATGCCATCGGCCGGATCATGGGCTTTGCGATGGTCTTCTGCATGGGCGCTACGGTGGTGGGGAATTGGTTCACCGCCGCGATCTTCGATGCCTCCGGAGGCTATGTTGCCGCCTGGCAGGCCTATACGCTGGTGCTTCTCGTGGCGGTGTTGCCCGCATTGGCTCTGATGCGCCACCAGGGTCCGATTGCGTCTCGCGATCTCACCTGATTCTTTGACTCTATGCCGCCCGAAGGACCTATTGTGGATGAAACCCTTGCCGATGCCTTGACCGACGAAGTTCGTGCCGAACGACGCGACGCGTTGAGTGGCCCCGATAGCCCCGAAGGTCGTGCCTTGGCGGCAGCGGTGGGCAAGAATGTGGCTACGATGCGCGCCGAACGCGGCCTCGATCTGCCCACCTTGGCGCGGCGAACGGGGATTCGCGTGGATCTTCTCGAGGCGCTTGAGGGGGGCCGAGCGGTGCCAAGCCTGCGCGCCGTATGGCACCTCGCCACCGGCTTGGAGGTGCCCTTTGGCCGATTGTTGGCCGATACCATGCTGACAGCGAGTGGTGACCCTGATTTTCGCATCCAGCACGCCGACCGCGGCCGGGTCATCCAATCCTCGACCGGGAGTTTTCGCTCCCGCGTGCTTTTCCGCGAGGGCGATCCGCGCGCCCCGGAGGTCTACGAGTTCACCCTGCGCGCCGGCGCGACCGAGGCAGCCGAGCCGCATGCGGATGATACCTTCGAGCATATTACGGTATTGCGGGGCGAGTTGATTATTCGCTCCGATGGCAAGGAGGCTCGCCTCGGCGCTGGCGATACGCTCTTCTTCCGTGCGGATTTGCCGCATTCCTATGAAAATAGCAGCGATCAAGACGCCGTGGCTCATCTCGTGATGAGCTACTCGCACGGGTGACCCAAATGAATTCGAACATCCAAGGAAAGTGCGATTCTCGTTTCGCACGCGTGCGCGAAGCCTTTGCGGAGAACTTCGCCACACGCCGTGAGGTCGGTGCGGCTTTTGCGCTCTATGTGGAAGGCGAATGCGTGGTCGACCTTTGGGGCGGGCATCGCGACCAGGCAAAAACCGAGGCGTGGGAACGCGATACCATCGTCAATGTATATTCGACGACCAAGGCAATGGCGGCGCTTTGCGCGCATCAATTGGTCGAAGAAGGGTTGCTCGATCTCGATGCGCCGGTGGCGAAATATTGGCCAGAATTCGCGGCTGCCGGCAAGCAGGACATTCCCGTACGTCAATTGCTCTGTCATCAGGCGGGCCTGGCAGCTGTGCGGGAAAGCCTACCGGACGCTGCGCTCTACGATTGGGGCGCCATGACCCGAGCGCTCGCGGCCGAAGAGCCTTGGTGGGAGCCGGGTTCGGCGCATGGCTACCATGCCGTGACCTTTGGTTGGCTGGTCGGCGAGGTCGTGCGGCGCATTCGCGGCGAGAGCCTGGGTACGACGTTCCGGAAGCGTATTGCCGAACCCCTGGGCGCGGATTTTCAGATCGGCGTCCCGGATGCTGACCATGGTCGCATCGCGGAGATGAGTCCGATGTCGCTGGACAAGGCGCCCGACGAACCCGCATTGGGCGAAATTCTGTTGAGCGATCCCGAAGGCGTGGGCGCCAAGGCGTTCATGAATCCCGCCTCGATGGCGCTTGGTCCGAATGTTCCGGCCTGGCGTCGCGCAGAGATTCCCGGCGCCAATGGCCACGCGAGCGCGCGCGGCCTCGCCCGTATCTACGGTGCGCTCGGTGCAGGGGGCGCGCTTGACGGTGTCCACCTACTCTCGGCCGAAAGCATCGAGCGCTGCCGTACCGAGCAGGTCCGCGGCCACGACCTGGTCTTGCAAATGGAGACCCGATTCGGCCTTGGTTTCATGCTGACCCAGGACCGTGCCGGTGCCCGCTTCGGCCCCAACGCCGGCGCATTCGGCCATCCAGGAGCCGGCGGTTCGCTGGGCATGGCCGATCCCGAAGCCGGCGTCGGCTTCGGTTATGTGATGAACTTCATGGGCCCGCATATTCTGCTGGACCCACGCGCGCGCGCCTTGCTCCACGCGACCTACGATAGCCTCTCCTGATTCCCTTGATTGCCGCGCCGTGCGCAGTGGTTCGGCTCAGAAGAAAGAAGGCATGCCGTCCGCGCCGAGCAGCATGCGTCCGGCTGCCGCATAGGTCTTGGTCTGGTGGACCAGATGCGAATTCACCGCGATCATGTCGCGGCGCAAGCGCTCCAGGGGACTCTTGCGGTAGAGGGCGCTGCTGCCCGCAATCTGGCAAGCGAGATCGACGACGTGCTGCGCACTGCGGCCCGCGTGGATGACGCATAGGCCTATCCGGGTGCGCTCCTCCAAGCTCAGGGGATCGCCTCCGAGCAGGGTCTGCCAGGCGGTGCCCATTACATCCATGACGTAGGCGCGTGACGCCTCAAAGGTAGCCTGGGCTTCGGCGAATTGGATCTGCACCGCTGGGTCATCGCGCAATAGCTTGTAGGTGGGGAAGCTGATTTTCTCCCCAGCAAGTTCGCGAGTCGCGTCAAGAGCCGCCTGGCCGATGCCGAGCGGGACTCCGGGCACGTTGGCGAAGAAGAAGCCGTGGTAGCGGTAGAGCGCTTCGCTGCGCCGGGGGCTGCTCAGTACATCGAAGGTATGTTCTTCGGCAACAAATATATCTTTGACCCGATAGTCGTTGCTGCCGCTGCCGGCCAGTCCGGTGGTATACCAGGTGTCGAGAATCTCGGCGTCCGAGGGTGAGAAGATCATCACGCGCCACAAGGGCATGCCGGAGTCACCCAAGACGGGCTTGCCGCCGCGTAGCAATACGCAGCCGCCGATCATATGGGTGGCGTGCAGGCAGCCGCTGCCGAAACTCCAATGGCCGGAGACGCGGTAGCCACCCTCTACGATCTCGGCACGTCCCACGGGGGCGAGCATCCCGGCGCAGCGGGCGTCGAGTTGGGGGAAGAGTTTGTGTCCCGGCTCGTCTTCGAGAAACCCGGCGTAAAACCCGCTATCGGAGAGAATGCTGGCACACCATGCGGTCGAGGCATCGGCGCGGGCCAGCGTCTCGATCAACTCGATTTGCTCGATCGGGTTCATCTCGGGACCGCCCCAGGCGCGCGGCATGGCCATGCGGAAAATTCCGGCCTGCGACATTTTCTCGACCAGGGCCTCGGGGAGGCGACGCTCGGACTCGATTGTGTCGCGTGCCTCCAGGATGGCAGGCACCAATGCCCGGGCATTGGCGAGGATGCGGGCGGAATCCAAGCCCTTTTTTGCGGCGTGGAGCTCAGGCTCGGGCATTTTTGGGGTGCTTTTCGTGATGGAATTCGTCCATCGTTTGAGGCTAGTATGAGTCAGGATTCAGCTCAAGCGCACTTGCTGCCTCGAGCCGTAGAAGAGGAGAGATCGATTGATGAAGGGTACGGGAACAGCGCCGTCGAAGAGTCTCCATCATGTCGCGTTCACGACGCGCGACGTAGAGGCGACCTATGAATTTTATTCCGGCAAGCTCGGGATGCCGCTGCTGCACGCGGAGAATCATCGCCAGGGAGACGGCCATTTTCGGCATTTCTTCTTTGGCATGGGCAATGGTGAGGCGATCGCCTTCTTCGCGCTTGACGGTGTCGGGGAAGATGCTGACTTCAAGACGGATATTTCCACCGCGCTCGGCTTGCCTGTCTGGGCAAACCATATCGCGTTCCGGCTGGATTCCCGCGCGGAACTCGACGCGATGATCGAGCGTATGCACGACAAGGGAATCGCCGATATCATGGAGATCGATCACGGTTGGTGCACGTCAATCTACACCATGGACCCCAACGGCATTATGGTCGAATTCTGCATCACAACCGATGCCGCCGCCTTCGCGCAGGGGGAGGAAGAGGCGTTGCGCCTGCTTCGTCTTCCGCTGAGCGAGTTCGCCGAAGAAACCCGCAAGGAGGAGTCGATCGCCAAGGTGGTCTGAAACCGCGGCGCGGAGGGGGTGCGCCGCTCGCCGGCTTCAGGCGCCCGCAGCCTCGCCGGCCTCCCAGAGCCGGCCTTCCAGGTCTTCGGCGGAGAAGGTCGGGGGCAGCAACTCGGCGGCTTGGCGGGCGGGGGCCTGGATCAGGTCGTGGGCAAGGCTGCGGAAAATGGTTTGCCAGGCGGGCAGGGTCCATTTGCCGAAATGCGTGCTCGCCCCTTCGTAATCCTGCACCTCGTACTCCTCTGGTGTCGTCACATAGCCGGCATAGCCGTTGGCGTAGCCGGCGATGATGACCTCGTCTACGCCCAGGCTGGCAAGTTCGGTTTTCAGCATCGCCTCAAGTCGACGCCCGGAGACCGTGGTGAGTTCATGCGGGATGGCCGCAATCGCGATATTGCCGATCACCAGCAATTGCGCAGGCAGGATATTGGGCGTCCACGGCTTGGGCTCGGCCAAGCCGTGGGGGTCGAGTTTGCGCAGCATCCGCACGGCGGGTGAGGCGTCCTTGCCGATCGGGAGCCGACGCAAACGGGTCATGCCGAGAAAACGATGCCGCGCCATCTCCATCACTGTGACCTTCACACCATGGGCCGCGTCGTGGCGGCGTTGTCGCTCGCGTACGCCCGGCCCGCGCGGGACGAGTCGCCAGAGCGGGCGCAGGGCGGCCACGATCCGCTGTACGAAAAGCAGCCGGCGCGGCACGCCGGGGCCCTCGTCGGTGCCGAAGAACATGGCCATGCCGAGCTCGCCGGGGCCGGTCCGCAGGCCGGTATTTCCGCCTGCGAACTCCGGATCGACCGCCGTATCGGCCAGGTCGGAGTAGCATTGCAGGGCCAGAAGCCGCTCGGCCAAGGGTTCGTTCTGCGCGGCGTTCTTGAGTACCTCTTGGGCCTTGCGGAATTGCAGATCGCCGTTGAATTCCGCACTGGCGTCGTCGTCGGGATACATGCCGCGCACGAAGCTCTTGCCCTCGTGCTTCTTGAAATTGGGCGTGACGTCGCCCGTCGTGGCCTGTGCGAACGCGCCGACAAAGCCCTCGCCCTCGGCGGCCTCGAGCATGGCGGCGGCGTAGCCCTTGTTGTCGAAATGCACCTGTCGGTTGTCGCTATGCACACTCGTGCCGTGCACGCCGAAGAAATTGAACTCGCCGATACAGGTGCCGTCGGCACGGTCGAAACGAAGCAGCCGCATGCGCCGGTCGAGTGCCAGATGGCGATGCGCCTGATCGACCTGCGCGACCTCGGGGTTCTGGTTGTAGGAGGCGATCGAGCGATTGAAGGCGACTTCCTGGTCATCTGCGAAGGTGCCGCTGGCAAATCGGATCGTGCCGGGCCGAAGGGCCGCGGCTGCCAGGCGGATGGCTTCGACGATCGCCGTGACGACGCAGCCGAAGAACTCGGGTGCGAAGCCGGGCGCCTCCAACCCGTAGAAGCCGTATTGGGAATAGCCACCAGGCGCGCTGTGGGTATGGGTGGCGGTGAGAAGCACGTTGCGACGCTCGAGTTTGAGATCGGGTGCCTCCTCGGCGAGCCGCGCGAGGACGGCTTCACGTACCGCGAGACTGATGGCGAGAAGCTCGCAGCTGACCATGGCGATCGTCTCCGTACGGCCCGCCGTCGCGCAGGGCGTGTCCGTATCGGGCGCCGGGGATGTACGCACGACGAAAGCGCGCGCCGAGATCGGTGTGGCGCTTCCCTCGACGAAATTCTCTGGTACCCCCCAACCGAACATGCCGATGCCGCGGACGCGGACCGGGATTTCTACCTTCGCGGATCCAATCTCCATCATTGAATGAGTTTGCCGGGAAGCGGGGCCATTTGCCAGTTGCGGGGAGCCGAGCGCATCTCTGGGGAGATGGCATTCCCGGCCTGCGGGAGTCCGGTCGTGTTTTACGGACCGGCCTCGATCCGGGCCACGCGCATGCCGGGCAGGGAGGGGCGCGATGGCGCTGGCCCGAACGCAAAAAAGGCCGCTCTTGCGAGCGACCTTTTCCGTAAAGTTGCGGGGGCAGGATTTGAACCTGCGACCTTCGGGTTATGAGCCCGACGAGCTACCGGACTGCTCCACCCCGCGCGTTTGCTTTAGCGAGCAGCGGGGAGGCTGTCAATTGTGCCTGTAAATAAAAGGGGATTAGCGGCGTCCGCCGCCGCCACCCCAGCCGCCACCACCGCCGCCACGCGGGCCCGGGGCACCGATGGGGATGATCTTGGGAAGGATCCAAGGCATGTAGGGTCGGCCGCTGGTGAAGATACGTCGGCGTGCGCGTTTGATCTGTTCGCGCAGGACGTTACGGCTGATGCCGGAGTCTTCCAGAGCGTCGCTGAGCTGCTGGTCGCTGAGGTCGGTCGATGCTTGGCCGTGTGAATGGCGCAGCATTACGTGCAGGCCACCCTCTTTGCCGGGGGTGATCTCCCATTTGAGAGTCTTGTCGATCGAGCGAACGAGTTCGCCAACGAGAGTCCTGTCCTCTTGCTCCATGGCAGCCCGTTAGCCAAGCGCGGCGCGGATCTCAACTTCCCCCTGTGGATTCATTGTGGATAGAGTGTGGAAAAACGGGCGGTGTTTCGGGCGTTTTCGCAAGGCCGGGGCGGGTCGTGCAGCAATGCGCGACTTGGGTCCCGCAGCCGCCCCGTTGATAGGTGGTTTTTTCGAGGCATATGCTTTGCTTTAGGCTCTTGTCGGAATAACTGGCCGGGATCCGAATTCCTGGCCCCTCACCTTCGGAGAGAACGTGCCCCTTTCGAACGCCACCGTATTGGTCGTAGATGACGACTCCGAAATCCGTTTCCTGGTCAGGAGCGTGCTCGATCGCGCCGGCTATCATGTGCTCGAAGCGGGCGACGGCGATGCCGCGGTTGCGATGGCCGCAACCGGCCGACCGGACCTCATCCTGCTCGACATCTCCATGCCGGGCCGCGACGGAATCTCGGTCGCCACGGAGATCTGCTCGCGCAGCGGTCCCCGGCCCTTGCTGATCGCGCTCAGCGGCCGCCATCTTCCCAGCGAACGGGAACATGCGCTTGCCGCGGGCTGCGACCTCTTCCTGCCCAAGCCCTGTCCTCCCTCGCGTCTGCTCGAGACCGTCGCCGAACTCCTCGCCAGCCGCGTCCCGACCGCAATCGCGTCTTGAGGGCCGCGCCCTTGGAGGCCTTTTTCTGCGGCGTATTTCTGTATTCGGACCGATCCGGAGCGGCTATGCGTTGCACTTCTGCGGCGGATCTCTAGGAAAGGCCGATCATGCCTGTCGCACGCCTTCGTCCGATCAGTCCGCATATTGCGGCGGTAGACCTGCATGGTCGCTTTCAGGTTGCGGCCTTTCTCGTGCGCCATGAAGAGGGGCTGCTGCTGGTCGATGCGGGCTTCCCCGGCTGGGGTTACGCCATTTTGACGGCCGCCTCGAGCCTGCCGGAACCGACCGGGATTACCGAAATCATCCTGACTCACGCGCACGCCGACCATATCGGCGGCACGCCCGAGATCGTCGAGCAGACCAACGCCAAGGTACTCGCCTCGGCCGAAGAGAAGCCTTTCATCGAGGGCCGCTCGCTGGCGAAGGCGGCCCGCGGTCTGGGCTCGCGTCTGACGCTGGCGCTCAATCACTTCACCCAGCAGCGTCGCATCACCGGCATTCGCGTCGACCGCACGCTCGCGCCAGGCGAGTCGATTCGCGGCCTTGAGGTGCTGGCGGTGCCCGGCCATACGCCCGGGCAGTTGGCCCTGATTCACCGCGCCGACGGTCTGATCCTCTGTGCGGATGCTCTCTTCAATATCGCCGGTGGGCCCGGACTCGATCCCGTCCCCGGCATGACGGCGGATCCCGTAGCGGCGCTGGCTTCGATCGAGGCTCTGATGGCAACCGGCATCGAGGACCTCGCCCCGAGCCACGGCCCCGCGATTCTCGGCGATGCGCAGGCGAAACTCAGCGTCCTTCACCGACGATTGAAGGACCGGCTCTGACCCGGCCGGCCCGTGGCGGTACCTTGCGGAGGCCTTTTGCCGAAGCCTCTTGCTCGGTGGCGAACAAAAGACGAAGATCCTGTCATGCGGGCAGGTGGATATATCGAGTTGCGGTGTCGCAGTGCGTTCTCTTTTCTTGAGGGGGCGTCGCTGCCCGAAGAACTGGCCGGGCGTGCCATCGAGCTTGGCTACGGCGCTATGGCATTGGCTGACCGCGGCGGTTTGTACGGCGCACCGCGCTTCTGGAAGGCCGCCCGCGACACAGGTTTGCGTGCGCTGGTCGGTGCTGAGGTAGAATTTGCGGAGGGGCGGCTGCTTCTGCTGGTGGAATCGGCGGCCGGCTACCGGCGCCTCTGCCGTCTGCTCACGCTTGGTCATTCCCGAACTCCCAGCAAAAGCGAACTCCGGCTTTCCTTGGCCGACCTCGAAGGCGAGAGCGGTGGCCTGGTTTGTCTTGCCGGTGGCGAGAGCAGCCCTCTGACCGAAGCTCTGCGTCGCGGCGATGCCCTGCGGGCGCGGCGCCATGTCTCGGTGCTGCGGGAACTTTTTCCGCGACGGCTCTGGGTGGATGTGCAGCGCTCGCGCAACCCTCGGGTCGAGCGGCGCAGCCGTGCGCTTGCGGACCTGGCCGATGCGACCTCATTGCCGTTGGTGGCGAGTGGCGATATCCGCTTTGCCACGCCGCAGGGGCAGAGCCTGCTGGATATCTTCGCCAGCATCCGGGCCGGAATTCCGCTCGACAGGCTCGGCCGCCACGCCCTGGTCAACGCCGAGCAATGCCTGGCCGCACCGCTTTGTGTCGCGCAGAGATTTTCGGACCGCCCAGCATTGGTGCGCGAGAGCCTGCGCATTGCCGAGCGTCTGGAATTTACGCTCGACGACCTGGGCTATCGTTTTCCCGAGGCCGCTGTCCCGCCGGGGAATTCGCCGATCGCGCATTTGCGCAGGCTCACCTTTGCCGGTGCCGCGGGGCGCTATGGCGAGCCCCTGGCCGAGCGCGTGCGCCGCCAACTCGAGCATGAACTGGCGATTATCGGACGCCTGGATCTGGCTGGCTATTTCCTCATCGTGCACGATATCGTCCGCTTCTGCGGCGACCAAGGCATCCTCGTGCAGGGGCGCGGCTCCGCGGCCAATAGCGCGGTCTGCTACTCGCTGGGCATCACGGCGGTGGACGCCGTCGGCATGGACCTGCTCTTCGAGCGTTTTCTCTCCGAGGAGCGTGGGGAGTGGCCTGATATCGACCTTGACTTACCATCGGGTGCGCAGCGCGAGCGCGTGATCCAATATCTCTACCGCTCCTATGGCGGCGGCGGGCGCTCGCGGCCGGGCCCGAGCGGAGCGGGGCGGGTGCCGACGCTCGGCGCCGGCGTGGCGATGACGGCGAACGTCATCACCTACCGCCGGCGCGGTGCTTTGCGCGAGGCCGGCAAGGCCTTCGGACTGGCGCCGCTACAGGTCGATAGGCTCAGCCGCGAACTCGGGCGCCAGGGCCTGCGCGACTCCGAGGGCGGCCTGCGCGAGCGTTTTGCCGAGGCGGGTATCGACCTCACGTCGCGGCGCATGCAGCTTCTGGTCACCGCTGTCGATGCCATGGAGGGTCTGCCGCGCCACCTCGGCCAGCATTCCGGTGGCATGGTACTGGCTGCCGGCCGACTCGACGAGGTCGTCCCGCTCGAGCCAGCCAGCATGCCGGGGCGCAGCGTTGTGCAATGGGATAAAGAAGATTGCGCCGACCTCGGTCTGATCAAAATTGATCTTCTCGGCCTCGGCATGCTGGCCGCACTCGAAGAAGCCATCCCTCTCATCCGTCAATCTTCGGGTGTGGAGATCGACCTGGCGAAATTGCCGCCGGATGATCCGAAGACCTACGCCATGATCCAAAAGGCCGATACGGTCGGTGTCTTCCAGATCGAATCGCGTGCCCAGATGGCGACCCTGCCGCGGCTCAAGCCGGCTACCTTCTATGACCTGGTGGTCGAGGTCGCGCTGATTCGTCCCGGCCCGATCGTCGGCAAGATGGTGCATCCCTATTTGAACCGGCGCGCCGGTCGCGAAGATGTCCGCTATGCGCATCCCTGCCTGGAGCCGATCCTGCGCCGCACGCTCGGGGTACCGCTTTTCCAGGAGCAATTGCTGCGCATCGCTGTCACGGCGGCCGGTTTTCGCCCGGGTGAGGCTGAGGAGTTGCGTCGGGCGATGGGCTTCAAGCGCTCGACCGAGCGCATGCGGGTGCTGGAGCTCAAGTTGCGCCGCGGGCTGGCCTCGCGCGGGATTCATGGTGCGGCCGCCGAAGAGATCCTGCTCGGCATCACCTCGTTTGCGATGTACGGCTTTCCGGAATCCCACGCCGCGAGCTTCGCCTTGATCGCCTATGCATCGGCCTACCTGAAGGCGCATTATCCGGCTGCTTTTCTCTGCGCTTTACTCAACGCCTGGCCGATGGGCTTCTACCATCCCTCGACGCTGGTCTCCGACGCCCAACGCCACGGCGTCCGCGTGCTGCCGATCGATGTGCAGCATTCGGCGTGGGCCAATACGCTCGAGCAGCGCCGCGTGGGCGACGGCGACCCGGCCGTGCGCCTTGGCCTGCGTTTCATTCACGGCCTGCGCGCGACGGCCGGTGCAGCCCTGGTGCGCGAGCGGGGTGCCTCTCCCTTCCGCGACCTGGGTGATCTCGCGGCGCGCTCGGCGCTGCCGCGCAAGGATCTCGCGATGCTGGCACGCGCCGGCGCTCTGGCCGGCCTGGGCACGGGCGAGCGTCGCCAGGCACTTTGGCAGATCGCGGCCTTGCCCAGTGCCAAGGAGCCTTTGTTGCGCGAAGCCCTGACGCATCGGTCCGACCAGGATTCGCCTACGGCAGCAGGCGAGTCGGGCGGCCCGTCGCTCGCGCCCGGATTCCGCACGCCAGCGATGTCGCCGATCGAAGAGTTGCTGGCCGATTATGCAGCCACCGGCCTGACGACCGAGCCCCATCTGCTCGCACAATTACGACCTGATTTGGACAAAAGGGGCGTCCTTTCGGTCGCCCGACTGCAGAAAGCGGCGGCCGGAGCCGAGGTTCACGTGGCCGGCGCCGTGATCGTGCGTCAGCGCCCCCCGGCGGCCGGGGGCTTTTGTTTCCTCACCCTCGAAGACGAAACCGGGCTCGGCAATGCCCTCCTGACGCCGAAGATTTACCAGCGTTTCCGCAGGGTTCTGCAGCAGAACTCGTTGCTCCTTCTGGCCGGAAGGGTGCAGAGCCAGGACGGCGTGGTGCACCTGCGCATCACCGCCATGGAGCCCCTGGGCCTTGCGAGTTCTACCGTGTTGCCGCCCTCACACGATTATCATTGAGAAAGTTCTTGATAATGATTCTCATTATCCCGATAATAGGAGCATGGTCGTCTGTCTTTGTCAGGGCATCTCGGAGAAACGCGTCCGCGCGGCAATCCGCACAGGTGCGTCGACCCGCAAGCAGGTAACCAAGGCCTGCCGCGCCGGCGGCGGCTGCGGCGGCTGCCACGAGGTCATCAAAGACCTGATCCGCGACGAGCAAGCGACGGCCCCCCGCAGCCCTGAGCGCGCTTCCGGCGACGTCGCTGGCCAAGCCCCGCTGATCGCCGTCCCAGGCTGAGCCCGCCGCCGGGACTTTTCGTCAGCTGCCGGGGAGGGTTTTGCCGGCGGGCAGGATGCTGGCGCCGTTGGCGTTTTTCTTGGCGAGGAAGGCCAGGGTGCCTTGGACGCCCTTTTTGGAGAAGAGTTCCTGGACCTGGGAGCGGAAGTTGGCGACCAGGCTGATGTGTTCGACCACGACGTCGATCACACGCCACTGGCCCTTGATCTGGCGCAGGCGGTAATCGACCAGAATATCTTCGCCGCCGGGCTGGACGATACGTGTTTTGACGGTCCAGTCGCCGCGCGGCTCTTCGCGGTCGCTTGCGATTTCGATGGTCTGGTTGTCGAAGCGGTTGATGTTGCGGCTGTAGGTGACCGAGAGATGTTTCTGGAACTCGGTGGCGAAGGCTCGCTTCTCCTCGGTATTCAGGCGGCGCCAGTTTCGCGCGGCGACCAGGCGCGCGATGCTGGGGAAATGGAAGCGGCGGGCGGCGATCGCCTCGATCGCCTGGATCTGGCCCTTGTCGTCGAGGCTCGGGTCGCGCAGGACCACCAATACCTCATCGGTCATGGTGTCGACGAAGTCGGTCGGGGTGGCGGTCTCCGCGAACGCCGCCTGTGCCGTCAGGCCCAGCAGGCAGGCAAGTAGAAAGAAGGCCGCGCGGGCTCCTGGGCGTCGGTTGGTTGCAGGCAATCTCACCATTCCTCCTCGTCGAAGTCGTCGAAATAATAGAGGTCCTGCTGGCGGGCGGCATCGGCCGCCTCGGTGCCGAGGACGCGTTCGGTGCGCTGTTGACCATAGGCGTCGCGGGCCGCAACGTAGAGGTCGAAGGAGGCCTCTTTGAGGTTCTCGACATCTCGCAAGAGCAGCGAACGCTGGTTGAGGTTCTCGGTCACCACCGATCCGAGCAGGATGGGCCAGTCGAAGAAGAAGGTCGCTATACCGAGATAGCCGTCGACGAAAAGGCCGGCGGTATCGCGCGGGTTGGAAGGCCCCCAGATGGGCAGCACCAGGTAGGGGCCGGGCGGCACACCCCAGATGCCCAGGGTTTGGCCGAAATCGGCTTGATGGCGTTCGAGGTCAAGTGCGCTGGCGGCATCGAAGAGGCCGCCCAGGCCGAGCGTGGTGTTCACGCAGAAGCGACTCAAGGTCAGCGCGGCCGGGTCGAGGTTGCCCTGCAGGAGAAGGTTCACGAAGCGGATCGGGAAGAGAAGGTTATCGTAGAAGTTTTCGATCGTGCGCTGAATGGGCCGCGGCGAGACGAAATCCCAGCCCTGCGCAACCGGCGCGAGCACCCAGGTGTCGAGCTCCTCATTGAAGCGGAAGATGGCGCGGTTGAAGCTCTCAAGCGGGTCGGCCGAAGTCAGCGCGTCGGGTGCAGCTACGGCCTCGGTTGGCATATCTGCGGTTGCGGCCACGCGCGCGGGCGTCGCCGCGGCAAGGAAGAGCAGCGGAAGAATCAGTAAGGAGCGGAACAGCACTTCTGCTATTTTAATTTGCTTCGCCCACGTTGTCGAGAAGCTTTCCGATGAGACGTTCGAGAATCACCGCCGATTCGGTGAAACTGATCTCTTCGCCGGACTCGAGCAGGATTTCCTCGCCGCCCAGCTGCAGCGAAATATAGCGGTCGCCAAGGACACCGGCGGTGACGATCGAGGCACTGGTGTCGATCGGCAATTCCAGGCCGTCCTGGAGATTCATCCGCACGCGGGCGCGGTAGTCATTGTCGAGCTCGATGGCGGTGACGCGGCCGACCTTGACGCCAGCGATATCGACCGGCGCCAGCCGCTTGAGGCCCGAGGCCTCATCGAAGGACGCGTAGAGGACCAGGCCGCCGTTCTGCGAGAAAGGGTCCTCGCCGATGCGGAAGGCGAGGGTGGCGACGGCGAGGATGCCGACCAGAACGAAAAGGCCGGCGGCGAAATCGCGCGCGGGTGATTTGGTCATCATAAGCTGAATCCCCAGAGGGCCGTGACGAAATAATCGCTGATCAGAATCGCAACCGAGGTGAAAACGACGGTCGAGGTGGTTGCCTTGCTTACGCCTTGGGCGTTGGGCTCGGCCGAGTAGCCCTGGAAGGTGGCAATGAAGCCCGCCAGCGCGCCGAAGAGAACGGCCTTCAGGTAGCAGGCGCCGATATCGTCGCCGAAGCGGATCGACTCGCTCAGGCCCGAGACGAAGGCACCGGAATCCAGCCCCATGAGCTCAACGCCGACCAGGTAGCTGCCGGCCAGCCCGCAGAGAACGAAGATGGCGGTCAGGATCGGCATGATGAGGATCATGCTCAGGGCCTTGGGCGCCACGACGATTTGCAGCGGGTTGATCGACATCATGCGCAGGCCGTCGAGTTGTTCGGTGGTGACCATTGAGGCGATCCCGGCGGCGGTGGCGGAGCCGGCGCGGCCGGTGACCAGAAGCCCGGTGAGTACGGGCCCGAGTTCGCGGATCAGGCTCAGCCCGACCACCGTGCCCAGGGCGTTCTCGGCGCCGAAGCGCACCAATGTATTGTACCCCTGCAGGCCGAGCACCATGCCGACGGCGAAGCCTGAGATCGAAATGATGACAAAGGAGAGCACGCCGAGCAGCCAGGTCTCTTCCAGATAACGCCGTGCGCGTAGGGGCGGCTGCACCGCCGCGAGACTGACCTGTAGGGTGAAAAAGAAGAACTCGCCGAGGCGAGCGAGGCTGCGCAGGGCGCGGAAGCCGAGGCCGCGGATCGACAAGACCACGTTCATGGAGCCGGCTCGGCCGGCGGTGCGGCCTCGGCGAAGAACTCCGCGACATCGGCCTCCGGGCTGTGTCGCAGGGCATCGGCCGACCCTTCGATGGTGTGGCCGCCGAGGAAGAGCAGGATGTGGTCGGCCATGCGCAGGGTCGATCCGATATGGTGGGATACCACAACGATAGTGATGCCATGCTCGCGGTTGAGCTCGATGAGGAGCTTCTCGATGCGGCGCACGGATATCGGGTCCAGCCCGGAGAAGGGTTCATCGCAGAGCAGAATCTGCGGCCGGTAGACGATCGCGCGGGCCAGCGCGGCGCGGCGCAACATGCCACCGGAGAGCTCGCCGGGCAGCAGCTTGTACAATTCGCCGAGACCGACGCTGTGCAGCGCCTCGGTGACTCGGGCGTCGATCGCCGCCGGCGTAAGCTTGGTATGTTCGCGCAGAGGCAGGGAAATATTGTCGCGTACGGTGAGGGAATCGAGCAGGGCACCGCCCTGAAAGAGCATCGCGACGCGCTGGCGGATGCGGCGCAAGGCGGTCCCGGACGCACCGACGACATTTTCGCCCGCGACATCGATGCGGCCGGCCTGGGGGGCGATCAGCCCGCCGATCAGACGTAGCAAGGTGCTTTTGCCGGCGCCGCTGCCACCGAGGATGACGCTGATTTTTCCGGCCGGGAACTGACAATCGAGCCCGTCGAGCACGATGCGCTCACCAAAAGCCATGTGGACGCCGGCGAAACGGATATCCGCTGTCGCCGTGTCTGAAGTCGGAGCGGCTTTAGACATAAAGGAATTAAAAGGAAGTGCGCCCGGCAGGGATCGAACCTGCATCTAGGGCTCCGGAGGCCCTCGTGATATCCATTTCACCACGGGCGCGTGCGAAAGGTTCTTACAATAGGGATTCGCAGGATGCCATGCATAAAGCTGAATTCGTCGGTTTTTCCCGGCGAAGCTGGCAGGTCGGGCAGCGGATCGTTAGAAAGTCGTGCGCGAACTCCCTCAGGCGAGCTTAGGGCGGTAGCCAAGTGGTTAAGGCACCGGGTTTTGGTCCCGGTATTCGAAGGTTCGAACCCTTCCCGCCCTGTTGGGGATTCGGCTGGGGGTCGCGCCGGAAGCCATTTTAAATGAGCGAAACACTTCATAAAAAACATAGTAAAGACGCCATCCGTGTCTTCAGCGGCAACTCGAATCTGCCGCTGGCGAAGGCGGCTTGCGAGCATCTCGGCGTGCCGCTCTCGCAGGCCGAGATCCGTCGCTTCAGCGACGGTGAGATCAACGTCGACATCCAAGCCAATGTACGCGGCAGCGATGTCTTCGTGATCCAATCAACCTCGACGCCGACCAACGACCATCTGATGGAACTCCTGCTGATGCTCGACGCGCTCAAACGCGCCTCAGCCAAGCGGGTCACCGCCGTCATGCCCTATTACGGGTACGCACGGCAAGACCGGAAGGTCGCGCCGCGCGCGCCGATCAGCGCCAAGCTGGTCGCCGACCTCCTGCAGGTCGCCGGTGCTGCGCGTCTGCTCACGATGGATTTACACGCCGGTCAGATCCAGGGCTTTTTCGACTGCCCGGTCGACAATCTCTACGCGACGCCAGTTCTGCTCAAGTACCTGCGCGAGCGCCTGGGCGGCCAGGAGGCGACAATCATCTCGCCGGATGCCGGTGGTGTGGAGCGTGCCCGTGCCTACGCCAAGCGCCTGGACGCCACCTTGGCGGTCATTGATAAGCGTCGCTCCGGGCCCAATACCATTGCCGAGATGAACATCATCGGCGATGTCGGCTCGCGGACGGCCGTGCTGGTCGACGATATGGTCGATACCGCCGGAACCCTGACTACGGCCGCACAGGCCGCGGTCGATGCCGGCGCCACCGAAGTTCTGGCGGCTTGTTCGCATGCCGTCCTTTCCGGGCCCGCCATCGAGCGGCTCGAGAAATCACAAATCACGGAACTGATCGTCACCGATACGATCGACATTCACCCAGAGGCCGTGGCCTGCTCGAAGGTCAAGATCCTCTCGGTGGCTGAACTGATCGGCGAAGGAATTCGCCGTACCCACAACGAAGAATCCGTCAGCTCGCTCTTTATTTAGAGCCGACGGAATAGCAGCGGAGCATCTTCATGGAGACTATTTCCCTTACTCTCGAAAAACGATCTGGTGTCGGCAAAGGCGAGGCGCGTCGGACGCGCAGCGGCGGAGCGGTACCGGGCGTCTATTATGGCAAAGGCATCGAGGCGATCGCGATCCGGGCCGAGACGGTCGATTTCGACCGGCGCATTGCGCACCTCGAAGGCGCGCACCTGATCGAGACGGTCTCGGAAGAGAGCGCCTTGAACGGCAAGAAGGTTCTCGTTCGCGAGATCCAGACCCACCCCTTGTCCCAGCAGACGCTGCATTTTGACCTCCTGGAGGTGCCGCTTGACCATGCCATCGAGGTAAAGGTCGCGATTCATTACCTGGGAACCGCTGAGGGCGTCGCGACGGGTGGCATTATGCAGCCGCTGATTCGCGAACTCGCGGTCTTTTGTCTGCCCACCGCGATTCCGGACTCGATCGATATCGATGTCAGCAAGATGGCGATCAGCGATTCGCTGCATCTGGCGGATGTGACCTTGCCCGAAGGCGTGCGTGCGGTCGATGAGACCAACCCGCCCCTAGTGACCGTGATGCCGCCGGTAGTGGATCGTCGCGAGGAAGGCGAGGAAGGCGAGGAAGGCGAGGAAGGCGAGGAAGGCGCTGAGGGCGCTGAGGGCGCTGAGGGCGCCGCCGTTGCTGCGACGGACGACAAGGCCGAGGCTCCCAAGGCGGAAACCAAGTCCTGAAACCGGCTTCCCGCCTGATTGCGGGGCTGGGGAATCCCGGGCCCGAGTACGAGTGCACCCGGCATAATATCGGGTGGCTCGCGCTTGAGGCCTTTTTGCAGGCCAAGGGGCCTGTATGCTGGGAGCAGGCCGCAGGCTTGCGTTTCGTCCGCATAGAGCTCCCCGACGGGGCGCTTCTTTGCGTCGAGCCGCGGGATTTCATGAACCGCAGCGGTCCGCCTGTGCAGGCATTGGCCGCCGCCTGCGGTATCGAGCCGGCCGCTATTTTGGTGGTTCATGACGATCTCGACCTTGATTTCGGGCGGATCAAATTGAAGCGCGATGGCGGGACCGCCGGCCATCGCGGCTTGGCGTCGCTGGTCGCAGCGCTTGGCACCGACGCTTTTCCGCGCCTGCGTCTGGGAATTGGCCGCCCACCCGAGGGGGGCGCCGTGATTGACTTCGTCCTGGAGCCCTTTACGGCTGCGCAGGGGGCGGATCTGGATGCGCTGATCGACGAAAGTAGGGCGGCGATCGGCACTTGGCTCGAGGCAGGCACGGAATCTGCGATGAATCTGGTCAATGTACGGCGAAAGCGCCTTGAGATAAAGTCCGTCGATTGTTAGCCAGCAACCTCTTCCGGAGGAGAAATGCCCGCATACGAATGCATGATCGCCTACCACCCCGAAACGGGTGAAGTCGGCGTACAAGAACAATTGGAACGAGCCCGTCAATTCATCGTCGCTGAGGGCGGTGAAGTCAGCGAGACGCATGAGTGGGGGACGCGAGATCTTGCGTACCCGATTCAGAAGCAGAAGCGTGGGCTTTTCTATGTCATCGAGTTTAAAGGAAACGGCGCAGCCGTGGCCGAGCTGGAGCGGAATCTGCGCATCGCGGACTCTGTTTTGCGCTATATCACGGTGAGGGTGGACCCCAATCGTGGGCCGCTTGAACTCGACGGCAAGCCGCGTCGCGACGAGGCTGAAGAAGAAAAAGCAGAGAAGGACGCGCCGGCTGCCGAGGGCGTAGCCCCTGAAGCCAGCGCCGCACCGGCTGCCGAAGCCGAGAGCTGAACCCGGAGAGAATGACGTGTCGGATAATATGAGAGAAGGTTACTCGGGTTCCCGGGACCGCGACGACGACGATGACCGTGGCGGTTCGCGCAGCGACTCAAGCCCGTTTCGTCGCCGCTCACGCCGCAAGGTATGCCGCTTCTGTGCGGAGAAGCTCCCTGATGTCGACTACAAGGAAGTGAAGCTGCTGGGCAGTTTCCTTACCGAGCGCGGCAAGATCATCCCCAGTCGGATCACCGGGACGTGCAATCGTCACCAGCGTCGGCTGTGCCAGGCAATCAAACGGGCGCGTGCTTCGGCTCTGCTGCCCTTCACCCTGCAACGCCGCTAGGCGCAGCGGAACTCCAGGAATTCTACGATGGACGTGATTCTTCGCGACGACGTCGAGCATCTCGGCGAAATGGGTGATGTGGTTCGGGTCAAACCGGGCCATGCGCGCAACTTCCTGATCCCGCGTGGTCTGGCTGTGCGCGCCGACCGCCGGAGCCTTGCCACACTTGAGCACGAAAAGCGCTTGGTCGAGGACCGCCGCGCGCGCAAGCGCAAGGCTGCACTCACCGAGGCCGACAAGATCGAGGGTGTTGTCCTTGAGGCCAAGGTTCGTGCTGGAGACGAAGACCGCCTCTTCGGCTCGGTGACCAACCTCGATATCGAGAAACTTTTCTCGGCTCAGGGAATCAAGGTCGACCGCCGCCGTATCGATCTGCAGGACCCGATCAAAAAGCTGGGCACTTACCGCCTCACGCTCGGGATCGCGCAGGACGTCAAGGCGACCTTCACGCTCAAGGTCATTGCTGAATAATCACCCTTAGCCACGGCGGGGACTGGTAGGGAAAGCCCGATACAACCTTGATGAGTTGAACTTTCAGGCGCGTAGCTCAGTGGGAGAGCGCTACATTGACACTGTAGAGGTCGGCGGTTCAATCCCGCCCGCGCCTATTTTTCGGATTCAATCCAATGGCAGAGAAGTCGGCCCAGCAAGAAGAGCGCGTGCTCGTACAAGCCAATGCAGGCGAGACGCCGCGTGAGGCTTTCGTACGCAGTGGGCGCAAGTCCAAAGCCATCTCCAAGGCTGTCGGCGTGCGTGCCGGTGAGCAGCTTTTCGACCTCTTGACGCCTCTGCCGGAGGCCTGCGAGATCGAATGCGTGGCGATCTCCAGCCCCGATGGGCTTGAGTTCTTGCGCCACTCCACGGCCCACCTGATGGCCCAGGCGACCAAGAAGCTCTACCCGAGCGCGCAGGTCACCATCGGCCCCGTCATCGAAGACGGCTTCTATTACGATTTTGCCTTCGAGCGCCCCTTCACACCCGATGACCTCGAGGCCATCGAGGCCGAGATGAAACAGCTCGCCAAGGCGAATTTGACCATCGAGCGCCGGGTCGAGGACCGCGCGGATGCCATCGCGCGCTTCCGTGCCATGGGCGAAGATTATAAGGTCGAGATCATCGAAGACCTGCCGGTCGACGAGCCGATCTCGCTCTACCAGCAGGGCGATTTCGTCGACCTCTGCCGCGGCCCACACGTGCCCTCGACGGGGCGCCTGGCGGCCTTCAAGCTGACGCATGTTGCCGGTGCCTATTGGCGCGGCGATGAAAAAAACGCGATGCTGCAACGCATCTACGGCACCGCCTTCGCAGACAAGAAGGAATTGAAGGCGCACCTCGAGCGCCTCGAAGAGGCGAAGAAGCGCGACCATCGCAAACTGGGTCCGGCACTCGACCTCTTCTCCCTGCATCCGATTGCGCCGGGGCTGCCCTTTTTCCACCCGCGCGGTACGATCGTCTACAATACGCTGGTCGAATATATGCGCGACCTCTACAAGCGCTACGGCTACCAGGAAGTCATCACCCCGCTGCTCTATAAAACAGAGCTCTTCAAAACCTCCGGGCATTACGATTCCTACCGCGACGATATGTTCCTGCTCGAGGCCGACGGCGACGAATACGGCGTGAAGCCGATGAATTGCCCGGGCCACGTCTACCTTTTCGGGCAGGGCAAGAAATCCTACCGCGATCTGCCCATCCGCATGGCCGATTTTTCGCGCCTGCACCGCCTTGAGCGCTCCGGCGTTTTGGCCGGCCTGACCCGTGTACGTGGCTTCTCCCAGGACGACGCGCATATTTTCTGCACGCCCGAGCAACTCGACGACGAATTCGCCGCGTTCCTCAAGATGACCGGCGAAGTCTACGCCGATTTCGGCTTCAACGATGTCGAGGTCGCCATCGAGACTCGGCCCGAGAAATTCCTCGGTGAAATCGAACTCTGGGACCAGGCCGAGAAGTCTCTGGCCGAGGGGCTCATAAGGGCCGGTTTCTCGTTTACCGTGAAGCCGGGCGATGGGGCCTTCTACGGCCCCAAGGTAGTCTTCGATTTCCGCGACGTACTCAAGCGGACATGGACCCTCTCGACGATCCAACTCGATTGCGCGATGCCCGACCGTTTCGGCATCAAATATACCCGCAGCGACGGCACCGAAGGCCGCCCGATGATGTTGCACCGCGCGGTTCTCGGGTCGTTGGAGCGCTTCATCGCGATCCTGATCGAGCATACCGCAGGTGCGCTGCCGCTGTGGCTGGCGCCGGAGCAGGTTCGAGTGTTAAGCATCACAGAGCGGGTGGCCGATTATGGCCGCCAGGTAGTAGAAACGCTGGAAGCGCGGGGTATTCGCGCAAGTTTGGACGACCGGAACGAGAGGCTTGGCTTCAAGGTCCGGGAGGCGCAGGTCGGGAAAATTCCCGTCCTGGCCATCGTCGGAGATCAAGAAGCCGAGGCGCGGGCCGTTGCGCCTCGTTTTCGCGGAGAGAAGAACAGGCCCGCCGAGCCGCTCGAGCAATTTGTCGAGAGCTTGGTCGGTATGGCCGAAATGCCGAGTCGACGGGGCACGCCCTCGCAATCCCAGTAAAAGAAGAAGAGACGTATCATGCCGAAAATCAAGACCAACCGCGCCGCTGCGAAACGCTTCAAGCGTCTCGCCAGTGGCAAGCTCAAGCGCTTCCGCGCGTTCGCCCGGCATCAGATGCGGACCAAAACCACCAAACAAAAACGCACGCTGCGAACCGGCACGATTGTCTCGTCGGCTGACGCGCCGCGCATCAATCGGCTCCTGCCGAACCGTTAGGGAAAAGAGCAATGCCGAGAGTCAAGCGCGGTTTTAAAGCCCGTCGTCGTCGTAAGAAATTCCTCAAGCTGGCCAAGGGCTTCGTCGGTGGTCGGCGCAAACTCTATCGCTCCGCTCGCGAGACCGTAGAGAAGGGCCTGGGTTACGCGTTTCGCGACCGCAAGGTGAAGAAGCGCGACTTCCGTCGCCTCTGGATCGTCCGCATCAATGCCGCCGCTCGCATTCAGGGCCTCTCCTACAGCCGTCTCATTGCGGGACTGGGCAAGGCCGGTATCGAGCTCGACCGCAAGGTGCTCGCGCAGGTTGCTGCGTCGGATGCCGACGCGTTTGGCGAGATCGCCGAGAAGGCCAAAGCCGCTCTCGCAGCCTGACGACCCTGGGCACGAGGTGTCGGTAGGAGAGCAGATTGAATCCCTCGAGCGTACCACGCTCGTGCGGGTACCGACGCTGGCGAGCGCCGATGAGTTGGAGAAGCTCCGCGTCGAGGTGATCGGGCGCAAGGGTGCCCTTACGGGCATTCTACGCGGTCTGAAGGACGCCACACCCGAGGAGCGTCCGATTCTGGGCGAGCGCGCCAACGCCGCCAAGCGGGCCATCGAATCGGCCATCAATACGGCATTGAGTGAGCTGCGCCACGCAGCCGAGGCCGCGCGGATCCAGTCCGAGCGCATCGATGTCACGCTTCCGGCTGCGCGTTGGCCTGTTGGTCATTTCCATCCCCTACAACAGGCGATGACCGACGCGATCGGCATCCTCGAGAGTATGGGCTTTGAGGTCGCCGACGGCCCCGAGATGGAAGACGACGAGCATAATTTCGAGGCTCTGAATTTCGCTCCCGACCATCCCGCGCGCGATATGGCCGATACCTTCCTGCTCGAAGACGGTCGGCTCCTGCGCACGCATACCTCGCCCATCCAAATTCGCGTGATGCGCGAGCGCCAGCCGCCGCTGGCCGTGATCGCACCGGGCGCGACCTACCGGCGCGACGACGACGCCACTCATCTGCCGATGTTCCACCAGATCGAGTCCTTTCTCGTCGACAGCAATATTCGGTTCTCGGACCTCAAAGGCGTGCTCGAAGAATTCCTCGTAGCCTTCTTCGGCAAGGTCGAATTGCGCTTTCGCGCTTCTTATTTCCCCTTCGTCGAACCAGGTGCCGAGGTCGATATCGCGTGCGTGATGTGCGCCGGCGCCGGCAGCGGATGCCGGGTCTGCAGCAGCACGGGCTGGCTCGAGATCCTCGGTGCGGGAATGATCCACCCCAATGTCTTGCGCGCGGTCGATTACGACCCTGAGCGCGTGTCGGGCTTCGCCTTCGGTGTGGGTATTGAGCGTCTCGCGATGCTGCGCCACGCAATCGACGATATGCGTTTGTTGGTCGAGAACGACCTGCGTTTCCTCAGGCAATTCTGAATCATGCGATTACCATTGGATTGGCTGGAGGAATGGGTTCCCAACCTCCCGGAAGCATCGGTACTCGCCGAGCGTTTGACCTTCGCGGGCCTTGAGATCGAGGAAATTGCGACAGCGGCGCTGCCGGCGAAGGTTCTCGTCGGTCGGGTGATCGCGACCGAGAAGCACCCGGACGCGGACCGCTTGCGCGTCTGTACGGTCGACCTTGGCGGCGCGGCGCCGGTTACGATCGTCTGCGGTGCGGCCAATGTGGCCGCGGGTCAATTTGTTGCAGTGGCGACGCCAGGTACGCGCATGCCCGATGGCATGAAAATCAAGGCCGGCAAGCTGCGCGGTATACGCTCGGAGGGGATGATCTGCTCGGAGCGCGAGCTTGGGCTTGGCGACGGGCATGAGGGTATCCTCACGCTTGCGGCCGACGATTTCCGCAGCCCTGTCAGCCTGGAGGCCGGTCGGCCGCTTGGCGAGCTGCTCGCGCCGACCCTGGTCTTCGATATCGCGATCACACCGAATCGTGGCGACTGTATTTCCGTGCTTGGCATTGCCCGCGATGTGATCGCCCTGATCGGCGGGCAGCTCAAGGCGCAGGCGGCCGACGTGCCCGAGGCCCTCGCGGGTGATGCCGTGGCGGTGGCGATCGAAGCCGAAGAGCATTGCCCCTGGTATTGCGCGCAGCGCTTCTCGGTACCCGAGCGCAAACGTTCGCCGCTTTGGCTGCGCCGCCGCTTGGCACTCGCCGGCGTGCGGGCGCTTTCCCCGGTGGTCGACCTGACAAATTATGTGATGCTGGAGCGCGGCCAGCCCACGCATGCCTTTGATTGGGCGCATGTGGCGGGCGGCCGTCTGGTCGTTCGCCATGCGGTCGCCGGTGAGAAGTTGCGGCTGCTCGACGACTCCGAGGTCAAGCTGCTGGCCGAGGATCTGGTCATCGCCGATGGCGACGGCCCGGTAGCGCTTGCTGGCGTGATGGGTGGTTCGCGTACCGAGGTGAGCGCAGGCACTCGGGAGGTTGTGCTGGAGAGCGCGGTTTTCGACCCGCGCTCGGTGCGGCGCACCGCGCGGCGGCTGGGCCTTCACTCGGAGGCTTCGTTTCGCTTTGAGCGCGAGGTCGACCCGGCGGCGGCGGCCCAGGCTGTGCAGGCATTTGCCGGCCACGCCGGGATTTTCGGCATGCAGCGCTGCGGGCCATTGGCCGAAGCCGGCGCCATGGCGCCCGAGCGCCCCGTGATCGAACTCGCGGCGGCGCGGGTGGGCCAACTCCTGGGCACCGAGGTGCCCGAGGCCGAGAGCATCGCCGCTCTGCGCTCCTTGGGTGCGCATGTCGAGGTGGGCGAGGGGGGACGGCTTATGGTCGTACCGCCATCGTGGCGCAATGACCTGGTACAGGAGGCCGACCTCATCGAGGAAGTCGCCCGCTTGCATGGTTTTGAAAAGATCCCGACAACGCGTCCTCGAATTCTCGCGCGCGCGCGTGCCCGCGAACGTGGCGGGCTCGCCGACCTTCGCGCCGCATGGCGCAGCCGTGGCTTTGCCGAGGCGCTCACGCTCAGCTTTGCCGAGGCTTCCGAAAATCAACGCTTCGGCGGCCTCTGGCCGGCTGGTTCGGCCAGTGTTGCGATGCGCAACCCCCTCGCCAGTGTCGCCAGCGAGCTGCGGCGTAGTCTTCTGCCCGGCTTGCTCGCAGCGGCCCGACTCAATCGCTCGCGCGACGCAGCCTTCATCCCGCTCTTCACCAGCGGGCGGGTTTTCGCCGCGCCCCAGGGCGGCCTCGGCGAAGAGCGACGCGCCATTGCCGCCTTGGTGGCCGGGACGCCGCCGGTACCGCTTGGCGAGGAAATGGCTCCTTT
>JAYGCM010000034.1:0-75565 GCA_046583355.1 Deltaproteobacteria bacterium
CAACTCCAGCACCGGCCCCTCGCCCACGCGCAGAGCTGCCACCAGCGGCCCTGCCCCGTTCGGCACGAGCAGCGTCGGATAGCGCGCCGGCAAGCGCAGCGGCCGTGCGTGGCGGTCGATGCCCCAAGAGGTGCGCGACTCCCCCATAATCAGCGCAATCCAGACCACGGCAGCCACGCCCGTCGCGCGTGTCTTCGCGCCACTGAAGCGCAGCAGGGCGGCGAAGCTCAGCCCACTGGCTACGGCCAAACCAATCAGAGCTACCACGCCGAGCCGATGCGGCGCGCGAATCACCGCATAAGCGGAAAACCAATCGCCCAGCAGCGCATGCGGCAGGCGAACGATGCCGTCGCCCAGACGCGCAAAGGGCGTAAGCGAGATCAGCATACCCAGACCGATCCAGAGCAAGGCCTGGCGCCAAGCGGCACGCTCCAAGGCCGGCAGCCGCGAGCGCACGGCAACCAGCCCTCCCACCACCATGAGCCCGAGCGCGAGCAGCGGCACCCCGGAGGGGGAGCGTGCGTCGAGCGGTCCCCAAGGGAGCCGTGTCAATTGCATTGTCCCCTTCCAGGTACTTTGTGCTGCGATCTCGGGATGATCCAGGCGCAGCAGGAGGTAGGGAAGAAACGCCAGCACCAGCGGCACGGCAGCGACCAGCAGCGCTCCAGCAAGACGCCCGGCCTCCGCCCGCGTCTGCTGGCGCAGCCCGCGCCAGAGCACCAGCCAGCCAAGCAATAGATAACTTGCCACTGCCAGGTAAACGCTGGTGAGCCCCTGCAAGGCGATCAACGCTGCCAGAAGAAGCATACGCCGGCGGGTCTCGATTCCCAGCACAAGCAGCAGGAAGATCCAGGGAAGGTATCCGATAAGGGCGTAATTGGCCGCACAGGGTGCCCATTGCCAGAGCAGCCAACGCGAGCCCAGAAGTGTGGCGACGCTGACGACACCCGCACCGTGCCGCCCCGTGGTTGCGAAGACGACGAGATAGATACCGGCCGCCGCAGAGGCGACGGCGAATAGGAAGGTGAGGTTCAGAGCCAGCGTCGGGTTGCCGGTGGCCGCGAATACGGGAAGGAAAAAGGGCAAGGCACCGAACGCGGCCTCGCCGAAGAGAATCGGGCTGCTGGCAGGATAAAAGGCGCCGCCCTCGAAGAGGCGCATGGGAGCCGCGAGGAGCGCATCGCTTTGGTGGGCCAGCGCCCAGCCGATGAGTTGGCTATCAAAGCCGCAGGCCTTTGCCGTCAAGGGCAATTCCGTGCCGAGAAGGCGCGCGAGCGGCCAGGTAAGAAAAACGACGACCACCGTGCAGGCAGCCAAGACCGCAAGCGCAAGGCCGGGACCAACCTCTCCGGCCGGCGACAGGCGCCGGGCCGGGTCGCGGTGGCCGGGCGCGCCGGAGTTCATTCTCCCGGTTCCGGAAAGAGCTTCGAGCGCCGCCAGCCAAGCTTGGCAAGGCGGAAAGCCAACGCCGTACCAAGGCAGCCGAAGCCGTAGCGCACACTGCGTGAGAAGCTGATTGACGAGGCGTCGGTGGCGTAGCGTGTCGGGCAACTGACCTCGGCGACCATTTCGTCTATCCAGAGAATCTGCGCGATCATCTGGTTGTCGAACACGAAATCATCCGAGTTTAGCTCCAGCGGCAAGCGGCGCAGCAGGTCGGCGGAAAAAGCGCGGTAGCCCGTATGGTACTCCGAGAGCTGTGCCATCATCAGGATATTTTCGGCCAGGGTAAGGAAGCGGTTGGCAAGAAAGCGCCACCAGGGCATGCCGCCGCGCAAGGCGTAGCCACCCAGAATACGCGACGCGAGCACGCAGGGGTAGAGGCCGTTGCCGATCAGCGAGGCCATCGCCGGGATCAGTTTGGGTGTATATTGGTAGTCCGGGTGGACCATGATGACGATATCGGCCCCCTGCTCGAGGGCCAGCCGGTAGCAACTCTTCTGGTTGCCACCGTAGCCACGGTTTTCATCGTGGCGATGTACCAGTGTCTGCGGCAGCGAGCGCGCGAGGTCTACGGTCTCGTCACCGCTGCAATCATCGACCACGATGACGAGGTCGACAACGCCCTGCGCCATGACCTCGTGGTAGGTTTTCTCAAGTGTGCCTGCGGCATTATACGCGGGCATCACGACGACGACTTTCAGATCCTTGAAAATGGGGGTACTCCTTGCTCTGCCATTGGCGTAGCCAGGCCGCACGAATAGACATCGAAAGGGCCGCCGGTGCAAGCGGTGTTTCCCCGAAAGCGCGGATTAGGCTACCTCGAAAGCCTTGCAGAACCCGTGGCTATCTTTCTGCGGCTGGGCAGGCCTTTTCCTCTTGCTCGCCGGGCCCATCCTGAGCACGTTTCCGACCAGCCTGGCGATCTTCCCGAACACCAACGATGCCCAGCTGATCGTCTGGATTCTGGATTGGGTTTGGTACGCGCTGACGCAGGCACCCGCCCTGCTCTACGACGCCCCGATCGGCCACCCCGCCCCCGCGCAACTGACGGGATCGGATTGGTTCTTCTCGGCCCAATTGACCTTCGGGCCGCTGCTCAGTCTGACCGGCAATCCTCTTCTGGCCGCCAATGCGAGCGCTTGGCTCACCTACCCGCTGGCAGCCTTCTGCATGGAGCGCCTGCTGCGGCGCATGGGCACCGAACCACTGGCCGCGCTCGTGGGCGGGCTCTTCTTCGCGCTGGCCTCGCGGCGCGTGCCCTTCAATATTCATATCCTGCAAAATGCGAATTTCCTTTTCCCCCTTGTCGGGCTCGCGCTCCTGGCATTGCGCCGGCGGGCCGACCTGATGCACGCCCTGCTTGCGGCCGCAGCCTTTATGCTGGCGATTCTGAGCGCGCTCTACGGCGCCTTCTTCAGCGCGGCGGTCGGCGCCGCCTTCCTGCTCTTTGCCCTGGCCGCCCCCGCCTCCGGACGCGGCCGCTTTGTCGGCTGGGCGCTGGTGGCCGCAGGACTCGCCGCCGTGGTCAGCCTCGGCGCACTCCACCCCTGGCTGGGACGGGCCGGCGCGGAAGCCAGGCCGCTGGTCGTCGCCGAGTTCTCGCCCGGTAGTTTCTGGCTCTCCTTTCTGGGAGCGACCAAACGCGACGCCGCTGGCCCGGCCAGTTGGTTGCCGCTGCTGGCGATTCTCCCCGCTTGCGGGGCCGCCTTTTGCGGTCGCGAAGCTCGCCGATTGTTGATTCTGGGATTGTCCCTATGGGGCTTCGGTGCGTTTCTCGCACCGGGCTTCCCCGCGAGCCTGGAAGGCTGGCTACAGAGGACGCCGCTCGCCTTCATTGCCTACCCGCTGCGCTTCCAGGTTGTCGCCGATATCGGCCGTGCGATTATTCTGGCCGGTGGCTTGAGCGCGTTGCAGCGCACCGCGTGGCCTCGATGGATCAGCGGATTGGCGCTAGTCGCGGCCGCGGCCGTCGTATTGCTCACTCGCGGCATGCTCTTCTCGGCCGGAACCGTGGCGATCCCACCCGCACTTGCCGCCAGCCAGTTACTCTATGAGAAGGTCGCTGCCATTACCGCTCCTACAGGCGGCGCCTTGCTGGAGTTGCCGCTGCGGATTCCGCTCGGCAACCGCGGCGACGAGAGCCATGCGACCGCGCCCGATGCCATGCTCGGCCAGATGCGCCATCGTCGCCCGCTGCTCAACGCCTACACCGGCTACCATGCGCCGCAGCGCCGCTTCTTGCTGGATGCCATCGGGCGCCTGCCCTCTGCGGTGGCAATTGACGATATTCTGCGCGCGACGGGAGTGCGCTGGGTGCTGATCCGCCCTTTGCCGGATTGGCGTCTGAACCAGCCACCGCGAGCCGTCGTGCGGGCCGCGCTGGTCGACTCCCCACGAGCATTGGGCGCCCATGAACTCGACGGCTGGACGCTGGTCGAACTCGGCGCCGCGCCGCAAGGTTCCGATTGGGCCGATGCGATCCGCATGGGTGCGGGAGGTGGCGGGCAGACCGCCCTCGGTGCCTCTATTGCGGACCTGCAAGACGGCGCAAGCACGGGCCGGGTGAGCGCCACCTGGTTGCCCGAGGCACCGCCCGCGAGCCCCGCTTTCGTGCGCATCCTCGTGGCGGTGGAAAACCGCGGTTCCGCCACCTGGCCCGCGTCGATTGCGCCAGAGCGTGCCGTCATGCTCGATATGGGCACCGCAAGGCTGCGCGGGCTCTACCAGGCAGGCTTGCTCCAACGTCCGACGCCCTTTCCCGTCGAGGGCGAGGTCGTCGTCACGGCGCGCTGGCGCTCACGTAGGCCTGGCGCCGAAGCGTTGGCTCCGTTGGTCGTGCCGATCCCGCGCGACGTGCCAGGCCACGAGAGCGTCGATTTCTGGACACTCCTCTGGCAGCCCAAGCGGCCGGGTCGCTACGACCTCGAATTACGTCTCGCGCAGATCCGCGCGGGTGCGCCTATCGACCTTGGCTTCGAGCCTTTCTCGCAGCTGGTGCACATCGGTCGCTGAGCGCAGTGGCGACTCAGCCGGCGCTATCGGCTTCAGCCAGCGAGGCGTTCGGGGCGCAAACGGCCGTATTCGGTCAAAGCGGTCGCGGCGCGCTCCGCCCGATCGACCGTCTGGACGGCCTCTGCCCAGGCCGGGTCGGCTTGGATGGCCGGGCTCTCGATGGTGGCGAAAAGTTCGCGGGCGCGGCGAATGGCTGCCAGGGCCTCGTCGGCAATTTCGATTGGCTTGGTGCTCATGGTCGTGGTTTCCTTCTCAGCCGCGGAACCGTGCGATGATATCGTTCGCGAAGGTCTCGATCGGTTTGAGCTTCTCTTCATAGGGGATATCGCTGCCGCGATAGAAGTCCCGAAATCCGATGATGACATCGGTGATTCCCTTATCTTCAAGCCGCTTCAATCCGTCAACGCTATAGGCGTCCATGGAGATGATATGGAGCTCGAAAGGCTCGTTCTCTCGGTCGTATTCGCGGCGCAATTCCTGTAGCCGCGCGAGGTAGGTATCGAGTTCGGCCGGATCGCCGCCGGCATGCATCCATCCGTCGCCGAGCCGCGCCGCACGGCGCAGCGCCGCATCCGAATGCCCGCCGATCAGAATGGGAACGGGCTGGCTTGGCACGGGGCAGAGTTTGATACTCGGCAGGTCGTAGAATTCGCCTTTGTAGGAAAAATACTCGCCGCTTTGCAGCCCGCGCAGGATCTCGATCATTTCGTTCATCCGCTTGCCACGCCGTTTCCACGGCTGGTTGCAGACCTCGAAATCCTCCGGCCAGGGACTGACGCCCACGCCGAACGCGAAGCGGTTGCCGCTCAGGCAGGCAACCGAGGTCATCTGCTTGGCTACCAGCACGGGTTCGCGAATCGGCAGTTTGACGACAAAGGTCGCAAAGCGCAGCTTTTCCGTGACGGCCGCCATGGCCGGGATCAGAGAGAAGGGCTCAATGAAGGGCTTGCCCTCCAGGAACTCACGGCTCCCGTCAGGCGTATAGGGGTATTTCGTGTCGGAGAATTCCGGGTAGCAAATGCTGTCCGGAATCACGGTGCCATCCCAGCCCGCGGCCTCGGCCGCCTTGGCCAGGGGCAGGTAATGGGCTGGGTTGCCCATCGCCTCGGTATAGGAGATCCGCATGGCCTACCCCTTCTGTATCAATGAGCGAGTTTCGATCGGGTCGACCAGAAGAGCACCACCGGCGCCGCGATGAAAATCGAAGAATAGGTGCCGGTGATGAAGCCGACCAGGAGCGTGAAGGCGAAAGGCTCAAGCCCTTTGCCGCCCAGGAAGAGCAGCGCCAGCAGCACGAAGAGCGCGGTGCCGGTAGTCAGCAGAGTCCGCGAAAGCGTATCGTTGATGCTGCGGTTGATGACCTGGGCCAGTGGTGTCTTCGGCGTCCGTTTGAGGTTCTCGCGCACGCGGTCGGACACGATGATCGTATCGTGGACCGAGAAGCCGATCACCGTCAGCAATCCGGCCAGCGTGGTCAAGTCAAAGGTATATTGGGTGAGCATCAACGCGCCTGTAGTAATGAGCACGTCGTGAATCAGCGCGATCACCGCACCGAGGCCGAAGCTCGGCTCGAAACGGAAGGTGATGTAGATGCCCATGAAGAGCGTCGCCACGAAGACCGCGAGGAAGCCTTGGCGGCGCAGGTTGGCGCCAACCTTGGGCCCCACACTCGCGACGCTGAGAATCTCGAAGCCGCCGGCATGCACGGTATCGGCAAAAAGAGTCGTCAGAGTGGACGAGATCGAGCTCATTTCCTCGCCTTCGGCGATCTCGAAGCGCAGCAGGAACTCACGCCCTTGTTCGCCGAAATCCTGAACCGTCAGGTCGCGCAGATCCAACGCGGCCAGCTCGCCGCGGAGCGCATTGGCCGAGGTCTGCTGTGCGAAGCGTACGCGGATGGCCGTGCCACCCGTGAAGTCGACGCCGTAATTCAGTGGCTGAACGAAGAAAAGCAGAATGGCAAGCAAATTCAGGACTGTCGAGCCGATGAGAAAAATCTTGCGCTTGCCGACGAAATCGATATTCAGGTCGGCCGGCAGCAATGTGCGGAAATTGAGTTGGTCGGCGCTGCGTGGCCCGCCCCCTCGTGTCGTCTGTGAATCAGCCATGCATCCCCCTAATCGCCCCTCAAATAGCAACGACCCCACAGGCCCACAACTGCGGGCCAGCCAGCTACATTTCGAGGCGGCCCTCGAGAGCTTTGGTCAGCGTCATGGAGTCGGTATATTCGACGTCGCCGCCCATCGGCAGGCCGCGCGCAATGCGCGTGACGCGCACGCCCAAAGGCTTGATCTGGCGCGCGATCCATAGCGCCGTTGCCTCGCCCTCGGGGCTCGGATTGGTCGCGATGATGACCTCACGCAGGGTACCGCTGCGCGCCCGCTCCAGCAGTTCCTTGCAACGCAGATGCTCGGGGCCCACGCCTTCGAGCGGCGACAAGGCGCCGCCCAGGACATGGTAGAGGCCGCGGTATTCGCGCGCGCGCTCGAAGGCCATCATATCGGCTGGCTCTTCGACCACGCAGACCTCATGCGGCAGTCGGCGCGGGTCGGCGCAGACCCGGCAAGGGTCGTCTTCGGTCAGACCGAAGCAGACCGAGCAGAAGCGGCTCTGCTCTTTCATATCGAGCAGCGCCGCGGCAAGGCTTGCGGCATAGCCATGCTCCTCGCGTAGGACGAAGAAGGCGAGCCGCAGAGCGGTTTTTTCCCCAACTCCAGGTAGCTTCTTCAATTCCTCGACCACGCGCTGCATCGAGGGGGTAAGGCTGGAAGACATGGCGCCTGCTCTTAGCCGAGTCCGGGGATCGGCAGGCCGCCGGTAATCTGGGACATCTCGTCGGCCATCATCTTCTGTGCGCGGCGGATACCATCGTTGACTGCGGCGGTTACAAGGTCCTGCAGCATTTCGCGGTCATTATCGGCGTAGACGGCCTCTTCTATTTCGATGCGGCGGACCTCGAGTTTGCCCGTGACCTCGACGCGCACCATGCCGCCGCCGGCGCTTCCGTGTGCGGTCTGCGAGCCGACTCGCTCCTGCAGCGATTGCAGGCGGTCCTGCATTTCCTTGGCTTGTTGGAGAATATTCCCCATGCCGCCCAGGGCTCCGAGGTCGAATGGTTTTTCCATGAGCTTGCTATTCTCCACGATCTTCGCGCGGCAGAACCGCTTCGATCTTGCCGTCGAGCAGCTCCATGCTGAGCTTCACGACGGGGTCCTCGCGGGCCTCTTTCTCGAGGTTCGCGACTTTGGGTGCGGATCCGGACTCGTCGAGCACCACCGGAGCAAAGCGCAGCTTCGTGCCGAATTGGTCTTCGATGGCGGCTTCGATATCGGCACGTACGCCGGGAGCCGTGAGCGCCGTGACGGCGTCGCGGCCGGTCACGCCGATCCGCAATTCACCGTCAGTGACTTCCAACAGACGGCTATAGGAGAGCCGAAAGAAGCGCGAGGCCTTTTCCTTCTGTAGGCGATCAACCAATTCTTTCCAGCGCGGTTGTTCCGGCGCAGGCGGGCGCTCGGCCGCCGGCTCGGCAGGCCTTGGCCGGCTCGGCGCAGGGCGCGTGGCCGCGGGAGCCGCCTTCGAACTCGGCGCGGGAAGGCCCGGCTGGGCACCCGCCGTCGGGATTGCCGCTCGGGCCGCTGGCTGCTGCGGGCTGCGACTGGTCAACGCACCGCCGCCGCCGCCCACGCTACCGCCCGCACTGAGCGCCTCCAGGCGTTCGACCAGGATATCGATCGCGACCAACTCGGGCAGCGTCGCCATCTCGACGACGGCCATCTCCAGCACCAGCCTGGGCACGGCGCTGCGCCCGATCTCCTCTTGGCCGCGCAAGAGAATCCGGAACCAGCGCTGCAGGTCGTCGGCCGAGGCGTCGGCCGCGAGTTCTTCGAGCGCCTCGATCTCGGTCTCCATCAGATCGGTGAGCGCGGCGCGACTGGCGACCTTCAGCACCGTCAGGTGGCGCAATTCTTCGAGCAATTCGACAGCGAAGCGCGTCAGATCGGCACCCTGGCCGACAATATCAGCCACGATACCGAGCGCCCGGCCGGCATCGCGCGCCTTGAGGGCGCCGATCAGTTGGCGCAACGCCTCGCGGTCGGGCAACCCGAGCGAGGCATGCACCGTGGCGGCATCGATCTCACCATCAGCGAAGGCAAGCACCTGCTCAAGCAGAGAGGTTGCGTCGCGCAGGCTACCGCCGGACTCCCGCGCGAGGATGGCAAGCGCCGCATCGTCGGCCTTCTTGCCCTCTTTGCTCAGCATGGACTGCAGCGCGCCGATTACCTCGGTGACCGAGACGGAGCGGAAATCATAGCGCTGGCAGCGCGAAAGGATGGTCGAGGTGAGCTTCTGCGGCGCCGTAGTCGCGAGGATGAATTTCGCGTGTGGCGGCGGTTCCTCAAGGGTCTTCAGGAAGGCATCAACCGCCTGGCGCGAGAGGCCATGCGCCTCGTCGATGATGTAGATACGGAAGCGCGCCGAGGCCGGCTGGTATTTGACGGTCTCGAGCAGTTCACGCGTCGCGTCGATGCCCGTCTGCGAAGCGGCGTCGACCTCGAAGACATCCAGCGAGCGACCTTCGGTGATCTCCACGCAATGCACGCAGACGTTGCACGGTGTCGGGGTGGGCCCGTCTATGCAATTGAGCGCCTTGGCAAGGATACGCGCCGTCGTCGTTTTGCCGACGCCGCGCATACCGCTGAAGATGAAGGCATGGCCGAGTCGCCCCTGCTCGATTGCGTTGGCCAGAGTACGAGTGACGTGCTCCTGACCAACCACCTCGGCAAAGGTCTGCGGTCGTGTGCGCCGGGCGAGCACCTCATAGGGTTCGCTGGCACCCGCTGCGCTTGGCGCGGATTTCGGCGCGGCCTCTTTAGTCATGCGAGCGGGGATTCCTTTTCTTCGGAAGAATTGTCGAGCACGTCAGTGATAGCTAGGCACCCCCGCGGCACAGAGAAAATACCGGTACCGTTGCTCCCTTCCGGGCCTGGCGGAATTCGCAGTCCTCTCTTGCGCAGGACCTAGCTATCACTGGCGCGCCCGACTTCCAACGCAGCCAAGCCGAGGCTAGCGGCCTGGCCCGACTCGCGCAACTGATTCTGCTCACCCGCGGGCTCGGAGAATCTGCACGAAACGAACATGATAGGCGATCCCCGACCAAAGCGAGAGGATCAGGGCGATCCATAAAAAGGCCATTCCGGCGGCATGGAAATCCAGCGGCCCGTAGGGATAATGCACCATCAAGCTGAAGAGCGCGATGGTCTGCATGGTGGTCTTTGCCTTGCCCAGGTGCTCGGCGCCCAGCACGACACCCTCGTCGCTGGCAATCGCCCGCAGGCCCGTCACGGCGATCTCGCGCGCGGCGATCAGCGCGACCATCCAGGCCGGCACGATGGGATCGCGCGGCATCGCTGCCAGCATGATGAAGCCGCTGAGAATCAGGATCTTGTCGGCCAGCGGGTCGAGGAATTTGCCCAGGTTGGTGATGATGCCGTCGCGCCGGGCCAGGTAGCCATCGAGCCAATCCGTGAGGCAGGCGATCAGGAAGAGTCCCGCGACCAGGGCCGAGATGCCGCGGCCGGGAAAGGTCAGCAACCAGACCATCACGGGCGTGAACGCCACCCGACCGAGCGAGAGCAGGTTCGGGATACTCCAGAGCGAGGGCCGCGGTGCGGGTTGCTCTTCGGACGATGAAGAAAGGGCTGGCACGATCAGGACTCCGGGGCTGCCCTTCGCTCTACCATATGAGGCGCGTCCTCGCGTGCCTTGAGATGTTCGCGGCGAAAACGGGCGATGCGCCGGATATATTCCTGCGTCTCGGCAAAGGGCGGCACACCTCGATGGGCCTCTACAGCCCCCGGCCCGGCGTTGAAGGCGGCCAGCGCGAGCACCGGGTCGCCGCCGAAGCGGTGCAGAAGCCGGCGGTAATAGAGTGCTCCCGCCTCAAGGTTCTGGCGCGGATGAAAGATATCGCGCACCCCGAGTTCGGCGGCGGTCGCGGGCATCAATTGCATCAGCCCGCAGGCGCCACTGCGCGAGCGTGCCAATGGGTCGAAGCCTGATTCGGCGCGCACGATCGCATGCAGCAGCGCCTTTTCGATGCGGAAGCGAAAGGCGGTCTCGTCGATGATGCGGGCCAACGCCGCCGGCGGCTCTCGTACCGCGCCCATACGTGCCAGCGGCGCTTGGCGTGGCCCTTGGGCCGGCTTTGCCGCGGCGCTGCCCGCAGCAGAGGCGCCACTTCCAGGTTCTACCTGGCTATCGTCGGCGCGGCTGTCGTCGGCTGGCGAGTCGCCTGGCTTCAGCTTGCGGAAGCGGCCATCGGTGGGCGCGTTCGAGAAATGCAGCACCCCGGCGGGGTCGCGGTAGCGGAAGATTTCACCGGCCGCCGACGCGACCGGCAAGCCGACCAAGAGCAGCGCCGCCAGCAAGGCTACGCGCCCGGATCTTGCTCTGCCCCACCCCGCCATGCCGCTACACCATACTCGGTGCGCCGGATTGTCAAAACCACCGTCGCGCCTATCCCGTCTTCCCCGTTGCACTTCGCGCATAGCCCTCTAAATTGAGCATATGCGACGCGACTTCGATTTCCTCGTCATCGGCAGCGGAATTGCCGGCCTGAGCTTCGCGCTTTGTGCAGCGGAGAAAGGCCGCGTCGCGGTCGTGACCAAGGCGCGGCTCGAGGAGGGTTCGTCCAGCCGCGCGCAGGGCGGCATCGCCTCGGTATGGGGGCCGGACGACTCCTTCGACGACCATGCAAAGGATACCACGGGCGCCGGCGCCGGACTCTGCCACGAAGATATTGTCGATATCGTCGTGCATGAAGGCCCCGAACGGGTGCGCGAGATGATCGAGCGCGGCACCCGCTTCGACCTGCGTCCGGGCGCCGAGACGGCCTTCGATGTCGACCTGAGCCTCGAGGGCGGCCATTCCCGCCGTCGCATCCTGCATGCCGTCGACGCCACCGGCTCCGAGATGATGCGTGTGCTGATCGACCGCGTCGCCCGACATGAGGCAATCGAAGTCTTCGAGCAAACCCTGGCGATCGACCTTCTGCTCTCGGGAAAGTACAAATTACCCGGTGCCGAGCGTTGCCTCGGTGCCTACGTGCTCGACGTACGGACCCAGGAGATCCATACCTTCGCGGCGGGCGCGACACTGATTGCGACCGGCGGCGCCGGCAAGGCCTACCTCTATACCAGCAACCCCGACGTCGCGACGGGCGACGGCATCGCCATGGCCTACCGCGCCGGCATCCCGATCGGCAATATGGAGTTCATCCAATTCCACCCGACCTGCCTCTACCACGAACATGCGAAATCTTTCCTGGTCAGCGAGACGATCCGCGGTGAAGGTGGCCTGCTTCTGCGCCCCGACGGCACGCGCTTCATGCCGGAGTACGACGAGCGCGCCGAGCTCGCGCCGCGTGATATCGTCGCCCGCGCCATTGACCAGGAAATGAAGGCGCATGGTTTCGACAATGTCTTCCTTGATATATCGGCGCGCTCCGAGGAGTTCCTGCTCGAGCGCTTCCCGACCATCATGGCGCGTTGCCGCAGCTTCGGCATCGACCCGGCCACCGAGCCGATCCCGGTGGTGCCCGCCGCACATTATACCTGCGGCGGAATCGTCACCGACGACCTCGGCCGCACGGCCCTGCCCGGTCTCTTCGCCGCCGGCGAAGCGGCGATGACCGGCCTACACGGAGCCAATCGGCTCGCCTCGAACTCGCTGCTCGAAGGGCTGGTCTTCGGCCACCGCGCCGCCCTCAAGGCCGCCGCAGATCAGCCCGGCGCCGCGCCCTCCGACATCGTGATCCCTGATTGGAACCCCGGCGGCGCGCATTCCCGCGAAGAAGAGGTACTGGTCAGCCAGACTTGGGACGAGATCCGTCGCCTGATGTGGAATTACGTCGGCATCGTGCGCAGCAACCGCCGCCTGGCGCGCGCCCGCGCACGCCTCGACCTGGCGCTGGCCGAGATCCGCTCGGATTATTGGGCCTACCACCCCACCGCCGGCGCCATCGAGCTGCGCAACCTCGCCATGGTCGCCGACCTCATCGTCGCCTCGGCCACCCTGCGCCGCGAGAGCCGCGGCCTGCATTATAACGTCGACTACCCTGCGGTTGACGACACGACCTGGGCCCGCGACACGATCTTGGTGCGCAGCCCCTCGACCCACCGACCGGTGCCGGCCTCGTAGGTGCAATAGGTCCGACCAGGGGGCGTTTACCGAGCACAGAGGAGCGTACCCGTGCAAATAGAGTGCTTAATGCTCCATCCGCACCCAGTCTCGACAGTGTGCTCTAAAGTGTAATAAATGGGTGCATCCGCAAGACGATTTCGATTGAAGTTCAGATTCTTCTACTGGCCTGTGCGTCGGCTACTATGCTCTCGTGCGGCGACGACGCCAAGCCGACGATACAGGTCAGCATGAGCGGCAACGCCTTCTGGTTTGGTGCCCCTCCGGGCCGCCGCCGGATCGTGGGGGCGGAGGTATGGGTACTCGGCAAGACCCTCTACGATCCCGGTGCCCACGGCGAGGCCGGCGCGATCGTGCAGATCGACCCACCGGTGCCGGCCGACCACGGCCCTATCTACTTCAACACGTCGGTGAGTCGGGAGATCCAGCGTAACGGCGGCCGCAATCGTAATCGCTCTCACCGAGCCGACCATGCGGCCTGGAGTCGGCCGCCGCGGCCTGATCCCTCCCGACGCGGTGCCTTCGAGTTGACGAGGGCGCGAGCCTGCGAGAAAAAGGGCCGATCACGGACCTCTCGACGCGGTCCCGATCGGAACTCGACGAGATCGCGCTGAGCGGGCACGTGGCCCTTGGCGGCTTACCCGGAGTCGCCGCGGTAGCTCAGCCGGAGTCCGAGCAGGACAGCTCCGAACGTCGGCACGAAGGCCAGCACGTTTGCGTCCAGGCCCGCGACTGGCGGCACGCCACCGATCGCATCCGTGAATGCACCCCCGTAGAAGGGGCGCGTGAATGCCGCGAGGAAAAAGCCGCCGAATACACAGCTGCCAATCGCGCCGGCCAGGCGCTCCGGAATACATTCACCTCGGGGCCCTACTCCTTCGGGAAAGTCTGGACGCCGTTCATCTCGGTGCGAATGCGACGCAGTACGAGTTCCCGGATGCGCCACTCGCCGTCGGAGTCCTTGCGATATTTCTCGAAATACCAGCCGGTGCCCCGCATATGGCCTCCGCCCTTGGACTCGGGAAACCAGAGCATATCCTGCATGGCCCAGATGCCCGTGGCGGTGTCCGGGCCGGTGATCTCGATTTCACTCGCATGACCGTGATGCACGGTCATGACGCCTTCGAGAATGGGCGCCAAGAAGTCGCGGAACTGCCTGCGGCCGTGCAGGATCGGCACCCCGTCGTCGGACGTGTCGATCGTCACGTCTGCGCAGAAGACCTTTTCCCACTCATCCCACTTCTTCTGATCCAGCATGCGGAAATAGCGCGCCTTGAGCTGGCGGATCTGTTCGATCTCGATGAGGTTCTCGGGTGTCATCGTAACTCCTATGGGTTTCCGCTCCGTCATCCGACCGGCCTATGGCGAGGCCACCACAAGCGCAACCGCGGCATAGCGAAGACGCCGCTGGGACGAGAGGCGTCGCGTGGTAGGCAGGGCGCTGCAGCCCGGCAATTGCGTTGGTGTCGACAGGGAAAGACGAGCTATCCGCATGATGAAGCAACATGAAATCACCTCGCCTCGGCCGCTTCTCCGGACGGGCCATGCTGGACGACGGACAAATGAGGCAACGTGCGCTCCGCACCAGCTCGGCAGTGGCCATTCCCAACGGACCATTTTCGGGAGACGGCAATCTCACGGTTCCGCAGCGGTGGGTTCACCTCCAGCGCCACCCGTCGGGATGCCATAGGCTGATAGTTTCCTTCGTGCGCACGGGGTCAAGAAAGGCGAAGTCCGCCAATCGGCCGTTCCGACGACGACTTCGGCGCCGATCTTGGGGCCGTGTCGGGCGAATCGTTGCGTGAAATTGTTCGGCTGCTCTCCCTGGAAATGGAACTACAAACGATCCGTGGGTGCAGAAGGCTGCCCGCCGGCGCGTCGAGTCCGCCCAAAAAGGCGGCAACGAGGTCACGGCAGGCCGTTCCCGCTTCCCCCGCAGGGCTCGATGTTGTATGAATCACGAGACGATGCGCACCGCTGCTCCCCCCGATCCGTGTCTGACGATGGCCGTCCTGCTCAATCCGCACGCTCTGTGGAGGGAGCTCGATGGCGCGCGTCCGGAGGCCTTGGAGCGGGCTTTTGACGAGGCGCATAGTTTCGGGAGCAGCGGCGGTGTCGCGATGATCGTCTGCGTCGGACTCGCCCAGACCCGCTCGGAGCCGGGTGGGCTCAAACGGCCCGTTGTGAAATTTGGTATCCACCGCTCGACACTGGCCCGCCTCGCCCGGGCGTGGAGAGAGATCATCCATCCGCGGTTGCTCCGCGAAGGGACAAAGGCGCGCTTCCCCTTGGGCGGACAGGAATGGTACCGGGTCGCCTGCGAAGCGGCGAAGTCGGTCGGGCGCTCAGCGCTGGAGCTGCTCGAGGAAGCCGAGCGCAGCAGGGCCGCCGATGCGCAGTATTCGGTGAATCGATGGAAAAGCGACCTGAGCTTGCAGGCCGCGCACGCCCGGGCCGATACGGCCCGCGCGGCGGCCGCTTCGTCGAGGCGCGGCAGACCGCGCCGTCCGCTCCCCGCCAACGCAGACGAGATGGTGACTGAACTCAGTGGCCAGCCCCGCTCCTGCTCGGACGAGGAGATTGCCGTACGCCAGGCGCGTTACCCCGAAAACTTCGTCCCATTGGACGAGGTGATGCCTCCGCAGCCGCTGCGGCCACCCCGCTTCGAGTGGCTCTTCATCTCGATCGACGGAGTGTACCGGGCCGCGAAGGGCAAATCCGAGATGGCCGTCGGCCACCATTGGAAGCAGGTGACAAAGGATCGCGATATCGTGCTGGACGGCGGCCGCATGAGCTGTGACGCCGCGTGGAGCAAGCTGGTTGCCGATTCCGCCGCCGAGGGCATGGAGCTTCCGTCGATCGCGATCTTCCCTGATATTGAAGACCAATTCAGCCTGCGCCCCGACGCCAGTGGCGCGATGGAATGCCTGATCGTCGCCGTGCGGGCGCAAGGCCAGGTTGCCGGTTTCCTCTTCCTCGACTTCTCGGAAGAGAAGGACTTCCCCTTCCGCTCGCCGCATACCTACCACTATCTCCGCGACCAGTTGCGTCCGCTGACCGACCGACTCCAGCACGAGTTCAGCCCGTCGGCCCTCGCGACACCGCACTGAACGACCCGCAGAGGCGACGGTCGCCTTGGGGTAGCCGCGATCACTTCCGATTTTCTTGCCAAGATCCCCGATTTCCGCCCGCCAAGACTTGACTTTCGTTTTATCTTCGCCAAGCTGGAATGCGTGCGTCGCAGCGATATCTCCAGCGCGGGAGGCCCTCAGTCAGGGCTATTTGGCGAACGTCGTCCGGGCGTGGAATATCCGCCAGCCAGCTCTTTCAAGTGCCACGGCTCGGGTGAGGAAGCGCCGCCCGCGACCCGGGCCGAGTCGGCCCTGTTTCTCGAGCGCGGTCTGAGCCGGCTTGTCCGCCAGGAGGCATTATAGCGCTCGGCATCCGGGCGGCTTGCCCGTCGCTTCCAGCGATTTCGTGGCTGGGAACGCCTGGGCTTCACCCGTCTCGGCGACTACACACGCGAGCGGCTCGGTATCGGCCCGCGCGAACTCCAAGAACTCGCCTTTGTGGCGACCGCTCTCGAATTCCGGCCCTTGGTCCGGCGCGCCTTCACGCGAGGCGAGCTCACCTGGGGGCGCGTGCGTCTCCTGGCGCGCGCGAATACCACTGCATGTGAGGAAGAATGGGTAGTGTTTGCCAAGGCGCATACGGTGGATGAGCTTGGCAACCAGCTTCGTACCGGTTCGCGTCCGTCCCGCGGTCTGGGTGAAATGGCAGCGCGTGCACGAGTTGGCGCGGCGCCTTGAGGGTGCGGAAATTGCCGAAGCGCGATGGCTGGCGTTGTCAGGTGCCGGGCTGCACCTCGCGCCGAAATCTCCACGACCACCATATTCGCTTCCGCTCGCGTGGTGGTTCCAACCAGCAGACCAACCGGGTCACGGTCTGCGCACAGCATCACCTTCGCGGTATTCATAGCGGTCGGATTCGCGGCGAAGGAGAAGCCCCATCGGCAATTCACTGGCAACTCGGTCTTTCGGGCACGCGAGGCCCGCTGGTTGAGACCCTCGGCGAGACCTACGCCGCATCTGGCGCCGCGCTCACCGGGAAATCCTAGAGCGTCTTCGAATACTCGATGGCCACTTGACGCTCGGCCTCGCTCAGATGGTCGCCGATGGTATGGCCGGCATTCGGTTGACTCCATTATACCAATCGACGAGATCGGAAGAGTAGACCATGCCGGCCGCGGCCGGGTTCATGCCGATGGTATTCATTCGGCCTTATCTTCTCGCCACGACAACACGAGCCGTGTATCGTTTATGCATGAAGACCATTACCCTTAGCGAGGAGGACTATGAGCGACTCTGCGTCTGGAAAGACCCGACGCTGACATCCTTCTCCAAACAAGCTCCCTCGCCTCACGGCGGAGCAGGCTGCGGTGATGGAAGAAGCGCTTGCGTGGGCCAATGCCCCGGCCAACCAACGTGATTGATGGATTTCCTGATTGATACGACCTCTCTGATTCGCCTATGGCGCGACGGCGCAGGGAGTCGCGAAAGTCATTTCATCACGCGCTATCCGACACTCTGGGTCCAGGACCTTGAAATCCTCGACTACACGTCTGGCGAGGAATGAATGCTACGGCCTGGCGTTTCGGCCGAGACGCCGTGATCTATCAGGAGTCAATATGACACTACCCAAAACAAGCTTCGCCATGGTGCAAACAGCCAAGCGCACTCTGGAACCGATGGATTTACCCTTGCCCGAAATCGACGACGATTCCGGTCTGGTCCGGATTGAGGCCTGCGGAATCTGCGGCAGCGATTACGAGCAATTCGAGGGCGTGCTGCATACGCCGATGCCGGCGGTGCCGGGCCACGAACCGCTCGGCGTGGTGGCCAAAATCGGTGATCGTGCAGCGAAGCGTTGGGGTGTCGATGTCGGAGATCGGATTGCCGTGGAGACCATGCTCTCCTGCCACCATTGCGGCCCTTGTCTGGGTGGTTCCTACCACCTCTGCGATTCACGGCGGATCTACTCTTATATCCCGCTCTCCGAGGCACCGGGGCTGTGGGGTTCCTACGCGCAATATATGTACCTCGATCCCAATTGCGTAGTGCATAAAGTCGATTCCTCCCTCGACCCTTCGATCGCGGTGATGTTCAACCCGCTCGGCGCGGGCTTTCGCTGGGCGGTCGAAATCCCCGGCACCGGTCCGGGTGATACCGTCGTGATCCAGGGCCCCGGACAGCGAGGCCTGGCTAGCGTGCTTGCCTGCCGCGAAGCCGGCGCGGCCAGGATCATCGTCACCGGGCTGGAAGCGGACGCAGAAAAACTCGCATTGGCGCGCGAGTTCGGCGCACATGCCACCATCGATGTGCAAAACGAAAATGCCCGGGAGCGCATCCAGGAACTCACAGACGGCCGTGGCGCCGACGTCGTGCTCGATGTCTCTTCCTACGCAACCGAGCCCGTCGCCCAATCCCTGGACTATGTGCGGATGGGCGGCACGGTCGTGCTCGCCGGCGTGAAGGGCTTCAAAGCGGTGCCCAACTTCATCTCGGATAAAATCGTCATGAAGGAAGTGACGATCAAGGGCGCCATCGGGGTCACCAGCACAGGCTACGCCAACGCAATCCGGCTGCTCGAATCCGGCAAATATCCGATCGAACGGATGCATACCCACGACTTCAAGCTGCGTGACGCCGAGCTCGCCATCCGAACGCTTGCTCGCGAGATTCCCGGCGAAGAATCCATTCACTCCTGCCTGATCCCAGAACAATAAGAAAGATAATCATGGACGAAATCCGCGAATGGATAGAGCAATCGCCCTACTGCAAATATCTGGGCATTCGCCTCGATCATCTCGATGAAAAAAGCGCGCGCCTCATTCTTCCCTATCAGGATGAAAACTCGAATCCGGGCAACGCATTGCACGGCGGCTGCGCCGCTTCGCTCGGCGCCATCGGCGGCCAGGCGGTGGCGCGTGCGGCCCTCGGCCCGGAGTCCGGCCCCTGGCATAACGCCCAGATGCAGGTGAGTTATCTGGCCGCGGCCATCGGCGAAGATGTGATTGCGGAAGCCGAGCTACTGCGCCGCGGCAAAGAACTCTGTTTCGTTTCGATCATCGTCAAGACGACAGAAGGAAAACCGATCGCGAGCATCACGACGACCGTGCGGGGGCGGATGGGCGCTGCGCCGGCAGAGACCAGCACCACCGCGGGGGATCATGGCGAAAGCGAACCGGGCGAAATGGGCCCCCATATCGGCATGGTCCCGTTCATTGGTAATCGCGGCATTTCCGTCGAGCATATGACCGGCGGCACGTCGCGACTCATCATGCCTTTTGCAGAGAACAACACCGACCTCGCGGGCGGAGTCCACGAGGGCGCCGTGTTGGCACTTCTCGACACGACGGGAGCCATGGGGTCCTGGGCCGAGTCTGGTCCGGGCCCTTACCGGGCCTCGACCGTCTCCATGCAACTCCAGAACCTTGCGCCCGCCCCGCAGGCCGATCTAGTCGCGTACGGCCGCTGCGTGCAACGCGACGGCGCAATCTTCTGGACCGATGTCGAGGTGGCAGGCGCCACCGATGGCCGTGTCGTGGCCCGCGGCACCGTTCTTTATCGAATTCTCACCTGACGAGATCGCTAGGGTAGCGCGGCGGCGTCGAAGAGGCCGAGTTGCCGGGTTTCGGCTTCGGTATCTACCGCGACCGGGTAGCGGTCGGTGAAACAGGCGTCGCAGTATGTGCAGGAGTTTTCAGGTTTGTCCTCGAAGGCATAGAGGCCCTCGTGGGAGAGGTAGGAGAGCGAGTCGGCACCGATTTCCTGGCGAATCTCCTCGACGGTTTTGGAAGAAGCAACAAGCTCGCCGCGCGTGGGCGTGTCCACGCCGTAATAGCAGGGGCCGATGGTCGGCGGTGCACAGATTCGCATATGAACCTCGGCGGCCCCGGCGTTGCGCATCATGGTGACAATCTTTTTGCTTGTAGTACCGCGCACAAGCGAATCGTCCACCACCACGACTCGCTTGCCCTTGAGGATCTCGCGCACGGCATTGAGTTTCACCCGGACGCCGAAGTGGCGGATGGAATCGGTCGGTTCAATGAAGGTGCGGCCGACATAATGGTTGCGGATGATGCCGAGTTCGTAGGGGATGCCAGCCTCCTGGGCGTAGCCCAGCGCTGCGGGTACACCCGAGTCGGGAACCGGAATCACAAGGTCGGCATCGACCATACTCTCGCGTGCGAGCTGACGGCCCAATGCGCGGCGAACAGTATAAACCGTACGACCGAAGACCTGGCTATCGGGACGGGCGAAATAGACGTACTCGAAGACGCAGCGGCGTGGCTCGGCTGATTTGAGCGGGTGCAGCGAGCGCACGCCGGCTTTATCGATGACCAGAACTTCGCCCGGCTCTACCTCGCGGACGTATTCGGCGCCGATCAGGTCGAGTGCGCAGGTCTCGGAGACCACGACGTGGGTGCCCTTATCGCGTACGAAGCCCAGCACCAGTGGCCGGAAACCATGCGGGTCGCGCACGGCAATCAGCTGATCTCGGGCAAGAAAGACCATGGAATAGGCGCCGCGCACATGACCGAGCGCATCGATCAGGCGATCCAGAAGGGGCCCTTTCGCGCTCTGCGCGATCAGATGGATCACGACCTCCGTGTCGGAATTCGACTGGAAGATCGAGCCCTTTTCTTCGAGTTCGCGGCGCAATTCGATGGCGTTGACGAGGTTTCCGTTATGCGCCACGGCCAGCGGCCCACCGGCGTATTCCACCACCAGTGGTTGTGCGTTCTTGAGCGCCGTTTCGCCGTGGGTGGCGTAGCGGTTGTGGCCGATCGCAGCACTGCCTTCGAGGCGCTTGATGATCTCGGGATGAAAAATATCGGCCACCAGGCCCAGGCCTCGGTGGGTGATCAGCGCATCGCCGCGCGAAGAGACGATACCGGCCGATTCCTGCCCGCGATGCTGCAACGCATAAAGCGCGAGGTAGGCGAGATTGGACGCCTCCGGGTGTCCGAAGACCCCGACAACTCCGCATTCCTCGTGAAACCGATCTTCGTCCGGTGCAAACATGAGTAGAAACCTTCGCGCTATTCGATGATGGGGGCGTCCCAGGCGGCCTCGAGTGCCGCAAGAGAGAGGTTCAGCAGGCTCCCAACCTCTAGCACATCGCCACCGACCTCGCCGATCACCCGCAAGGGAACATCGAGGCGAATTGCGCTGTCGCGTAATTCGGCCAGTGATTCGCGGTCCAGGCTCAACAGCATCCGCGCCTGACTTTCACCGAAAAGCCACGCATCCGGGCGCATCCCTTCTTCGCTATCGATCCGCGCACCCAACCGCGGCACGCCCGCAGGTGCACCACAGCAGGCCTCCACCAGAGTAATGCCCAGACCGCCGGCCGATAGATCATGCGCGCTATGCAGCAGTCCACGTGCGCACGCCGAGCGCACGAGATCCTGGAGCCTGCGCTCGGCGCCGAGGTCAACCCAGGGCGGCATGCCCTCGCGCAAGCCGTGGTAGAAGGCCGCATAGGCGCTGCCGCCGACCTCCTCATGCGAGTGGCCCAATAATACGATCAAGTCGCCGCTTACGCGGAACCAGGGCAGCAGAAAGTCATCCGCGACCGGGCGCCCCAGCGCCAAGACGGTCGGGACGGCGTCGTCGCCGCTGCCCGCACGGGCCAATTCGATGGTCGTACCCAAGGCATCTGCCGCGTGGCGCAGGCCATCATAGACCAAGGAAGCCATCGGCGGGCCCTCGCCGGGAATCGTCACCGCCACGCCAAGGCTCTCGGCGCCTACGGCCGTCAAGTTTCGCGTAGCCTCGACGACCGCCAGGCAGGCCCCGATATAGGGATCCAGAGCAGAGAAGCGTGCGGCGGAGTCGACCGATGCGACCAGCAGGTCGCGTGGGCCACCCACTACAAAAGCGCCCGCGTCGGCACCCGGCGCGATCCGTACCGACGCATGCTCGCGCCGAGCGAAGCGCGCAAAAATCGGCCGGCGTGAGCGCAGCACCGGCGTCGCGAGCAATTTTTGCAGGGCCTCCCCATAATCGGCCGGTTCGGGAAACTCAGCGATATGCAATTCGGTGGGTTCGTCCTCTGCGTCTTCAACCGACGCTGCCTGACTGCCGCGACGCAAATCTTCGGGAGAGAAAACCAGCAACCCCTCGCCCAGACCTACAATCTCGAGTTTCGGATCGCCCAGGACGACACCCACCTCCAGGCCGCTGAGTCCTTCAGGCAGTCCGCCCTCCCCGACCGAAACGAGAAACTCCAGGGGGGCCGGTGTGGTCAGATCAGAGCCTTCGGTCCCCCAGCGAGCCGCATCGAGACGCAGGCCGCAAGCAGCCGTTTCGATCCAATCGGCCGCACCGATCAGCGCGCCATCGGCACAGCTGCCAACGAAACAAAGTGCCCCGGCCTCGTATTGCGCGCGCAGGCAGGCGGCCAGAGCCTTCTGGGCCTCGGCGAGTGCCTGCCCTGCAAGATCAGTCAGGCAGAGGCGAAAGACGCGGTCGCCCGGCTGGCCGCGTTGCTCCTCTTCGAGCGAATGGCTGCGAGCGAGTACACCAACCAGGAAAAGCGAGACTGCTGGACTCACACCCGCGACGTGCGCGATCTCGCCGGCGAAGACCGGAATCTCCAATCGCTCGGCGTGGTCGGCCAGCGCGCGGACGATGGTATCGCGGGCCCGCGCAGCGCCGGGGTCTTCGAGTTCGGCGATGCGGATGCCGTCGAAGAGCGCCGCAGGCTCGGCACCGCGCGCCGCCAACTCGATCATCAAGGCTCCGAGACGTTGCGGGAGCTTCTCCTCCAACGCCGCACCGCTCTCCTCGCCCAAGGCCATGAGCACGCGCGCGCCCTGGTCGAGCCGGAAGCCATTGGCAGCAAACGAACCGCGCGCCTCGCAAGCCGGTGTCTCCAACCAACGTCGCCGCCCGCGGCGCAAAAGCGTCTCGCGCAGCGGCTCTGCGGCGGCCCGCAGCGGGCTGTCGGTCTCGCTTTCTTCTCTCATGCGAATCGCCTCGCTTGCTCAGCGGTCGCGCGAGCCGGGTTCGCGGCCCTGTGGTCCGGCGCCGCCAGGTTCTCCGCTGGTTCCCGTATGCCCGAAACCTCCACTGCCGCGCTCGGTTGCGGTCTCGGTCGGTGCCATACCGCCTTCGCTCTCGAGAACACGCCAGACGATTTGCGCGACGGGAGCCACCACCAATTGCGCAATGCGCGCCAATGGCTCGATAGTAAAGCTCTCTTTTCCGTGGTGAATAAGCGCCACCTTGATCTCACCGCGGTAATCCGAATCGATTGTGCCGGGGGAATTCAACACGGTGATGCCAACCCGCACGGCCAGACCGCTGCGCGGCCGGACCTGTCCTTCAAAGCCAGGCTGTAGCGCGATGCCGATGCCCGTCGGGATCAGCACGCGGTCACCGGGCGCGATGACCAAAGGAGCCGCAAGCGCGGCGCAGAGATCCATCCCTACCGCGCCCTCTGTCATATAGCGCGGCAGCGCAACAGCGACGGCGCCGATGCGCCAGATGCCGGTGCTCAGACCTTCCTGCACGGGCCCCTCCTAGGTCAATCGCAGGGCGGCTTCGGGTACCGCGCCGTCTTCGAGGCGCCCGAGGAGCGAAACAAGAAGGTCCTGGCTGCCGAAGAAATGATCGGTGAGTTCACGAATCGCGGTCGCATCGACTGCATCGATCCGGGCTGCAATTTCGTCGATCGGTACGACTCGGCCATAATGGATCTGGTTTACGGCCAAGCGCCGCATACGGCTGGAGCAACTCTCCAGACTCAGGAGAATATGGCCCTTGATCTGGCTTTTGGCGCGGGCCAGTTCCTCGTCGGTCAAGCCGTTATCGCGCAACGAGATCATTTCATCGCGGACGATCTCCACTACCTCCGCAACCGACTCGGCACGCAGAGCGGCGTAGACGCTCATCGAGCCGACATTTTCGGTCAAGTCGAGGAATGAATAAATACTGTAGGCTTTGCCACGCTTCTCGCGGACTTCCTGGAAGAGGCGCGAGCTCATGCCCTCGCCAAAGGCCGTATTGAGGACAAAGGCGGCAAAGCGGCGATCGTCCTTGCTCGAGAGTCCCGGTACGCCCATCAGCAATTGCACCTGCTCGAGGTCACGTTTGTGGATATGCAGGCCGCTGGCGGTATCCGGCACCAGTAAATCCGGCGCGGTGGTCTGCCCCGAGAGTCCGCTTAAAGCAGTCTCGGCCCAGGCGACCAATTCGCTATGTTCTACTGCGCCGGCGGCGGCGATCACGATGCGATCGGCGCGGTAACGCGCCGCAATGAACTTCACGAAATCCTCGCGCTGCATGCCGCTGACGGTTTCGGGAGTACCGCAGATCGGGCGACTCAGTGCATGTCCCGGCCACAAGGCAGCGTCGAAAAGCTGGTGCGCCTGCGCGTCGGGGGAATCTTCGGTCTCGGCGATCTCCGAGAGAATGACAGTTCGTTCTTTTTCGATCTCCTCTGCCGGGAAAGTCGAATGGCAGAAGACGTCTCCGAGAACATCGAGAGCGAGCGGCAGGTCCTCGCCCAGGACGCGGGCGTGGTAGCAGGTCAACTCACGACCGGTGAAGGCATTGAGCATGCCGCCGACGGCTTCGATTTCCTCGGCGATCTTGCGCGCATCGCGGCGCGTCGTTCCCTTGAAGAAAATATGCTCAAGGAAATGGGAGACTCCGTTCTCTTCGGCGGTCTCATAACGAGAGCCGTTCTCCACCCAGATTCCGATCGTTGCCGATCGGAACTGGGGGATTTTCTCCGAGAGAACGCGAACCCCGTTCGCAAGAACGGTGCTCTGGACGCCTCCGTCCACACTCACTCCGCTGGCGCTTCGGCCTCGTCCCGCATCGCTTCCTTGCGCGAGAGCCGGATCTTGCCATTGCGGTCTACCTCAAGCACCTTCACCCGAACCATCTGTCCCTCTTTGAGGACGTCGGTCACATTGGCGATGCGCTCTTCGGAGATCTGCGAGATATGCAGCAAGCCGTCGCGGCCTGGCAGAACCTCGACGAAGGCACCGAAGTCCATGATCTTGCGGACTTCGCCCTCGTAGATCATGCCGACTTCGGGCTCGGCCGTGATCTCCTTGACGCGACGGATCGCATGCTCAAGCGCCGGGCCGTCGGCCGAGGCGATCTGCACGGAGCCGTCATCGGAGACGTCAATCGAACAACCCGTCTCCTCGACGAGGCCACGAATCACCTTGCCACCTGGGCCGATGATATCGCGGATCTTGTCCACCGGGATCTTCACGATCTCGATTCGCGGTGCAAAGGGCGACATCTCCGGACGGGCACTAGCCAATTCCTTGGCCATCTCGGCGAGGATATGAAGCCGGCCGTCACGGGCCTGCTCAACAGCCTTCTGCATGATCTCCTGGGTGACGCCCGCAATCTTGATGTCCATCTGCAGGGCGGTGATGCCCTCGGCCGTACCGGCGACCTTGAAGTCCATATCGCCGAGATGATCTTCATCGCCGAGGATATCGCTAAGGATGGCAATATTGTCACCCTCTTTGATCAACCCCATGGCGATGCCGGCGACGGGTGCCTTGGTCGGCATGCCGGCATCGTTCAATGCCAGCGAACCGCCACAGACGGTTGCCATCGAAGAGGAACCGTTGGATTCGAGGATCTCCGAGACGACACGTGCCACATACGGGAACTCGTCCTCGCTCGGCAGCACCGGTGCGAGAGCGCGCTCGGCGAGCGCGCCGTGGCCGGTGTCGCGACGGCTGGGACCGCGCATGAATTTCACTTCGCCCACGCTGAAGGGGGGGAAGTTATAATGCAGCATGAAGCGCTTCTTGAAGTTGCCCATCAAGCCGTCGACGCGCTGCGTATCGCCCGAGGTGCCCAGGGTGGCAATCACAAGAGCTTGGGTCTCGCCGCGTGTGAAGAGCGCCGAGCCATGCGTCCGCGGCAGTACCGAGGTCTCGCAAGTAATCGGGCGGACCGAGGTGAGGTCGCGGCCGTCGAGGCGTTTATTCTCGTTGACGATCATCGAGCGGACGGCGTTGTATTTTACCTTGCCGAAAGCGTCCGAGATCTCGCCGCCGCGGTCCGGGAACTCGCTGGAGAGGGCTTCTTTGGTCTGTGCTTTGGCCGCGTCGAATTTCGCGTAGCGGGCCATTTTTTCGGGCTCGACCAAGGCGTCGCTCATCAGCGGGCGGGCGACTTCCGTCACCCGGGCCACAAGCGCGTCGTCGACTTCGATGACCGGGTTGGGACGCTTGGTCTTGCCGACGGCTTCCTGAAGCTCGTCTTGCAGGTCCAGGATCGGCTGCAGGCCGTCATGCGCAAAGAAAAGCGCTTCGAGCATTTCGGCGTCAGGGACGATATCGCCGCCACCTTCGACCATGACGATCGCGTCACGGCTACCGGCGACCACGAGGTTGATATCACCCTCGGCGAGTTGGTCGGCAGTCGGGTTGAGAATCAATTTGCCGTCGACACGGCCGACGCGCACAGCGGCGATCGGTCCGGCGAAGGGAATGTCCGAGATCGACAAGGCCGCCGAGGCGCCACAGATCGAGACGACATCGGGGTCGACGTCTTTCTCAGCCGAGAGAACGGTCGTGATGACCTGGGTCTCGCAGCGCCAGCCCTCAGCAAAGAGGGGGCGGATCGGGCGGTCGGTCAGGCGACAAGTGAGAATTTCCTTCTCTGTCGGGCGCCCCTCGCGCTTGAAGAAGCCACCGGGGATCTTGCCCGCAGCGTAAGTCTTCTCCTGATATTCAACGGTCAGCGGGAGGAAATCGAATCCCTCACGCGGTTTGGCCTGCGCGGTCGCGGTGACCAGAATGACGGTATCGCCATAACGGACCACGACGGCACCACCGGCCTGCTTGGCCATCCGACCGGTTTCGATCGAAAACTGGCGTCCGCCAACTTCTACTTCAACTATCTTTTTTTCCATATTACTCTCCTGTCGTGACACATTCTTTGCGACGGGCACGAACCCTGCGAAAGGGCGTCGTCCGGGAAACTCGAGTCCACATTTCTCACCCCCAATCCTGCGGCAGGCACCGGGATTGCCAGTGGCTACTTCAGAAGAACGGGATCAGTAAATATGGTTTTAGCGGCGGATGCCGAGACGCCCGATGAGCGTCTTGTACCGCGCGAGATCCTTGCGCTTCAGGTAGTCGAGAAGACGCCTGCGCTGGCTGACCATCGTGATCAGTCCGCGACGCGAATGATGGTCTTTCGCGTGGGTCTTGAAATGTTCGGTCAGACCTTTGATGCGCTCGGTAAGGAGCGCGACCTGGACCTCCGGGGTTGCGGTATCTTTCTCGTGGGCACGGAAACCCTCAACGACTTCCGCTATTTGAGCTGTAGCCAACGCCACTTCAATGATTCCTTTTCTTTTCCATTGTTCGGCCTCTCGCTAACATCGGGATTCCGGCCTGTAAAGCTCGCTGGCCTGTGGATAGAGCATTCGTCGCAAGACCCAGCCCTCGCCATCGCGGTCCGCGATGGCGAGCAAAGCGTTATCTGGTGCGATCAGGGCCACCCGCGGTGAATCGGTCGGCCCGGCAAAATCGCGCAGGCTTCCTTTGCGCCCGACGGCCAGCGCATAGGCCAGTTCAGCGCTCACTTTTTGCGACGGGATGGTACGCAGCGCCTCAGTCGGTGTCAGCACGGGCAACGCACCGACCGCGCAGGCCTCGAGCGCCTCCATGGTATGGCTCTCCGCCTCGCCGAAGGGGCCAAAGCGGGTTCGCCGCAACGACGCCAGAGTAGCAGGACAGCCCAAGGCGGCGCCGATTTCTTCGGCGAGCACGCGAATATAAGTCCCCTTGGAGCAATCCACCGAGAAGCGCACGCGATCTGTGGTCGACCCGGGCCTCAGCGTGATCTGGTCGATCCGGATCAGCCGGGCCTTGCGCTCGACCTCGATTCCGGCGCGCGCCAGTTTGTAGAGTTCCTGGCCGCCGATCTTGACGGCCGAGTACATCGGCGGCGTCTGCAGGCGCTCGCCATGGAGTTCGGCGGCCAATTGCGCCAGCCTCGCCGCATCGAATTCCGGCACAGGGCCGCGTGCCGTCTCCTGGCCCGTGATGTCCAGGGTATCGGTTGCCAGGCCGAGGAGAATCTCGCCGCAATAGGCTTTGTCGGCCGCGTCGAGAAATTGGGCGATCTTGGTGCCGCCGTCGATACAGAGCGGCAGCACGCCGGTCGCCATCGGGTCCAAGGTGCCGAGATGGCCGATCTTGCGCAGGCGGTGGCGCCGTTTGAGAATCCGCACGATGCCAGCCGAGGTCTCCCCTGCCGGTTTGTCGGCCAGCAGAATCCCGTCAGGCATCGCTCTCGTCCTCGTATTCGTCCTCGTATCCGTCCTCGCCCTCGACTGGGTCGTTCAGGGACGCGGGACGGGTCTCGCGCAGCAGCGTATCAATGCGACGCGCCTCTTCCATTTCCTCGTCATAGAAAAAGCGCAGCGCCGGGGTGTAGCGGAGCTGCATCGTGCGAGCGAGATGGCGACGCAGGAAAGGCGCCGCCCGGATCAGACCAGCCAGAGAGTCCGCGCGCACGCCGCGTTCCTCGGTAAGGAGCAGGAAATAAACCTTGGCCTGCTTCAAATCGGGCGTAAGCCGCACCCGCGTGAGGTTCACATCCACCAGGCGCGGGTCGCTCACGCGATGCAACAAAGCCTCGGCGAGGCAGCGCTGCACGCCACCGGAGACCCGGTCGGCACGCTTGACCTCAAAGGCACCGGCCTCCGGGTCCATTACACTGCGCTGTCGTCTACGCGCCACGGTCGGTCCCGCCTATCCGCTCAGGCGGCGCCGCCGGAGACATGCGGCGGGTTGGCTTCGGCTGTCGGCTCAAGCTTGCGGGCCACTTCCTCGACCTCGTAGACCTCGATGACATCGCCCGGCTTCACGTCCGAGAAGCCCTCGATCCCGATGCCGCATTCGTAGCCACGCAGCACTTCGCGCGCGTCGTCCTTGAAGCGACGCAAGCTGCCGATCTTGCCCTCGTGCACGACAGCATGGTCGCGCAATAGCCGCGCCAGCGCACCGCGCAGAATCTTGCCGTCGGTCACAGTCGAGCCGGCAATCACGCCGGCACCGCGCACGCCGAAGATCTCGCGAACCTCGGCGCGACCGATGGTTTTCTCGCGCAGCGCCGGTGCCAGCATTCCTTCGAGTGCCTCGCGGACCTCACGAATCGCATCATAGATGATGGTGTATAGGCGGATATCGACGCCTACGTCTTCGGCAACCTTGGCGGCCTTGGTTTCGGGTCGGACGTTGAAGCCGATGATAACGGCCTTGGAGGCCGAGGCCAGGAGGATATCGGATTCTGTCACGCCGCCGACCGAGGAGTGGATCACCTTGACCTGCACCTCTTCGGTAGAGAGGCGTGCGAAGGCTTCGCGCAGGGCATCGATCGAACCCTGAACATCGACCTTGAGAACGACGTTGAGCTCTTGCGTCTGGCCCTTCTCGAGCTGCGCGTAGAGGTCGTCCAATGAAATCCTGGAGCTGCGCGCCAATTCGCTCTCGCGTTGCTTGATCCGCCGATGGTCGGCGATCTGTTTCGCCTTCGACTCGTTCTCCACGACGGCGAACGCATCGCCGGCATCAGGAACGCCGTCAAGGCCAAGAATCTCGACAGGTATCGAGGGGCCCGCCGACGTGATCCGATTGCCCTGGAAATCGAGCATCGCGCGCAACTTTCCGTATTGTAATCCGACAACGAAAGGCTGCCCGGGCTTGAGGGTGCCTTCCTGGATGAGCACGGTGGCTACCGGGCCACGGCCGCGGTCGAGCTTTGCCTCGACGATGGTGCCGCGAGCGCGGATCTCGGGGTTGGCCTTGAGTTCCAGCAACTCGGCCTGAAGAAGAACCATCTCCAGGAGGTGGTCGAGGCCTTCGCCGGTTTTCGCGGAGACCGGACAGATGATGGTATCACCGCCCCAGTCTTCGGGCACCACGCCATGCTCGGAAAGTTTACCCTTGACCCGCTCTACATCGGCTTCTTCGCGGTCGATTTTATTGATCGCGACGATCATGGGGACCTTGGCGGCGCGGGCATGATTGATCGCTTCGACGGTCTGCGGCATCGGGCCGTCATCGGCCGCGACGACCAGAATGACGATATCGGTGACCTTGGCACCGCGGGCGCGCATCGCGGTGAAGGCCGCGTGGCCAGGCGTATCGATGAAAGTGATATGACGCTCGCCTACCGGAACCGAATAGGCACCAATATGCTGCGTGATGCCGCCAGCTTCGCCATCAGCAACCGCGGCCTTGCGGATCTTGTCGAGCACGGAGGTCTTACCGTGATCGACGTGGCCCATCACCGTAACGACCGGGTCGCGCAGCACGGCTTCGCCGACCGTCTCTTCGGTCTCGGTGCCTTCGATTTCCTTCTCGGCATCGAAGGCGACGTTCTCCACCTTGTACTCGAACTCGCCCGCCACCAAAGTGGCATGGTCGACGTCGAGGACCTGATTCACCGTCGCCATCACGCCCATGCCCATGAGCTGCTTGAGGACCTCGCCGGCCTTCAGGCCCATCGCCTTGGCGAGATCGCCAACGGAGATGGTATCATGCATGCGCACGATGCGTTTGCGCGCCGAGGGCGTCGTGATCTCGGTGCGACCCTGCTCCTTGCCCGGAGCGGCGCGCCGTTTCTGCGGCCGCCTGCCACGGCGTCGGTCGCCCGCCATGAACGGGTCGAGCTGCGAGCCGCGGCGGATGATCTTCTTGCCCTTTTTGCGCCGTACGACGCCCGGCGCCACGCCAGGGGTGCCGCCGGGGCCACCGCGCGCTGCGACCGCTCGCGGCTGGAGTGGCGGCTTGAGCTCGATCTTGCCGAGAACCTGCACTCGTCGCATGCTGTCGTCGAGTTTCGGCGCACTGGGGTCGATATGGGCCGGGTCGTCAACGGGTGCCGGTGGTGCCGGCGCAGGCTCTGCCGCTTGCGGCGCGGGACTCGGCTCGGGCGTGGCTGGCATACTCGCTTCAACCGGTGTCCCTGCGGCCTTCGGTGCTTCTGTAGCCTTCTTTCTGGCCTTGGCTTTTCCGGCTTCGGGGGCCTCCGGGGCTGGCTCGGCCTTGGCCTCGGGGGCCGGCTCGGGCTTGACCTCGACCGGCGGCGCCGCGAGCGGCGGCAGGTCCGGCAGCAGGCCGCTGGAATCATCGCTGGTGCTCGAGGAAGGCCTCGGCGAGGTGGATACTCCCATATCGGGAAGGTCGATGAGCACGCCATCGCCGCCAGCGGCGGCCGGCGTCACGGCCTTGCGGCCGATTTCGACTCGGCTGCGCCGGCGACGGATCACGTTGGGGCGCACGCGCGACTCAATCGTGGATTCGCGGGAGGTTACCTCCCCTTGCGCATCACGCTGCGTGACGAGTTTCTCGCGCACGATACGCTCGGTTCCGACCGTCGGCTCGATGGATGGGCCGCGGCCCATCCTCTCCGCGAGACGCTCGATCTCGCCTTCCTGCAGGCTGCTCTGCGAGCGCTTGCCCTGGATGCCAATGGTATCGAGGCTGGCGATCAGTTCCTTCGATTGAAGGTTCCACTCCTTCGCCAATTGATGAATCCGCTTCGGCATGCCTCTAGTCCTTTTCCCTTGCTTCCGCCTGCGTCCATCGCCGCGCGCGCATGGCCAGCAAAGCACTTCGTGCGTCGCCGTCCGGACGAACGCGAAGACCGGGCAATGATTTGCGGCCTTCAACAAAGAGTCGCTCGCAAGCCGTGTCCGGGTGCAGGTATGTACCGCGCCCATCGTGCTCGCGCCACTCCAGCGCCCGCGATCCCGCGCAGCGAGCAATCCGCTGCATGGAGGCGCGCTCGTCGCGCCGTCCGCAGCCTGCACAAATGCGCATGGCGCGATGCGGAAGCCGGCGCCCTTCGGGCCACGGCAAGCTCGCAACGCGTTGCGGCCGAGGCTTTTTGCGTCGTGCTCGACTCAAGCTGTCGGCTCCTCCGGCAGGTCGAGTAGCGCGTCACCCTCTGGTGCAGCGTCGCCCTCTGCAGCGGCCACACCGGCCGCCTCCGCCGCTGCGGCGGCCAGCACGGCGGCTGCCGCTGCGGCCTCCGCCTCGGCGACCTCTTCGACGGCGCGCAACTTGGCGGCCGCGACGATCGCGACCGCGCGCTCCACTTCGATTCCTTCGACCTCGGCGATCTCGATGGGCTCCGATTCCGCGACTTCGGCGACCAGTTTGTAGCCGTGCTGCATCAGCAATTCGGCCGTAACATCGCTTACGCCCTCGATCGTCATCAGGGCGGCACGAGCCTGGCGGACTTCTTCGTCAGCCTCGGACTCGCCCCGGACATCCAACCGCCAGCCGGTCAGGCGAGAAGCAAGCGTGACGTTCTGACCACGCTTGCCGATCGCCAACGAGAGCTGGTCGTCGGGGACGATCACCTCCATGGTATGCTCGTCTTCGTCCATGATGATCTTGGCGACCTTGGCCGGCGCGATGGCGCGGCAAACGAACTCGGCCGAATCGGCGATCCAGTGGACGATATCGATTTTCTCGCCGCGCAATTCCTGCACGACGGCCTGCACGCGTGTTCCACGCATACCGACGCAAGCGCCGACGGGGTCGACATCGCGGTCATGCGAGACGACGGCGATCTTGGCCCGGCCACCCGGCTCGCGTACGGCCGCTTTCACCTCGACGATACCCTCATAAATCTCCGGCACTTCCTGGCGGAAGAGCTCGATCAGGAGGTTCGGATGGGTGCGGCTGAGAATGATCTGCGGGCCTTTGGCGGTCAGGTCGACATCATAGATATAGGCGCGAATGCGGTCGTTCTGGCGGTAGCGCTCGCGCGGGATCTGCTCGCGCTCGGGCAGGATCGCATCGGTTCGACCCAGATTCACGATGATATTACGACGCTCGAAGCGTTGCACGATGCCCGAGAAGAGCTCGCCCTTACGGTCTTTGAATTCGTTATAGATGATCTCGCGCTCGGCATCGCGGACTTTTTGGATGATCGCCTGCTTGGCGGCCTGCGCGCCGATCCGGCCAAACCCCTTCTGGGGCAATTTGGCGAGGAATTCATCGCCCAGTTCAGCCTCTTCGTCGAAATCAGCGCGGGCTTGCTCCAGCGTGATTTCGCTCTCCGGGTCGCTGACCACATCGACCACGCGTTTGATCTCGAAGAGCTCGACCTCGCCGATTTCCGCGTTGAATTGCGCCTCAATCTGGCGCTCCGGGCCGAGCAAGCGGTGTGCTGCCTGCACCATCGCCTCTTCGATCGCCTCGATGATTATGGAGCGGTCGATCTGTTTCTCACGACTTACCTGGTCGATTACACGGCTGAGCTGAAGTTCCATGCGTTGTCTCCCTCACGCACCCGGCGCGCTTTTATCCCGAAGGTCATTGTCGAAATTGTGTTCGTAATTCGCCTTCTCGATATTCGAGAAGGGAATCTCGGCTGCCGCCTCGGCCTCTCGGGCGACGAGCACGGCGGACTCTGTCACGCCTTGAATCGCACCGAGAAAGTTCCGTGCGCCATCTATGGCGTCGCGCGTCCGCAGGCGGACCAGCAGGCCCTGATGATCGAGGAAATCCTGTCGTCCCTTGAGGCGGCGGTTCACGCCCGGCGACGAACATTCCAGAGAATACTCGCCCGGAACAGCCTCGTTGGCATCGAGAACAGCCTCGATCTCGTGGCTGGCACGGGCCAATTCCTCGAGGCCGACGCCGCCCTTTTTGTCGAGAAAGAGCCGCAGAACCGAGCGTTTTCCGGCCGGATTGTACTCGACGTCGACCAGACGCAGGCCGAGCTCGGCCGCAATGGGCTCAGCCCATTCGGTCACACGCTCTATCAACCCACGATTGCTCATTTCGATCCCCGAAAATCTGTACAAAGACGCCCGAACCAGATGCAGAACCAGCTTTTCTTCCGATTTTGAAGAAAAAAAAAGCGGGCCAAGGCCCACTTTCAGTGACAGCCAATGTTCGGAAAAAGCCATCTAACACGGGCGCTTAGGCCTCGCAATCGAATCCCGCCTCAGGCGTCTCCTATTCGCTCTCTCGGTCATGCAGGGTCGTGAGTTCGATGATTTCCAGGTTGCGGCGGCCTTGCGGCGTCACCACCAGGACTTCATCGCCGACCTCGTGGTTCAGCAGGGCGCGTCCGATCGGCGAGCCGATCGAAATCTGCCCGTCCGTGCCATCGACCTCCTCGGGGAAAAGCACTTTAAAGGTTGTCTCCGCCCCCGTATTGGCATCCTCGCAGACCACGGTGCTGCCATAGGAAACACGATTGCGAGGCAGCCGGGCCAGAGAATAGGCCGCGAGTTCGCTCACACGGGCCTGGAGTGCTCCCAGGCGCGCGCGGACCAAAGCCTGACGGTTCTTTGCGGCGTCGTATTCCGCGTTCTCGCGCAGGTCGCCATGCGCGGCGGCCTCCTCCAGACGCTTGGGCAATTCGTGTTTCACTTCATGTTGCAGGGTCGCAAGCTCGCTGCGCAATCGCGTGACAATCGGCAATTCCATGGGCAGGCCTTGTAGCCCTTTTCCCTCGCCACCGCACCCGCCCGGCTGCGGTGGACGGCTTATTCGCGCAAACGCCCGCTATAAGAGGTCGCGTTGTCGGAGAGCCAGCGCAGGGCGTCCTCGGACCAAGGCGTCTCGCCCGTCTGGAACCAATACATAAAGCCTGCACCGCAAGCGGCGCCTAGCAGAAACCGAATCATCCCCGTCCACCCATCCCCGTATGTCGCTCAGCCCATCGCGTTGCGAAGCTCTCTTGACCCGATGTGGCGACCCAGCCATGCCGCATCATGCGGCAAATCTTAGAGGTTTCGCTCAGTCTTCTCTACCCTCCGCAATGCGCGTTCTGCCGCCGTGCGATGCATGCCCTCGGCCCGCCGCGGCTCTGCGGTGCCTGCCGGCGCGCTCTGGCCTCGATCCCGGCACCCTGCCCCTTTTGCGCCGAGCCTCTGCGCGGCCTGCGCTGCGCCCCGTGCGCGCTCCAGCCGCCGCCCTTCCGGCATGCCCGGGCGCTCTTTCTCTATGCACCCGGCACGCCGGGCCGCCGGGCAATTCAGCGCTGGAAGACAGGTCGCGACCGCCTCTTGGGCCATGCCTTGGCCCGCTATTTTGCCAGCCGATTGGGCGACGTATCGCCCGATTATGATGCCTTGGTGCCCGTCCCCGGTGGTCATCTGCGCCGTGCCTGGCGCGGCTTCGAGACCGCTATCGTACTCTGCCAGGCGCTGTCGCGCCGATCGGGTGGTTTGCCGATCCTGCCAGGGGCGCTGCGCCGCGGACTCACCTTCACGCCACGATTCGGCCACCGTTCGCGCCGCATGCGTAGCCAGGAGGCTGGCTCGCTCTACCGCAGTGGGCGAATGCAGCTGCCGCCCAACGCGCGCATTCTCCTTGTCGATGATGTGATGACCAGCCAGGCGAGTGCACGTGCCGCCACCAGATTGCTGCGCGCGGCAGGTGCACGCTTCGTCGATGTCGCCGTTTTGGCCCGCGCTACTTGAACTCCGGCCTCCAACGCGCAACAAAGTTGAGGCGCAACGGGTCCAGATTACGGATCAGAGCGTCGCGATGAGGCGTGTGATGAATCTTGGAGTGTTGATATCGGGCCGGGGGAGCAACCTTGTGGCAATCCTCGACGCGGCTGCGCAAGGGCTTCTTCAATCGAAGATTTCCCTGGTCGTCAGCAACCGGGCCGGTGCCGCCGGCCTGGAACGCGCCGCCGCCGTGGGTGTCCCCACCTGCACCCTGCCGCACGGCGAATTCTCGTCACGCCTTCTTTTTGAAGAGGCCTTGGTCGCAGCCTTGCTCGCCGCGAAGGTCGATACGATCGCCCTGGCCGGCTTTGATCGCATTGTGACCGCGACCCTTCTCGACGCATTTCCCGACCGCGTGGTGAATATCCACCCGGCCCTGCTGCCGGCCTTCCCGGGCCTGCATGCGCAAAAGCAGGCGCTGGAGCACGGCGCGCGGGTCAGCGGCGCTACGGTTCATTTCGTTGACGAGAAAATGGATCACGGCCCGATCATCGCGCAAGCCGTCGTCGCGGTCGCAGACGACGACACCGAAGAGTCCCTCGCCGCGCGAATTCTGGCCGAAGAACATCGCCTCTACCCGGCCGCGTTGCAGGCTCTGGCCGCCGGTGCGCTGCGCCGGCATGGGCGGCGCGTATCCGGAGGGCCGCGCTGAGATGACGATACCATTCCAAAGTGCCCGGGCCGCCGAGGTGCGGCGCCTGCGCGAAAAAGGTGCGCTCCAGGAAGCTCTCGACCTATTCCCCCATATCGAAGAAGACGACGATGGCTGGAACGATCTCGAACTCGTGGGCGAGTTGGCGCGAGCCCATTCGCTGGCGGGAGACGAGCAAGGCGTGGTGCGCTTTTTTCAGCGTTGCGCCGATCTGAACCCGGGTCGCGCCGCCCTCTACCGCTGCCAGGTCGGCTGGTTCTACCAACGGCGCAAAAATTGGGCTCGCGCGCTGCGTTGGTACGAGGAAGCACTCGAGACTTTCCCCAACTACCACCTCTGTCTCTTCCGTAAGGGCTATTGCCTCGAACGTCAGCATCGCCCACGCGCCGCGGCCGCGGCCTGTGCCGCCGCCGCCGAGGTATTCGAGAAAAGCGACGCCGACCAGCGCGCACGCTCGCTGGGAATCCAGATTCAGAACCTCTTTCATCTCTCGCGCAACCTGCGCGAAACCGGCGCGACGGCCGCGGCACGCGCGGCGCTGGAAAAATGCGACCTACTCGACACCGGCCCCGAGAACATCATTCGACGCGAACACCGCCTGGCGAGCCGCGCCGAGATTGCGCTGGCGGAGAACCTCCCCGCGGAGGCTGTCGCGGACCTGGAGGCGGCACGCAAGATGGAGAACCGCTCGGCCGTATTATGGGAGCGACTCGGGCGCGCCTACCACGCCCTGGGGCGCCCCACCGATGCCGAGGCTGCGCTGCGCCACGCGACCCGATTACCCAAAGGCGCGGTTTCGCTGGTGGCACTCGCCCGCTTCCTACGCGCCGAGAAACGCCTGGTAGAATGTGCCGAAACCCTGCACCAAGGCCTGCGCGAACACCCCAAGGGCGAGGTTCAGCTTCGCCTGGAATCGGCGCGCTTGGAGCTGGCTTTGGACCGGCCCGGCAAGGCCCTGGCAATCCTCGAGCGCCTCAATGCCGGGCGTGTGCAGGCGGGTTCGACCCAAGCCGTTGCGATCGAATCCGCCATCGGCGCGCTGCACGCCAGCCACGGCGACTTCGCACGCGCTCTGCCCTACCTCGAGGCAGCCGCGGCCCAGGAAAGTGCCCACGACGACACCCGACAGGCCTTGGCGGAGGCGCGTGCCAGCGCTGCGGCCGGCCCGCTCAACGTCCAGCCGATGCAGGACGCGCCTTTACCCGCCCCCATCGCGGCGGTTCTCGAACGCGCGCCGCAACGCATCGAGGGGGAAGTGGTCTCGTACTTCGCCGACCGCGGTTTCGGCTTTGTCGCGCACGGCGAAAAGCGCGATACGATCTTTTTCCACGTCAGCCAATGCCAAGGCCTCGACGGCGGCCTGCCCGAACCCGGCCAGGCCGTGACGTTCTTTCTCGCCCGCAACCGCCGCAATGGCAAGAGCCAGGCCGAAGAAATTCTTCCCCGTGTCCGCGTGCAGGCCGCGACTTCAGCCGGCTGAAGAGCGATCCAACGCCTACCGAATGCCGCCCCTGCTTCGCGGTGCCGGATCATAGATTTGCGCGAGCCGCGCCGGCGAGACGCCGACAAAATACGCCAGGCGAAGAGCCCACATCAGAACGATGGTGCGCCACACGCCATGCGTCTCCCAGCGCCGTGACGAGGTCTGCACCCGCGAGCGCAAGGCGGCCGAAGGCCCCAGGCGGCGCATGCGGCGGGTGAGTTCGATATCCTCCATCAACTCCTGCTCCGGATAGCCACCTAGTCGAGCGAAGGTTTCACGGCGCAGGAAGATTGCCTGGTCGCCGGTCGCGATGCCGGTCCAGCGAGAGCGTTGGTTCATCAGGAAGGCGACGATTCGCATGGCGAAACGCGGGTCGGAGAAGCGCACATCGAAACGACCGCCGGGCACCCTCGGATCGGCCAGAGCCCCGACAATCACTTCACCGAAAGCCTCCGGCAGCAAGGAATCGGCGTGAAGAAAAAGAAGAATCTGCCCGCGTGCGAGGCGCGCGCCGGCGTTCATCTGACGGGCACGTCCGGGCGCCGACTCGAGAACCGTTGCGCCGAGGCGTTGCGCGATCGCGACGGTATCGTCGTGGCTATTCGCATCCACAACGATGATTTCGAGGGTCTGCGGACTGCGCGCACTCGCGATCGTCGCAGCAATTCCCGCCGCCTCGTTGCGACTCGGAATGATAATCGAGATGGCAGGTTCCGGGCCACTCACGCCGCGGCGCATCCGGCCTTGCCGGCGCGGAGCGCATCGCGCAGAGCGGCGAAATCCGCCAACCCCCGGCCTGCGATCTCGCGTTCGATATCGGCCGCGATCCGCGCCGCGAGACGCGGTCCCTGGTAGATAAGGCCGGTGTAGAGGCCCACCAGATCCGCGCCGGCGGCGATACGCCGCAATGCGTCCTCGACGCAGAAGACACCGCCGACACCGATAATACCGGGTTGCGGACCCACGGCATCGCGCAATCGGGCGATGCATGCATCGGCACGCGCGGCCAAGGGCCCGCCCGACAAACCGCCGGTCTCGCCTGCGTGCATGCCGTCGATCCCCTCGCGCCCGATCGTAGTATTGACTGCAATCAGGCCGCGGGCCCCGGCCGCGAGCGCGGCTTGCCCGACCTCGCCGAGTTCTTGATCGGCCAGGTCAGGGGCCAGTTTCACAAAAACCGGCGGCACCGCCCTGCCCGCGCGACCCGTCCCGGCCTCAGCAACCACCGCCTGGACCAGCCGCGTCAGCCGCTCCGGAGCCTGGAGATCGCGCAAACCGGGCGTATTCGGCGAGCTGACATTCACCGCCAGATAGTCTGCAAAGCGAGCCAGGTGGCGCACGGAGCCTCGAATATCGTCGAGTTCCCGAGCCTCATCACCCATTGCCGCGCGCGAGCAGCCGACGTTGAGGCCAAGCGGGATGCCCGCCGGACGGCGCAGCGTCGCGGCGAGCCGATGCGCGACACGCTCGGCGCCCTCGCTATTGAACCCCATGCGATTGATCACGGCGCGGTACTCCGGGAGCCGGAAGATCCGCGGCCGGGGATTGCCGGGTTGCGCCTGACCGGTCACCGTTCCCAGTTCAGCGAATCCGAAGCCGAGGGTTGCCCAGAGGTGTGGTGCCACGCCGTTTTTGTCGAAGCCCGCAGCAAGACCGATGGGTGTCGGGAAGCTCAGCCCGCAGACCTCTTGGCGCAGCGCGGGGGCCGTGTGTGCCGGGCCGGCCAATAGGGGAAGCCCCACTTCCGCGAGCCTGGCGGCGCGCAATGCGGCATGATGCATCGTCTCGGCATCCACCTGGAAAAACAGGCGACGCAGCATCCCGTAGACCATTTCGCTCAGGCCCGCCCCAGCAGTTCATCGAGTTCCCCACCTGCGGCCAGGGCAGCTAGCTCGTCGAAGCCGCCGATTCCTTTGCCGTCAATGAAGATCTGCGGGACCGTCGAGCGCCCGGCGGCCATCTCCCGGAGTCGGGCGCGCTCGGCCGGTTGGCCCGTGAGGTCGATTTCCGTGAACGAAACCTCCATTTTTGCCAGAAGATTCTTTGCCGCGTGGCAATAGGAGCAATACGCGGTCGCGTAGACGAGGACCTCAGCCATACCCCTTCGCCTACTCATCCCGGCGCATGCCGGCAAATAGCAAGGATCGACAAAATGATGGATGCGTTCGAACGATTGGTAGACCTCATGCAACGTCTGCGCGCCGAGGACGGCTGCCCATGGGACCGCGAGCAAACGCATGCCTCGATCCGGCGCTACGTGATCGAGGAGGCCTACGAGGTGGCCGAGGCGATCGACCAGGGCGACCCCGACGAGCTGCGCCTCGAGCTGGGCGATCTGCTTCTGCAAGTGGTCTTCCATGCGCGCATGGCCGAGGAGGCCGGCGAGTTCGATATCGCCGGGGTCTGCGAAGGCATTGTCGCCAAGATGGAGCGGCGCCACCCCCATGTTTTCGGCGATACCGAGGTCGCCGATGCGGCCGAGGTCAGCCTGAACTGGGAGGCGATCAAGGCCCGCGAACGCGGCGCTGACGCCTCGGCGCTCGATGGTGTGCCCAAGAGTATGCCCGCGCTCCAGCGAGCCGAGCGAATCGGCGAGAAGGCGGCAAAATCGGGCTTCGACTGGCCCAATGCCCGCGCCGTGCTAGCGAAAGTAGCCGAGGAGAGTACGGAGCTCGAGGAGGCGATTGCCGCAGGCGACCGCTTGGGGCGTGCTGCTGAGTTCGGCGATCTGCTCTTTTCGCTGGTGAATCTGGCCCGTCAGCTCGAGATCGACCCCGAACAAGCGCTGGTCGGGACGGTTCAGCGCTTCGAAGCACGGTTCCGCCACGCCGAGGCAGCAGCGCGCGGCACCGGCCGAGCCCTTCGGTCCCTCTCGGAGAAAGAGCGCGACACCCTGTGGGAAGCGGCCAAAAAGGCCCAGCAGACACCGCCTGGACGTTGAAAGACGGGTCGCGGACCGTTACGTGACCCCCCATGGCGAACCATCCTTCGGCTCTCAAGCGGCATCGGCAATCCGTGAAGCGCGCAGAGCGCAATACAGCGATCCGCACCAATGTGCGTAACGCGATCAAGAAGCTCCGCGTTGCGGTCGAGGCCGGCGACAAAGTCACCGCTCAGACGAATCTACGCGAAGTGGAAAAAAAGCTCCGCAAAGCTTCGTCAAAGGGCGTCTACCACGCCAACAGCGCCTCGCGCCGTGTGTCGCGCTTGGCGCGCGCCACCAACGCGCTCTAAGCTGTCTCAGGGCCCGCCCTGCGGTCTCGCCAGACGTCTTTGCCCGATCTGCAAGAAGAGCGCCTCGATCGGTGCCTGCGGGGCAACACCGCGCTTGGCGCGAACATCGATGCGCGCGAGTTCCTGGATCATCACCAGTAGTTCGCGGCGTCGATAATTCTTCGCTTTCGGTACGACAAAGAAGCCGCGCCCACCGCCGAAGGCTTTCTTGGCTGCCGCTTCGCCCATCCCCTCATCGAGCAAGGCACGCGCACGCAGCAGAGCGCGGAATTCGCCGGCCATCTCGCCAATCAGAACCTCGGGCGCAGCCCCCTGGCCGATCGCGCGGCGCAACTCGACCAGGGCACGCCCCATGCGGCGCTCGCGGATCGCACCCGAGAGCGCAAAGGCCGTGCGTACCCGCTCACCACCGAGCGAGAGCAGCGCCTCGGCCAATTCGACGCGGTCCTTACCATGGCGCAACGACAGCTTTTCCAGCTCGTTCTCAAGCCGTCCGGTGTCCCCGATGACATATTCAAGCACCGCCTCGGCGGCGTCAGGTGCGAGTTTCAGGCCCTTCTCGCCGGCCAGCTTGAAGAGCAGGCTCTTCCATTCAGGGAGCGCCTTACGGGTATCTTTGGTTTGTGGACCAACCGTCTCGATGCAACCGGCCTTCTTGAGTGCGGCAAAAAGCGTGCGGCGCAGGTCGGGAGATTCCGCCACCAGCAATAAACGCGTATCGGCGGATACATCAGGACAGAGCAGCAGGAGTTCGCGCTGCACATCATCCTTCAAGCGGTCGACCATACGCAGAACGACCAGGCGTCGGCCCGCCAACGAGGCCGTTCGCACGGCCGTGCCGATGGCTTCGATATCGGCGCGGTCGCCGTAGAGCACATCGAGCGCGCCGAAGAGCGGGTCTTCGCCGACCCATTCTTTCTGGATCGTGGCGAGCTGGCGGCCGACCAATACAGGGTCACCGATCAGCAAACGAACGCGTTCGGGGTCGATTTTGCCCTGCGCCGCCTGCTTTTTCGCCATCAGAAATCCTCGACCATCGCGTTATAGAGTTCGCGCGCGAGATTCTCATAGACGCGCTCCAGCGCGCTACCGCGCTGCGATTCGGAAACCTGAACGTCCGAGAGTTGTTCCAGGTTCGACTCGCTGAGGCGCGATTGTTCTTGGAATTGCGAGGATTGGGTCACCACTGTTTGGGCTACGGCGCCATAGGAATCGTTTTGAGTGAGGCTATCCAGGCGCCAGACAATCCGTTGCGTCCGCGCATTCTCGAGCCGTGCCGAGATCGTCACGACGGTCTCGTATTGGAGGGCTTCATCACTCTGCGAGAAGCCCACCGGGCGGATTTCGAGCCGCCGGATCGCGCCGATCAGGATGACATCCGCAGACCCTCCGGAGACAAGCGTGAAATTACCACGGCGCGCCACCTCGGTCTCGAAGGCTCTCTGCAGGCCGTTGACCAAGCCCGGCTCCTGGGTCGTGTTGGTAAAGGCGCGCACATGAATCCGGGTGCCGCCGCCAGGTAGCGTGCTCGCACCACCGGGGAAATGATAGCCGCAGCCCGCAACCAACCCCAGAACGAGGCCGACGAAAAGGCCCCGCCCGGAGTTCATCCGATCACCACGTTCACCAGACGCCCGGGCACGACGATCACCTTGCGGATCTCTTTGCCGTCCAGATCGGCTGCCACCCGCTCATGCTTGCGGCCAGCGGCCTCAAGCTCTTCGCGACTGATCCCGGCGGCGGCAGCAAAACGATCGCGCACCTTGCCGTTGATCTGCAGGACGATTTCGATTGTGTCCTGCACAAGCGCGGCCTCGGACCAGACCGGCCAGCCCGCATCGAAGATACTGCCCTCGCCCCCGAGCCAGGCGTGCATCTCCTCGGCGAGGTGCGGCGCAAAGGGTGCCAATAACTGCACGAAGCCACCGATAGCCGCGGCATAAGCGGGCGAGAGGGTATCGCGAGCGGCCCGATTTTTTTGCAGATAATTGAGGAACTCCATCAAGGCGGCAATGGCCGTATTGAAGGCCAATTTCTCGAGGTCCTGCGATACCTTCTGCACCGCAAGGTGCAATGCCCGCACCAGGTCGGCCTCGGCCTCAGCCTCACCGGCCAAGGCCGCCGCGATGGCACCCGCCTCATCGCGGCGCAGCGCCACCAGGGTATCGCGGTCGTTGCCGACCAGCACGGTGATACGGCTGAGGAAGCGCTCGGCACCACCAACGCCCTCGTCGCTCCACTCCATATTGTTTTCGGGAGGGGCCGCGAAGAGAATCGTGATGCGCGCCACATCCGAGCCATGCTCGCGGATGAAGGGACCCATCGGCACACCGTTGCCCGAGCTTTTGCTCATGGTGACCGGACCGCTACGGGCGAAAAGCGCGCCGTCCTCTTCGACCAGGCGCTGGCTCGCGCCGCGCAGCGCTGCTTCCATCGCCTCGCGCGACATCTCGGCATCTTCGAGGCCGACGGATTTGCAAAGCGCTTCCGGTGCGCGCAGGCGCCCGTCGGCGAGCACCTCGAGCGGCGTCACGACACGGCGCTGGACCATGCCCTGGGTAAAGAGCGCGTGAAAGGGTTCGTCTTGCGGAACCAGGCCCTCGTCAAAAAGAACCTTGGTGATGAAGCGCGAATAAAGAAGGTGAAGAATCGAGTGCTCGACGCCGCCAATATATTGATCGACCGGCATCCAGCGCTCAATCGCCTCGGTCGAGAAGATCGCATCCTGGTTGCGCGCATCCGCGTAGCGCAGGAAATACCACGACGAGTCGACGAAGGTATCCATCGTATCGGTATCTCGCAGAGCGAGCCCACCGGTTTCGGGGTCCTTGGCGTTGACGAACTCCGGAACCGACGCCAGCGGCGAGCGGCCACGCGGCAGATAATCGTCGATCTCCGGCAGGCGCACAGGCAACTGGTCTTCGGGTACCGGCACGATGGTGCCGTCCGGGCGATGCAGCATGGGAATTGGAGTGCCCCAATAGCGCTGCCGACTCACCAGCCAATCACGTAGGCGGTAGGTGACCTTGGGGCGTCCGAGGCCATCGGCTAAAAGGCGCTCGACGATGGCCTCACCCGCCGCACCATTGGCCTGTCCGTCCCATTCGCCGGAATTGACCAGAACGCCCTCGCCCGTCCAGGCTTCCTCGGGGTGATCGCTCGGCGTCTCGCCCGCGGGGACAATGACGGTAACGATGGGAATGTCGAATTTCCGCGCGAATGCGAAATCACGCTCATCATGCGCCGGTACCGCCATGATCGCGCCCGTGCCGTAGCCCGTCAGAACATAATCGGCGACCCAGACGGGCACCTCGCGGCCGTTTACCGGGTTGCTACAGAAGGCGCCTGTGAAAACGCCGGTCTTTTCGCGATCGAGATTTTGCCGCTCGATATCGCTACGCCGCGCAGCGGCCGCGATATACTCGTCCATCTCGACGCGCTGGCTCTCCGTGGTCAGGCGGGCCACCAGCGGATGCTCGGGGGCGAGCACGACGAAAGTCGCCCCACCGAGCGTATCGGGCCGTGTCGTGAAGACGGTGATATTGTCGGTCTCGCCTTCGAGTCGGAACTCGACCTCGGCGCCCTCGCTGCGACCGATCCAATTGCGCTGCATCGCACGGACCTTCTCGGGCCAGCCCTTGAGCTTGTCGAGGTCGTCCAGAAGCCGGTCGGCGTAATCCGTAATGCGGAAGAACCATTGTTCGAGCTCGCGTTTCTCGACCAACGCGCCGCTGCGCCAGCTCCGCCCCTGCGCGTCTACCTGCTCATTTGCCAACACGGTCTGATCGACCGGATCCCAATTCACGGTCGCCTTGGCGCGATAGGCAAGCCCGCGACGGTAGAGAAGAAGGAAAAGCCATTGCGTCCAGCGGTAATATTCGGGCTCGCAGGTGGTGACCTCGCGGTCCCATTCGTACATGATTCCCGCGGCTTCCAAAGAAGCCTTGGACTCGGCAATATTCGCCAAGGTCCAATCGCGTGGGGCACGGCCGGTCTTGATCGCCGCGTTCTCGGCGGGCAGGCCGAAAGCATCCCAGCCGAAGGGATGCAGCACGTCATAGCCCTGCATCACATAATAGCGGGCCAGCGAGTCGCCGATATAATAATTTTTGCCGTGACCCATATGGAGGTCACCGCTCGGGTAGGGGAACATTTCGAGCACGAAGCGCTGCTCTGCACCGGCGCGGCGCCCGCTGCGGAAGATGCCCTGCTCACGCCACATCTTCTGCCAGCCCGCCTCGATCGAGGCGTCGAAGCGGAACCTCTCTTTTTCGGCCACCGGCGGCATCTCCTGGTTCTCGTCCGTCGGAGTCGGAGTCGTGACCGTAGCCGTGGACTCGGCTTGGTCTTTTTTCCTGCTCTTCGCGATTCCGTCCAGCACGCCATTAACGAATTTCGGCGATTCGTCACCGCAAAAATCCTTGGCGAGTCGGATCGCTTCATCGATTACGACGGCCGCAGGCGGCGGCTTTTCGCCGAGCAATTCGGCGACCGCCAGGCGCAGGATCTGGGCATCCATCCGGGCCATTCGCTCGAGGCGCCAGCGCGCGCCCGAACTCTCGATGCGGGCATCGATCTTCTCGCGGTCGGCCGATACTTGCGCCACCAGGCGCGCGGCGCGCGCGAGCAAGGCCGGGTCGTCGCCTGCCGCGCTCGACTCTTCGTCTTCGTCGGTGAGGTGCAAGGCCGTTTCCAAGGCAGACTCAGCATCCGCTCCGGCGATATCCATCTGGTAGAGCGCCTGGACCGCCAATCGGCGGGCCTGACGTCGTAACTCCACGCTTTCTCCCACGATCCTACTCCCGCGACTCGATGGTGCGCAGCAGGCCGACCATCTCAAGCGCGGTCACCGCGGCGTCATAGCCCTTATTGCCGTGCCCGGCACCGGCGCGTGCCAATGCCTGCTCCATCGTATCGGTGGTCAGCACACCAAAGGCGATGGCGACGCAATGGCGCGACGAGATATCGTTCACGCCTCGGCTCACTTCACGCGAAATATAGTCAAAATGCGGCGTCTCGCCGCGCACAACAGCGCCCAGGCAAAGGATCGCATCGTAGTGGCCGCGCCGCGCGCAGGCCTCGGCCGCTACCGTGATCTCGAAAGCTCCGGGGACATGGAAAACATCGATTGATTCGGGATCTGCGCCTTTTTCAATCAATGCCTCGGTCGCGCCATCGAGAAGCGCGCCAGTGACCGCACGGTTGAAGCGCGCGACAACAATCGCAAAACGCCCGCCCGATGCATCGACGCTGCCTATAAACTCCTGGCTCACGAGCCATCCCCCTTTTCCTGCGCGATCGACTCGGGCAGGTCTGTCAGCATATGGCCCAACTTTTCCTGCTTGGTGCGCAGGTAGGCGAGGTTCCCCGAATGGGCCTTGACCTGCAGCGGCACGCGCGCCTGCACGCGGATTCCGTGGCCTTCCAGACCTTCGATTTTACGCACATTATTGGTCATCAGCCGCACCTCCGAGACCCCCAGATCGCGCAAGATCTGAGCCGAGATGCCGTAGTCCCGCGGGTCTTCGCGGAAGCCGAGTTCGAGGTTCGCCTCGACCGTATCGCGACCCTGGTCCTGCAGAGCATAGGCGCGGATCTTGTTGGCCAGGCCGATGCCGCGGCCTTCCTGGTGCAGATAAACAATCACACCGGCGCCGGCGGCATTGATCTCGCGCACCGCGACTTCGAGTTGTTCGCCGCAATCACAGCGCCGCGAGCCCAGCACATCGCCTGTCAGGCATTGCGAATGCACCCGCACCAGAGGCACATCGCCCTTGAGCGTGCCGCAGACCAGCGCGAGATGTTCGGTATCGTCGATTTTATTGCGGTAGGCGACGGCACGGAAATGCCCGCCAAAGGCCGAATCGAGTTTGATCTCGTCGAGGCGCTCGACAAGGAGCTCATGGCGCAGGCGATGTTGCACGACCGCCTCTACGCTGACCACCACCAACTTATGGCGGGCGGCAAACTCCATCAGCCCCGAACCCGTGGCGACCTCGCCTTCCTGGTCCAATACCGTGCAGGTTGCCGCGGCCGGAGAAAGCGCGGCAAGGCGGGCCAGGTCAAGCGCAGCCTCGGTACGTCCGGGCCTTTCCAATACACCGCCCTCGGCGGCCTGGATCGGCAATACATGGCCCGGCATCACGATATCGGCGGCGCCGCTGCGCGGATCAATTGCCGTGCGTATCGTGACCGCGCGATCCGCAGCCGAGATGCCCGTCGTCACGCCACGCCGCGCCTCGAAGGAGGTGCCGTAGGCAACCGACTCATCAGCTACCCGGTCGGCCGCAAGGAGCGGAATACCGAGGCGCGCCATGGCCGCCGGCAGCAAGGGCATGCAGACCAGGCCACGGGCCTCTACCGCCATGAAGCTCACATGCTCCTCGAGGGTACGATCCGCCGCGACGCAGAGATCGCCGGCGGTAGGCGCGGCGGCATCATCTACGACCAGGATCATCTTGCCCTCGCGCAACGCGGCAACGGCGCTATCGAGATTATCTGTTGTCATGGCCCTTCTTCCGTCCTGGTCGCGAAGGCCGTCCGCGGTGCAGCAGATCGCGCCCCACCAACTCGACCTGATGATCTTCCAGCACCACCGCCGCTGCGGGGTTGCTGATTCCGAATCCATCGATCATCGCCTTGCCGTCGCCTCCAATTATCAGGGGTGCCTGGAAGCACGCCAGTTCATCGACGTGGCCTCCGCGCAGGAACTCCGCAGCGATCGCCGCGCCCCCCTCCACCAGTACCGAAAGCAGACCACGATTGCCCAAATGGCGCAGCAGGCTGCCCAGATCGACCCGGCCGCGCCGCGTCGCGACCCGCAGCACCTCCGCTCCGGCAGCCTCCAGGCGGGCGGCAGCGACGGCGGATGCCGTGCGCGTCGTGGCGATCAGAACCGCGCCACGCCCAGCGGAGAAGATCCGCGCATCGGGCGGCGTGCGCAGCCGGCTATCGACAATGATGCGTAGCGGGTCCCGGCCGCGTGCGATGCGGCAATTCAGCGCAGGGTCATCGGCCAGGACAGTACCGATGCCAACCAAGACGGCGTCCATTTCATTGCGCCAGCGATGGCCCTGTCGCCGTGCTTCGGGGCCGGTAATCCAGCGCGAGGCACCCCCGTGCGCGGCGATTTTCCCGTCCAAAGAAGTCGCCAACTTGAGCCGCACAAAGGGCAAGCCGGTAGTGATATGGCGGCGAAAATAGGCGATCAGCTGATCGCTCGCGGCCGACTCGTCGCCGACTTCGACCTCGATCCCAGCGCGGCGCAGCAGACGCAAGCCACGGCCGCGAACCGCCGGGTTCGGGTCCACCGAACCGACGACCACGCGAGCAATCCCGGCCGCCTGCACACGCGGCGCACAGGCCGGCGTGCGACCCTCGACGGTACAAGGCTCAAGCGTACAATAAAGAGTGGCGCCCCGGGCCTTGTCGCCGGCTTGCGCAAGCGCGATGGCCTCGGCATGCCCGGCACCGGCGCGGCGGTGGTAGCCCTCGCCCACCACCCGACCGGCGCGCACGATGACGGCACCGACCGGCGGGTTCGGGCTGGTACGGCCAAGGCCGCGGCGCGCCAATTCGAGCGCGCGCCCGAGGAAGCGGAGATCGCGCTCCTTCTGGCGGTTCCCGGAGGCCACGATTATGAGCGCGCGGGGCGCCGCTTTTTGCGCACAGGGGCACGCGTAGTTTTGCGACGGTCCTGGAGCAGGTCCTGCAGCTCGCTCATGAACTCGTCGATATCCTGGAAGGAACGGTACACGGACGCGAAGCGGACATAGGCGACCGTATCGAGTTCGTGCAAGGCCTTCATCACGGCCTCGCCAATGACCGAACTCGGCACCTCTTTCTCGCCCATTTCGAGCAGCGAGCGGGCAATCCGGTCGGCGGTCGCTTCGATATCATCGACCGGCACCGGCCGCTTCTCGCACGCCTTCAACAGGCCATCGAGAAGTTTGCGACGGTCGAAGGATTCGCGGCGATCATCTTTTTTGACGATCGCCGGAAGGTTCTCTTCGACCCGCTCGTAGGTCGTGAAGCGCCGGCCGCAAGGATCACATTCGCGACGCCGCCGAATCACGTCGCCGTCTTTACCGAGTCGCGAATCGACGACCCGATTATTCAGGTCTCGACACCCCGGGCACTTCAAGAGCCTACTCGTGCCCCTGGATAGAGGGGAAATTGACGGCAAAGTTCGGTGGTTTCCTGGGCGATTGCGGCAAGCGCCTTGGCGTCGCCCACGCTACCGAGAGCCCGCGTGATCAGCTCCGCGATGGTGTCCATCTCGGCGGTACCCATACCGCGCGAAGTGATCGTCGGCGTTCCCAATCGCACGCCACTGGTCACGAAGGGCGAGCGGGTCTCGAAGGGCACAGTATTTCTATTTGTCGTGATGCGCGCCTCGTCGAGCGTTTCCTGGGCGACCTTGCCGGTCATATCCGAGCCCGTGAAATCGATCAGGAGGAGGTGGTTGTCGGTCCCGCCCGACACCAACCGGAACCCCCGCTGGATCAGGCCCGCGGCAAGCGCGCGGGCATTGTCGACGATTTGTTGCTGGTAGGCGCGGAATTCTTCGGTAGCTGCTTCCTTGAGCGCCACGGCTTTGGCCGCGATCACGTGCATCAGGGGGCCGCCCTGGTTGCCCGGGAAGACCGAACTATTCGTGCGCTTGGCCTCGTCCATGCGGCCCAGGATCAAACCGCCACGCGGTCCGCGTAGAGTTTTATGGGTCGTCGTCGTCACCAGGTCGGCATACGGAACCGGTGATGGATGGATGCCAGCGGCCACCAGGCCGGCAAAATGCGCCATATCCACAAAAAGCTTGGCACCACATTCGTCGGCCGCCGCGCGCAGAGCCGCGAAATCGAGCTCACGCGGGTAGGCGCTATGACCGCCAACCACCAGTTTCGGGCGATGCTCACGCGCGAGACGCCGCACCTCATCATAGTCGATGCGCTGATCTTCTTCGCGCACACCATAGGGCACCACGTTGAAGAATTTTCCCGAAAAATTCACCGGGCTGCCATGCGTCAGGTGGCCGCCATGAGTCAGGTTCATCGCGAGAATCGTGTCGCCAGGCTCCAGCTGCGAGAAGTACACAGCCATATTGGCCTGTGAACCCGAATGCGGCTGTACGTTGGCGAAGTCCGCACCGAAGAGCTCTATGGCCCGATCGATGGCGATCTGCTCGACCACGTCGACATGCTCGCAGCCGCCGTAATAGCGCTTCCCCGGCAGTCCCTCAGCGTATTTATTGGTCAGGACCGAACCCTGCGCCTCCAATACCGCGCGGCTGACGGCGTTCTCAGACGGGATCAGCTCGAGGTTATCCTCCTGTCGCTGCGCCTCGCGATCGATGGCGGCCGCGATATCGGGATCGGCCTCGTGCAGACCTGTCTGAGAAATACTCACGTATTTGCTTCGATGTAGGTGACGATATCGCCAACCGTGCGGATTTTTTCCGCGTCCTCATCAGAGATCTCGAGGTCGTATTCCTCTTCGAGTGCCATCACCAATTCGACGATATCGAGCGAGTCCGCGCCGAGATCCTCGATGAACGAGGCGTTTGCCGCCACTTCATCTTCTGCGACACCGAGTTGCTCACAGACGATTTCCTTGATTTTTCCTTCAACCTCAGAAGCCATAATTTGGTTCCCCTCCCTCTTGAATGGTCCAGATTTCCGAACGTTTAACGAGTTGCCAGCAGGCATGCCACCGGCGCGACGGCACCGCGCAGGCGCGCAGAGACCCCCGCTCAGACATACATACCGCCGTTTACGGCAAGTACATGCCCCGTGATGTAGCCCGAATCCTTGCCGGCCAGAAATCCGACCGCACGGGCGACTTCTTGCGTGGTCCCCAGGCGTCCGAGCGGAATTCCGAGAAGGTAGGCCGCGCGAGCTTCTTCGGGCAGCGCAAGGGTCATTTCCGTATCGATCAGACCCGGCGCAACCGCGTTGACGGTGATGGCGCGCGAGGCGAATTCGCGGGCCATCGAACGCGTCATCCCCTCGAGCCCGGCCTTGGTCGCCGCATAGGCCACCTGCCCCGCGTTGCCCATCGAGGCCACCACCGAGGTCACATTGACGATGCGCCCGTAGCGCGCGCGCATCATGCTGCGCGCGGCGGCCTTGGAGCATGCGAAGGCACCGCTGAGGTTCACCGCGAGGATCTTCTCCCAATCCTCGCTTTTGTAGCGCAGCACCAAGCCGTCGCGCGCGATGCCCGCGTTATTCACCAGAATCTCGAGGCTACCGCGCGCCTTGGCAAAGGCGCGCACGGCGTCACCGGCGGCTTTGCCGCTGCCGACATCGAAGGGAACCAACTCGCCAGCTCCGCCGACGGCGTGGATCTCGGCCAAAGCCTCCTTGGCCGCCGCTTCGTTGGACACAAAATTCACGCCGACCCAGGCTCCACGCTCCGCCAACTCAACGGCGATGGCGCGGCCGATGCCGCGCGATGCCCCGGTAACCAAGGCGGTCTGCCCTGCGAGGTCTTGCTGCCTTGCCACGCTCATGCAGATGCTCCTTTGCCTGCGCTTTGAAATTCTTCGATGACCTTGGCAATGCCGGCCAGGTCGCCGGTAGGCTGGCAGGGATAGCCACGTTGGATGCGCCGCATCAACCCGCCCAGCACACGGCCCGGCCCGACCTCGATGGCGCGCGGCGCCTCAGAGGCCACGACAAGCGCACATTCTTCCCAGCGTACGGGCGAAGTCACCTGTTCGGCAAGCAAGACGCGCCAGCGTGCGGCATCCCGCACGGCGCAGCCGGCGACATTGGAGACGACGGCAATATTGCTGGCGTGAAAAGAGAGCTCGCCCAGCACCTCTTCGAGGCGCGCGCGTGCCGGCGCCATCAGCGGGCTGTGGAAGGGTTGGCTCACCTGAAGGCGGCTAGCGCGAATCTTTTGCCCGGCGGCCGCAGCCTCGACGCGCTCCAGCGCGGCTATATGACCGGCCACGACAATCTGGCGACCACCATTGAGGTTGGCCGGCACCACCAAGCTTTGCGGGCCCAGGCTGGCGGCGGCGCAAAGCTCTTCGGCTGTTTCCTGATCGATACCCAAAAGCGCGGTCATGGCGCCCTCGCCCGGTGCCATTGCCTCGCGCATGAAGAGCCCACGCTGCCGCACGGCGAGCACCGCCGCGGCGAAGTCCAATACACCCGCAAGCACCAGGGCCGACCATTCGCCGAGACTATGGCCGGCGGCAATCGTGGGGCGCAGGCCGGCCTCTTCGTCCAGCACGCGCCCGATGGCGGCCGAGACCGTGAGCAGCGCTGGCTGGGCATTTTCGGTCAGCATCAGCTTATCCGCGGGCCCATCGGCGCAAAGCGCCGAGATCGAAAAACCCAAGGCGTCGTCCGCTTCTGCGAATACGCGCCGGGCCGCCGGGAACTCCCGCGCCAATTCGACGCCCATGCCGACTGCCTGCGCACCCTGGCCAGGACAGAAAAATGCCAGACCCTTCTCCGTCATCGTCGTCATTCTCGCTCTGGTTGGCCACCGTCAAGGCACGGCTGAAGGACAGCGGTGGTCGGGCGCCTGGGACTCGCGCGCAACCAGAAGCCTTCCGGCTCCAGACCGTGCCGGCGCCGGTATTTCCCGCAGAGACGACACCCGTAGCGAGTCCGTCGTGCCGCAGGAGAAGGCCGGATTGCTAGCCTTCCTGGTCTTCGGCTACCTTGCGCCCGCGGTAGACACCACAGGTCGGGCAGGCACGATGACGCAGTTTCGCCTCGCCGCATTGGTTGCAGGGCTCGAAATTCGGTGCCGTCAGCGCATCATGCGCGCGTCGCATATTCTTCTTGCGGACTGAAGTCCGTCTTTTGGGAACTGCCATCTGTCTCTTTCGCCTCGCCCCGGATGCGCGAAGTGCGCATAAGTTACCGGTTTTTCAAGTTTTTTCGGTGCTCCGCCCCTCGCGAGAGGAGGCTTTGACCTTGAGTTCACGTAGCACCGCGAAGCGCGGATCGAGAGACTCACGCGTGCACGTACAGGTTTCTTCGTTGAGATTCGACCCACAAGATCCGCAAAGTCCACGACATTGCGCTGAACAAAGCGCTCGCGTCGGCAGATCGAGCAACGCCTGCTCGAGGCAAAGCGCACCCAGGTCGAGTTCTTTGCCAGAATAATAGGCCAGCGTCAGGTCGTTGGCGCCGAGCTCGGTCTTGCGGTCGTCGGCCATTTCCTGGGGCAGTAGAATCGTCTGGAACTCCACTTCCACCATGCTCGCTACAGCGCCCAGGCACCGAGAGCACGAGCCAGCGAACTCTCCACGAACCGCACCGGAGACAAAAAGCCCCTGATCGGCGCGGTAGCAACTGGCGGTTACCGCAAGCTCTCGGCTGGGGGCGAACTCCGGAGGATTGGCGCCTACAAGCGTTGCGGCAATCTCTTCGACCGGCATCGCGAAAGCGTATTCGCGAGTTTCTTCCGTGATTTCTTCTATGCGGAGTTTCATGGCAATGGCTCGGAGGGGGTCGCTCCATAGGGAAAGGTAGACATTGCGCCCCGAAATTCAATCCGGCCTCAATCCGTCTCGCTTTGTCGCTCCAGCCGGCGCAGGCGTTTCAAGATTCCCGGCAGGCGCCGGATCGCGGCCTCCTCGCGGCGCCAATCCCGGACAGGGCGCCAAGGAAATCCCCCGATCATCTCCCCTGCGGGCACATCGGATTGCACGCCTGTGCGGCCCGCCGCGCGCACATCGTCACCGATCGTCAGATGACCACCGGCGGCCGCCTGGCCGCCGAGCTGAACCCGCCTGCCGACAATCGTGCTTCCCGCCAGCCCCACCTGCGCGGCGATCAGAGCCTCGCGGCGAATCGTACAGCCATGCGCGACCATCACCAGATTGTCGAGTTTCACACCCGACTCGATACGCGTGACGCCAATCGTTGCCCGGTCCACGGTAGTATTGGCACCGATGGAGACATCATCGCCAATCTCGACATGGCCGATCTGCGGCAGCGTATGCACGCCGCCGCCGGGCAGAGGAATATTGCCGAACCCCTCATTGCCGAGCGCCGCGCCGCTCAAAATCTGCACGCGGTCACCGATCTTCGTCCCCTCACGCACGACGACATTGGCATGCGCCACGAAATCATCGCCTATGGTGACATCCGGGTAGATCCGGACTCCGGGGTGCAGCGTGACACGCGCTCCGATGCGCGTGCGGGCACCGATCGTCACCTGGTCGGCGATGCACGCGGCCTCGCCGATCTGCACGTCGGCTGCAATATGCGCTGATTCGGCAATCTTCTGGTCGAGTGCGAGCGGGCGCTTGAAGATCTCCAGCGCCATCGCGAAGCCCATATAGGCATCGTCGACCCGCAGCAGAGCGCAGCCCGGCCCCTCGACATCGCGGCCCACAATCAGCGCACCCGCCCGGGTATCCTTGAGCTTGGCCGCGTAGCGGGGGTTGGAGAGGAACGAGAGATCCTGCGCCTCGGCGTCTTCGAGCGGCTGCAATCCGCGGATTTCCGTATTGCCATCCCCTTCGAGGTCCGCACCCAGCGATTTGGCGATTTCAGCGAGTTTCATACGCCTCGTCTATCAGGCGCAAGACGTCTCGGAAACGCCGCGGGTGGCTACGCCAAGCGGCCCGGCCACCAGCTTGGGATTGCGTTTGTGTGGTTCTGTGGCTAGCCAAAGCCCGTGCAAGAGCGGCCCATCCGGCGCCCCATGGCGCTTCTTCTCGTGGTCTTGGTGACCCTTGCGTCCGGCTGTGCGGCGCAGGTGAGCATCCCCCGCGCGCCGAAGCTCCCGGAGGTGCGATTCATTGCACCCAACGACCCCGATGCCGTCATCGCGCTTTCGGCCGACGACGAAATCAGCCTGGTCGAGCGCGACCGGCTCTTGCGCGAACGAATCCGCCTGCTCGAGGATTTGCTGGCGACACATTGAGATCGAGCGCTCCAAGCGAGCGCGCGCGAACGGACCAGAGAGATGGAAGCACCCGATTGGAGCAAGGGCCTGGTGCCCGCGATCGCACAGGATTTTGCCACCGGCGAAGTCCTGATGATGGCCTATATGAACGAGGCGGCTTGGCAGGAGACCCTGCGTACCGGGCGCGCTTGCTATTGGAGCCGCTCGCGCGAGAAATTGTGGCGCAAGGGTGAGGAATCCGGCCACCACCAGGAGGTCCGCGAAATCCGCATCGATTGCGACCGCGACACGATCGTCATGCGCGTCGTGCAGCATGGTGGCGCCGCTTGCCATATCGGCTACCGCAGCTGTTTCTACCGCCGCCTCGATGGCAACCAATGGACAATTGACGACGCGAGGGTCTTCGACCCAGCCGATGTCTACGAGAAGAAAAAATGACCACTTCTGATTCCCCACTGCGTTTCGGGATCCCCAAGGGGAGCCTCGAAAAAATGACGATCGACCTCTTCGCGCGCGCCGGTTGGCGCATCCAGACGAGTGCGCGCAGCTATTTCCCCACCATCGATGATGAGGGCATCCGCTGCTCCTTGATGCGGCCACAAGAGATGTCCCGCTATATCGAAAAAGGCACGCTCGACGCGGGAATCACCGGCCACGATTGGGTCGTGGAGAACGACTCCCAGATCGAAAAGGTCGCCGACCTCGTCTACTCCAAAGTCACGCTCCAGGGCACGCGATGGGTACTCGTCGTCAAGGAAGACTCGCCGGTACGCAAGCCGGCCGACCTTGCCGGCAAACGGATCTCGACCGAGTTGATGAATGTCACGCGTCGTTTCTTCGCAGATCAGAATATCGACGTAGAGGTCGAATTCTCCTGGGGCGCTACCGAAGCCAAAGTGGCCGAAGGCCTCGTCGATGCCATCGTCGATGTCACCGAAACTGGATCGACATTGCGCGCCAATCAGCTGCGGATCGTTGCCGAGTTGATTCCTTCCAATCCGGTTCTGATCGCGAATCGCGATGCCTGGAAGGATCCTGCCCGGCGCGAAAAAATCGAACAAATCGCTCTGCTCCTGGGCGGAGCACTCGAGGCGCAGGGCAAAGTCGGCCTGAAGCTCAACGTCAAAGAAGAGGGCCTCGATGCCGTCATCGCACTGGTACCGAGCCTGACGGCGCCCACCGTATCCACCCTCGCCCAGACCGAGGGGCTACACGGCGAGAAATGGTTCGCCGTCGAGGCCGTGGTTGCCGAGCGAGAAGTACGCGACCTGATCCCGCAACTCCTGCGGGCCGGCGCCATGGGCATCATCGAGTACCCGCTGAACAAGCTGATCTAGAAACGCGACCGAAAAGCAGGTCTTCATCCAAGCGCCGCTTGCGGCCGCTGGACTGCGTCACGCTTGCGGCGGTGCATGAGGGGTATTCTGGCGCGACGCTTCAGGCTGCATCCCAACCAGATCTACCAGTGGAAGCGCATCGACGAAATCCATCTCAAATGGCCGTTCTACGGAAGCCGCAAAATCGCGCAAACGCTGCGGATGGATTTCTGGGTCGAGGTACTGACCGAGGCATTCGAGAAATACGGGAAGCCGAACATTTTCAACACCGATCAGGGATCGCAGCGTGATGCTATTCAACCAATAAATAGGGAAGCAGGATTCACCTTGGTAATGGCCTATAATGGTCCGAACAATGGGGTCCACTTCAGGCGCGACTCGGCCACGCATGGGGCGCGACCCGGGTTACCCGCGAAACCGGGGCGAATCAGCTGCCTTGGGCAGCTGCGTTATACTCGTCTTCGGAGTAGCCGATCGCCTCAAGAAAGGGCGCTTTTTCCTCGCCCGTCATGATGTAGATGCCTTCCCAGCCGCAGACTTCTTCGCAGAGGCGACAGCCAACGCAGGTCTTCTCGTTGACGATGACCTTGCCGAGGAAGGTGACATCGTTGCCCGGCGCGGAATCAAGCGAGTCAAAGGGGCAGACATCGATGCAAACGCCGCAGCCATTGCAATTGTCCGGGTGGACAATCGCAACTGGACGCAGGGGCTTTTTGAGCACCTCCGTGCGGTTGCCGAAGGTATCGAGGATGGCATCGTCCGGGCAGATCACGCCACAGGCACCGCAATCGATGCACAGGCTGTCGACGATCAGGTAGGCCTTCTTGGGGTCGCCGGAGATCGCGCGTGTGGGACAGCGCTGCTCGCACGCGCTGCAACCGGTGCAATTCTCGGCAATGATCGTAAAAGGCATGCGACTGCTGGTCTTTCTGCTTGCTCAAGGCCCGCCCAAGGTGGCCGGCTGACAGAGCTGCTATTCCTGCATCTTGCGCAGGATCTCGTCTTCGCGACCCTGCCGAATCAGCTCGTCGTTTTTCCGGGCTTCCTTGAAGCCCAGATACGTGAAGCCGAAAACCAGAACGAGCATCCCGATGATCGGGATATTGTCCGGCCGGACGAGCATGAGGAGGAAAGCCTCAATTGCGGAAGCGTTCGGGTCCGAATGCATATGAGCCAATTACCAATCTGCGAAGGATGAGTCAAATTCGCCCAGCTGGCCGGAGCTTTTCTTTTAGCTCCTGGAGTTGATTCACCCGCGCACGCAATCCGCGCAGCTGGTCGGTGAGCGAAGCGATATGGGTCAAGGCGGTCTCGATCTCTTCCTGGGCGATCCGCCCCGTGACGGCTCGCAATTGTGCGTGCCTCTCGATCAGCTCCGGGATGCCGCGATACCCCGACTGCCCCACCCGCCGGCCGAGCTCGCCCCAGATCCGCATCAGATCATCAGCATCACGCCTGAATTCGAGTTCTTCCACCAGGGCTGGCTTCTACCGGCAACGCAGCCGCAGGGAAAGGCGCGAGCGATAGCCGTGCGAAGTCGCCGGCCGTAGAGGCCCCGAGCGCGGCACGCGTACAGCCAAGCAGCGGCTGGGCGAGACGCGGCCAGGAATGTTCCTCGCCGAGGCGACGCCATGCGGCCGCGCCGCGCCGTGCCGACTCATCAGGCTCCGCGAGGGCCTCGCTCATGGCTGCGGCAAACGCGGCCGGCGTATTTTCCTGCACGACCCATCCTGTCTCACCGTCGACGACACCCTTGGCCGAGCCGGCCAGCGCGACGGTCGGCAGCCCGGCCGCCATATAGTTCAGCGTCTTGATCGGGAAGCCCGACCAGGAATGGCGCGGCGATACTCCCACCCGCGCAGCACCCAATTCCGCCGCCACCTCGGCCAGGCTCTCGGCCTCGATGATCTGGATCCGCGGCGCAAGGGCACTCATGCGACGCCGCGCGAGAACGCTGCCGCGGGCATGCGTGACGACACGCAGCTCCGCATGCGGATTCCCTGCCGCCACCAGCGACCAGGCGCGAAAGAGCATCTCCAGGTTCTGGTATTGATCGCAATTGCCGGCAAAGACCACGCGTGGGGCCCGCACAGAGCGGCGCGCGGCCTGGAAGGGTGTCGGGTCCAGGCCGGGCGGAATCTCCCAGATACGCGACTCGACCACGCCGCGCCCCACTAAATGGCGACCCACATCGGCACTGAGGACAACCACCTGATCGGCCATCCTCGGCAGAAAACCGTCCATGGCACGCGCCGCACGCGTGACGGCCGGCGACAGCCAACGCGGGGTATAAAGCGGCAATTCGTCCTCGGCAATATTATGCGCGTGGTAGACCACCCGCGTGCCGAAGACCTGGCGCGCCACCAAGGCCGCGGCCAACCCCTCGTAATTATGGGCGTGCAGCACTTCGAGTTGCTCGCGGCGGACCACATCGAGAAGCCGCAGGGTGAGTAAGGCATCGAAAAAGGGGCGTTCGAGAAGATGCAATCCACTCACACTCGGGCGCGGACGAAAGCGCATAATGCGGCTGAGTGCGTGGCGCGCATAAGGCACCTCAGGACCGTGCGGGTCGAGGGGAGCAATGAGGTGCACCTCCTCGCCGGCGCTAGCCAACGCGCGTGCCATCTCGCCTATATGAATCTGGGAACCGCGCGGCGCAGGGAAGCGGCAAGCGGCGACAATGCCGACCTTGCGTCGAGCAAATGAGTTCCGCTTAGAAGAGTGTGTAGACAAAGGGTGAGGATTCCGTCGAGCGCCCCAGATAGAGCAACAATGCTGTGATGACGACCACGCTCAAGGCCGGCGCCATCCACCAGATTTTGTAACGCCAAAGAAAGCGAAGAAGGGTCTCGTTGTCGTCCTCAGCCATACGCCCGCTCTTTCCTAAAGGTGACCGGCCACTCCATTGGCGGGGCCGCCCACGTCTCTTCGCGTACTCTTTGAGGTTCCCTTGTTGCGGAACTCGTCGCGTTTGAGGCCATAGGATTTCATCTTGCGATGCAGCGTAGCCGCATCGACCAGCGCATGCTTCGCGCTATTGCTGATCCCGCCTGCGTATTTCTTTAGCACATGACCGAGGTACTCGCGCTCACAGCGCCGCATAAACTCCCTGAGGGGAATCTCGAAATCATAATTGCGACGGCCTCCCGTGCGCTCGGGGGGCCGCTTGCTGGAGTTCGGAAGGTTGATTTCCTTGAGCAGGCCGTCGGTCGCATGAAGAATCGATCGCTCCAATACGTTTCCGAGTTCCCGGATATTACCCGGCCAATGGTGGCTCATGAGCTGCGAGAGGGCCTTGTTTGAAATCCGGTTGATGCCCTGCTCCTTGGCGAACTCCGAGTTGCGCAGGAATTCCGCGACCAGAAGCGGCACATCCTCGATGCGGTCGCGCAGCGGCGGAATGTTCAAGGGCACGACGTTGATGCGGTAGTAGAAATCTTCTCGCATCTGGCCGCTGGCGACCAGGATATCGAGGTCGACGTTGGTCGCCGCGATTATTCTCATATTGACGCAGATACGGCGATTCGAACCAAGCCGCTCGATCTCGCGCTCCTCAAGGACGCGCAAAAGCTTGAGTTGCATATTGAGCGAAATGGCCTCGATCTCGTCCAGGAACAACGTCCCGCCCGAGGAGTCCTCGATGCGCCCGATGCGGTCGCCCACAGCCCCCGTGAAGGCGCCGCGGTCGTAGCCGAAGAGTTCACTCTCGAGCAGTGAATCCGGGAACGCCGCGCAGTTGATCGGAACGAATTTGCCGGCCTTGCGCCGCCCCTGGTAGTGAATCGCGCGGGCGCAGAGTTCCTTGCCCGTGCCGGACTCGCCGGTCAGGAGCACCGTCGGGTCGGCTTGCGCGAGCGTCTTGATTTGCGAGAAAATCTCATGCATCCGTGGGTTGCGGGACACCATATTCGCGAAAGAATAGCGCTCCTCGAGTTGCCCGCGGAGATAGTTGATCTCATCGACCAGACGGCGCTTCTCCAGCACCTTCTCGGTTGCGATCAGAATCTCTTCGTTCTGAAAAGGCTTGGTGATGTAGTCTGAAGCACCGTGCTTGATCGCCTCTACCGCGCCTTTGATACTCGCGTAGCCGGTGATCATGATCACATTCATATCCGGGTAGCGCTCGAGCACCTCCTTGGTCAGGCTGAGGCCATCGGTTCCGGGAAGTTTGAGATCGACCATGACGAGCGAATATTCCTCCGCCGCCAAGGCTTCGAAGGCATCCGGTGCCGTAAGCGCGCTGTTCACAATATAGTGTTGCGCGCGGAAAAGTTCTTCGAGTTGGCGACAGATAAAAGGGTCGTCGTCGATGATGAGGATCCGTGTTTCCATTGAACTGCCTAACCGATCCAGGGCAGAACGAGCCGAATTTCAGCCGTCCCATCCACTGCGTTGCAGGGGGAAAGACGCCCCCCATGAGATTCCATCGTATGCTGGGCGTTGGCCCATTCGAGAACATGCATCTCGCCCATTGGTGTCGCCGCAGGCGCAATCGGCGCGGCGACGAGAAACTCGATGCGGGAAGAGTCGTCTGCGGCGCGCACATGCAGCTGGCATTGCGGGCGATCCCCGACGCCGGCTGCCCGCAGAGCCTGTGCGACCTTGCGCAGCACGGCCGAGAAACGACCGGGGTCAAGGGAGAGTTCGCGACTCTCGACATCCGCCGCGAGGTCCAATTGGACGCCGCCTTCGACAAATTCGGTCTGCAGCACTTGCAGCGCCGCACGAGCAACATCGCCCGTCGACATCGTGACCGGCTCGATCCGCAGAGGCTCCAGATAGGTCATGGCGAGCTCCAAGAAGCGCTCCAGGTTCTGAATCGTGCGTTGCAGCGGCTGTTCGGTGGTGTCTTGCGCCGACACAGGCTCGCTATCCTGCACGGCTTCCGCCCAGAAATAGAGCTTGTGGAAATGGTTGCCGAGCTCATGGCGAATGTCGCGCAGGACTTCATCCGGGGCCGTCGCGCGTTCGGGCATGGGCTGCGTCATGCGACGAGGCCGCCCTTCTCGCTGCTCATTGCCGCAAGCCCGCTGGGCTCGCCTGGATTCCTGACCCGCATCCACTTCCATTTCCTCCATTCGCAGGCACGCATTCGTGCACTACTATGTGTCTTGTCGGCGCAGGGCCGACTCCTCGTTAGCTGCAGAGCTGCCACATTTCGTCCGGAAAAATGCGGTATGCGTGGGCGTATGAGGGGGATGGAGAAGCGGGTTCTATAGGTTCTGTGTAGGGGGTGGTGCTGGTGCTGCTTTTTTTCGTAGGGATCGTAATTTCCGTGATCTACCGGCCTAGTGGATCCACCCGATCATCCAGAGGAGGAAATGCGTTCCGACAACAATAGAAGCGATTGCGAGAACCACGAGGAAGGAGGAGCGGTCGCGGCGTACCCCACGCCTTCGCGTGGGTGGGTGAAATTCAATCCGCACGGCCATCACGGACCATTAGAGCCGCAAAAGACAGGGCCTGTCAATCTCCGGCGCTATAGCGGCTTGCGTCATTGCACGATCCGCGCGGCGCCATCGCGCACGATCGCAATGCTTATTCGCGATCTTCAGAGCGGCCGGGAAAAAGTTCGACAACCTTCGCTGGGCCCTCGCGCGGGACCAGGCGAATATTCCCCTTGGCCCCCGCTGGCCGGACTCTTGCGGCGGCGCCGGGCAGCGGCGCCTCGTCCCCGGCGCTGGCCTCGCCTGCTTCGACGTCTGCAGCCGCTGCATGCACGGCACCGATCTCGGGCAGCCGTTCCAGACGCATCGGCTGGCCGCTCATGGTGAAATCCTTACCGTCGAGCTGCTCTTGCTCGAGGATCCAGGTGATCGGACGCGGCGGCACCGCCAAAAGCAGCAGGTCGCAATGAAACCAGCCCTCCAGCTCATGCGGCCGAATCGCCTCGACGCGGGCAAAGCCCGCCGGATTCCCGTCGGCTTGAATGAGAAGTAGATCTCCGGGCCCAGTATGGCGTTCGCTTGTCACAGCTCCGAGATTAGAGGCCGCGCGACAATATGCAAAGAGCGCCGGGCCAACACAGCCCTGCCGGTCGAAAGGAGGAGCCGATGCGAGAGGAGCGTCAGGTGTCTGCCAGCAGCGCGAAAATCTCGTCACGCAGGGCTGGCGTCGTGCCGATGCCCGAGGCGCCGTGGATAGTCGTGCGCCCCTGCCAGTCGACAAAGAGCCCCCCGGCCTCGCTCAGAATCGGCACCAGGGGCGCGCAATCCCAAGGTGCGAGGAGCGGATCGAAGATCGCCTCGGCCTGGCCCATCGCGACCAGCGCGTAGCCATAGCAATCGCCCCAGCCCCGGTGGCGCCCGCATGCATCGAGCACGCGGGCAAAGCCTGGTGCCTTGGCGCCGAAATGGGCCGGCTTCGCGTCGGTTGTCAGAATGGTCGCATCGGCCAGTCGGTCGACCGCCGAGACCGAGATACGCTCGCCATCGCGCCACGCACCCCCGCCCTGCACCGCCCACAGGCTCATATCGAGTGCCGGGAAGCCCATGACGCCCAGCGGCACCGAGTCACCGATTTCGAGCCCGAGGAGAGTCCCGTAGAAGGGAACGCCGCGAATGAAGGATTGCGTCCCGTCGATCGGGTCGACGATCCAGCGCCGACCGCTGGTGCCGGGCTTCTCGCCATGTTCTTCGCCGAGGATCGCGTCGTCCGGAAAGGCCTCCGCCAGCCCTTCGCAGATCAGCGTCTCGGTGCGCCTATCGGCCACCGTCACGGGACTCTCGTCGGCTTTTGTTTCGACATCGAGATCCTTGCCGAAATATTCAAGCGTGAGGTCGCCAGCCCGGCGCACGAGCGCGCGAGCTACTTCGAGTTCCTTCTCCAGGTTCTGCATCTTCCAAGAGTCGCCCATGGGAGAGCCGCAGCGTCAACCCGGCCGATCAATCGTAGATGCCATCCAGAAACCAAAGCGCGGCTCCCACCGGGGCGTCCAGGCGGCGGTAGATCCGCAGAAGCGCACCATCGTCAAGGTGCACATTGAAATAATCCCGACGACAGGGATCTGCCTTCCACCACTCTGCCTCGATGCGCCACGGCCCGGCGCAAATCCGCACCTGCCCGCAGACCGAAGCGCTGCGGAGACCGACGGGACGGCCTTGTTGGGTCTCTACCCGAAGCGCCATGGGCGGACGCAACGCACGCGGGGCCGGAGGTCCGCCCCGCGGCAGGCGTGCCCCCACCTCGACCGCCGCCGCCGGCGGTGGCCGAAAAGGCGCCAAGCCGACAGCCTCCGGACGATGTCCGGGTGGCGCTACCGGCCGCCCCACCCGCTCCTCGCCGCAGATGGCCGCCAGGCGGGCGAGCATTCCAGCAAGTTGTGCCGGCGGGGGTCCGGCCGGCCGAAAAAGGTCCAATTGCTCGGGGCGCGCCTCACCGGCGTGGGCCACAAGCGCAACCGACTCGACCGCCGCGGTGGGCGGTGTCCCTTCCAGTGCCGAGCGCAGCAGACGCAGGAGGGTTTTGGCCTCGCGCGTGGGGGCCAGCACGCCGACCTTGCGCCGCTCCTCGCCGCCGCCGGCCAGCGCGAGTCGCAACTCCAGGCCGGCCACCGCAAGTGAGCGCACCTCGAGCCGAGCGAGCAGGCGATCGAGTACCCCGCGGAGAAGGAAAAGAAGCGCTTCAAGAGATTCGACGCCCCATTCCATATCGATGCCCTCAACCAACTCCAGGCCCGGCGCGCGCGGCCGCAATACCCGGCGCCCCTCCCCCCGTGCCGTCAGCCAGAGCCCGATGCCGGCACGACCCAGACGGGTGCCGACCTCTGCGCGCGCCACCTCGGCCAATGCGCCGATGGTGATAATGCCCACCTCCGCCAACCATTCCCCAACCTCGGGCGGTGGCCGCAAGGCCACCAACGGGCGCTGCGCGAGCCAAGCGCGATCGCCACCTGGGCAAACCAAAATAGCGGCGCCCCGGCGATGCGCGCCGAGTTCGGCGGCGACCTGCGCCGTTTCCATCCGGTCGGCGACGCCGAGGCCCGGCAAAAAACCCACCCGCGCCACGCGCGCCGACAGGGCCGCCGCGAGCCCACCTGCCGAGCCGACAAGACGCTCCAGACCGGATGCATCCAGATAGACAAATTGCGTCGCGTCTTCTTCGAGATCCGGCAATTCCACATGCGGCGTGGTCGCCAAGGCGGCTTCCCAAAGAGCGTCCTGGGCGCCGCGCAACACGCCCGGGTCGATCGTACGCACGACCAGATCGGCATGGCGCGACAGAGCTTGCGCCAATGTCATCCCCGCCGCCGCGCCACGGCGCTCCGCCTCAAGCGAAAGAGCCAGGATCAAAGATTCGGGCGATGAGGATCGGCCCGCCGCGGTCAAAACGAGAGGCGTACCCCGCAACTCCGGCTCGGCCCGGTGCAACGCGGCCACCGGGAAACGGGGAATGCAGATACAGGCGTGGCGCGTCACGGAAAGCGCGCTGCCAAAACCCGACCGATACCCGCCGGCGCACGATGAATATGAATATTGGCATCGAGCCCTTCCAGCAGGCGCGCCGCCGAAACCGACCACCGCGGGCGCCCCGTCTCCAGCGTAAGACGCACGGCCGCAGGAATGCCGCGCAGCGCGGGTGTGGCACCGGATAGAACCATCAGAGTGGAGCGCGTCTTTGCCGCCGCGCGACTCAGCCGCACCCAGGCCGATGCCGGCTGGCGACATCCCGTCTTGTCCTTGCCCCAGCGCGACGGACGCAGATCGAGAACCACCAGGGAGAACCCGCCGCCATGCAGCAGCACCTCGGCCGATTCAAAAGCCGCGCCTTCCTCCGGCGCCCGCACCCAAAGCAGGCGATACAGAGCCGTGCCGGCCCGCCGGCAATCGGCCGGATCGAAGGCATCGGCCCATTCTACCCAGGCCACCAACCGCGCCTCGCGGGTGATCCCGGCCACAAGACGAAAGGCGAGACTGGTGGTGCCACTGGAGAGGGTGCCGCCGATCTCACTGGCACGGCCGATCGGCAATCCGCCGCCCAGGCAGGCATCCAACTCGGCCAGACCGGTCGGATGACAACGCTTCTCCAGCCGCGCGTTGCCCGCTTGCGCGGCCGAGCGGACCTCGCCGGGCAGGTTGCGCAGAAGAGTCCGCAGAGCAGGATTTGCCGGCATAAATCATATTCGCCCTACGTTCGCCCGCGCGCAAGTCTCTCTGGAAGAAAAAGGATTTCTTCGGGCCGAATTGCGAGCACGAACAACAAATGGTACCCAAACGCGCGCAATCCCCGGTAGCTCAGTTGGTAGAGCAGTCGGCTGTTAACCGACTTGTCACTGGTTCGAGTCCAGTCCGGGGAGCCTCATGGAAGCCCCAGGCGAAAGCCTGGGGCTTTCTCGTTTTCAGGCCCCGTAGAAAGCCTTGCTGGAGAGGCAAGCGATACGAAATGGGGTCAATCGGCTCCTGAGACCCAGCCTGCAGCCGGCGCACCCGCGAGGATCCAGGCCTCCACCAGCTTGCGCAGATGCGCGGGCAGACGGCTCTCGCCCGAAGGCATGCGTGCACCGAAGCCCGGCGCCAGACCGCCGGCCAGTTTCCGCCACAAGAAGCTGGCGCCGGGATCGCTCGGTGTGACGTAGAGCAGGCCGGCGGCCGCTGCGCTGCCGTTACTCGGCAGGCCGCCGACCAACGAGGAATAGGCCGCCCCTCGCTCCAAGAGCAGCCCGCCGGCCATCGATTCCGAGTCGTGGCAGGCGCCGGTGGCGCAGCGCTGGTCGAAGATCTGTTGCTGGATGCGGTCGAAGGTACCGGCGAAGAAAAGCTCGGCGTCACAGCCCTGCGCTGCCGGGCGGCAGACCAAATGGAGGCGGTCGCGGTCGCGTAGCTGGCGCCCCTGGGTGAATACCGAGCGGGCATCCAGACGAATCGTCTTGCGGCCGGCGCGGCACGAACCCGCCCGGCGCGGCCCGTCCACCGGCACGCGGAAGAGGGACAACGCCGTGCAGACATCCTCGGCGTGTTCCGGGAAATCGGCCTTCGCATCGATACGCGCCTGGAGCGCCTGGAAATCGGGATCGAAGAGGCTATCGCCGTCATCTGCGGCATGTTCGACCGTCAACCAGGCCACTCCGGGCGAGCTACAGCGACCAAGCCCCGATGCATTGAGACAGACGCCAAGCGCGATCGAGCAAATGCCGTCGACCTCGCCGTCTTCGTCACAACTCGGGTCGCCGTCGGTGCAGATCAGGCGGCGGCCGCGCAGCCGCGCGCCAGGAAGTGTCTGGAAGACGCTCAGACAATCACTCTGCCGCAATCCGCCACCCGCGACCGTGTCGGCCCGGGCCTGCGTCTGCGGCGCAAGCAAAAAGGCCAGCACCACCGCAAGCACCATACGCCGGGCGCAGGCCACCCCGGAGGGCGCGCCACGCGAACCAGGCGAACCACGACGAACGAATCCCCTGCCTTGCCTCCCCACGAGTTCCTGTGACGGAGCGAGCATAAGGCAATTCGTCAGAGAGTGAGCAATCCGCCGAGGAGGGTGCCGAGCAGAGCCACCAGGACCATGAGGTCCGAGAGGCGCAACTGGCTGCTGCTTTTGGTTTCGCGCATGCGGGGGGGGCGGCAGCGCAAGCGCCACCGCCTATGAGACATCGCAGATGCGGCACCGATTGCGCAAGAGACAATCTTGCCCGGATGCGGTTTTACTCAGCAAGCGGCGCCGCGTGCACGATGCTGCCCCGGCTCACAGTCACTTTTCCGGGCGCCAGGCCACGCGGTTTTCTCACGTCCGAGCGCCGCGCGAGGTGAACGGCGACGCGGCCACCGTCCTTTGCCTTGGAGTGGCGCGCGGCCACTGCGGCGGCGAATTTGGCGGTATCACGCGGCAGACGAGCCAGCCCCTCGGGGTTGCGCACGATCACATGCGAGCCCGAGTCGCCCGAGATATGCAGCCAGAAATCCTTCGCGGAGCCGAGTTTGAAGGTCAGCGTGTCGTTGTCGCGCGCGGTGCGCCCCGCCAGCACGATCAGCCCATCTGGCGAGACGTAGCGCCGCGCGATCTTCTGGCCCCGGTAGATGCCCTGATCGGCGTCGGTCAGTGGCTCAGTTTGATCCTTGCGGCCCATCGCGCGCCAAGCCCCTCAGATCCGCAGCGCGAAATGAGATGCGCCAAGAAGGGCGGTTTTGGGGTTCAGAGCCACACGCACATGCAAGCCCTCCATGAAGGATTGGAACCGCCCCTTGGCGGTGAAGCCGCGCAGGAAACTCGTGCCGTGGAGGAAGACGAGATTCTTCGGCGCGATGCCGCCGCCGACGAAGACGCCGCCATGGGTGAGGCCACGTAGAGCCATATTGCCTGCCTCGGCTCCATAGAGTTCAAAGAACAACTCCATCACGGCCACTGCGAGCGGATCTTTTTCTTCCTGTGCCGCGCGCGAAATCGCCGCGGCGGGATCCCCGCCGGCCATCGTCGCCGCCAGCGCGGCAGGCTCCTGACCACGTCCCGAATCCAGCAGAAAATCATAGATGGCATGGACGCCGGCGCCCGAGAGAATTCGCTCCGAACTCACGTGCCCTCCGAGCCGGTCGCGCAACCAGGCAAGCAACTCCATCTCGAGGTCCGTGCGCGGCGCGAAATCGGCATGGCCGCCTTCGCTGGCCATCGGATGATGGTCCCTACCGTCCCAATAAAGATAGGCCTCGCCCAGGCCGGTCCCGGCGGCGATGACGGCCACGTGACCGCCTGCCCCGGCACGAATGCCCGCCTGGAGCGTTACGACCTCGGCGGCGGGGAGATGCAGCATACCGAAGGCGGTCGCCTCGAGATCGTTCAGCAGACGCGTCGGGGTGCCGCCGAGGCGCTCGCGCAGGGAACTCTCCACCAGAAACCACGGCAGGTTGGTCGGGCGACACTCGCCGTCCACCACCGGACCGGCGACGTCGAAACAGGCGGCCCGCAACCGCGGCACCCCGGCCGCCAGGAACTTTCCCAGAATCTCGTCGAAGCTCGCATAATCGCCGCTGACGAACTTCTCCTCGCGCTCACAAACAAGCCGTTCTCCATCGACACGATAGAGCGCCAGAATTGTCTTGGTGCCGCCGATATCGCCGGCGAGAATCGTGTCATACGACGCGTCGGGCATCAGAGTTTGCGCCAACGCCGCTGGTAGCCGCTGATCATCCGATCGGCCTCAACAGGCCCCCATGAGCCAGCCGAATATTCCGGTAGCCAGCGCTGGCCGGACGCCTCCCACCCCTCCAGGATGCCCGATATCCAAGCCCACGAAGCCTCCACGGCATCGCGCCGCATGAAGAGCGTGGCATCGCCGACGACAACATCCAGGAGCAGACGCTCGTAGGCTTCGGGTGATTGCTCATCGAATGAACTTTCGTATTGAAAGTTCAGGCGCACGGGGGAAATCGCGACGCGCAGGCCGGGCGATTTCGTCGCGATGGTAAGCGACATGCCCTCATCGGGCTGGATCCGCATCGCCAGTACATTGGGTTCGAGATCTGCGCCGCCCGCATTGAAAAGCACCGGCGGCACCGCCTTGAATTGGATCGCGATTTCGCTGGCGCGCGCGGGCAGACGTTTGCCCGTGCGCAGATAGAAAGGGACTCCCGACCAGCGCCAATTATCGATATGGGCCTCGATGGCAACATAGGTCTCGGTTGTGGAATCCGGCGCAACGCGGTCTTCGCGGCGATAGCCCGGAACATCTTGGCCGCCGGGCGAACCGGCACCATATTGTGCCCGCACGACCTGCTTGCCGACCTCGGCCACGCCAATCGGCCGCAGGCAGTTCAGGACTTCCATCTTATGGTCGCGCACGACCTCGGCGGCCATCGCCCAGGGGGGCTCCATGGCGGTCAGGCAAAGCACCTGCAGGATATGATTCTGTACCATATCGCGCAGCGCGCCGGCTTCTTCATAATAGCCCGCCCGCGTACCGACACCCTCTTCTTCGGCAACCGTGATCTGCACATGGTCGATGTATTTCTGGTTCCACAGCGGCTCGAAAATGGCATTGCCGAAACGCGTCACCAGAATGCTTTGTACGGTTTCCTTGCCGAGATAATGGTCGATCCGGAAGATCTGCTCTTCAGCGAAAACGGTAGCGACCTTATCGTTGATCACGCGCGCGCTCTCAAGATCGTGCCCGATCGGCTTCTCGATGATGATCCGCGTCGTCGGCCCCTCCGAGACGGGCGGCGCAATCAGACCAGCACCCGCAAGACCGTCCACGCACATTTCAATCGCGCTCGGTGGGATCGAGAGGTAGAAGATGCGGTTCGCGGGCATCGCGCGTGCCTTCTCCAATGCCTCGAGTCGAACGCCAAGCGCCGCGAAGGCCTCCGGCTCATCGAAGCTGCCCTTGACATAGTGAATATTCTCAAGGAAAGCGTCCCAGCGTTGCCGGTCGATGCCGCGACGACCGTATTGCTCGATACTCTTCTCGGCGACCTCACGAAAAGACTCGTCATCCATCTCACGGCGGGCGAAGCCGACAATCGAGTATTTCTCCGGCAGCAGTCCGTCGAGCCACAGATTATAAAGGGCTGGAAGAAGCTTGCGCCGGTTCAGGTCCCCAGCCGCGCCCAGTACGACGATAGAGGTTGGCGCGAGTTCCAAATCCCCGACATCCCGCGCCCGTCCACTGGTAGAACCAACCATGTCCAACGGCATCCCTCAGCCGTCCGCCGGCTTCTCGATATGGCCGCCGAATTGGAAACGCATCGCCGAGCAGACCTTCTCGGCGAAGGTATGGTCCTGGCGGGAACGGAAACGCGCGAAAAGAGCCGCGCTCAGTACATCGACCGGCACCGCGGCATCGACCGCTGTCTGAATCGTCCAACGCCCTTCGCCCGAATCGGCGACATGGCCGGAATAGCCCTCAAGCTTCGGGTCACCGGCCAGCGCGATGGCCGCCAGGTCGAGAAGCCAGGAGCCGACCACGCTGCCGCGGCGCCAGACCTCGGCCACATCGGCGACGTTGATATCGTAGTCGAGATCCCCGTGCATCGAAGGTGCCGTCTCGGCGTCGTGTTCGCGCGCATGGGTATCCGCGTCGGCATGCGAAAGAAGGTCGAAGCCCTCGGCAAAGGCCGCCATCATGCCGTATTCGATGCCGTTGTGGACCATCTTCACGAAATGACCAGCGCCGGCCGGGCCGCAATGCAGGTAGCCGTCTTCGGCCGTGCCGCCGAGCGCCTCGCGGCCCGCGGTGCGATCGATATCACCGCGCCCGGGCGCGATGGTCCGGAAGATCGGATCGAGATGCGCCACGGCTTCGGTATCCCCACCGATCATCAGGCAATAGCCGCGCTCCAGGCCCCAGACGCCGCCACTTGTGCCGCAATCCAGGTAGCGGATGCCTTGCGGTTTGAGCTTCGCGGCGCGCGCACGGTCGTCGCGGAAATAGGAGTTGCCTCCGTCAATCAGAATATCGCCCGACTCCATGAACTCGGCCACTTCGTCAACAACCTGGCCCGTCACGCCGGCCGGCACCATCACCCAGGCCGCGCGTGGGGTCGTAAGCGCGGCGCAGAACTCTGCCAAAGTGGCGGCGCCGGTAGCGCCTTCGGCAACCAATTCCGCAGTCGCGTCGGCGTTGGGGTCGTAGACGACGCATTCGTGTCCGTCACGCATAAGACGCCGAACGAGGTTTGCCCCCATCCGACCCAGTCCAATCATTCCCAATTGCATTATTGTCTCCTCGTCATGAATAAACCTTGACCTGGTCGCCATCCTGACAAAGCACCGCATCTGCCATGCCGAGGAAGAGCCCCGTGCCCACGACGCCGGGAATGGCGAGGATCTGCGCTTCAAGCGCCTCGGCATCCACGATCGGCGCAACCGCACAATCGAGGATGAAATTTCCGTTGTCCGTCAGATAGGGACCGATCTCGCCTTGGCGGATGCTTGGCGCACACTGCATCTCCTGGAGCCGGTGCTCGCAGAGCACCCGCCCGAAGGGCACGATCTCGACCGGCAATTTGCCGCGTTCGCCCAAGCGTTCGACCTTTTTCTCAGCCCCGACCAGAATCACCAGCTTGCCCGAGGAAGCCGCGACGATTTTTTCGCGCACCAACGCCCCACCCCAGCCCTTCACCAGATCACGTCCCGGCGTGAACTCATCGGCACCGTCAAAGGTCGTGTCCAACCGGCCGGCCTCGGCCAGCGTCAGCAGCGGGATCTTCATCTCCAACGCGAGTGCCTCGGTTACATCCGAGGTCGGAACGCCGCGCACTGCAAGCCCTTGGCGAACCCGCCCGCCCAATGCGCGGACAAATTGCGCGGCCGCACGCCCGGTGCCCAGCCCGATCGTCTGCCCGGACTCGACCCACTCCAGCGCCTTCTGCGCGATCGGTTCCAGATTTGGTCCCGCATCACTCATGCTTCATTCCCTTCCGCCATCCGTCGCAAATGCAATCCAGTCAGACTGGCTATCATGCGGCCAGAAGAGCAGCGCGCTTTTCCCCGACGGATTCCAGCAGGCCGCCGAAGGCATCCGAGAATTGCCGGACGCCGTCTTCGAGCAGCGCATCGGTCACCTGATCCATCGAGACACCGACCTCGGCCAAGGTCGCCATCACCTGGGTGGCATCGGCCAGCTTGGCCTCCCAATCGGTCTGCAGGGTCGGCCCCGGCTGACCCTCCTCGCGGTAGGCATCAAAGGTTGCGGTAGGAATTGTATTGACGGTATCCACGCCTATCAGCTCTTCGACATATTTGAGCTTCGGGTAGGCCGGATTCTTCGTGCTGGTACTCGCCCACAGGATACGCTGGGTGGTCGCACCTTGCGCGGCCAGAGCCTTCCAGCGCTCGCTGGCGACGGTATCCAGATAGCGAGCGTAGGCGACCAGACCATTGGCGACGGCCACGCGGCCCTGCAGGCTTTCCATGGTGCGGCGGCGCAGCGCGTCTTTCTCGTCCGCCAGCAGCCCGTCGAGGCCGTTGTCGACAGCACTATCGATGCGGCTGATGAAGAAGCTCGCCACGCTGGCGATCTTCGACAGGTCATGGCCGGCCTTCGCGGCATCTTCGAGACCGTCCAAATAAGCCTGCGCGCAAGCCTCGTAGGCCGCCACCGAGAAAAGAAGCGTGACATTAACGCTGATGCCCTCGCCGATCAGAGTACGGATGGCGGGCATGCCCTCGGGCGTCGCAGGAACCTTGATGAGAATATTTTCGCGACCGATCTGGGCGTGCACCCGCCGGGCGTATTCCACCGTGCCCTTGGCGTCGGCCGCCAGGTAGGGCGAGACCTCAAAACTCACATAGCCGTCACGCCCGCCGGTCTTCACAAAGACGGGATGGAGAATATCAGCAGCCATCTGAATATCTTTGATGGCGAGGCCCTCATAGAGAGCCATCGGCTCGGAGACGCCTTGGTCGACCAGGGCTCGCAAGTCGCCGTCGTAGTCGTCGCTACCGACCACGGCCTTCTCGAAAATAGATGGATTCGAGGTCACGCCGAGCAAACCGTCGTTGTCGACCATGGCCTTCAGCTCGCCTGAGGTCAGGATTCCGCGGCGGATATTGTCGTACCAGATACTTTGGCCGTACTTGTGGACCTCGATCAGCGGATTACTCATTACCTACCCCTGCACGCTCGGCGTGCGATTATGCTTGTTGGACGGCCGCTGTTGAGATTTCATAAGCGAAATTCCACGGCCCGAATCTATGGCTCTCAGGTATGCAGCGACAATTCAACCTTGAGAACCCGCTCGGCCCCTTGAGGCGAAGGACGAGATCATGCCCCCAAACGAAGACGAACACGAAACCACCACCGCCGCATTGACGGCACCAGCCCGAGGAACGGTCTTGCAGGAAGGCGACCCGGACGACGAGCGGCTCCGCGCCCATGTCCAACCTACGGGTTGGACCAATCCGGAGCCGGCCGAACGCTACAATCTGGTGGTCATCGGCGGCGGTACGGCTGGCCTGGTCGCCGCCGCCGGTGCGGCCGGACTCGGCGCCCGCGTGGCGCTGATCGAGGCGCATATGCTGGGCGGGGATTGCCTCAACTCCGGCTGTGTTCCCTCCAAGGCATTGCTGCGCAGCGCGCGGGTCGCCGGCGAACTCGGCCGCGCCGCCGAGCTCGGCTTTCCAGCGGCCGCAGGCGCGCCGGACTCGGCCGCAGCGTTGCGCCGCATGCGCCAGTTGCGCGCCGATATGGCCCCGATCGACTCGGCCGAGCGCTTCCGCAGCGAACTCGGCATCGATGTCTTTCAAGGCCGCGCCCATTTCACCGGCCCCGACGAGATCGCGGTGGGCGACGCGCGGCTGCGCTTTCGCCGCGCCGTGGTCGCCACCGGCGCGCAGCCTATCCTGCCCGATATTCCGGGACTCGCCGCGGCCGGGGTGCGGACCAACGAATCCATTTTCGCCCTCGAGGCAGCCCCGGCGCGCCTGGCCGTGGTCGGTGGTGGGCCCATCGGCTGCGAGCTTGCACAAGCCTTCCAACGCCTCGGCTCGCAAGTGACGATATTCTTGCGCGGCCCGGCGCTGCTACCGCGCGAAGACCGCGCGGCGGCCGCCATTGTCGAAGCGGCCCTGCTCGCCGACGGCGTCCGGATTCTTCACCAGACCAGGATCGAAGAAATGTCGCGGGAAGGCCAGACGCGTCACATTCATTACCGCCACGACGGCGCACTCCAGAAGTTTGCGGTCGACGAAATCCTGGTCGCCACCGGACGCGCTCCCAATATCAAGGGACTCGGCCTCGAGGCGGCCGGCATCGAAGCCGATCACCGCAAAGGCATCCAGGTCGACGACAGGCTGCAAACGACCAACCCGGCGGTCTATGCCTCGGGCGATGTCTGCCTGAGCGAGAAATTCACCCATGCAGCCGACTTCGCCTCGCGACTGGTGATCCAGAATGCGCTGTTTCGTGGCTCACGGAAGCGCTCCGCCCTACTGATCCCGCGCTGCACCTACACCCACCCCGAGATCGCCTCGGTCGGCGTGACCACTCAGGAGGCCGGAGACGGCCTCGCCTACCGTGAATGGCTGATCCCCTTTGCCGATCTCGACCGCGCCCGACTCGACGGCGAGACCGAGGGCTTCGTGCGGATTCTCACGCCACGCAAGGGCGACAAGATCGTCGGTGCGACCATCGTCGCCAGCCACGCCGGCGAGATGATCGGTGAGATCTGCGTCGCCATGCAAGGCGGCGTGGGGCTCGGCGCATTGGCGAATATCACCCACCCCTACCCGACCCAGGCCGATGCCATCCGCAAGGCTGGCGATCTCTACAACCGCACCCGCCTCACGCCTCTGGTGAAGCGTCTCTTCGGACTCTGGTTTCGCTGGAACCGCTGAGAGATCCACGCCAGCAGCGCGCATGGGAAAGAACATAACGCTTCCCTTGCGGCGCGGGTCATTGGGGCCCCGTCTCGGACCGTTCGGCCGGGCACGGTTGTAGGGCTGCTCCATAGCGCCTAGATTGAGGGGGATGGTTCGATATTTTGTTCTCGCCTTATTCGTCTTTCCGTTATTGGTCGCTCGTCCCGCTACGGCACAGGAGGCCTCGGCCGCCCAGACCACACCCGATGGCCGCACCGTGCTCATCAGCAAGGATATCGGGGCGGAACGTTGGGCCATCGCGCTCAACCCCGCCGATGGGACAGTGACCGGCAACGTCTTCCGCACCGATGGCAGCCCGCCGCAATTCATCTGGTGCGAGCGTCTGGGAACCATCGGAGACTCGGTCAACCCGGCCGAGATCGAGGTCGAGATCGATTGCTTCGGCACCGAACGCTGCGTCTCCTCGCCGTGCCTGGCGAGCGCATGGAACCATATTGCCCGAATCCCGATTGCCGGCGATTTCTTCCTGCCGGCGCGCGACCCCTTCGTGCCCTTCCAGGCACCAGACGCCTATTGCCACGAATGGGCCTGGGGACCGGGTATCGAGGGCGGCGAGGCCACCTTCGAAATCGAAAGCGCCGATTGCAACTACTTGACAGTAGTGCAGAACTCGCGCCTACCCATCCAGCAGGGCGATCCACTCTTTCTGCGCGCTTGGCATACCAGCCTGACCGCACCGCCCGATAGCGAGTCGTATATGGGCATCCAGATCGGCGACGATCTACTCTGGGCCGCGCGAATTCCCCTGCCGCCAGGCACCTCGAGCAGCAACCCGGTACCCCTCAAACTCTTCATCAACGGCCTGAACGGCGTGCCAGAGAACCTCTCGGCCCCCGCCGACGCACCCGCCGGAACGCCGATCTATTTCCATTTCCACAACCACGGCGACAATACCTACAACCTGCTCGAGCTGAACCGCGGTGGTGAGAATGGTCCCTCGCTGATCGACCATGAAGCATGGGAGCGCGCGAGCATCGGCGTCCCAGGCGACGAAGACTGAGTCGTCTCGCCCGCCGCCAGGGGACATGTCCCCCCATCGCACACGGCTACCAGGTCGGCATCGGCGATCTTGCCGGGAGGGGTTACATCCGATCAGGCAGCGTGAGCGCAGCGTGATGCGTCACCAATCCCCAAGCGTCCTACCAAACTACCCGGCCGTCGGTAAACGCACCGGCGGGAGACGATCAAGGGAGAGGATCCTGATTCAGCCATACGCGGTTGGCCTGACCGCCGTGATTGGCGACCCAGGCGTCGAGGTCGCCGTCGCCGTCCACGTCGCCGAGGCTCACGCCGCGGCTGTCCGAGCTGCCCAGCGCCTGGCCGCTATCGGTGTAGACGCCCAGACCGTCGTTCAGCCATACGCGGTTGTAACCGTTATTGGCGACCCAGACGTCGAGGTCGCCGTCGCCGTCCACGTCGCCGAGGCCCACGTCCCAGCTGACCGAGTTGCCCAGCGCCTGA
>JAYGCM010000052.1:0-47767 GCA_046583355.1 Deltaproteobacteria bacterium
ACAGAAAACACTTTTTAGGAAGTCCTTGAGACCCATCTGAACAGGACTCTCACCTTCACCGTCACTGGAGTGCGGACTGTAGGGACTCAGTCCAAGTCCCGGACTCGTCATCGAGCTGCTGCTTAGCCTTTGGTCCATGTCATCCGTACTATTAGTAACGCAGTACAAACTGTTGGCTCGAAGTTGGAGCGCCTCGATGCCGGGGCAGAAGCCCATCTCCTGGAGCAACTCCAGGTCATAGGAGGTTCGCTGATCGATTCGCTGCGCTTCGAGAAGTTTCCCATCGGCCTGCAACTCCGCGACACGTTCGGCCAACTCGGCGCGGATCGTGACAATCGCCTCCTCCAGCTTGTCCTGGGTGGTTACATAATGACTCGCCGGATAGATCGCGATGCGAGCCAGGCCTTGTTGCGTCCGCCCTCGCAAAGGGTCGAATTCAGAGATCGCCTCGATGGTATCGCCGAAGAATTCAACGCGGATCGCCCGCGCGTCTTCGTAGGAAGGAAAGATCTCCACCACATCACCGCGCACCCGAAAAGCGCCACGATGAAACTCGATATCGTTGCGTTCATATTGGATCGCGACCAGGCGGCGCAGCAGCTCGTCACGGTCCATTTCGGCGTCGCGCTCGAGGAAGACCAACATCTCGAAGTATTTCTCGGGCGAGCCGAGACCGTAGATGCACGAAACGCTCGCGACAATCAGAACATCGTTGCGCTCCAGCAGGGCCTTGGTGGCCGAGTGACGCATCTTGTCGATTTCATCGTTGATCGAGGAATCCTTCTCGATGAAGGTATCGGTCGAGGGAACGTAAGCCTCCGGCTGGAAATAATCGTAATAGCTGACGAAATAACGAACCGCGTTTTCCGGAAAGAAGTCGCGAAACTCGGCATAGAGTTGCGCCGCCAGGGTTTTGTTGGGCGCGATGACCAGGGCGGGCCGGTTCCGCTCGGCGATGACATGCGCCATCGAGAGCGTCTTGCCCGAACCCGTCACGCCAAGAAGCGTCTGGTGGGCCTCTCCCTGACGAAGCCCCTCGGTTAGCGCACGGATGGCCGAGGGCTGATCGCCACAGGGCTCGAAGGGTGCCACCAGATCAAAGCTGCCCGTTTTCATCCCGCTCACAAACTCTCCATTTTCGCTGCTTCCCTCAAACCGCTATAGCGCGCGCATGGCCTTGGAGAGAGATGCAGAGACAGGCGGGCTCGCCACCACGCCCCGCCTGGATGAGCATATCGATCGGATCCTCGGCCTGCTGCGTGGCTGCGGCCTGCTGCTCTACCCGCATGCCAACACTCCCTTGCGCCGCAAGCTGGCCGATTTCATGGACCAGCAACGTGACGAGACCGTCCGGCGCTGGATCGAGACCGTCGGGACGGCATTCGCAATCGAAGACAAAGAACTGACCGAACTCATTGAGGATATCCGCGATGCACAAACCCGCTGGATAGCGCGCATCCGCAACCCAGAGGATACCACGACCTATGCCGTCCTGCGGGAACATGCGAGGGGCGGCTTCATCTCGAAGCACCCGGCCTCCCGCTTTCTCGCCAGCCAGCTCTTGGTGCAACAGATCACGGCCGACCTCTTACGCCGCGAGCGCCCTGACGACCCTGACCTCCCGAACCTCCTCGGCTTGCTGGAACAAGAGCATCGGGAGCGCACACTTCATATTACCGATTTTTTCGTCGAGGCACGCGAACGAGATCTGGCCGACCATGCCGAGGGCCATCGCCGCTCCCTCGATATGGCGCCTGCGGCCATGTTCACGGTCGACAGCGACGACGGCATCATCCTCGCGGCCAACCTTTTCGGGCGCAGCGAAGTCGGCAGCAAGGACCGCGAACTGGCCGGTACGGCGCTCTGGGATCTCCATCCGCCGCGAGAACGCGACCAGGTCCGCCAAACCTTTCATCTCGCCTTACGCGACGGCGCGGCATCGCTGGAGAACCTCCATCTCGAAAGAGAGGGCCGCTCGCCCCTGCCCGTCGACCTGCGCGCCACGCTGATCGAATATCACGACGAGCGCATCCTGCAGGCAATGTATGTCGACCTCTCGGAGCGACGCCGACTCGAATTTCAGCTGATCCAATCCGAAAAAATGGCCGCCATCGGACAACTCGCCGCCGGCATCGCACACGAGATCCGCAACCCCCTCGGCATCATCACCAACGCGCTTTATGATCTGGGCGAACTTCTCCCCGAGGCACCGGCCGAGGTCGAAGAAGACCTACGCATTGCGCGCAGCGAGATGGCGCGGGTGCAGGAAATCATCAATAACCTGCTTGAATTTTCCCGCGATAGTCGAACCGAAACGCAAAGCGTCGACCTCGGTACGCTGGTCGAGCGCACCCTTCGCCTGATGAACAAATACCTCCAGAATAACGGGGTTCGGGCGCGTACCATGCTCGCCGAATCGGCCCTCTGCGAGGCAAATGAAAACGGCATGCGACAGGTGCTTTTGAATCTGATCACCAACGCCGTTCAGGCAATGCCCGAAGGCGGTGACCTCTGCATCGCCACCGAGATCACGCCGGGCGGCCGGATCGAATTGTCCATCTCCGACACCGGCACCGGAGTCCCACCCGAGCGTCTCGGCAATATATTCGACCCCTTCTTCACCACCAAAGAACCGGGCGAGGGAACCGGCCTCGGGCTTTCGGTCGTCCACTCGGTGATCACCAGCTGCGGCGGCACCATCGATGTCAGCAGCCGCCCCGGCGGCACCACCTTCACGATCCGCCTCCCACCGCCCGCCACGGCGGTAGCGCTCCCTCCAGCCAGCGAGAAAAGCCCATGAACGCCCAGATCCTCCTTGTCGACGACGAACCGAATCAACTGGTCACCATCGAACGAATTCTTGGGCGTGAGGGATATCTCGTCAGCACCGCGCGCAACGCCCGCCAAGCGCTCGAGAAGATGAACGATACGGCCTTCGACCTCGTCGTGACCGACCTGAATATGCCCGTCATGGACGGCATGGCCTTGCTCCACGAAATCGAAACACTTGCCATCCACCCACCGGTGATCGTCTTGACGGGCTTCGGCACCGTGCAATCCGCGGTCGAGGCGATGAAGCATGGCGCCGCCGATTATCTGATCAAACCCTGCGATCCCGACGAGCTCAAAATGGTGATTGCCCGTCAGCTCGAATTGGGCGACCTGCGCCGCGAGGTCGCCGGCCTGCGCCGCGACCTGTCGCGCCACCAGCGCTTCGGCGAACTCCTCGGCGAGAGCCCTGCAATGGAAGAGGTCTATGGGGTGATCGAATCGATCGCCGCCAACAAAAGTACGGTCCTGATTACGGGCGAGAGCGGTACGGGAAAAGAATTGGTCGCGCGCACGATCCACCAACGCTCGCCTTGGGCCCGACAGCCCTTCGTGGCGCTGAATTGTGGCGCCGTCTCCGAGAGCCTCCTCGATAGCCAACTTTTCGGGCACCGCCGTGGTGCGTTTACCGGCGCGATCGCCGACCAGGAGGGTGTCTTCCAAGCCGCACACGGCGGGACACTCTTTCTCGACGAGATCTCCGAGATCCCCGGCCCTCTGCAAGCCAAATTTCTGCGCGCCCTTCAAGAGCGCGAAGTCACGCCGATCGGCATGACCCACCCGATCCGGATCGATGTGCGGATTCTGGCAGCGACCAACCAGGACCTCAATGATGCCGTGCGCGAGGGCCGCTTCCGCGAGGACCTCTTCTACCGACTGCACGTCGTGAACGTGCACCTCCCGCCGCTGGCCGAGCGCGGCGGCGATGTGCTGATTCTCGCCACCGAATTCATTCGGCAATATGCGAAGAGCTACAACGTCGCGGCCAAGGAACTCACCGATGCAGCGCGTCGACACCTCCTCGAGCACCATTGGCCGGGTAATGTGCGCGAGTTGCAAAACGCGATCGAGCGCGCCTTCGCGCTCTCGCGCGGAGAGTCCATCGATGCGGCCGACCTGGGCGAGCATCCCGCCTCTCGGCTGCCGGGTCGGCCACAAAACGCCGTCGAGCGCCGCACGACCCGGATCCAGCCGCTCGAGAATTCCGAAAAAGAATTGATCGAGGCAGCGCTCGCCGAGGCCGGTGGCAACAAAAACGAAGCCGCCAGGCTGCTGGGAATCGACCGCCAGCGCCTCTACCGCAAGATCAGCAAATACGGTGTCGGTTAGAGGCCCGATCCGCTTACCGGGTCGGCCCGTATCCGAACACCAGCGCGGCCAATGGTCGCTCGATCGAACACATCCAATCGAGCGAGAAACGAAACCCCTAGGAAACTCAACTTTCCCATGCTGGCATGATTCCTGCAATGAACCACGCCTATGGAAGCGGGCGATATCGTCCTCGTTGCCACCGCGAGTGAGAATCTACGCCGTCTGATCGGCCGGGAATTGGTGCGCAAAGGCTTCGTGGCGGAGTCGGCCGATACGGCCGAGCAAGCGCTCCAGGCAGCGGCCTGTGGCTCCTACGCGGTCATCGTGGCGGATGCCTACCTGCCGGGATGTACAGGGCCCAGCCTGATCCACGACCTGCGGGCACGTGGGATCACCACCCCGGCGGTTCTTCTCACGGAAGCCGATAGCAAATGCCTGCGCGAGGCGATTGCCCGATTCGGCGCCACCGATTGCCTCAACGGCCCCGATCTCTCGCGCCTGACACTTGCCATCGCGCAGGCCCGGCAATGCGCGATCAGGTCGAATAGGCCGAATTGAATTTGACGTAAGCTGGTGAGAGATCCGAGGTGATCGCCCCGGCGCGCGCCTGGCCGCGACCGAGTTCGATCACGACCTCGACCTCGGACGCCTGCATGCGGCGCCGCGCCCGTGCCCGACTGCCGGCGACGCCCACGCCGCCTGCAAAAACCGGCACGCCGCCGATCGCGATGCTTACCCGTTCGGGATCCACCGCGACGCCGCTATAGCCGATGGCACAGGCGATCCGCCCCCAATTCGGGTCTGCGCCATGGAAGGCGGCCTTGACCAGGGTGGAGCGGCTGACCGTGCGTGCGACCTGCCGGGCCTCTGCCTCATTGGCGGCGCCGCGCACCTCGAGGTGCACGACCTTGGTGGCGCCCTCCCCATCGCGAGCGACCAGGACGGCGAGATCCCTCCCGATCTGCTTGGCGGCCTCGAGGAAATTCTCCGGCAAGCGCCGGCCCGTGCGACGCAGACGCGCCGCCCCGCTGGCAAGCACAAAGAGGCTGTCATTGGTGCTGGTATCGCCATCAACCGAGAGTTCATTGAACGAGGATCCGGCGATCGCGCGGGCGACCCGCCGCGCCTCGAGCGGGAATAGATCCGCGTCGCTCAAAACGAATACCAATAATGTCGCCATCTCCGGTGCAATCATGCCGGCGCCCTTGGCGATGCCGAGGATCCGCACCGGGCCGTCGCGGCCCGGAACCGTCGTCGCTACTATTTTGGCGAAGGCATCGGTCGTGCGGATCGCATCGGCGAAATCCGCGGCGCCCGAGGGCCTGAGCGAGCGCGCGGCCGCACGGATACCGCGCTGCACCTTGCCCATCGCCAAGGGCGCGCCGATGAGACCGGTCGAGGCAGGCGCCACATCGCTCGGCGCGATCCCCAGACACGCCGCCGCCGCCACACACATCGCCTGCGCATCGCGCCGTCCGCGCGGCCCGGTGCAGGCATTCGCATTCCCGCTATTGACTACCAAGGCGCGCAGACGCCCGGCCGTCAGCCGCTGCACGGCCAGATCGACGGGTGCCGCCCGGAAGCGATTGCGCGTAAAAACACCGCCTGCGGCGACCGGCCGCGACGCGACGATCAGCCCGATATCGGGCGCGCCGGATTCCTTGAGGCCGGCCGTTGCCGTCCCGAACGAAAACCCGGGAACCTCAAAGGCGCCCTGCTCTGCCCTCTCAACCTCTCGCTTCTTCATGCTGACCTCTCCTTGAATTGGAGCCGACTCGTCGGCCGCGAGGCCCCGCCCCCGCGGCCTCGCCCGAAGAGCGGTACCGCCCGCCGCACGGATTTGAAAGGCCCGCTCAGCGGGGCTATTCAACAAAGAGGGGATTGCACCGGCGTCCTGGAGAATGGTGCGGCAAGAGGCGGGGGGAAGGATCGGACCCCTGAGCGAGACCGAAGAGGCAACAACCAGCGAGACCGAAGAGGCAACAACCAGCGAGACCGCGAGCGAAGAGCTCGAGGAAGTCGTCATCCGCTTTGCCGGTGACTCCGGCGACGGCATGCAGCTGACCGGAACCCAATTCACCACGTCCTCGGCGCTAGCCGGCAACGATATCGGTACGCTGCCCGACTATCCGGCCGAGATCCGCGCGCCGGCGGGCACTCTTGCCGGTGTCAGCGGCTTCCAGGTCAAATTTGCCAACCAGCGCGTCTTCACTCCGGGCGACAACCCCGACGTGCTGGTCGCGATGAATCCGGCCGCGCTCAAGGCCAATATCGAAGACCTGCAAAAGGGCGGCCTGCTGATCGTCGACCGCGAGGCCTTCTCCAAGGGAAATCTGAAAAAGGCCGGCTATGCGGAGAACCCGCTTGAGGACGGCTCGCTCGATGCCTTCCAGCTGCGCGCGATTGAGATCTCCAAGCTGACCATATTGGCTCTCGCGGAGTCCGGGCTGACCAACAAGCAGGTTCTGCGCTGCAAGAACTTCTTCACCCTCGGCATTGTCAGCTGGCTCTACCAGCGGCCGACCGAGCCGACGCTCAAGTTCATCCAGCAACGTTTCGGCAAGGACGAGACCTTGGCCGATGCGAATACGCGCGCCTTCCGGGCGGGCTATAATTTCGGCGATACCACCGAAATTTTCGCAACCCGCTACGAGGTCAAGGCTGCCGCGATCGCACCGGGGATCTACCGCAATATCACCGGCAATAGCGCGCTTTGCCTCGGTCTGGTCACGGCCGCCCGCAAGGCCGGCTTGCCGCTTTATCTGGGCTCCTACCCGATCACGCCGGCCAGCGATATCCTGCACGAACTGGCAAAGCTCAAAGCTTTCGATGTCACGACCTTCCAGGCCGAAGACGAGATTGCCGGTGTCGGTGCCGCCATCGGCGCGGCCTTCGGCGGCGCACTCGCCGTCACCACAACCAGTGGGCCGGGAATCGCCCTCAAATCCGAAATGATCAGCCTGGCCGTCAAAACCGAACTGCCGCTGATCATCTGCGATGTCCAGCGCGGTGGCCCCTCGACCGGCTTGCCGACGAAAACCGAGCAAGCCGACCTCCTCGCCGCACTCTACGGGCGCCATGGCGAGGCCCCGGCTGTCGTGATCGCGCCGTCCACGCCCGCCGATTGTTTCGCTACGGCCTTGGAAGCCGCGCGCATCGCGATTCGTTATATGACGCCCGTCTACATTCTCTCCGATGGCTACCTGGCCAACGGCGCCGAGCCCTGGCTGCTGCCCGATCTCGACAAAATTCCCGCCATCGAGGCCGAATTTCGCACCGACCCCAAAGGCTATTTCCCCTACCTACGGGACCCCGAGACACTCTCGCGGCCCTGGGTCGTTCCCGGTACGCCGGGCCTCGAGCACCGCATCGGCGGCATCGAGTCCGAGTACAAAACCGGCAATATCAGCTACGCGCCGGCCAACCACGAACAAATGGTCCGGCTACGAGCACGCAAAATCGCCAATGTCGCCGCCGAAATCCCGCCCAGCGAAATCGACGGTCCCGAGAGTGGCCGCGTGCTGATCGTCGGCTGGGGCAGTACCTGCGGCTCGATCCGTGCGGCGATCGCGCAACTCAGCGAACGCCACGAAGGCATCGCCCATCTGCATCTGCGCCACCTCAACCCGCTGCCACCGGATCTGGGCGAAATCCTCGCGCGCTTCGACAAGATTCTGATTCCGGAAATGAACCTGGGCCAACTCTCACGGCTGATCCGCGCCGAGTATCTTGTCGACGCAATCGCATGGGGCAAGGTCCAGGGTGCTCCCTTCAAGGTCGCGGAAATCGTACACCGCGTCGAAACGCTACTGGAGGACTGATCCCGATGGCTATCGCAGAACAAAACGAAAAACCGGCGCTGACCAAGCGCGATTTCGAGTCCGACCAGGAGGTACGTTGGTGCCCGGGTTGTGGCGATTACGCGATTCTCGCTCAGGTCCAGCGGGTATTACCGGAACTCGGCGTCCCGCGCGAAAATATCGTCTTCGTATCGGGCATCGGCTGCTCCAGCCGCTTCCCCTATTACCTGAACACCTATGGCTTCCATACCCTGCACGGACGCGCACCCGGCATCGCCAGCGGATTGAAAATGTCCCGGCCAGAGTTGAGCGTATGGATTGCCACCGGCGACGGCGACGCTCTTTCCATCGGTGGCAATCACCTTATTCATATCCTGCGGCGCAACCTCGACATCAACATCCTGCTCTTCAATAATCAGATCTACGGTTTGACCAAAGGGCAATATTCGCCCACTTCCGAGGTCGGCAAGGTCACGAAATCCACACCCGAGGGGTCGGTCGATTACCCCTTCAAGCCACCGGTTCTGGCGCTCGGGGCCGAGGCGACCTTCGTGGCCCGCTCGATCGATGTCGAGGCAAAGCACCTGCAATCCATCCTTCGGGCAGCGCATGCGCATCGCGGCACTTCCTTCGTTGAAATCCTGCAGAACTGCAATATCTTCAACGACGGCGCCTTCGACGATGTGACCACTCGCGCGACCAAGCTGGAGAAGCAACTCATTCTCGAAGACGGCCAGCCGATGATTTTCGGCAAAGAACGAGATAAGGCGATCCGCATGAGCGGGATGCGGCCCGAAGTCGTGGCGATCGCCGATATCGGCGAGAACGAAATCCTCGTACATGATGTCCAGAACCCGGTGCAGGCCTTCCTGCTGGGCCATATGACGACGGCCGAGTTCCCCACGCCGATCGGTGTGATCTACGATATCGACCGCCCGGTTTACGAAGAGGGTCTACAACGCCAACTCGCAGAGGCCAAAGCCTCCTCGGACGCCAACCTGCATGATCTTCTTCATTCCGGCGACGTCTGGACCGTGGAATAAGCAGGGCGAGCGAATCCGGGCTCCACTCTATTCTGCGGCTGGCGGTGCCGCACTGGCCGTCGCCTTTCTCGCCCCGGATTGGGGCCCGCTGGCCTGGTTCGCCTTTTTGCCGGTCTTCGTGCTGGCGCCGCGGGCGACTGACCGCCGCGCCGCTGCCCGCATCGGCTTCGCCATGGGCATCACCGTCAATGGTATTCTCGGCACCTGGCTGATCGAGACCATCGAGCGCTTCGGCGGCTTCCCCTGGCCGCTGGCCGTATTCTTCTATTGCCTGCTGGTACTTTATACAGGGCTGCCCTTCGCGGCCCTGGGCGCACTTTTACGTACCGCGGGACCGCGCGCGCCCTTGCTGCTGGCGCCCGCTTTATGGGTCGCCATCGAGTTCCTCTTTCCCGGCCTTTTTCCGTGGCGACTTGCCTATTCCCAGCGCGCCTACCCGCTCCTGATCCAATCGGCCGACCTGGCCGGCCCCGGCCTGCTCTCCTTCGTAATGGTGTGGACCACCGCCGCCCTCGCGCAGGGAGAATGGCGCAAATTGCGGGCACCATTGGCCGCGCTGCTTCTGCTCCTGGCCTATGGCGGCTGGCGAATGGGAGTGATCGAGGCGGAGATCGCCCACGCGCCCGGGCTGCAGATCGGCGTCGTCCAAGGCAACCTCTCGCTCGACGAAAAGCACGGCGTTGGGCGCTTAACCGCCAACCTGGCACGCTACCGGAAGCTCTCGAGCGACCTTAGGCCCGTGCCGGATCTGATCGTCTGGCCCGAGACCGTCATCACTTGGGGAATTGAGCAGGGCCGTGCGCTCGACCCGGTGCGCGACCCATGGCCGCAGGCCCCCGCCCCCCTCCTCTTCGGCGCCATCTCCTGGCGTAAAGGCGAGGATCGAATGCATTGGTTCAACAGCGTCTTTCTCCGCGGCCAGGACGGCTCGCTGCAGGGACGTTTCGATAAAATCGTATTGATGCCCTTTGGTGAATTCCTGCCCTTCGCCGATCGTTTCCCCTGGCTACGCGCACTGAGCCCCCAGACCGCCAACTTCGATGCCGGCACCAACGCCGCCGTCTTTCCCCTGGCCGGCGGGGCCCGGATCGGGCCGGCGATTTGTTACGAAGATATGCTGCACGATCCGCTCGGCGCTTCGGCCGCCGGCGGGGCCAATATCCTGATCAGTGTCGCCAACGACGCCTGGTACAATCAGAGCGCCGCGCTACTGCTGCATGAGACATTGGGAATGTGGCGAGCGGTAGAAAACAGAAGGTTTTTTCTACGTGCGACCAATACCGGGCTCACCTCAGCCATCGACCCGCTCGGCCGCCGCATCTTCGAGTTGCCGGTCGGCGAGGCCGTCGCCGAAGTCGTCTCCGTCCGGCTTCTGGACGTCGATACGCCCTTCCGGCACGTAGGCAACTCATTGGATTGGGCACTACTCCTCCTGGCGCTGGTTCTGCTAGGCTTGACCACGAACCAGAACCGTCGCGCCAACTCTTCTACCTCCTAATGGGACGGCGCCGCCGGACCGACATTCCGAAAGCCCCCGACACAAGCACCGACGACCGAGCGCAATAGCGACAAGGACGCCGGCTACGCCGCGCGGCATCCGGAGCCAATCCATGTATCTTGAGTTCTACGGACTCAGCGAAAAGCCTTTTACCCAGACACCCGATCCGCGTTTCCTCTATTGGAACGACGCGTACCGCGAGACCCTCGCGAGCCTGCGCTACGGGATTCTGGAACGAAAGGGCTTCATCGCCATGGTTGGCGAGGCGGGCACCGGCAAGACCACGCTGCTGCGCAAATTGCTCGACGAGCTCGGCGACGAGGTCGTCTCGGTCTTTCTCTTCAACCCCAATGCGACCTTCGAGGAGATACTCGAATACACCCTGAGCGAGCTCGGCATCAGCTCCCCGAGCGGAAAAAAACTCGCGATGCTGCAACAGCTCAACGAGTTCCTGCTGGCCGCCTTTGCCGAGGGGCGCAACACGATCTTGCTGATCGATGAAGCACAGGACCTCGACCTTGATGTGCTGGAATCCCTGCGGCTCCTCTCCAATCTCGAAACGGCGCAGGACAAGATCCTCCAGATCGTGCTCTGCGGCCAGCCCGAGCTCGCGGACCGCCTCGCCGATCCGCGGATCCGACAACTCAAGCAACGCATCGCTGTTCGCTGCCGGCTGGAACCGCTGGCACGCGAAGAACTCCCTCTCTTCCTGGAAGCACGGCTCGCCGTCGCCGGCGGAGATGGCTCGCTATTCCTGCCCGAAACCCACGATGCGATCTGGCAATACTCCGACGGCATTCCCCGCCTGATCAATACGGTCTGCGACAACGCGCTGCTGGTCGGCTATGCGCTCGGACGCAAAACGATCGACCGCGAAGTGCTCGACGAGGTCATCATCGACCTGCAAAAAATCGAACCGCGCCGCCCGATCCCCTTGCCGGCCGCCCCGGTGGTAGCGCCCCCGCCGGACGAAGCCGCAGAGCCCAAGCAAGCAGAAAATACTCCACCGCCCGAGCCCGCACCGACATCGAAAAGCCTCCGCAAAGAGGGCGGCGCGGGGCCGAATGATTCGCCGCCCGGCCCGCCCCCGGCCGGAAATTCGCGTTCCCTTGCTGCGGTTTTGGCTCTCGGCCTACTGCTATTTGCCGCGGTCGCTCTCTTCGGCAACCGGACGCAGGCACCCATTAGGGCCACCGAAACAGCGGTCGCTGGGAACGCCGCGAAGGCCAGCGCGCCGCAGGATACCGCGACGCATACAGGCGATACCGGGACGGCACCGGTCGCAGCCCTACCGCAGATTCCGCCCGTGCGGACCCTCCCGGCACCGACCGCGGCCCATCGGGTCGCACTCGCGCCAACGGCGGCGCCCGCACCGGTCCTTTTAGCCGCCGCCAGCACAGCAAGCGGCCCCACCTCACCGCTCGGAGCACACCAATCCGCCGCAGCACCTGCACCCACGGCGCCACCCAAGCCCACCGCGGCACCCAAGACTACCGCAGCACCCATACCCGCGGCGGCACCCGAGCCTGGCGCAGTACCCGCCCCCACGGCGGCACCCAAAGCTAGCGCAGCACCCGCGCCCACCGCAGTACCCACGCCCATAGCGGCACCCACAGCCCTACCGACCGCGACAGCGATGCCCACAGCCACCGCCGAAAACACGGCGACTCCAAGCCAGCCGGCGGGGACTGCCGTGAGCCTCCCGACCGTCCCCGCCGCGGCACAAGCGCCCCGAGCCGAACCGACGGCCGTACCCATCCGAGGCAGCCTGCCGCGCCTGGTACGGGTCCACCCCGGCGATACGCTGGCCGAGATGGCCGCGCGTGTTTACGGGCGCCAGACCTATACCCTGCTCGATCTCCTCGGCGAGGTGAACCCGACGGTCCACGACCCCAGCAGAATCATTGCGGGAGCCGTCCTGCTCTTCCCCTCGCTGGATGCCCAGACCCGAATCATCATCGCCGAGGGAGGAGCGTTTCAGGTGATCGCCCGCACGACGCCGAGCCTGCGCGAAGCCCTCGCCACCCAGAAACGATTGCAGACCCGGATGAGCCGCCCCGTCGAGATCCGCACGCTCAGCCTCAAGGACGGTCCGGACCTCTATCGGGTCTTCCTGCGCACCTTCGCTAGCGCCGATGAGGCATCGCGAGCGGCCCATGCTCTCGGTCCCGTGTTGCGAAAGTAGGGACGTTTTCCCCCGCAGCCTCGTGGTTTTGCACGATTCAGCCGATAGTTCGCATGGATGCACCAATTTCCAAACACTATCGACCCTGCGCTGAAGCGAAAGAGTATTGAGTTTCCACAGGATTTCCACAATCCCGCCCTGCGGGCAATGGCTTCACTTTTGCAGCTTCGCGGAATGGCGGAGGAGCGTTTCGGGGATGGTTCTCGGACCCGCGCTTCAACTTTGAACGAGCCTTGCACCGCAACAACCGTTAAGAAGAGTTTCCGGAGAGAAGCGGATTTGATCATTCCAAGCACCATATCAGGGAAAACCCCTAGTTTTCTTTGCGCCGCGAAAGCGGCCGCGTTTGTTCTGGCATTGCTCGCCATGGGCTGCGGCCCGAGCGTCAGCCAGCAGCGCGCGCTGATGATGATGGCCCAGGTTCCGGCCGAACAAACCAGTCCGGGCGCCCTGCTCCCGGAACAGGTCGACACTCTCAGCTACCGCCTCGCGCCCGGCGATCTGATCGACGTGAAGTTCATGCACCACCCCGAAGAAAATGAGCGCACGCCTCTACGCCCCGACGGCCTGATCTCCCTGCAAACCGCCGGCGATATCAGCGCTGCCGGCCTCACGGTTGCCGAGTTGGAGCGCCTGATCGTCGAGAAGTCTTCGGTCAGCCTGCGTAATCCGGTCGTCAGCGTCATCATCGCGCAGCTTGCCGAGCACAAAGTTTATGTCGGAGGCGATGTAAACCGCCCCGGCTTCGTGAACTACCGCGATGGGCTCACGCCTCTCCAGGCGGTAATCGAACGTGGCGGGTTCACCGATACCGCCATGATGGAAGAAGTCCTCTACGTGACCCGCATGGGCGGCGAGATCCAGACGCAACGTCTCGATCTGGAAGCTGTCATCCAAGGCGATTCACCTGGAGAAATCTATATGGCCCCTGACGATATCGTCTTCGTCCCCAAGACGTTCATCGGCAAGGCCAATATTTGGGTCGACCAATGGATCCGCGGCTTGCTACCAACGGTACCGCGGCCTGGCTTCGACCTGAACGCCCTTGCCTTTTAGACAGAATCATCCCTTGGAGACATGAGTGGGTAAAACTTACGAAGCGCTGAAGCGGGCAGAAGCCGAGCGCCGCGCCAACCTCGAGAAGGCGAAGAAAGCCGCTGCGCAAGCAGCAAGCCCTGCGACCGTCGAGGCGACACCCGCCGCAGAGTCACCCGTAACACCGGTAGAGTCGGTGCACGCCACCCCACCGCAAGGACGGGGCGCGACTGCCGCAGAGTCGGTGATCGAGCCTTCCTTGGACCCCGATGACGACGAGGCCTTCGCGAACCTGCCGGTGCCCAGCAGCACCCGGAGTTGGTCGAAGATCAGCGACCGCCTGCGCCGCTGGGGCACCAACGGGAATGGCAATGGCAATGGCAACGGGAATGGCAATGGCAATGGCAATGGCAACGGCAACGGCAACGGCAATGGCCGGAGCAACGGCAATGGCAACGGCCGGAGCAACGGCAACGGCCAGCACCAGGGCAACGGCTTCGCCAACGGCAGCCGGACCTTCCACGGTCGCAACCATTTCAGTTTCGACGTGCCGCCGACTACGGTCGAAGAGTTCCAGCAACTGCGCAAAAATATCATGGCCGCGCGCTCAGCCCGCCCGCCCCAACTCATGCTGGTGGTGAGTTCCCGCCACGGCGAGGGAGTCACGACCACAACCGCCCTGCTCGGTTCCACCATGGCACAAGGCGGCCGCTGTCTGGTGATTGACGCGAATTTCCGCACACCGGGCCTCACCAACGTCTTCGGCGGCGAGACCCGCACGGGACTCTGCGAAGCTCTGGCCGACGGTGGCGACGGCTCTTCCCACATCCACCCGACGGATCTGCCCAACCTTTATTTCATGCCCACCGGCATCGGCCCCATGCGCGTCCCCTATATGTTCGAGGGGCGTTCCTTCGACGACCTCCTCAGTTCGTTGCGCAAAGATTTCGACACCATCCTGATCGACGGCGCGCCGATGGAGATGTACGCCGACAGCGCCTACCTGGCGCCCCGCACCGATGGCGTCATCGTGGTCATCCAGGCCGAAACGACGCCGGTGAGCGCACCGGCGATCTCGCTGCGTGAACTCGAGCGCGTGAGCGCACCCATTCTCGGCGCTGTACTCAACCGCACACAGACCTATATCCCCGAAGCCCTGACCCGCCTGACCAACCCGCAGGAAGTCATCGAAGTCGCCGTGATCCCCAACGCGGAGGACCGGCCGTGAACGAAGCCGCGCGCGAATTTCTGCATATCCTCTTCAAGCGCAAGCGCTTCATCGTAACGACCTTCCTGGTGGTTGCGGTGCCGATCATCATCTTCACGCTGCTGCGACCGCCGACCTATATGGCACGCGCCAAACTGCTCGTCGTCGGCAGCCGCTCCTACCTGCACCTCTCGCCGCAGGAGACCCGCAAAACCACCCAGATTCCCGAAGCACAGGTGCTCTTCGCCGAGGTCGAGAACCTCTCGAACCGTAGCTTCCTGCTCAAGGCGGCCAACCGCCTACAGGTCGAATTGATCGACCCCGTGCCGGCCGACCCCGAGATCCGCGCGCGCCGCACGGCGGCCGCAATCCGTCGCGGCCTCCAGGTGACGCCCTTTCCCAAAACGCCGATGATCGAACTCGCTTTCGAACATCCAGACAAGAACATCGCGGCAGCCGTCGTGAATACGCTTGCCGATACCTACATCGAGTACCATCCGAGCCTCTATGAGTCTCCGCAGGTCGCGAAATTCTATCAGAAGCGCCGCGTCTCCCTGGCGGGAAAATTGCGCGGCGCCGAAGCCTCATTGGATATCTTCCAGCGCGAGACCGGCATTGTCGACCTCGAGCAGCAACTCGACGAATCCGTCCGCCAGATGATGGCCGCGGAACTCTCCCTGCGCGAGACCAAAGTACAGATCGACCAATCCGACCACCTCATGCTGGAGCTGAACCATTCGCTCGAAGTCGAGCCGGAACGCATTGCCAGCGATGTCAATATGGTCAACAATCCGATCGCCCGTGCACTCGAAGAGCGCATCGGCATCCTCACGGTAGAGCTCTCCGAGCTGCGCCAGAAGTACACCAACAACGATCGGCGCGTCAGCGACAAACAACGTCAGATCGCCGAGCTCCGCGGCCGTGTCAGCGAACTCGCGCCACGAATCATCGGCACCGAACGATTCGAGCGCAACCCGGTCCGACAGGATATCGTCGAAGAATTGCACCGCGCACGGGCGAATCGCGAGGCCCTCCTCGCCAAACGCTCGGGCATGGAAAGTATGACCGTTGACTACCGCGCACGGATTCACCAAATCGATGCCTCGGCCAGCCGAATGCGAGAATTGGAAGCCACGGTCCGGCAGAGTCGCACTGCTCTCGACCTCGCCGTCAAACGCAGCCAGGAAGCCGAGCTCTCGCTTCAGATGAGCGCCGACAAACTCGATTCCATTCGTATCGTCGACCGCGCCCAGCCGCCGGCCAAGCCCTACGGCCAGAACAAATCTCTGACTTTCATCGTGGCACTCATCGCGGGTGCCGGCCTCGGCATCGCCGGCGCATTCGGCCTCGAATTCCTTTACCAGACCTACCATTTCGCCTCGGACGTGGAGCGAGAACTCGAACTCCCCGTGCTGGGCCTGATCTCGGATATCCGCGCTCACTGACCCCCTGATTCCCTTCCCCTTTCCGCGCGCGCTCAACCCCGGAGGCGCGATCATTCGCAACACAATTTCCAATCTGGCCAAATCCGCGATCCACCATGGTGGCATCGCGCATCTGGCGCGTACATGCCTTGGCCGCCGTGCGGTCATCCTGCGCTACCACTCCGTCAGCACGGAGGCCGATGGCACACACCTCTGCCTCGACCCCGGCTTGGCCGTCACCCCCGACGGCTTCGACCGGCAATGTGCCTATTTAGCCAAGCATTATAACGTCATCACCCTCGACGAGATGGTCGATCGACTCGCCGCAGGAGAACCGCAACCGCCGCGCGCCATCGTGCTGACCTTTGATGATGGCTACCTCGACAATTACACGCAGGCCTTCCCCATTCTCCAGCGCCACGGGCTGAACGGGACTTTCTACGTGACGACGAATTGCATCGACAATCGCGAACTCTTCTGGGTCGGACTCTTGCGCTTCGTGATCTTCACCAGCCGCGTGCCCGTCTTGGAGACACACGACCCGATCGCTTTCCGATTCCCTCTGGGGGATGCCGTGGAGCGCAAAGAGGCGTTCACCAAGCTCGTCGTCACCATGAAGAATATTCCCACCGCGAAACGCCTAGCCTTGTTGGAGGCCGTTCGAGCCGCAGGTGAAATTGAAGATCTCAGCCCGCTGCGCAATAGCATGATGACCTGGGACCAGGTCCGCGAGATGCACGACGCCGGGATGACCTTCGGAGCCCATACCCTCACCCACCCCAACCTGCCGAACGCGACCTTCGAGGAGGCCCAGCGCGAGATCACCGGCTCCAAGGAGGCCCTGGAAGCGGAGATCCACACCCGCGTCCGACATTTTTCCTATCCGAACGGGCGTGGCAGCGCGCATCTCACCGACGCCGTAAAGGGCATCGTGCGCGACGCCGGCTTCGACTCCTCGACGACCTCGCTCACCGGTAGCGTCCAGGAGGGCGACGATGCCTTCGCCCTCCAGCGCGTCGGCGTCTACAGCCGCCACTGCTATTTGCCGGACTTCACGCTCGGCATCGAACGGGGCAAGTTGCAGACGTGAGTGCCCCCTCCCTACCGGCCGGGCGCTCAACGACCCGACGCACGACAAAACCCATCCCACGCATGCCGCCGTGGGTTATCGGGTTGCTGGTCATCTACGCCATCGTCTTGGCCGTAGCTGCGTTCAGTGACGACACGGCCACGCTCGCCGGCGCTGGCATCGGCCTGGCGCTGGTCGGCGGAGCGACGGTATTCTACCGACCCAATATCGGCGTGCTCATCATCATGTCGACGATGCTGGTCTCCTACCCGGATGCCCTCAAAGGCTCGCCGCCGCTGACAATCAACAACTTTCTCGGAGCCTCGTTAGCCACCATCCTGATCTGGAACCTCTACCAGACCCGCGATTATTGGTTTCTGCGCGAGCGCGAAATCCGCCTGCTGCTGATGATCGCAGCCTGGTTCATTGCGATCTCTTTTCTCAGCGAGCTCTACCTGCCAGAGAAGCGGCTCCTTCCCTCAGTCGAGGTGAAGGGCTCGATGGGCCGCTTCTACGGTCTGACCGACGATAGTGGCCGCTGGATGTTCGAGTTGCTCTCGCGCGTCGCCTTCGTGATTTTCTTCATCCATTGGATCAAGACTGCGGCACAATTGCGCACCGTCCTGTTCGTGCTCGCTGCCTGCATCGCCATCGCCTTGCCAACCCTGGGTGGTGAGATCGTATCCGGCGCCGCCGATTATCGAATCTCCTCCAAAACCGTGGGCTGGGCCGTCAACCTGAATCGCTTCGCCTTCATGATGAACGTAGGCATTGCGCTTTTCGTTTATCTGGGCATGACAGCGAAATCGGGGCTGGGGAAGTTGGGCTTCTTCCTACTCGCCATGGGCAGTGTTCCACTGGTATTGCTCTCGGCCTCGCGAAGCGGCTTCCTGGGCCTCGGGCTGGTCGGCCTGCTGATGCTTCGAGGCCCGCAGATCGCCCGTCGATGGAAAATCGGCACCGGTTTTTTTACTCTCGCCTTCCTCGTTCTCGCGTTCAATTTCGTCCTGACGGAGCAACATCGCGAACGCCTGCTCAACCTCAACCCCTTTGCGCCGGCGGCCTCCACCGACGGCAGTGCCACCGCCGAAGGAAGTCGCTCCACCCAGGTCCGGACGACGACACTCGCCGAGGCGGCGACCATCATCAAGACCTACCCCCTGACAGGTGTGGGACTCGCCAATTTCCGCTGGGTCAACGCAATCATGCACGGCTCCTACAAGCCGCCGCATAATTCCTATGTCTGGTCGATGGCCGAGGGAGGGATCTTCGGCACCATCCTCTACCTCATGCTCTTCGCCGCGCTCTATAATCGCATCCAGCTGCTCCGGCCGAAATACCATCGCCACGCCTCGCTGCCCTACCTTCCCGATTTCCTGCACATCTACCTGATCTTGTTGCTCTTTTTCTCGATCTTCGCCGATGTTTGGCTGGAAGTGCATCTCTACTTCATCGTCGCCTTCGCCGTCGTCCTCACCCGCTGGGCCGAAGAAGAGGACCTGCGCGGGCGTGGCCTACCGGGAGCCCAGGCCGGCACACCCGGCGCGCGGCGGGCCGCCTCGCGCGCCCTCTACCGTCCACAACCCGGCGTATGATCCGCATCGCCTATATCGTGGACCACCTGCAAATAGGCGGCGCCCAACGCCACCTATTGCGCGTAGTCGATGGTCTCGACAAGCAAGTCTATGCCCCGGAAATCTGGACGGCCGCAGCGGATGCCGGTGAATTGGCCCCCGTATTTGAGGCCCACGGCGTCCAGGTGCGCTCCTTCGGCATCCGCCGCAGCCTGATGCGACCCGCCACCTGGGGCCGTATCTGCAAGGTCGCGCGTGAGTTTCGCGCCCGCGATATCCAGATTGTGCACGGCTACCTTTTTGAGGGCAATTTCCTGGCCGCGCTCACCGGACTCCTGGCCCGAACGCCCGTCCGCTTCGTCGCGAAACGATCGCTGGATCGCTACACGCGGCGCGACCGACGCCTGGCGGCCGCGCTCTCCAACCGCCTCGCCGACCGCGTCCTGGTCAACGCCGAATCCGTACTCGAATTAGTGGCCGAGCACGAATGGTGCCCGCGCGAACGCTTATTATGCATCCCCAACGGTGTGGAACTCCCCGCAAGCACAATGCGTCCGCCGTTCGATCCCGAGCACCCGCGGATCGGCATGGTCGGACGCCTGGGTTGGAAGAAGGGCTACGGATACGCCCTTGAAGCCTTCGCCCTGCTGCGCCAAAGGATCCCCGGCCTGCGCGTCGAGATTGTCGGCGACGGCAACCTGCGCGACGAATTGGCCGAGCGCCGTGACGCGCTGGGCCTGAAAGATTGCGTCTCCTTCCTGGGCCGCCGCGACGATGTCCCCCGCCTTTTGCCAGAATGGGACATCTACCTCCTCTCGTCGATCATCGAGGGGATGCCCAACGCGCTGCTGGAGGCCATGGCCGCCGGCATGCCGGTGGTCACAACCGATGCCGGCGGCTGCGCGGAAATCGTCGAAGACGGCGTGTCCGGGTTATTGGTGGCGAAGGCCGACGCGACGGTTTTGGCCGACGCCCTCGAGCGAATCTGCCGCGACCCGGCGCTGGCCGCCCGCCTCGCCACGGCCGGTGCGATACGGGTACGCAAGTACTATAGTCTTGAGGCGATGATCTCCGCCATGGACAACGCCTACCGCGACGCCCTGAGCCGTGCCGGATTCAAGATTCCGGCTCGAAAAACCGAGGATAATCCTGATACCCCCGCGGCTGGCCGGCCCTCCCTCGAGGCCGTCTCCGGGGAAGAAATCTAAGCTCATGCTTGGCTCTTTACTCTTTTGGCTCGCGGCAGCGGCCCTCGTCTATCAAGTGATCGGCTACCCGCTCGCCTTGATGGCGCTCGCCCGCGTGCGGCGGCGCGCCTGCCGCCCGCGTGCAAGCGACGATGCCCTGCCCAGCGCTACGCTCATCATCTCGGCCTACAACGAGGAAGACGTCCTCGCGAAAAAGCTCGACAATGCATTGGCGCTCGAATATCCGGCCGGACGCCTCGAGATCGTCGTGGTCGACGATGGCTCGCGCGATGGTACTGCCGCAATCGCACGCGCCTACGCCGAGCGCGGTATCGTGCTGCATTCCTACGAACAGAACCGCGGCAAGAACCTCGCGCTGAACGACTCGATGCCGCGCGTGCGCGGCGAGGTCATCATCTTCACCGACGCCAACGGCATGTACGAACCCGATGCGCTGCGCGAATTGCTGCGTCCCTTTGCCGACCCCGCAGTCGGCTCGGCCTGCGGCGAGTTGGTCTACCGCAACTTCAACGACAACCCGATCGCGGAGGGCTACAACCGCTATTGGGAGCTCGACCAGATGCAGAAGAGGCTCGAGGGCTCGCTGGACAGCCTCCTCGGCGCCAATGGTTCGATCTTCGCCGTCCGCAAGGCACTCTGTCGCTCCATTCCGAACGATGTCTGCAACGATATGGTGCAGCCGATCTGGGTCGCGGCCGCAGGCCATGCCTGCGTCTATGAGGGCAAGGCTCTCTCGATCGAAGCCGGCTCAAGCGATACCGACGACGAACTCAAGCGTCGGTCGCGCATCATCGGTCGCGGCATCCGCGGCATCCAAGCCGTATGGCCCGATATCGTCCGCCAGCGCGCCTGGTTGATCGGCTGGGAGCTACTCTCGCGCAAGGGCCTGCGCTACCTCACTCCGTTTATCTTCGCGATGCTCTTTGCCGGTGCCTGGCTGGCCGAAGGATGGTTTTACTCCTTGGCTTTCTGGGGCCAGGTCGCCATCTATCTGGCCGCGCCGATCGGCTTTCGGCTGCCCGACGGACCGCTCAAGAAGGCGATCTCCCCGGCGGTTTATTTCGCCATCGGCAATCTCGCCGCGCTACAAGGATGGGCCAAGGTGCTGCAGGGTTCCGAGCTGGGCAAATGGCAGACGGCCGAGCGCCCCTTTGAGGCCAGCGAGGGCACCGCAAGCGAGAACGAGACACTCCGTGCCCCATCGCAAAGCGGAGGCGAGCCATGAGCCAAACGATCGTCAACGGCTTTTCCGTCGATGTCGAGGACTGGTTTCAGGTCTCGGATTTCGAAGACAGCATTCCGCTGGCGAATTGGGATCGCTACGAGAGCCGCGTGGTTGCCAATACCCGCCGCATCCTCGCCCTGCTGCGCGAGTTTGATGTGCGCGGCACGTTTTTCATCCTGACCTGGAATGCCGTGCGCCACCCCGAATTGGTCGCCGAGATCGCCGCCGACGGCCACGAGATCGCGACCCACGGCCATACCCATCGACTGGTCTACGAGCAGGGGCGCGACCTCTACAAAGAGGACCTCGAGCGCTCCTTGGAGATCCTCCGCGCCGTCCCCGGCGTCGAGGTCCTCGGCTACCGCGCGCCCTCGTTCTCCATCACGGCGAAATCCATGTGGGCGCTTGACATAATGCTCGAAGCAGGTCTGCGCTACGACTCCAGCGTCTTTCCGGTTCAAGATGCCCTCTACGGCATCCCGGGCGCGAAACGCTTCCCCTTCCTCGTCCACGAACGCGACGGCAGGCAGCTCGCCGAGTTCCCGATGACGACGACCCGGCTCGGCCAGCGCAACCTGCCGCTCGGCGGCGGCGCCTACCTGCGCCTTCTCCCCTACCGTTATATGCAATGGGGGATGCGCCGGGTGAATGACGAAGGCCAGCCCGCCGTCGTCTATCTGCACCCCTGGGAGATCGGCCCCGACCATCCACGCCTGCCGATCCGCGGAAAACGTGGCTTCTCCACGCATTATTGGCGGTTGGACGCTATGGAAGACAAGCTCCGGCGTCTGCTAGGTGATTTCTCCTTTGCGCCCATTCGCGAGGTTCTCGAAAGCGCCGGTTTTCTCGGCGAAACCGGCGAAATACCCTTGCCTGCCGCGCCCGATCAGAAGATCATGAACGGCTGAAACGATAGACGAAATGCCACTCAAGACCCTCATCATCACGCAGGAAGATTGCCTCTACCTGCCGCAATTCCTCCAGACCGTTCTGCGCGAGCGGGGGCGAAACGTCGTTGGTATCACCATCTTGCCGACTCTCATGCCCAAACAGACCTGGTTCTCGACGGCGCGCGAGCACCTGGAGGTCTACGGCTTCACGCAATTCCTCAAACAATCGATCCGCTACGTCGGGCGCAAAGCGCTCGGCATCGCATCCGAACGAGTGCCGCTGCCGGGTTATTTCTCGGTCGCCGCGGTAGCCAAACAGCACCAGATCCCCGAGCTTCCCACGCAGAGCGTCAACGCGCCGGAGTACCATGAGGAGCTGCGCCGCCGCGGCATCGACCTGATCATTTCGATCAATGCGAGTCAGGTCTTCAAAAGCGAGATCCTCGCGCTGCCGCGCCTCGGCTGCATCAACGTGCACGGCGCCCTCCTGCCGCGCTACCGCGGCCGTCTGCCCAGCTTCTGGGTTCTCGCCAACGGCGAAAAAGAAACCGGCGCGACCGTTCATTTCATGAACAAGAACCTCGATGACGGCCCGATCCTGCTCCAGGAGCGGGTCGAGATCCGCCCCGAAGATACCCAGGACAGCCTGATCCGGCGCACCAAGGCGCTCGGCGCCCGCCTCGTCATCGAGGCGATCGACCGGCTCGAAGCTGGCAACGACGCAAACCCTGTGGCTACGCTTCCGAACAAAAAAGAAGACGCCACGTATTATTCTTTTCCCACACGGGAAGACGGCATTCGCCTACGCCAACAAGGCCGTCGTCTCCTCTAGCCTTACTCTCTCCGAAAGCATTCCATGACAAATAATCAGAATACAATCGCCGATGACCTCAAAGGCTGGTTGCGCGACCGCGGCCTGACCAAGAGCAACCTGCAGGCTTATAAATACTGGCTCCCCTATACCGTAGCCGGCGGCAAGGCATGGACACCGCAGTCCATGACCTTCGAGCTTACGCTACGCTGCAACCTCTCCTGCCAGATGTGCCCGCTCGATATCCCGCGCATGATGCACGACAAAACGAACTCGGAGTTCGTCAAAGAACGCCAACGTGCCGAGGTCACCACCGAGGAAATCAAGCGCACGATCGACGATATCGTCAAGATGGGCGTCAAGGATATGACCATCACGGGCGGGGAGGTCTTCCTGCGCAAGGATGCCTTCGAGATCATCGAATATATCTGCAAGACCCCGATTCACCTCTGCGTGAATACCAACGGCTGGTTCCTGCGCCCAGCCGAAGCCGAACGTCTGGTCGCCCTGGGCCCCCATTCGTTGTCGATCTCGATCGATGGCCCCGACGATCTGCACGATGAAATCCGTCGCGGCAAGGGCAGCTTCCGCCGCCTCCTCGAAGGGATCCGCAATATCCAGGAAGCCAAGAAGAAACTCGGCGTGCGTCGGCCCAAGATCGGCATCACGGTCACCGTTTCTGCGCTGAACCAGCACCGCTACAGCGAGGTTCTGGATTGGCTGAAGGATACCGGCGTCGACACGGTCGATTTCGATTACCTCTTCTACACCACGCCCGAGCACGACAAGGAGACGCGGGAGCTCATGCCGCTACCGGCGCATGAGAAAGAGGAAAACCAGGACCTGCCGATGTACCTGCGCCAGGTCAACGGAGACACGCTCTTCGAGGAATCCCAGAAGGCCATCCGCAAGGGTGAGGAATACGGAATCCCGGTGGGCTTCGGCCCGCCGCTGAAGACGCCAGAGGAAATGGAGCGCCGTTTCCTCGACGACGAATACGCCTTCGGCGAAAAATGCTTCTACCCGTGGAAGACCTTCCGCATCAATCCCTATGGGGATGTTTATTCCTGCTCACTCGATATCGCCTTCGGCAATATCCGAGACAAGAGCGTAATCGAGATCTGGAATAACGATGCCTACCAGACCTTCCGCAAGGCCCTGAAAGAGCGCGGCTTGTTTCCGAGTTGCGCAAAATGTTGCGCTCTGAACAACGAATTCTGGCACCACCTGCCGACCTTCGGCTAAGAGAAGATCGAGCATGAGCAAGAGTGCCCATCGTGTCGGCCTAGTCGGGGCCGGACGCATTGCTGCGGTCCATAGCGGCTTCATCCGGGGTATCTCGGGTGCCGAGGTCGTCGCCGTTTGTGATGCCGACACCGCGCTCGCCGAGAGCTTCGCGGGCGAGCGCAATATCCCGAACCATTATAGTTCACTCGACGAGATGATGGTCCGCGAGGAGCCCAATATCGTCCACGTCTGCACGCCTCCGGCGACGCATGCCAATATCGCCATCTCCGCCATGGAACAGGGCGCGAATGTCTTCGTCGAGAAGCCGATGGCCATGAGCGTCGAAGATTGCGACCGCATGATCGACGCAGCCGAGCGCTATGGCCGACGAATCTGCGTCGACCATAATCGCCTACTCGACCCCGTCATGCAGAAAGTACGCGCACTCGTGGCAAACGGCGCCCTGGGCGAGATCGTCTCGGTCGAAGCCCATCAGGGAGTCAATCCTCCGGAGAAAGACGCCGACGGCCATTGGAGTGTCGCGGATGCCTTCGCGCCGCTCTACAACCTCGGCCCCCACCCGCTCTACCTGGTCGAGGCCTTCGCTGGCCCGGCACGCGAGATCATCGTGCAAGGCGTGCGCATTCCCAGCAACGGCGTATTGCGCGAAATCCGCATCCTCCTGCCGGGCGAGAATTGCGATGCGTTCGTCTCGTTCTCGATGGGCGCCCAACCTTATCTGAACCACCTCGATGTCTACGGCACCAAGGCCACCGCGCGGGTGAATCTCAACACCATGACCGTGGTCGTTGACCGCGAGCGCAAGCTACCCAAGATGGTCGCCAAACTGCTCGCGAACCTGGAACCGGCAGCACAAATGGTGCAGGCGACCGTGTCCAATACCCTCGCCGTCGCGCTGCGACGAATGAAGACCTACCCCGGCATCGGCAATACGATCCGTGCCTACTACCGCAGCCTCGATGAGGGGGCTATGCCGCCCAACGACGGGGCCTCGGGACGCGAGAACGTCCGCGTCTTGCGCGCGATCGAAGATGCGCTGCGCGACGACGGTGCCATCCAATCTCGCAAAGGAGAATCAAAATGGACCTCCTGACCGGTGCTACCGGCTTTCTCGGCCGTCATCTGACCCGTCGTCTCGCCAACGAGGGCCAGGAACTACGCGCTCTGGTCCGCGTCGGAACCGACCTGCGACGCATTCCGGCAGAAATCAAAGAAATCGTCTGGGGCTCGCTCGACGATGCCGCCGCGATCGCGCGGGCAACGCACGGGATCGACACGATCTACCACCTTGCCGCCCGCGTCAGCAGCGGCGGCTCGCGTGATGCCTTCGAGCGCGACAATGTCGTGGCAACCGAATCCCTGCTTGAGGCCGCCGAGGCCGCCGGAGTACGGCGCCTGGTCCATATCAGCTCGGCCGGCATCTACGGCTCGGAAAATGCCGGTGCCGAAATCACCGAAGAGACGCCTCTCGACCCACGTATCGAAGAACGCGGCGCCTATGCCTGGTCCAAGGCAGAGGCCGACCGCAAAGTCCGCGCCTTTGGCGAGAACTCGCGGCTCGAGACCATCGTGATCCGTCCCGGCCTGCTCTACGGCGCCGAGACGACACCCTTCGTTGCACGGCTCCATTTCCCCGTACCCAAAGCAGCCGGGCGCCGTGTCATCGTCGGCCGCAAGAATAACCTCCTGCCCTTCACCCACGTCGACAACGCATGCGATGCCATCGCGCTCGCTTCGCGTACCGGCAAGCGAGGCCAGGCCTATAATGTCGTGGATGGGCTGGTCACCCAGCAGGAATACCTCGACGCCCTCGACAGCGCGGGCGTCCGCCATATTCGGCCGATCTACGTTTCGGCCCTGCTCTTTGCCCCGGTCGCCGCCGCCTGTGACCTGGCCAGCCGACTCCTCGGCCGCAGCCTTCCGCTCTCCCGCTACAAATTGCAACGCGCCACAGAAAGCCTCCGCTACGATACCAAGGCAGCACACGAAGAGTTGGGTTGGCGACCTTCCCTCGATCTCAAACATGGCGTCGCCAGCTTCGAGGAACGCGCCGCCTGATTCCCTTCCCCTTCCCGGACTCCGGTCCGAAATGTTCCCTATGACAGTCAAATCCCGAGCGGCAGCGGCCGCCACAGATTCCCCCTCCGCACCAGCCCGCCGTCATGCCACGGTAGTTCCCCTCCACCCGGAACGGCAGGCGGCCGCACGCCCGAGTAGCGGCGCAAAAACTCGCCTGCTCTGCATGCTCGATGAACTCGACCTCGGCGGCACGGAGCAGCAGATTCTGGAGTTGGTCAAGGGCATCGACCGGGACCGCTTCGAGCCGATGGTTTGCTGCTTCCGCTATGGGCGCAAGGCAGCCGAGATCGAAGAGCTTGGTGTACCGGTCTTCACAATCGAGAAGAACCACAAGCTGGACGCCGGTATCCTGCTGCGCCTGGCCGAACTTCTGCGCCGCGAACGAATCGATATCCTCCAGACCTATCTCTGGACCGCCAACGCGTGGGGCCGGGTCGCCGGCCGCATGGCAGGCGTACCGATCATCCTCGCCTCGGAGCGTAACGTCGATATCTGGGAGCAAAAGTACAAACGGGTCATCGGCCGCTACCTCGCCCACTCCACCGACCGGATCATCGCCAATTCCGAGGCCGTACGACGCTACCTGCTCGAGCGCGGGGGCCTCAGCCCGGCCAAGGTCACCACGATCTACAATGGCGTCGACTTCGCGCGCTTTCATACCGGCACCGACCCGATGCAGCGGCGCCGCGAGCTTGGTGTTCCTGACGATGCGCTGCTTGCCGGGGTAGTCGCTCGGGTCGAACCCGCCAAGGACCATGACACGCTGCTCCACGCCCTGGCTCTGGTCCGCGACCGAACCGAAAATCTCCACCTCGCCGTGGTCGGCGATGGCACGCAAAAAGAACGTCTCATGCGCCTCGCCCATGAGCTCGGTATTGGCGAGCGTGTCCACTTCACGGGCTTTCGCACAGATGCCGCCGAGTGGATCGCCAGCTTCGACTTCACTGTGCTCTCGTCGGTCAAAGAGGGGCTCTCGAATACCGTCATCGAGTCCATGGCTGCCGGCAAACCGGTGATTGCGACCGCGGTCGGCGGCAATCCGGAAGTCATCGTCGAAGACGAGACCGGCTATCTTCTGCCGCCGCGAGACCCGGCGCGCTTCGGCGAAGCCATTGCACGATTGGTTGCCCAGAAGCACCGTATCCCGGAGCTTGGCGCCGCATCAAAGAATCGAGTGGAATCGCTTTTCTCCGTGGGCAAGATGGTAGACAACACCACCAAGCTCTACCTCGATCTTCTGGCACGCAAGCAGAAACAGGCAGTCTAGAAAATGATCGCTTTCGTCGTCAATCAATTCCCGCGTCAGGTCGACGCCTATTTCCTTCGCGAACTCGTCGGCCTCGCCGACGAAGGCGTCGACTTCCTGCTCTATTCGCTGTTGCCCGCGCCGAGTGGCTGGAAGATCCATGAGGACGCTCGTATGCTCCTCGACCGGACCGTCTACCCCTCCGCACCAGCCCGGCGCCTGATGCTCGGTGCTGGCGGCGTGCTGCGCCAGCCAGCAAAATCGGCTCGACTGCTCGCCGAGATCGTCGGCGGCCATCGCAGCATGCCGGGTGCCCTGGTAAAATCACTCGCCATCCTGCCCCAGGCCGTCGAGTTCGCCGACGATATGAAGCGCCGCGGCGTGCGCCATATCCATGCGAATTGGGCGACCTACCCAGCGACCGCCGCTCTGGCGATCTCCCGCCTGACGGGAATCCCTTTCAGCTTCTCCGGACATGCCACCGATATCTTCGTGCACCATGCGATGCTCGAGGAAAAACTCAAGGCCGCAAAATTCGTGGTCACCTGCACCGGCTTCAACCGGGGCTACCTCGGCGATATCTGCCCCGACGCGCGGGACAAGATCGAGACGGTCTACCACGGTGTCGACCTCGCACGTTTTGCCCGCGGCGACGCCGCGCGGGATCCCGACCTGATCCTCAGTGTCGGCACTTTGCGCACCTGCAAGGGATTCGACGACCTGATCCGCGCGATTGCCCTACTCAAACAAAGAGGCCGCCGCGCACGCCTGGAAATCCTCGGCGAGGGCGAAGAACGCGAGAACTTGGAAGCCTTGGTACGCGAACTCGGCGTCGGAGACCAAGTCTCCCTGCCGGGCTACCTTCCCCAGGAAGAGATCATCCCGGCCTACCACCGCGCCGCCGCGGTCGCCTTGCCGGCCCATCATGAAGACCATTTCGGAATTCCCAATATTCTGATTGAAGGCCTCGCGGCCAGCGTTCCGGTGATCTGTACCGAATTGCCCTCCCTGCAGGAACTGATCGAAGATGGCAAAAGCGGGCTCTTCATCCCCGAGCGCGACCCCGTGGCGCTGGCCGATGCATTGGAGCGCCTCTTGGCGGAACCCGAATTCGCAACCCGGATTGCCGAAGAAGGAAGGCGGCGCGTCGCCGAGAATTTCGATATGCGCGCCACCGTCCACCAACTGGCCGAGCGCTTCACAGAGGCCGACCGCAGCGGCGGCATCGACTGAATGCGCTCCCCCCTCGGCACCCTGCTGCGCCGCTCCGCGGCAGAGGCAAGCTCCTGGCTCGGACGGCTCTCGCCCGAGCCCGAAGGCGTCCTGCGCGTGATCTACTACCACCGCATTGACAAAGAGGATCATCGCTCGTGCGTGACGCCGCAGGCCTTCGCCGAACAGATGGCCTTCCTGCGGGCAGAGGCGTGGAAGCCGCTCTCGCTCGAAACGGTAGCGCAACACCTGGAGGAGGGAACGCCCTTCCCCGAGCGCGCCATCGCCATCACCTTCGACGACGGCTTCAAAGATAATTTCACCGAAGCCTTGCCCGTGCTGCAACGCGAGGCGATCCCCGCGACCGTATTCCTCACCACGGATTTCATCGGCAAGGACGAACTCCCCGTCTTGCGCGACCGCAGCGGCATCGCACCGCTCAATTGGGACGAAGTACGGCAGATGGTAGCGGCCGGGATCGACCTGGGCGCGCATACCTTGACGCACCCCTCCCTTCCCGAACTCGACGACGCAGAACTCGAGCATCAAGTCCTTGCTTGCCGTGAACGCATCGAAGGCGAAACGGGCCTGCGCCCGGCCACCTTCTGCTACCCGCGCGGCCATTTCGACGAGCGGGTCGAGGCGTGCGTTCGCCGCGCCGGTTACCGACTCGCCCTCTCGACACTTCCCGGAGGCGTAATGCCGGGCGATGCGCCCCTGCGACTCAAACGGACCTTCATCGCGCGTGACGACCGTCTGCGCGACTTTTCTCACAAACTCGACGGCAGCTTCGATCGCCTCCATGCTCTACGCCAGGGCTGGAGCCGGATGCGCAGCACCGCTCGGGCAGATTAGGCATTTTTTCATGTGCGGTATCGCCGGTGCTCTCGCCCTCGACCACGAAGCTCTTCTCCCCGCCTCGCTCGCCCGAGCCATGTGCGATGTCATCGTGCATCGCGGCCCCGACGACGAAGGCATTCTTGCCGACGGCCCACTCTCGATGGGCATGCGCAGGCTCTCGATCATCGACGTCGCCGGCGGCCAGCAGCCGATCTGGAACGAGGACGAGACAATCGCGGTCTTCCAGAACGGCGAAATCTATAATTTCGCCGAATTGCGCAAAGATCTCGAAAGCCGCGGCCATCGCTTTCGCACCAATTGCGATACCGAGGCGATCGTCCATCTCTACGAAGAATACGGCGATGAATGCGTGCAGCATCTGCGCGGCATGTTCGCCTTTGCCGTCTGGGACCAGAAGAAGCGCCGCCTGCTGCTGGCGCGCGACCGGATCGACATCAAGCCACTTTATTATGCGAATGATGGCCGCCGTGTGCTCTTCGGCTCGGAACTGAAATCGCTTCTCGCCGGCGGCCTGAACCCCGAAATCGATCGCCAGGCATTGCACGATTACCTGACCCTTACCCATATTCCGGCGCCGCAAACGATCTACAAAGCGGCGCGCAAGCTCGAGGCCGGCCACCGCCTGATCATCGAGAACGGCAAGGTCCGTGACGAATGCTGGTGGGAACTCGACCTCACGCCCGGCAAATTCAGCTCGGAAGAAGAAATCATCGAGGCGATCCGCGCCGGCGTAGAAGACGCCGTCCGTAGCCATTTGGTTTCCGACGTGCCGCTGGGCGTCTTCCTCTCCGGCGGTGTCGACTCCGCGAGTCTGGTCGCCTGCATGCGCAAGCACCATACGGGGACCCTCAAGACCTTCTCGATCGGTTTCGAGGAGAAAACCTTCAATGAACTCGACCGTGCCCGGCTGGCCGCGAAGTTCTATGAAACCGAACACCATGAACTGATGGTCACGCCCGACGCGACCGCACTCGTGCCAGAGCTGGCCGCCGCCTTTGATGAGCCCTACGCCGACTCCTCTGCCATTCCCGTGCTTTGCGTTGCTCGCCTCGCGCGCGAGCACGTCACGGTAGCCCTATCGGGCGAAGGCGGCGACGAGATCTTCGCCGGCTACAAAACCTATTCCGCCACCCTCATGGCCGGCTGGTACCGCCGTTTCGTACCCAGCCTGTTGCGCAAGATCGTCCCCCCGATCGTCGACCGATTGCCGGTATCGCATGGTCGCGTGAGCTTCGATTATATGGCGAAACGCTTCGTCCGCGGGGCCGAACAACCCGCCCTCGCTTCACATCTTGCCTGGAAGGCGATCTTCGACGAGACCCGAAAATCCTCGCTCTATGCCGACCCCAACCTGGAACTCGAGCCAACCCTGCGCCTCTTCGAACGTGCCGCCCGCGGCATCCCCGAAAGAGATATCCTGGCCCAATTACTGGCCGCCGATACCAAGGTAGGGCTCGAGGGCGATATGCTCGTCAAGGCCGACCGCATGACCATGGCGACCTCGCTTGAGGGACGCGTACCGCTGCTGGACCACCCGCTGGTCGAACTCGCCGCCTCCGTGCCCAGTCGGTGGAAAATGAAGGGGATGACCAAAAAATACCTTCTGCGCAAAGCCATGGCTCCGATGCTGCCGCACGAGACGCTGCACGGCCCCAAGCAGGGCTTCAATGTGCCGATCCCCTCCTGGCTGGTTGGCCCGCTGCGCGAACGCGTCCACGACACGCTGGCGCCCGAGCGGATCAAGGCCGCTGGCCTCTTTCGCCCCGAACTCGTGGCCGACCTCATCCGCGCCCATGAGGCCAAGGAAATGGATTATAGTCGCGATATCTGGACGCTGTTGATGTTCCAGACCTGGCACGACTCTATAGCGGGTGCAGGGCAACCTTCTCCGGCGGACCTGCCGATAACTGACGTTGGGGGTTGACCAAAGACCCTCGCCTCGTGCAGCCTGAAGTCCCCGAAGAACGCCCCCAAAATGTCAAAAATTCTAGTCATGCCGAACGTCGCGGCGGCGCGTGCCGAAATCGCCGAATTGCCGCCCGAGGCTACTCCTGTGGTCGAGCGCGAAATCCCACCCGGACTCTCCGAATCGCGGATTCGTTATGTGGTCCAGGTACTCTTGGCCGGAACCGCGCTGCTGCTGCTCTCACCGGTCCTCCTGATAGTCGCGATCGGCGTGAAGCTCTCCAGCCCGGGTCCGCTTTTCTATTCCGGCATCCGCACGGGCAAGAACCAGAAGCTCTATACGATGTACAAATTCCGTACCCTGCGCGAGGGTGCGGAGCGTCAGATTGGCGGCCGCCTGCTGACGGCCCAAGACAATTTCTACACGCCGATCGGCAAATTTCTCAAAAAATCGAAACTCGACGAAGTCCCGCAATTACTCAATGTACTGCGCGGCGAGATGAATTTCTCCGGGCCGCGGCCGCTGCGTCCGGTCTTTCTCGAACACTTCCTTGACGAAATTCCGCATTATGCGGACCGCTTCCGCGTCGCGCCCGGCATGACAGGCCTGGCCCAGGTTCGGGGCGGCTATTTCACCGCACCGCGCAACAAGCTGCGCTACGATCGTCTCTATATCGAGCACCGCTCGCTCTGGCTCGATACCGAGCTTGTCGCCCTGACAGGGCTCAAGGTGCTCAATCGCTGGCTGACGCTCGGCGCTTTCCTTCTGGTATTGCTGCTCTTCGTCTCCTTCATCCCGGCCGGCGCCCTCGAGAACCTTTATATTGAAACTCTCGGAGTGAAGGTGAACCCGCTGCACGGCGTGATCGCCTTCGGAGCGCTCTGGATGATACTGCGCCACGCCCCCAAGGAGCGGATCAATATCTACCGGACGCCGCTCAATACACCGATCGCCGTCTTTCTTCTTCTCTCGCTCATCTCCGCCCTGATGTCGGCCGCGCCGCTGCAGGCAACGCGCGGCGCGGCCTATTACCTGATCACCGGCTTTGTTGTGACGCTGGCGATCATCCACGGAACCTTCACAAAGAGCTTCGTGCGCAGCGCCGTGAGCGCCGTTGCCCTGACCTCGCTGGCGATCTCCACGGTGGGGATTCTGGAGGTCGCTTTCGGCGACTATATCTCCACCTCGACAACCCTCGTAAACGGCTTGGGCATGAGTTCGGTGGGCGTCTCCTCAACCCTCGGCAGCCCGGTTGCGCTTGCCACCTACCTCCTCCTGGGCGTCCCCTGCGTGCTTTGCAGCCTTTCGCGCGCCCATACCCGCGAGTCGCGTGATTTCTGGATTGCCGCGACAACCTTGGTCATGGTCGGTGTTCTGCTCACGCGCAATGCAGCCGGACTCTCGGCACTGGCCCTGATCACCACGGTCTACGTCTGGCGCCATTTCAGCCCTCTCGCCGGACTCGTCAGCCTGGTGATCCTCGCGCCGGCCTCCTTCCTTGCCATCGAATACCGAATTGCGACAGAGGGCTTCAGCATCTCCGGCTTGCTCTGCGGCAGCGCGCAGGATGCGTGCATGCAACTCACACACCTCTCCTGGCGCGAACTCCTTTTAGGTCTCGGCCCTCGTACACTCGGCGAACTCAGCCTCCCCGGAACCGGCTTGACCGACGCAGCCCTGCTCGCCTCCAATGCAAATGTTCGCCTGATCCTCGAAAACGGCCTGCTCGGCTGGGGCGCCATGATGTGGATTCTGGCCGCCGCGGTGGCCTCCCTCTACCGCACGCAACGCACCATCGAGGACCCGGGCCTACGCGCGGTGCTTTGGGCGGTGCTGCTCTCCGTGCTGGGCTTCTTCGTGGCGATGCAGACCTTTGACCCCTTCAACAATATCGCCCTGCAGCTTCTCTTCTGGGGGCTACTCGGTGTCGGAGTCGGTACCGAGGTTCGCCTGGCCGGACGTTCGGCGGATTACCGGATCGCGCTCAAGCTCGGCTCCGATTGAGTCAGCGCGCAGCGGGAACCAGAACCACACCGGAACGCAGAGACGACGGAAGAAGCGCCATGCTCCACGCCCCCAGCGAAGCCACCAGTCGCGGCATGCCGGCCGCGCGCCCCGGACACCGGATCACCTCGAAGGGCAGATCCGTGCCCAACGCGCCTGCGGCGTCCGACTCGGCCAGCAGGCGGCCTTCGGCGTCGTGGATGCGCACCCCGGCAACCCCGGCCCCGGCGGTATCGACAAAGCGCAGTCCGCTTGGCGCCGCGAGCTTGACCTCGCCCATGCCGCGACATTGCACCCGCACGGTCGTCGCGCCCCGCACGGTCACGCGTGCCCCCGCATCCACACTCAAAGCGGGGCGGCAATCGAGATCGACATCCTGCACCACGACGCCACGCGAACCGTGGACACGGACACAGGCCCCGCCACTCGGGTGGATGGCGCCGCCTTCGATCCGTACATCCTGCGGCGCGGCGCCGCCCAGAGGCTGGAGGAGAATCGCGGCCCCGTGCAGCGTATTCCCGCTCAAGACGACGCCATCGGAGCGGCCGCGGAGTTGCACCGGACGGCCTTCAATCCGGTTTCCCACAAGCCGCGTTCCGGGCGCGTGCTTGATATAGGCCGCCGCCGCGCCACCACCGCGCAGCACCGAACCACGCACCACATTCCCGGAATTCTCGAGGAAATAAATATTCTCCCGATAGTTATCGTAAATCTCTGAACCAGCTACCTGATTGCGCGACGCCGCCGGCCCGAAATGAATCCCCTCATCCGCATTCTCATGAATATGAACTCCGACAAGAACATTATCCGACGCCCCTCGGGCGAAATCAATTCCGTAGCCAGTATGGCGCTCGGCATTCCCATTATGGTGTGCGCGCAGATTGTCGATGCGCGCAGCGCGGACGCCCGCCATACGCAGGCCATGATGAAAGCCCGTAACCTCGATATTCCGCACACGCGCGCCATGCGAGCGCTCGTCGAGGACCAGGCCGGACTTCTGCCCCGCACCACGAATGGCGAAACCTTTGCCATCCAGGACCACGCCGGCGGCGAGACGCAATCCGTCGCCAAGGCACGGCCCCAGGGAACCTGTCATTTCGTAATCTTCGATGATCCGATCGCCGCAACCACAAGGCTTCGCAGCGCCGCAATCGGCGCCCCGCGCGAGACCGGCACCGAGGCCGAGGCCGCCCAGCGCAAGCGCCACGAGCACCAACGCCCCCGCCGCCGCCATGAAGACCGACCCGTCGGGATCCGCAGCCGCGGCCGGGGCCGCCGGCCGGTCGCTCGCGTGATCTCGCGTAATTGATTCTTTCAGAGTATCTCTCCTTCGGAACGCATGCTCGGGAAGCTCAAAACTCTCCTCAGCCATACCCTTATTTATGGCCTCGGGAACTATGGCATCAAGGTCGTCGGCTTCCTGCTGATTCCCGTCTACACACGCTACCTGAGTCCGGCCGATTACGGCGTACTCTCGCTGGTGTCGATGTACACCCAGGCGATGTTCGTCATGATGAATCTCGGCCAGACGGTCGGGATTTTCCGTTTCTATTACGACCACGATGATGAGAAGGGCCGCGAGCGCGTCATCGCGGCCGCCATCTGGATCGTCTTCCTCTTCTCCGTGCCTCTCAGCATGGTGCCTTTGGCCTTCTCGGCAGATATCGCCGGCTGGCTCCTGGACGACCGCACCCTATGGTTTTTGATCCTGCTCGGCACCGCAACCGTGCTCGCCAAGGTGCTGCTGCGCATGCCCTTCTCGATCATGCGGGCCAAGGAGCAATCCAGACGCTACGCAAAATGGTCGCTGATCCGAAGCGCCACCGCGACCCTGATCGCGGTGGTTCTCGTGGTCGGCTTCCACAAGGGCGCGGTTGGCGTCATCAGCGCCCAATTCATCGCCGAGTTCGCGATGTGCCTCTTCCTGACCGGCACGACCTTCCGGATGCTGCGCTCGGGCTTTCGCTGGGACGATATCAAACAGCAACTCGCCTTCGGCCTGCCGCTCGTACCGGCCGGTGTCGCGGCTTTCGCTCTCGATCTCTCCGACCGCTGGTTCATCGGGTATTATTATACCGTCGCCGAGGTAGGCGTGTACTCATTGGCCTACCGCTTCGGCGAGATTCTGCTCTTCATCATCACCGCCTTCCAACTCTCCTGGGGCCCCTTTGCCTACTCGCATCGACGCGACCCGACGGCGCCGGCTCTCTTCGCGCACCTGACCAGCTACCTCCTGGCGATCTATCTCTTCCTCTGGCTCGGCCTGGCCAGCTTCGCGCCCGACTTCATCAAAATCATGGCGCCGGAAGAATATTGGGGCGCGGCCACACTCATCCCGATACTTGCTCTGGCCATGGTCTTCGACGGCATCATGCCGATGGTCAACCTCGGCCCCGCCTTCACCAAACGTACGATCCTGCGCACCTATACCGTGCTGGTCGCCGCCGCTGTGAACCTCGTGCTGAACTACCTGCTGATTCCGATCTACGGCCCGGCGGGCGCTGCCTGGGCCACCTTCATCGCCTTCACGATCCAGACCACGCTCGCCCTGGTGGTCTCGCTGCGCCTCTACCCCGTGCCCTACCAATACGGCCGTATCGCCATCGCCGGCGCAGCGGCCTTCGGTCTCTATGCCCTGACCCATCTGATCCCGACCGAAGATCTCACGATCCTTCTCGCCGCCAAGACCGGCGTGGTCATCCTCTACCCGCTGGCGCTGCTCTGGGGCGGGTTCTTCGCCAAAGACGACATGGAACGAGGCATTGCAATCGCAACCGAAAAATACCCGGCCCTGATTCCTCTCCTGCGCACGATCGGTCCTTTCCTCCGCCTGCCTCCCGCGAAGGGCGGCTGAAGGTGGCGCGCCGAGTCTTTCTCGGGCTGCTCGCGGGCCTGCTTCTGGTGGGACTCCTCCCCTGGATCCCGTCGCTGCTCGAGCGCCGCGACGCGATGCCGGAACATGCCGATGCGATCTATGTGCTGCCGGGCAAACTCGAAACCCGCGCGCGTTGTGCCGCCCGCTTGCACGCCGCCGGCAAAGCACCCTGGCTCCTCTTCACCGGCGCGCGCGTCCGCCCGGAACTCCGCGCGCTCGGCTACCCCCTGAGCGATGCCGCAGTAGGCGCCGAGTTTGCCACGCGCGCCGGCGTTGCGCGCAAGGCACAGATCGTCCTGCCCCTGGGCCGCAGCACCTGGGAAGATGCCGGCGCGGTCGCCGATTGGGCACGCCAGACCGGCCTGCGTAAAATCATTGCGGTTACCTCCCCGACGCATGCGCGGCGCGCCGGCGAGAGCCTGCGCCTCGCGCTCGCGCCGCTGGGCGGCGAGGTCTGGGTGACGAGTTGCGAGTCCCTCTACACACCCGCCATGCGCTGGTGGTGGTACGAGACACCGCTCATCGAAGTCAACAACGAATTTATCAAACTCGGCCTCTATACCTTCCGCTATTTCATTCCGACCTGGCTCGGCCTGCGCCCGCCGCCGGGAAGCAGCCCGGAGCCAGCCGCCGCATCATGAACAGTGCTGGACGGGAATCCGCTGCGGCCGCAAAAGAGCGCCGCGTGGGATTGGCGGTAAATCTCGCCGGCCTCTACGCGATCCTCGACCTACGCGACGACTCCGCGCCGGGACTCGAATCTCTCGCCACCCGACTCCTCGAGGGCGGCTGTCGCGTCATGCAATTGCGCGCCAAGAACGTATCGGCATCCCTCATGCTGGCGCACGCCCGCACCCTCCAGAATCTCTGCCGGCAGGCGAACGCACTTTTTGTGGTCAACGACCGTCTCGATATCGCCCTGGCCGCGGGAGCCGGCGGTATTCACCTCGGCCAGAACGATCTACCGCCGGAAGAAGCGCGCCGCCTGGCCCCACCGGACTTCGTGATCGGCCTCTCTACCCACAGCGCCCAGGAGGTTGCCGCTGCGGCCACGCGCCCGGTGGATTATATAGGCTACGGGCCGATCTTCCCGACGCGCTCCAAAAGCGACGCCGCGAAGCCACGCGGCCTGAGCGGCCTGCGTGAAGCAGCCGGACTCAGCCATCTCCCGATTGTCGCCATCGGCGGCATCGAAACCGACCGCGCGGCCGAGGTCTTCACTGCCGGCGCGAGCGCCGTAGCCATGGTCGGCGCGCTTGAGCGCAGCGCCTCGCCACGTGCCCTCACAGAAGCGCTGCGCAAGCTGGCTGGAGACACGGCCGAAAAATAAGCCCCCTCCTCGCCGCCACTCCTGACTGCGGGCCTGCGTCACGCCCGCCAAAAAGAGGCGCAATGGCAGCTTCAGATCTCGAAGTCTGCCGCATTGGAGGCGGCCTTGTCGTCGTCTTCTTCGCGCGTGCTGAGATTCTCGAAGAGCGTAAGCTCACCGCGGAAACTCAGCCGCACCGTGCCCTGCGGCCCGTTGCGCTGCTTGGAGATGATCACTTCGGCGATCCCCTCCTCGGGCGAGGCCTTATTGTAGAAATCATCACGGTAGATGAAGCTGATGACATCAGCGTCCTGCTCGATGGCGCCCGACTCGCGGAGGTCGGACATCATGGGGCGCTTATCGGCCCGCGCCTCCACACCACGGTTCAGCTGCGCCAGAGCGATGACGGGAACCTTGAGTTCCTTGGCAAGGCCCTTGAGCGAACGCGAAATCAGCGAGATCTCCTGCTCGCGATTGTCGACCTTCTGATGCGCCCGCATCAACTGGAGGTAATCGACGATAATCAGGCCCAATCCTTCTTTATGCTCACGCATCAGGCGGCGAGCCTTGGCGCGTAACTCCAAGACCGAGATCGCCGGAGTATCGTCAATAAAGAAAGGAAGTTCCGCGAGGCGACTCGCCGCCATCGCCAGGCGGGGAAGATCCTTATCGGCCAGCATGCCATTGCGCACCCGCGTCATGCTGACACGTGCCTCGCAGCAGAGCATGCGCATGACGATCGACTCCTTGGACATCTCCAGCGAGAACAATCCCACGGCCTTGCCGGAATGCTGGGCTGCGTATTGCCCACAATTGACCGCGAGTGCGCTCTTCCCCATGGAGGGACGGCCAGCCATGATGATGAGGTCGCCGGGCTGAAAGCCCGAGGTCAATTTATCAAGGTCGTAGAAACCCGAAGGAATCCCGGTGATCGCTTCCTTGCGCTCAAAGAGCTGCTCGATCTGGTGGATCGTGCCCTCGATCACTTCCTCGATTTTCGAGAAGGATTTCCCCAGGCGCCCTTCCGAAATCTCGAAAACAGCGGCTTCCGCATCTTCAAGCAATTGATCGACGCTGCCCGTGCCCTCATTGGTCTGGGTAATAATATCGGTCGCGACCTCAGAGAGTCGTCGCATAACCGCTTTATCCTTGACGATGCGCGCATAATGGCCGACGTTGGCCGCCGTCCCCGTGCGCTCAGCGAGATCGGCGATCGCGGCCGCACCGCCCACTGCCTCGAGTTCGCCACGAACCTGCAGGCGGTCGATCAGCGTGACCACATCCGCCGGCTCGCCCACGTCGTCGAGGTCCAATAGCGCCTTGAAGATCTTGCGATGGGATTCGCGGTAGAAATCGTCGGCGACCAAGATCTGGTTCACCGCATCGATCGCGCGGTTGTCGAGCAGAACCCCGCCGAGAACCGCCTCCTCAGCCTCCAGGCTTTGTGCCGGAAGGCGAAGGTTCATGGGTGCCGATAATGTCGTCATTGGTTTTTGCCGCGGCGTACGCCGCTGCCCGGCTCAGCGCTCGACAATCAGGGCAATTCCCTGGCCGCCGCCGATGCAGAGCGAAGCAACACCACGCTGCACATCACGGTCCTGCATGGCATGCAACAGCGTCACGAGAACCCGCGCACCGCTGCAGCCGATCGGGTGGCCCAAGGCGATGGCGCCGCCATTCACGTTCACCTTCGCCGCGTCGATCTTGAGTTCGGCCAGAACACCGAGGGATTGGGCGGCGAACGCCTCATTGAGCTCCCAGAGGCCGATATCGTCCTTGGAAAGCCCCGTGCGCGCCAAAGCCTTCTCGCAAGCGGGCCAGGGGCCCATACCCATGATGCTGGGGTCGACGCCTGCCGAAGCCCAGCCGCGGATCTTCGCCAGCGGCTTGAGCCCGCGCGCCTTGGCCGCATCGGCGCTCATGATGACCAGGGCCGCGGCGCCGTCGTTGATGCCCGATGCGTTTCCGGCCGTGACGCTACCATCTTTCTTGAAGGCCGCACGCAGCTTGCCGAGGGTCTCGGCCGTCGTGCCCGCACGCGGGAATTCATCGGTCGCGAATTCGACGGTCTCGCCGCGTTTGCGGCCGGGGACCTGGAGCGAGAAGATTTCGTCGGCGAACTTTCCCGCTTCCTGTGCAGCGATCGCTTTTTGCTGGCTGGAGGCGGCGAATTCGTCCTGTGCGCTTCGCGAGAGGTCGTATTTAGAGGCGATATTCTCGGCCGTGACGCCCATATGAACATCGGTGATCGGACAGGTGAGCCCGTCACTGATCAGCGAATCGATGATTTTGTCGTGGCCGAGGCGATAGCCGTAGCGCGCCTTGTTCAGCAGGTAGGGCGCCAACGACATATTCTCCATGCCGCCGGCAAGGCCCACTTCGAACTCGCCCAGGAGGATGCTCGAGGCGATATTGGCAACCGCCTTGAGGCCCGAGCCACAGGCCTTGTTCAAGGCATAGCCCGGAACTTCCTGAGGTAGGCCGGCGTCGAGGTAAGCCACACGGGCTGAATTCAGGCCCTGGCCGGATTGCAGGACGTGGCCCATGACGACCTCGCCGATCTCGGCGGGATCTACCCCGGCGCGCTTCACCGCTTCGCGGATGGCGGCGGCGCCGAGCTTGGCCGCCGGGACCTTGGAAAGCGAACCGCCCATCGAGCCGATTGCGGTACGCGTCGCTGAAACGATGACTGCCTCTGCCATTCTATCCTCCAAATACTGGGGTAATACTGTAAAAACCCGGCCGATCGGCGGGCTGCGGCCGCGCGGGCGGACGCCGCGTATGTCCCCGTACTACTCTCGCGACCAGACTCTTCCGGTGCAACTCCGGCCCCATCGGGCGCGCGCCCGATGGGGCCTATTCGCGGACATTGGCCCGGACCCACTCGATGATTTCATCGGTCGAGGTTCCAGGCGTAAAGATCTTCGCGACACCATGACCCTGGAGAATCGCGATATCGTCCTCGGGAATGATGCCGCCGCCGAAGACGATGATATCTTCCGCGTCACGGCTGCGGAGCATCTCGACCACCGCGGGAAATTGTGCAAGATGGGCACCCGAGAGCAGCGAGAGGCCAACCGCATCGACATCTTCCTGGAGCGCCGCCTCGACAATCATCTCGGTGGTCTGGTGCAGGCCGGTGTAGATGATCTCCATGCCCGCATCGCGTAGCGCGCGAGCGATGATCTTGGCCCCGCGGTCGTGCCCATCCAGTCCGGGCTTGGCGATCAGAATACGAAGTGGTCTGGGCATGATTCCCCTCAGTCGTGGATGTGTTCAGCGGCCCCGGAAGGTCGGGACTCGTTTTTCGAGAAAGGCGCTCAACCCCTCTTTGGTATCCTCGGCACCAAAGAGGCTGGCAAAGGCCTCAATCTCGATGGTTTGCGCGGAGGTCGCATCGGTACTCTCGGCCGCCGCCATCGCGACCTTGGCACGCGCACAGGCCAGAGGGGGACGCTGCGCCAGCTCCGCCGCCCAGGTCTGCGCCGCCTGGCGCAAATCCTCGGCCGGCACGACCCGGTTCACCAGCCCCAGCGAGAGCGCCTCGTCTGCCTTGATGAGTCGCCCGCTATAGACCAACTCGCGCGCCGCAGCGACGCCGACGCGACGTTGCAAGCGCGAGCAGCCGCCAAATCCGGGGATCAGGCCCAGGTTGGTCTCCGGCTGACCGAAACGCGCCTTCTCGCTGGCAAGGACCAGGTCGCAGGCCAGCGCGAGCTCGCAGCCGCCGCCCAGCGCCGCGCCCTGCACGACCGCAATGACGATCGAGGGCAGCTTCTCAAGCGAGCCAAACGCAGCATGGCCGAGACGAGAGAAATTGCGCGCCTCCTCCGCCGACATTTCGGCCATTGCGGCGATATCCGCGCCGGCCACAAAGGCGCGGTCGCCCGTGGATTCGACCACAACGACGCGTGGCGGGTCGGCCGCCAGCACAACCACATGCGCCGCCAGCGCCTCGAGGGCGTCGCGGTCCAGAGCGTGCATGGCACGCGGACGCGAAATCGTGAGCATTGCGATATTGCCATCGCGCGAAAGTTCGACCGACATAATTCTCAATACTCCGGCTTGAAATCGAAATGATGATGCGACTCGAGCCAACGCACCGTGCGGGTGATCGAGCGAACCACGACCGAGCTGGTGCGCGCTCCGCCACGGAAGAATCGCACGCCGGAGAGCAGGTGCCCGCTGGTCACCCCGGTCGCCGCGAACATCACATTCTCGCCGACCAGATCCTCGGCCGTGTATATCCGGTCGGCCCCGTCGAGCCCGGCCTCGCGCAGGCGCACCGACTCATCGCCCGAGAGCGGGCGGAAGCGCCCTTCGAAAGCACCGCCTGCGCCGAGCAAAGCGCCCGCCGCAAGCACGCCCTGCTGACCACCGCCAATGCCGAGAAGAATATCGACGCCGGAATCGGGGCGCGAGGTTGCAATGGCCGCCGCCAAATCACCATCGGCAAGCAGTTGTACGCGAGCGCCGGCGTTGCGGACCTCGGTCACGAGACGCGCATGGCGCGGTCGGTCGAGGATCACAGCCGTGAGATCTTCGACGTAAACACCCTTGGCATCAGCGAGATCGCGCAAGTTCTCGGTTGCCGTTTTCGCCAACGAGACGACGCCCCGGCCCTCGGGGCCACAGGCAATCTTCTCCATATAGGTTTCGGGACAGGCGAGAATTTTTCCCGGCATGCCAACCAGGATGATCGAGAGAGCGTTGGCACCGCCGGTGGCGCATACCGTCGCACCTTCGAGCGCATCGAGAGCCACATCAATCTCGGGCTCGCCGGCGATCGTCGGATCGCCGACTCTCTCGCCGACATAGAGGCGATCGGCCACGCCCTGGGGCCCTTCGCCAATGACCACCCGACCGGTGGTCGGGATCGCCGCGAAGGCGCGTTGCATGGCAAGAGTGGCCGCGGCGTCGATTCCGGCCGGATCACCGCGGCCCATCAGACGCGCCGCAGCCAGCGCGGCCGCCTCGGTGACACGAGCGAGTTCCAATGCGAGGTTGCGATCCATCAGCCGGGCCTTTCTTCGATGCGGATCGCGACCGGACGCCCCTGGACCGAGTCGAGTGCTTCGACTCGGGCCAGAGCCCGGCGCAGATCCTTCTCACGGGTACTACGGGTGCGGATCACGATCGGCACCACGCCGCGGCGGCGGCGCTCGCGCTGCACGACCGAAGCAATCGAGATTCCCGAACGACCGAGGTGCGCGGCGACCTTGCCGAGCACGCCCGAATCATCGCGCACCATGATGCGCAAATAGAACTCGCTTTCGATCAAACCGATCGGTCGGATTTTGGCCGTACCCTGCTCGGCTACCGGATAGCCCAGCGGCGGCAGACGCGGCCCGCCCAGGCCGATGCGGTCGCGCGCCAAATCCAGGACATCGGCGATGACGGCTGCGGCCGTCGGCATCATGCCCGCGCCTTGGCCGTAATACATGGTTTTGTCGAGAGCGCGGGAGTGCACACAGACGGCATTATAGGCGCCGTCCACGATGCCCAGGGAATCATCGGCCGCGATCATGGTCGGATGGACGCGCGCCTCGATCTCATTGCCGTGGCGCTTGGCCACCGCCAAAAGCTTGATCACGTATCCGAGCTCGCGCGCGTAGGCCATATCGACAGCATCGAGATCCCGGATACCTTCGGTATGAATCGCCTCGAGCGGCATGCGCACGCCGAATGCCAATTGCACCAACAGGGCCAGCTTGTGGGCGGAGTCGACGCCGTCCACATCGTAGGACGGATCGGCTTCGGCCAGGCCGCTACTCTGCGCGGCAGCCAATACTTCGGCAAAGCCGGTGCCCTCGGAGGCCATCTCGCTGAGAATGAAATTGGCCGTACCGTTCACGATGCCGAAAACAGCCGTATGCTCGTCAGGCCAGAGCGCCTCGCGTAGCGTACGGATGATCGGAATTCCGCCACCGACACTGGCCTCGAAACCGAAACCGGTACCGGCCGCCTCCGCAGCGGCAAAAAGCTCCGGACCATGATGCGCCAACAACGCCTTATTGGCCGTAACCACAGCCTTGCCCTTCGCGATCGCTTCCAGAACAAAGGTCCGCGCAGGTTCAAGACCACCCATCAACTCCACAACGATATCGATGGAGGGATCGTCGAGGATATCGCGCGCGTTCTTGGTCAGAAGAGCTTTGGGAACCCGGACTTCGCGCTTACGCACAAGGTCCAGGTCGGCCACCCGGGCCAACTCGATGGGCGCGCCGAGTCGGGTAGCGAGGCGTGCATTGGACCTACGCAGGAAACGAATGACTCCCGAGCCAATCGTGCCCCAGCCGATCACCCCAACGCGGACGCCACGGCGCACGCCCGTTCCCGGGCGCCGACCCGGCCGATTGACTCCTCGACGTGCTTTCTCAGCGGCCATCGCCACTCTCCTCGGGTTTCGCCGAGGGCGGCGCTACGCCCCCGGTCTTTTTTCGATTCAGCAGCGGCGGACTCCCGCCAAGGCCCAGCGCCTTGCGCATGCCGCGAATCGCCTGGCGGGTGCGGTGTTCATTCTCGATCAGGGCGAAGCGGACGAAATCGTCCCCGTACTCACCGAAGCCGATTCCCGGCGACACGGCGACGCCCGCTTCTTTGAGGAGAAATTTCGAGAATTCGAGCGAGCCCATTTTCTTGAACTCCTCAGGCATCTCGGCCCATACGAACATCGTCGCCTGCGGGCGCGGCACGTTCCAACCCGCGCGGGTCAAACCGTCGCAAAGAACATTGCGGCGCGAACGATAATGTTCGCGGATTTCGCCAAGGCATTCCTGCGGCCCGGTCAACGCCGCAATCGCGGCGATCTGCACGGGCTGGAAAATCCCGTAGTCAAGATAGCTTTTCATGCGAGCCAAGGCGGCAATGATCTCGGCATTGCCGCAGGCGAATCCAACCCGCCACCCCGGCATGCTGTAACTTTTCGAGAGCGAGAAAAACTCGACCCCGATCTCGCGCGCTCCGGGCACCTGCAACAAGCTCGGCGCCTTGTATCCATCGAAACAGATATCAGCGTAGGCGAGATCGTGTACAATAAGCATTTCATGCTCGCGCGCGAACTCGACGATGCGCTCGAAGAAAGCCAAATCTACCACATCCGTGGTAGGGTTATGGGGAAAATTGATGATCAGGAACTTGGGCTTCGGCCAGCTCTGGCGGGTCGCCTCGATCAAATTGGCGAAGAAATCCTGGCCCGGTCCCAGCGGCACCGAGCGCAGATCGCCGTTGGCGATAATCACGGAATATTGGTGAATCGGATAGGTCGGGGTCGGCGCCAGCACGACATCGCCCGCGCCGAGCATCGCCAGCGAGAGATGCGCGATGCCTTCCTTGGACCCGATCGTGACGATCGCTTCGCTATCGGGATCCAACTCGACATCGTAGCGCTGCTTGTACCAATCGCAGATCGCGAGGCGCAGCTTGTAGATTCCCCGCGAAACCGAGTAGCGGTGATTGCGGGGATTCCGTGCGGCTTCGATCAGCTTGTCGACGATATGCTTCGGTGTCGGCGTATCCGGGTTTCCCATCCCGAAATCGATGATATCTTCGCCGCGGGCTCGAGCCTCGACCTTCAAGTCACCGATGACATTGAAGACGTAGGGCGGGAGACGCTTGATCCGCGGGAATTCCATTCCGCATGGCTAGCATTATCGAGGGGTTTTCGTCCAAGCCTCGTAGCTCCCGCACCCCGCCCCGCTGCCAGGCTTGGTCAACCGACACGGGCAAGCCCCAGCCGGCCCGCCCAGCGGGCCGCCAGCGCCTGGCGCAAGGGCTCGCTGCGCGACGATTCCAGAAGCGGATCGTCTGCGAGAATCGCGGCAGCCGCCGCACGGGCCTTGCGCAGCAGGGCCTGGTCGCGCAGGAGGTTGGCGACGCGAAAATCCGGTAGCCCCGATTGCCGCGTGCCCAACATGGCCCCAGGCCCGCGAATCGCGAGGTCGGCCTCGGCAATGCGCAGCCCATCGCCAGTCTCGGTCATGACCCGCAGTCGCTCACGTGCCTCGTTGGATTGCGCGAATTCCGCCACCAGCAGGCAATAGGCCTCGGCCACTCCGCGGCCGACACGGCCGCGCAATTGATGCAGCTGAGAGAGGCCGAAGCGCTCGGCATGCTCGATGACCATCACCGTAGCGTTGGCGACATCGATCCCGACCTCGATCACGGTCGTGGCTACCAGAACCTGATAGTCGCCGGCCTGAAAGGCGCGCATGATCTCCTCGCGTTCGGCTGCCGGGATCCGTCCATGGATCAGAGCGATCGACATCTCCGGGAAGCGCTCGCGCAACTCGCCAGCAGCCGTGGTGGCATCCCGCAGGTCACTCTTCTCGGATTCTTCGACCAAGGGATAGACGACATACGCTTGATGCCCCGCAGCAACCTCGGCGGCAATCCTCGCATAGGCGCGCGCGCGGCTGCGCGAAGAAATCACCTCCGTCCGGATGGGTTTGCGGCCCGGCGGCAGTTCATCAATCGTCGAAAGGTCGAGGTCCCCATAGACACTCAGCGCCATGGTACGCGGGATCGGCGTCGCGGTCATCAGAAGGACATCCGGAGCCGGCCCGCTGTCGCCTTCACGCCCCAACGCGGCACGTTGCATCACGCCGAAACGATGCTGTTCATCAATCACCGAAAGACCAAGGCGACCAAAACGCACCTGGTCTTGAATCAGAGCATGCGTACCGACCACCAGCGCCGGCTCGCCCGAAGCGAGTGCGGGGAGGATTTCGCGACGTGCGGCCACGCCCACCTCGCCGGTCAGATAATGCAATTGCACGCCAAGCGCGCCCGCGACCCGGTGCACGGTCTGCCAATGCTGCTCGGCGAGAAGCTCGGTCGGCGCCATGATAACAGCCTGGTGGCCGTTCTCGATTGCCCGCAAGGCCGCCGCGACAGCCACCAGCGTTTTGCCGCTACCGACATCGCCCTGCACCAGCCGGTGCATCGGATGCGGTGCGGCCATATCGCTTGCGATCTCGGCGATCACTCGCTGCTGCGCTCCGGTCAGCGCAAAGGGCAAGGCCGCGATCATCCGCTCGGCCAAGCCCCCCTCTGCCGCAAAGGCGATGCCCGGCGTCGCTTGGACCGTCCCCTTGCGCAGAAGAAGGCCGAGCTGCACGAGGAAGAGTTCGTCGAAGACAATCGCGCGGTGGCCGGGAGAATGCATCTCGGCGAGAGCCTGCGGGTCGAGTTCGGGCTCGGGCGCGTGGACCTGGACAAAGGCGGTCGCGAGTTCGGGCAGATCTTCGCGCTGCCGCACCGCCTCGGGCACGACATCGGGCATCTGCGGCGCGTAGCGCGCGACAGCCGAGCCCACGAGCCGGCGCATAACCTGAGCCGGCATGGCCGTCGGCTTCTCGTAGACCGGAACCAACCCGGCCGGCGCCACATTCTCGGCCGCATCCAGGCTCTCGATTTCGGGGTGCACCATGCGCAAAAACGAGCCGTAGCCAGCCTCCACCTTGCCGTGCACCAGCCAGCGCGAGCCTTCCTTCAAGCGCGCCGAAAACCAGCGAATCTGGTGATACCAGATCATCTCGAGGGAGCCCGCATCGTCCGACGCCACGACGGTGAGAATACGGCGCCGCGAACGCCCGACCGCGCGGTCATCGAGATGGCGCACGCGCAACGCCAGGGTCAGCGTCTCGCCAGCCCGCAACTCGCGCGTCGTCGCGATCTGGCGGCGGTCCTCGTAGCGAAAAGGAAGGTGATAGAGGACATCTTCGACGGTTTCCAGACCGAATTGGGCGAGTTCCTTTTCGCGTTTCGGCCCGACGCCCTCGAGGACAGCCGGCGATGCGGCCATCGCCTCGTACCAGGCCTCGACGCCCAATGGTCGGCGCTCGCGCAGCGTGGCCGCCTCAGGCGGCGCCTTGGCGGGCACCGTTTTGCGGGACGGGGCCTGAGCGGCCGCCGCCG
>JAYGCM010000028.1:0-7023 GCA_046583355.1 Deltaproteobacteria bacterium
GTTTGACGTCTTCGGCCACCAGCGCGAGCACCTGCCGGTCGACGAAATTCAGCACATAGGCAGCAACCAGCACGCCGAGTACGTAGGCCGAGTAGCGCGGGGTAGGGGCGAAATCCGATTTCTCTGCGGCAGGCATATCCGGTCGATCTATCCTGTAAATCGTTCCGCAAATCTACCGGCTCTTCGGTGGTGCGGGCGGTGTCGACAGGGAGTGGAGGCGTCGATTGAGAATCGGATTTAGAAATGATGCCAGTCGGACTAGTCTGGCCGCAGGATGATTCACTGCGATCTCGCTCCGAAACTGCTTGAACTTGCCGGGTTCTACCCAGTGGTCACACTGACTGGCCCGCGCCAGTCGGGCAAGGCCACCCTCTGCCGGGAAGTCTGTCCCACGAAACCCTATATTTTCCTGTAGTCCCTCGATACGCGCGCCGAGGTGAGAGACGATCCGAGGGAGTTTTTGGCCGCTCATCCAGATGGTGCGATCCTCGCTGAGCCGGCGAGTGCGCTTGCCGAATCGTCGCGCTATTGAGGCAGGCGTGTCCAGACCATCCAGACAGGAACTCACCGAGTTTCGGGCGGATGCCTCGGCGTGGTTCGCCGAGAATATTCCGCCGGAACCCGATTTTGTCATGCCGCTGACTTTCATGGAGGTCGGCACCGACGAACAATTCCATTTCCTTTGCGAATGGCAGCGCAAGGTCTACGAGGCGGGCTACCTCGGGAGCGCGTGGCCGGAAGAATACGGTGGTGGTGGTCTGCACGCGAACTTCCAGAAGGTCGCCGACGAGGAAATGCGCCGCCACGGTAGCCCGATCATGCTCAATACGATCGGGTTGAATTGGGCCGGGCCGCTGATTCTCGATATGGGCACGCCCGAGCAGCGCCAGCGCTATATCAAGGGTATCCTCTCGGCCGAAGATATCTGGTGCCAGGGCTTCAGTGAGCCTGACCATGGCAGTGACCTCGGTCAGGTGCAGACCCGCGCTATTCGCGATGGTGACGATTGGGTGATCAACGGGCAGAAGATCTGGACCACCCACGGCAGCTACGCCAAGTATATGATTCTGCTCGCGCGCAGCATCCCCGACACGCATAATAAATATGCTGGTCTCTCTTTCTATCTCGCGCCGATGCGGGTGGCGGGTGTCGAGACCCGGCCGATCCGCAAGCTCACTGGTGAATATGGTTTTACTGAAACCTTCTTCACGGATGCGCGGATTCCCGGCGACAGCCTCATGGGCGAGGAGGGCCAGGGCTGGACGGTGGCGATGCGCACGCTCGAGTACGAGCGTAGCGCGCGCGGCGGCCAGGCGGGAGGGCTCGCGTTTGTCGCGCCGGACCATAGCGAGACCATCGGGCTCGCGCGTCGCGCGCAGCGTGGTGGCCGCCCGGCGATTGAGGATCCGATCGTACGCGATAGGCTGGTCGAGTTGCTGATCGAGTCGCGTGGGGTGATGCTCTCGGTGCAACGTGCGGCGATCAGGCCGCTGGTAGCGGAGCGCCCGATGTCCCTGCCGCTCGCAAGCAAACTGATGATCACCGAACTCAATCGACGGCTGAACGAATTCGCGATCTCGCTCCAGGGCCAGACCGCGGCTTACGGGATCGGCTCGCCCGAGGCGATCGACCGCGGCGTTTGGCAGAAGGCCTATCTCAACTCCTTCAGCGCCACGATCGGTGGCGGCACCAGCCAGATCCAGGCCAATATCATCGCCGAGCATGTCCTCGGCCTGCCGAAGCATTGAGGACACGCGCATGAGTGAACGACGCGGAACGATCGGCATCAGCGAAGAGCAGGAAGCCCTGCTCGAGTCGGCTGCACGCTATTGCGCTGATAAATCACCCATTGACGTAGTGCGGCGCCTGATCGAGGACGAAGACGGCTACGATGCCGAGGTCTTTGCCGAGATGGCCGAGCTCGGCTGGCTGGGAGTCGCCATTCCGGCGGAGTATGGTGGTAGTGGGCTCGGGTTCGCGGAAGTCGTGCCCATCGTCGAAGAGATGGGACGGCGTCTGATGGGGGGGCCTTTCGTACCTACGACTCTGGCGGCGCAGCTTCTGCTGGCCGGCGGCACCGAGGTGCAGAAGAGTCAGGTGTTGCCGCAGATCGCCACCGGAACTCCGGCGACGATCGCGCTCGCGGAGCCACATGCCGATTTTGATCCGCTGCATATCGAGTGTCGGGCGGTGCGCATAGGCGAACGACTCGAGCTCTCCGGGACAAAATGCCTTGTGGCGGATGCTGGCGTGGCGCAGTGGGCGATTGTATCAGTCGTGTTGGACGAGGCACCGGCACTTGTGCTGCTGGACGCCGAAGCCCTTGCGGCCTGTAGCCGGCAGCGCGAGCAGGTCATCGACGAGACGCGGCGTTCGTTTCGGCTTACGCTGGATGGCGTAAGCGTTCCGGTCGCGGCGCTTCTCGACCCAGCGCGGGCCGCAGCGACATTGCTGCGAGCAGAGCTTGCCGGTGCGCTCCTGGCTACAGCCGAGATGTGTGGCGGGGGTGCGAGCTGCGTCGCCTATATTGTTGAGTACCTGAACACGCGCAAGCAATTCGGCCGTCTCATCGGCTCCTATCAGGCACTGAAGCACCCGACCGTGCACGCCCATCTGCGTATGGAGCAAGCGCGCTCCCATCTTTATGCGGCGGCGCATACCTTCGAGCATGAAGGCGAGCACGAAGCCGAGATCGCTGTACGCATGGCGAAAGCCCATACGGGACCGGCGCTCGCGTTTGTGGCCGATCGGGCGATCCAATTTCATGGTGGCTTCGGCTTCACCTACGAATGTGACGCCCAGCTCTATCGGCGTCGTGCGATCTGGGGCGAGAGCCAATACGGCGACTCGATCCACCAACGTCGCTTGCTGGCTGATCTCATTCTTTAGAGGCGGGCTACTTTTCGGCCGCGCCTCTGGCAGGCGCGACGCTCAGGAGATGGCGTCGTAGGCGGCTTTGACCAGCCGTGCGGCGCGCGGATCGCCACTCATGCCAAGCGCCATGCGGTTCATGATGTACGCAATTGACAATTCGGCCTCGGCATCGGCCATCCCCAGGGAGCCGCCGGCACCGGGGTGCCCGAAGGCCTGCGGGCCGGCTTGCTGCGAGAGAAAGTCGCCCAATGCGAAACCCAGGCCAAAGCTGCTGGGGAGGTGCAAGATGGCATCGGGGCCGCTGGATCGCGGGTGGATCGCGCGGGCCAGAGTCTCGGGGTTGAGCAGGCGAATGCCGTCAATCGGGCCGATGGTGGCGGCGTAGAGCTTGGCCAATCCGCGCGCCGTGCCGATACCGTTCGACGAGGGCATCTCGGCGGCGTGCAAGGCCCGGGTATTCCACATCTCATCATAATGGAAGAGATCGGAGGGGCCGTGCAGGGCCTTGCCGAGTAGCGTATCTGGTCCGGTGAATTTACGAAATGCGGCGCGCGTGCGTTCGTCTTGGGGTTCCTGTGGCGGAATCAGACGGAAGACGCGGGGCTCCAACTCAGCGGCCAGGCCGACTGCGAAGTCGGCTTGCAGCGGATGGGTGATCTCCTCGCGCAAGAACTTCCCGAAGCTCGTACCCGTGACGCGCCGGACCAGCTCCCCGCAGATCCAGCCATAGGTGCGGACATGATAGCCGTGCTTGCTGCCCGGCTCCCAGATGGGCTTCTGTGCCGCGATCGCTGCAAGGACAGGATCCCAGGCCAGAACCTCGTCGAGCTTCAGTTCCGCTTCGACCAAGGGCACGCCGGCGCGGTGGGCGAGCAGCCAGGAGACCGGAATATCCTTTTTGCCGGCCGCCGCGAACTCGGGCCAATAATGCGAGATCGCCGCATCGGGGTCGATTCGACCGCGCTCGATCAACAGGTTCAGGGCGATGGCGGTTACGCCCTTGGTCGCGGAAAACACGATGCCGAGCGTATCTTCCTGCCACGCGAGCCCCGCCTCTCGGTCGGCGTCGCCGGCCCAGAGATCGGCCACCACTGCGCCGCGATGGTAGATGCAGCAGGCCGCCCCAACCTCGCCGTTTTTCGCGAAATTGGACGCCAAAGCAGCGCGCAGGCCATCGAAGCCCGGTGCAGTAAATCCGTGGATTTTCATGGCAATTTAGTTCTACTAGAGGTTGGACCGGAGCTCGACCCGGGGGCGTAGGGCGCCCCCTCCCGGGCACCGCAGCAATCGACGGTATTGGTGTTTCATTGCACTTTTCGGAGGAGCCTCTACTCTGCGCGGCGATGATCGATGTTCAGGAAATTCTCCGACAGGCCGCCGCCGTCGACCTCACGCCGCTGCTTTTGGCGCTGGTTCTGGGCGGCGCAATCGGGCTGGAGCGCGAAGTCCACGGGCGTGCGGCGGGGCTTCGGACCCACGTTCTCGTATGCCTGACCTCGACGGTGCTGGTGCTGGCGTCGCGGGAGGTCTCGCAGCTTCCGGGCAGTGGTGTAAATATTGTATTTGATCCGCAGCGTCTGGCCGCCGGGATCGTCACCGGGATCGGCTTTCTCGGCGCCGCGGCTGTGATTCGCTCGGGTGATATTGTGCGCGGTGTTACCACCGGCGCGTGCGTCTGGTCGGTAGCCGGACTTGGTGTCGTGATCGGGGGTGGATCCTATGGTCTCGCTGTGCTCGCCACCCTGTTCATTCTTGCGGTTGTCGTTCTCCTCGATTGGGTGACCGGGGCTATGTCGCCGGTCATCTATCGCCGGATTGTCGTGCGTGGTCCGGGCAACGGGCTTGCCGCGGTCTCGGACGCAGCAAGCGAGATCCTCAAGTCCAAACGAATCCGAATCCAGGACGCCTCGGGACGCCAGACCTCCGGCAGCGAACCCTTCAAGCTCGTTTTTCATGTCCGCTGCCGTCACCGCCAGCAGGCACCCGCCGTGCTGGAAGAGATCGCCGCGGTCGACGGCGTCGCCAGCGTCGAATGGGTGGGCCTTACCAACTGAAGTCGAGAGGCACGGCCGAAAAGTAGGGCTTGGCACAGCGGGCGTCGATTGCGGCTGCTGGCAAGGAGGGCGACCGAGCAATAGCCGTAGCTCTTGGGAGAGAGCGCAACGCAGTCCAGCGGCCGCAAGCGGCGGCCGGATGCAGGCCTACTTTTCGGCCGTGCCTCTAGGCGTTCCGTACGGCTTTGGCGGCGGCGTGGGCGGCGAAGATGAGACGCCCGGCGCGGAGGTCGCCGCTGGTGCCGGAGCGCATGCGGTTCATCACGTAGGCAATGGCGAGATTGTTTTCGACGTCCACCACGGCCATCGAGCCACCCCAGCCAGCCCAGAAGCAGGTGCGGTCGTTGACGCCCAGAGGCATATCCTGCGAGGGCAGACCGTAGCCGATGCCGAAGCGAACCAATTTGCCCAGGATAAGGTCGCGGCCTTCGGCTTGTACCTCGAAGATGCGCTCGATGGTCGCGGCTGAGAGCAGGCGGATGCCGTCGACCTGGCCGGTGCCGGCGAGGCAAGAGAGAACACGCGCTACTGAGCGCGCATTGCCGTGGCCGTTGGACGCGGGCAGCTCGGCGCGCCGCCAGCGGTCGGTGTTCACGAGTTTCAGATGCGGCGGCTCGCCGCGGTGCACCCTTCGGGGTAGCTCGTCGGGCGGCGGACTGGCATCGCCCTCGGTGGCCTCGCACCCGGCCGTGCAGATCTCGGCCACGCGCGGGAACTCGCTCTGGGCAAGACCGATATGGAAATCCGCATGCAGCGGTCCTGCGATTTCTTCGGCGAAGAAGGTGCCGAGACTGCGGCCGCTTGTGCGGCGGACCAACTCGCCGAGCAAAAATCCCTGCGTGGAGGCGTGGTAGCCCGATGCCGTGCCGGGCTCCCACCAGGGCGCCTGAGCCGCCAGGTTGGCAGCCGCGCGCGGCTGGTCGAAGAGAGTATCTGCGTCGATCGGCGGGTCGAAGCCCGGCAGGCCGGCGGTATGGCTGAGCACGTGGCGCACCAGCACGTCGCTTTTGCCCGCAGCACTGAACTCCGGCCAATAGCGCGCCACCGGCTCGTCGACCGAGAGCAAACCGCGGTCGTGCAGCATCAGAACGCAGAGCGCGGCCATCATCTTGGTGGTCGACCAGACATTGGCGATGGTATCGGATTCCCAGGCCTGCGTGGCGGCCAGGTCGCGATACCCTCCGCGTAGATCGACCACTAATTCGCCGCGGTGGAACACGGCGCAGGAGGCGCCCAGCTCGCCGTCAGCGAAGTTCGCCTCGAATTCTTGGCGAACTCCCTGGAACGCCGCGGTGCAATTGCCGGCGATTTTCACGGGGCACTCCTGGCTACAAGGCGGATTCCGGTGATCAAGGGTTGACTCTCCGGGCACGAGTATGCGATCAAGAAGGTCGCGCCCGGATTGACGAATATACATTTTCTGCGTTCCACTAACGCATAGCCTATCCCCCGCCCCAACGGAGTCCAATCATGCTTGTTTCGCCCTGTTTCCGCCATTTCGTTTCGCTCGTCTTTCTTGTCGCCGCACTTCTTTGTGTGCCGCCCGTGGCGGGAGCCGCCGGCCCGAGGGTCGCGCTCGATACGGATGGCGACGGGCTGGCGGATATCCATGACAATTGCCCATTGGTTCCGAATCCCTATCAGGAGGACAATGACGGCACTGAAGGTGGCGATGCCTGCGACGACAACGACGATAACGATACGCTCCTCGACAGCAACGATAATTGTCAGTTCACGCCAAACGATGCGCAGCTCGACTCCGACGAAGACGGTCTGGGAGATGCCTGCGAAGTCGACAGCGATGACGATGAGATCGTCGACGACTACGATAATTGTCCGGTAGTTCCGAACACCGACCAGATAGATACGGATGGTGACTTTGATGGCGATGCCTGCGATTCGGATGACGATGATGATGGCACACCGGACGACGTAGATGGCTGTCCTCTCGACTCGGACAAGACCGATGCGGGCATCTGTGGCTGCGGCATTGCCGATGATGATAGCGACAGCGACGGCACGGTCGATTGCAATGATTCGTGCGCGAGCGATCCGGACAAGACCGAGGCAGGCATCTGCGGCTGCGGCGTTGCCG
>JAYGCM010000062.1:0-52485 GCA_046583355.1 Deltaproteobacteria bacterium
CGCAAGCGGCGCCCGGATGCAGGCCTACTTTTCGGCCGGACCTCTAGGGATGCGCGTCAGCGCGGCTCGATCGGGTGCGACGCGTCGATCGCGGGTGTCGCCGTCGCCGGCAAAGCGAGCTCCCGGAGTGCGCTCGCGTAGAGACCCTCCTTGAGAGTCCGCATCACGGGAGTGGCCTTGCTCGCCAATGCGGCGGCGGCTTCCACCGCGCGCGGCAAGACCGCGTCCTGATCGGCCACTTCGTCCACAATCCCCGCGGCCCGGGCCTCATTGCCCCCGTAGCGCCTTCCCGTGGTGACCAAGGTAGAGACGCTCGCGGCCGGTATCCGCGCCTGCAGAAGTGCGATCATGCCCGGATGCAAGGGGGCCGGCATATCGATCTCCGGCATGCACCAATAGCCCCGGTCGGCACGCATGATGCGAAAATCGTGTGCGACCGCCAGTTGCCCGCCGGCGCCGAAGGCGTGCCCATTCACGGCCGCAACGGTCGGCGCCGGAAAGCTCAAGATGCGTGCCATAAACCGCAGCGTGCCCTCGATCAAAGGAGCCATATTCTTGCCCCCGTCGGCCATCATCTCGACCAGATCGAAGCCGTTCGAGTAGAACTTGCCGCTGCCTACCGTGACCAGGGCCGAGGGGTTGCCCGCCGCTTCTACTTCGTCGAGCAACTCGTGCAGCCGTGTCACGCTCGCAATCGAGAAGCGGTTCTCGCCCTCGTCCATCCGGAGAACGAAAACGTCCCCGATCCGTTCTAATGAAATCATTATTTTGCCTCGTTTTCAGGCTGCAGCAACGTGCGCAGCTCCGCATATACCAGGGGACTGGCCACCAGAATCTCACTCGCATCGAGGAAAAGATCGGTGCCCGAGAAGTTGGTCGCGAGGGCACCCGCACGCCGAGCGATCAAAGCACCGGCGGCGATATCCCAGGCCTGCAGGCCGCGCTCCCAGTAGCCATCGACCCGCCCCATCGCGACCCAGGCCAGGTCCAGCGCCGCCGCACCGCAGCGACGCAAATCGCGGCAAAGAGGAAGGATACGATGCCAATCGGCAAGATATTCGTCAGCGCGCTCACGCCGATCATAGGGGAAACCGGTGGCGATCAGGCCATCGTGTAGCCGCTCACACGGCGCCACCCCGATGGGCTCGCCGTTGCATTGCGCTGCGCCGCTGGCGGTCGCCGAGAAGAGTTCGTCGCGCATCGGGTCGTAGACCACACCGGCAAGCGCACGCGCTTGCGGCTCGGCGCGCAAGCTCCCGCCCGGCACAAAGCCCGTGACCGCGGCAATCGAAACCGCAAATTGCGGCACACCGTGGGCGAAATTCACCGTACCATCGAGAGGGTCGACCACCCAGCAGATGTCGGCCGCCGCGGCACCTTGGACGATATCGCTCTCTTCGGTGAGCCGGGCATGTTGCGGAAAAGCTTGCCCCAACCGGGCGCTGATCAGAGCGTCGGCGGCCCGGTCGGTATCCGTGACCAGGTCGACCGCGTTGGCCTTGGTCGCAATCTGCCGCACCTGCGGTACGCGCGAGCGAATCAGGGCTCCAGCCTCGCGAGCGACCTCCGCGGCGACGCGCAACAATTCATTCTCATCCCATCCAACCATCGCCGCATCTCTAGCATCCATTTCAGACCACGATTCGGACTGGCAACCCGGCCGCCGGACTGCCAGAACTTTCTCTCCGGCACCTGTCGCCGGGATCCATCGACAAGATTGTGTTTGTGCCAAGCGCCCGCAGGGGTGCGGCATCCGAGCAAGGAAATCGTATGACTTTCGGCGAAAAACTCTTCACCAGCTGGACCCAATTGCGCTTCTACGCGCGCCTCGCCCCGAATATGCCCGGCTTCCTGCCCAGCGGATCCTGGAGCGCCTCGCGACTGGTCGAAGAATGCGCCCGCAAAACGGGCGACAATCCCGCGATTTCTTTCGAGGACCGTCGCTATACCTGGAAAGAGGTCAATGACGAGACCAATCGGTGGGCCAATTTCTTCCGCGCCCGTGGAATCGGAAGCGGCGATACCGTCGCGATCCTCCTCGACAATTGCCCCGAATACCTCTTTGCGCTCTCCGGCCTCGGACGAATCCGCGCCGTCGCCGCCCTGATCAATACCAATATTTCAGGCAAGGGATTGGTCCATGCTTTGGAGATCTCGAAGGCTTGCGCCGGTATCGTCGGCTCCGAGCACGCCAGCAAACTGAATGAAGTTCTGAGCGAACTCCCCGACCTTCCCGAAGAGATGATCTTTGAGGAGACCGCCGAGGTCGGCACCTCCCTGCTCTTCGCCTCGGCCGCCGAGGCCGTTGGCAGCTGCAATGCGATTCCGCCCGAAGGCATCGGCCTGCCCCAGGGCGATGATCCCATGTGCTATATCTACACCTCGGGCACGACCGGCCTTCCCAAGGCTGCGATCATCAAGAATTCACGATGGTTTGCCGCCGCCTCGCTCTTCGGACTCGGGCTTCTGGAGCTGAAACCCGGCGATATCAACTACGTGACATTGCCGCTCTACCACTCCAGCGCGATGTTCGCGGGCTGGGGGGCGGTACTCACAGGCGGTGCCGGCATCGCCCTGAGGCGGAAGTTCTCCGCATCGAACTTCTGGAGCGATATTCGGCGCCACAAGGCCACCTCCTTTGTCTATATCGGCGAACTCCTGCGCTACCTGCTGAACCAACCCGAGAAGGCAGACGACCAGGACCACGCCATCCGCGTCATCACGGGCAACGGCTTGCGCCCGGATATCTGGGAGAAATTCAGCGAACGCTTCGGCATTGAAGAGATCCGCGAGTTCTACGGCGCCACCGAGGGCAACGCGCCCACCGTCAATCTAGAAAATAAACCCGGCATGGTCGGCCGCCTCGGCATCGGCCAGACCATCGTGAAATGCGACCTCGAAAGCGGCGCAGTCCTACGCGACACGGACGGCTTCTGTACGCTCGTCACCGACGGTGAGATCGGCCTGCTGGTCGCCAAAATCTCTACGACTTCGCCCTTCGACGGCTACGCGGACAAGAAGGCGACCGCGAAGAAAATCCTCTCCGACGTATTTATAAAGGGCGACAGCTATTTCAACTCAGGCGACCTGCTGATGCTGCACGAGAATAGCTGGATCTCGTTTGCCGATCGCGTCGGCGACACGTTTCGCTGGAAGGGCGAGAACGTCTCAACCAACGAAGTTGCCGAAACCCTCAACGACGCCCCCGGCGTACTCGAGAGCAACGTATACGGCGTCATCGTTCCGGGGGCCGACGGTCGTGCCGGAATGGCAAGCCTGAATTGCTCCGAGAGTTTCTCCTTGTCTGCGTTCGCCGCCTTCGTGACGGAAAAACTGCCGGTCTACCAGCGCCCCTATTTCCTGCGCCTCCAGAAAGATATGCGCATCACCGGCACCTTCAAGCATCAAAAAGTCGACTACCGCAAAGAAGGCTACGACCCGGCCCTGGTCCAGGACCCGCTCTACCTCTTCGAAGGCGGCCAATACCAGGCCATCGATCCCGGCGTGTTCGAGGCGATTCAATCCGGCGAAAAACAGCTCCGCTAGAGGCGCGGCCGAAGAGTAGGGCTTGGCACAGAGGGCGTCGATTCTGGCGGCTGACAAGGAAGGCGACCGAGGAATAGCACAGCTATTCCGAGAGGAGCCTGACGAAGTCCAGCAGCCAGAAGCGGCGCCCGGATGCAGGCCTACTTTTCGGCCGGGCCGCTAGAGGCGCGGTGGGGATTGCTCGGCGAGCAGAAAGGCGTAGGCCCGGCGCGCCCGTTCCGCCTGCCCGAGGCCGGTAAAATGGAGGCCGTCGGCGCGGAAAAAGGAGCGCGGCATCGCCGAGTGGAAGTCGAGAATCTGTTCGCTGGGCCACGTGCTGCGAATCGCCGCATTGAGGGCGTCCAGCGCGCCCGGTGGGCCGATGCCGTCGTAACGCGGCGGCACGAGGGCGACAAAGAAATCCGCGCCGGTCGCCAGAACCTTTTTCTCGAATTCCTGCATCTTGCCGACGCGGTCAGCCGCATCACCCTCGATATCGTCCGCATGAAAATAGTCGAGGTCGTTGGTTCCGAGTGCCAGCAGAACGGCATCGGGCGCCTCGGCAAGAGCCTGCTCCAGGAGAAACGCTCCGCGCTTCGATTCCCCGAAACTGCGTAGCCCGGCGCCGACTTCCGAGGAGTTCACGATTTCGAAATCGCTCCGCCAGACCTCATCGCGCAAGACGACACACCAGCTCATGGGGCGGATATCCACGACGAGGACAGTGTTGGAATCACCAACACAGGCAAAACGAAGCACGCCATCGGCATTGCGGTCCCGCAGGCGCAAGCGATCATCGGCCCCACGCAACAAGCGCAGAGGATCTTCGCTGGTCGCGTAGGCCGCCACAGTGAGAGCCGGGTCGCCGGGGTGGCGCCGCCAGCCAATCAACTCTCCGGGCTGAGCCCGGGCGGCCACTCGCGCCGGGACCAAAATGACGCCAAGCCAAACCGAGGCGCTCGCTTCTATGGTCAGCGTCGGGGAAAAAATATCGTCACGGGAGAGCATGACCGAATTCTTGCTGCCCCGCTCGGGGTCACGCAGACCCGCCAGGTAGCCGTACGCCAGGCCGATTCGCACCAGCGGCGCGCTGCCGGGAAGATCGACGCGGCCCCGCACCTCCATTGTCCGAGCATCCAGAGCGACCAACTCTCCGGCGGGATCGTCCACACCGAGATAGATCACATCCGGCAAGAGCAGCAACGCGGTCACTGTCGCGCCGAGCTCGACGCGCGAGACGATCCGTGGCGATTGGGGGTCCTCCAGATCGATGCGGAAATACTCGGCACCCGGATTCGCCTCGACACCAAGATGCACAAGAGAACCTTCCAGCTCGAGAACGCTAGCCGGGCCGGGCAAGCCGGCCAGTCCTGCGGCGCCACCCGCCACCGCCCACTGCGGCGCCCAAAGCAGAAGCAGCGACAGAAGAACCGCGGTGGCAATCCGCCTGAAAATCGGGCCGAAAAGCGGGCCCGCATCCGGCCGCCGCTGCTGGCGGCTGGTCACGTTTTGCAACAAGAAGATGCCTTCTATTGCTTCTTTTTGTGAGCAGCGATGGCCTTGGTCGCTTCGCCCAGCGCGGCCGTGGCGCGCGGCCAGCCAGCATAATGCGCCACCTGAATCGGAATCTCTTCGATCTCTTCTGGCGTGAGGTCGCCGCGGCTGAGCGCCTGTCTCATATGAACGGCCAGGTTCCCGGGGTCGCCAAGCGCGCTGAGAATACCCAGAACAAGAAGACGTCGGTCGCGGATCGACAATGCTTCGTTGCCCCAGACATCGGCGAAGAGATTATCTACCGTCAGCTCCAAAAATCGGCTCGATTGCCCCGGATCGACGGCGATCCCGCAGACATCCTGCATCAGCCGCAGGCCTTTTTCGCGTTTGGTTTCTGCCATTCTGCGTTCCTACCCTGAGCGAAGGGTGACGACCAGCGCTCCTGAAGGTCCAGCGCGGGTTCAGTCCCAACCCGACCAGAAAACGATCACGAGCACGCCGCCCACGACGATCCGGTACCAGCCGAAGGGACGCAAGGAGTTCGATTGCACGAAGCGCAGGAAGACGTGGATCACCACGATCGAGCTGATATAGGCGGTGATAAGACCAACGACCATGCCGAGACCGAGCTCGTCGGTGAGACGATCACGCGCTTTCCAGATCGTGTAGAAGCAAGCGCCGTACATCGTCGGCAGCGCCAAAAGGAACGAAAAATCGGTCGCCACACGCCGGTCGAGACCAGCCACGAGTCCCGTGAGAATCGTCGAACCCGAGCGTGAAACACCGGGGAAAAGCGCCAGGCATTGACCGAAACCGATCGCCAGGGCTTGGCCCCAACTCACAGCCTCCAGCGTCGCCGTGCGACCTTGGCGCTGCGGCCCATCAATCAACAAGATGAGCACGCCACCCACGACCAGCATCGAGGAGACGAAGCCCGGACGAAACAGCCAGGTCTCGATCAGGTCATGAAAGGCCAGGCCAATCACCGCCGCCGGCAGGAAGGCCAACGCAATCTTTCCAACGAAAGCACGGGTTTTCGGCTGGCTCGACAGCCCGCCGGCAATACCGAAAAGACGCTCACGGTAGACCCAGGTGAGCGCCAGCATGGCACCCAGCTGAATGATGATCTCGAACTCGGGCGTGCCATAATCGAGATAATGCGACACGAGAATCAGGTGCCCGGTCGAAGATACGGGCAAAAACTCGGTCAGGCCTTCGACAATTCCGAGAATCGCGGCCTTCCAGATGGTCGTCAGGGTATCGTTCAATGCAGACTCCTCATTGCGAGGCGTTTTGGCATCGACTAGCCTCAGCTGCAATTCCCGTGTGCCATCCACCGGCAGCCGCCCCGGCATACCGGGCTAGCGCCCCGGAGAAATCGACTATGACTCGAAAATCCAAATTCCTTCTCGGATCGTTCCTGATTGTCGCCGCAGTGGCGACCCTGATCTACTCAGCAGTGCAGGAAACTTCTGCCTATTTCCTCACCATGGAGGAATATGCCGCGGCCGACGGCCGCCACGACGGCATGCCGCTGCGACTGGCCGGGCGCGTAGCCGAGGGCACGCTCGACTGGAACCCGCGCACACTCGACCTCGCCTTCGTGATCCAACCGATCCCGGAGAAAAAAGCGAGCCATCAGGAGCGCGCGGCCGTGGAGCTGCCCGAAGGAGCTATCACCACCCTGCCGGTCGAGTTCAACGGCATTCTGCCTGATATGTTCGCCGAAGGGCGTGATGTCATCGTCGAAGGATCGGTCACGGGCGGGGTCTTCACCGCCAATACATTGCTCACGACTTGCCCCTCCAAATACGAGGCCGAGATCGTAGACGAGTCCGCCGGCGGAGTGGCAAAGCCGGCCGCGACCCTCTAGCCTTCGTGTTTATGAGTGAGATCGGCCGCCTGGCCATTGTGCTGGGCTTCATCGTCGCCGTTTGGGGCGTATTGGCGAGTATCGTCGGGGGCGTCCTGCACAACCCGCGCGTGATCCGCAGCGGCCGCAACGCGGCCTGGGCCTTCACCGCGCTCGTCACGATTGCCACCATCTGCCTCCTGCAGTTGCTGCTCGCACACGATTTCAACGTCGAATACGTCGCCAGCTACAGCTCCTCGACCCTTCCCGTCAGCTATACATTTGCGGCGCTCTGGGGCGGCATGAAAGGTTCGCTCCTTTTCTGGACCTTCATCCTTTGCGTATTCACCGGGGTGGTATTGGCGCAGAATCGCCACAAAAATACCGCGCTCATGCCCTGGGTAATCGCGACGCTGCTGAGCACCGGCGCCTACTTCCTCTCGCTTCTGGTCTTCATCACCGACCCCTTTGAGCGCCTGCCCTTCGTGCCGCTCGAAGGCTCGGACCTGAACCCACTGCTGCAAAATTATTGGATGACGATTCATCCGCCTGCGCTCTATCTTGGCTTTGTCGCCACCACCGTTCCCTTCGCCTTCGCGATCGGTGCGCTGGCCACCGGGCAACTGGGCGACACATGGATCCGCACAACGCGGCGCTGGTCGCTGCTGGCCTGGTTCTTCCTCTCGCTGGGCAACCTCTTCGGCGCCGCATGGGCCTATGTGGTGCTCGGCTGGGGCGGCTATTGGGCCTGGGATCCGGTCGAGAACGCCGCCTTCATGCCGTGGCTCACCTCCACCGCCTTGATCCACTCCGTCATGATCCAGGAGAAGAAGGGCATGCTGAAGGTGTGGAATCTATCGTTGGTGATCCTCACCTTCGCACTCACGATCTTCGGCACCTTCCTCACCCGCTCCGGTGTCATCTCGTCAGTCCATTCCTTTACCCAATCCGGAATGGGGCCTTTTTTCATGGGCTTCCTGATCACCTTATTGGTGATCTCCATCGGCATGCTGATCTGGCGCCTGCCGCTGCTGCGCAGCCACAACGAACTCGAGTCGGTCTTCTCCCGCGAGGCCGCCTTCCTGCTGAACAACCTGCTCTTCGTCGGCATCGCGTTCACGGTTTTCTGGGGAACGGTCTTTCCGGTCATCACGGAATGGGTACGCGGCGTGAAAATCACCGTCGGACCGCCTTTCTTCAACCGCGTCAACGCACCACTCGCCTTGGCCCTGATCTTCCTGATGGGCGTAGGCCCGGCGATTGCCTGGCGCCGCGCCACCTGGCCCAGCCTGCGACGCAGCTTCGCTTCGTCGTCGACCTTCGGCGTCCTGGTCGGCGGCGTCTCGCTTTTCATCGCTGGTGGTAATTTCTACTCGACCGTCGCCTTCTCGATTGCCGCCTTCGCATTCGCCACCGTGATCATCGAATTCTGGCGCGGCATGCGGGTACGCCAGACCATGATGGGCGAGAAGCCCTGGACGGCGCTCTCGCGCCTCATCGGCAAAAACCGGCGACGCTACGGCGGCTATATCGTGCATATCGGGATCGTGATGATCTTCGTCGGCATCGTCGCCTCCTCGATTCTTCGGGTCGAAAAACAGGAAGCGCTGGAGATCGGCGAGACCCTTCCGATTGCCGGCTATGTGCTGCGCTACGACGGCGTGGAAGACCATTCCGACGATCACGTCGAGGTGATGCGCGCGATCCTCACGGTCTTCAACGACTCCGGTGAGGAAATCGGCGTGGTCACACCCGAGAAGCGGTTCTACAAAAAGCCCGAACAGCCAACGACGGAGGTCTCGATCCGCTCGACGCTCGCCGAAGATCTTTATGTCGTACTCGGCAGCTACGACCCCGAAACCGGCCTGGGAATCTTCCAGGTCTTCGTCAACCCAATGATTGCCTGGATGTGGATCGGCGGCTGGGTACTCGTCTTCGGCACCGGCATCTGCATGTGGCCCTCCTGGGCCGAACGCCTCGCGGTGGCTGCCGAGCGCCAGCAAGAAGAGGGGGCGCCCGGCGGCGCTCGCAACGCATGATGGCCTGGCTATCCACACAGCGCCCATTGCTCCCCTCGCGCGCGACAACGCCCCCAGCCTATGCGAAAATCGACTTGTCGCCGCGGCGCCTGCCGCGCCGCGTGCTTGTAGGTGGCCGCGCGCTTCTGGGAGCCTTGCTGCTCACCTTGAGCGCGGGCTGCGGCGTGCTCGGCCCGGTCGACTCCAACCAGGACAACCCCACCCAATGGCAGGTCGAGAGCGAACTCACCTGCCAATGCGGCTGCGGACTCACCGTCCACTCCTGCAACCACCTCAGCTGCAGCTCGGGCGAACCCCTGAAGCGCGAAGTGGCCGGACAGATTGCGACCGGTGGTAACCTCGCCGAGGTTCTCGCTCATTTCGAGAACAAATACGGCGAAATCATCCTCTCGGTTCCGACCCAACGCGGCTTCAACCTGGCCGCCTGGATCGTCCCATTCGTCATGCTCGGCCTGGGTGGCATCGGCATCGCCGTAATGCTGCGCGGCTGGCGCCGCGGCAAAGGCCCCGGCGACGACGACGGCGGGGACGCCGCCGATGCCGTGACCACCGACCCGGGCCTGCGCGCGCGGCTCGAAGAAGAACTCGAAAAATTCGACCGGCGCAGCTGAAGGACTCCATGCTCATCACATCCATCGGCGCCTGCATCATCCTACTCGCCTCCCTCTTCATCGCCTGGCCGCTACTCGCGCCAGCCCGCAGCGCGACCACAGCCGCAGCCGCACCCACGAGCGGTGGCAAGGAAGCCATCCACATATTGGAGACCCAGCGCGACCAAGCATTGGCGGCCCTACGCGAGGCACGCCTCGACCACGCCACCGGCAAATGGAGCGACGAGGACTACAATACAATGCGCGCCGAACTCGAAGGCCGCGCCCTGGACGCCATCACCACCCTCGACGCCACCGCCGCCCCCACCCCGCCGTCCACCTGCACCGCCTGCGCCCACCCCTGCCCACCCCAAGCCCGCTTCTGCGGCGTCTGCGGCCAGAGCCAATAATCCCCTTCAGGGGACGTGTACCTTTTTCTGTCCCCTTGCCTCCTGGCGCAGGCGAAATCACGGCGCTCCACCAGGAGCGGTGCAGTTTTCGGCCGGACCTCGTAAGGAGGGAGAGATATGGGACTCATTGCTGAAGGATTCGCCTTTCTGGAGGGTCCGCGCTGGCGCGACGGCGCTCTCTATTTCTCGGATATGCACGGCCACGCCGTCTTTCGCTGGAGTGCAACCGACGGGGTGAGCAAGATAGTCGACGTTCCCACTCGGCCCTCGGGGCTTGGCTGGGACAACGCCGGACGCATGCTGATCGTGTCGATGCAGGACCGATCGCTTCTGCGGCTTGCGAACGGGTCGCTCACCAAGATTGCCGACCTCTCGGAAATCGCGACCTTCGATACCAACGATATGGTCGTGGACTCTCGCGGTGGCGCCTATATCGGCAACTTCGGTTTCCCGCTGGAGGGGGATGGCTCGGGCACGCCAGTCGCGGCGAAGCTCGTTTACGTCGATCCGCAGGGCGGGGTTCATATTGTGGCAGACGAGATGCTCTTTCCGAACGGAAGCGTAATCACACCCGACGGCAAGACTCTCATCGTCGGCGAGACCATGGCCGGGCGACTCAGCGCCTTCGATATCGCCGACGACGGCATGCTCTCAGGCCGTCGGGTATGGGCCGATCTCGCGGGCCGCGCACCGGACGGTTGTTGCCTCGATGCCGAAGGCGCAGTCTGGGTGGCTTCCGTCACAACAAATGAATTCGTTCGCATCCGCGAAGGCGGCGCAATCGTCGATACGATCCGTGTCGATCGGATGGCGATCGCCTGCACTCTCGGCGGCGACGACGGCCACACCCTCTTCCTCCTCACCTCACAAAGCACCGCGCACGAAGAGTCGCGCCGACTCCGCAGCGCGCAGATCGAAACCCATCACGTCGAGGTACCGAGCGGCAACAGTCCCTAGTCAGCACGGAACGACCGAGCCGAAAGGCACGCCTCCTTCCGGGCGCCGCTTGCAGCAGACGAGATAGCCGGGCAGGCTCGCTCTTCGATGCAAGAAAAAGCGGCAAGCGGAGTTGCGGGCGCGTGGGTCAACGAGATTATTGCGCTACTCGGCTCGATGGGCCTTGCGGCCGAAACGGAAAAGGACGGCCACGGCACCTTTCATATTCTGGTCGATGGGCGTGATCTGTGGCGCGCGCAGGCATTGATTGCCGAGGAATACCCCGAAGGCATCCCGCCAGCACCGCCCCCCGAGCCACCGCAAATCGAGACCACCTGGATTGGTCGCGGATTGGGCGGCCTGGCCCTGATCATGGGCGCTTGCGCACTCGTTTTCTACAGCCTGCGAGAATTCGGCATCGAGCCTACCCGCGCCGATTATCTCCGCCACGGCGTGATCACCTGGGAAAGAGTCGATCAGGGCGAGATCTGGCGGATGCTCACGGCCGTTTTTGTACATTTCGATGGCCTGCATCTGGCATCCAATATGCTGACCTTGCTGCTGGTCGGCCCGCTGCTGGCACATATCATCGGCGGCACCCGCTTCGTTTTATCTTTTGCCCTGACGGGGATCGGCGGTAATCTTGCCAGTCATTTTCTCGCCGCCAGCGGCGCCCTCAAGGCCGGCGCCTCGGGCGGGGTGGCCGGCGTGCTCGGCATGCTGGCCGGCATTTCATTGCGTCCCGGCCGCCAGAGTCGCTACCGGCGCTGGCAGGTACTCGCCGGCATTGCGGCGGCATATGCCATGCTTGTCGGCACGAGCCCTCGCAGCGACGATATCGCCCACGCCGGCGGCCTGCTCAGCGGGATTGCGCTCGGATTCCTGCAGCGCACGGATTTACCCACCCGACGGACCTGACGGGGAATCCCTTGAGGTCCGGCGGCACTCAATAGTCGATGACGGAGCGGATGACTTCGCCTTCCTCCATCGCCCGGAAAGCATCGTTGACGTCAGCCAATCCGATACGGCGACTGATCATCCCTTCCAGATCCAGCTTGCCCTGACGCCAGAGTCGCAGAAGCTTTCCGAAATCCGTGCGGACATCGGCACTACCGAACATCGAGCCTTTGATCGTCTTCGCCTGGTAGGCCAGCTCGAACCCGTTGAACGAGACAGATTCCGCGAAGCGGCCCATCCCCACAATGACCGTGGTGCCGCCGCGGCGGGTCATATCGTATGCCTGACGAACGGTCTTCGGGTGGCCGATACATTCGAGCGCGAAATCGAACCCATCGCCGGCCGTGATCTCGTTCACCGCGCTCTCAATATCATCAGGCAGGACCGCATGCGTTGCGCCGAAATGTTTGGCCTGGTCGAGCTTCGACTCGACCGTATCGACGGCCAGAATTTCCGCAGCACCGGCAATCCGCGCGCCCTGAATCGCCGCAATGCCGACACCACCCGCACCGATCACCACGACAGAAGAGCCTGGAGTTACCTCGGCCGTCCACATGGCCGCGCCTACGCCTGTCGTCACGCCACAGCCGATCAATGCTGCGATATCGAGTGGGATATCGCTGGGCACCGGGACCACGGCCGCCGCCGAGACGATCATCTCTTCGGCGAATGTTCCCAGCCCGCAAAAGGCGACCAACTCCTCGCCACCAACGCGGAAGCGATTGGCGGAAGCCGTCGAGTGCATCAACTCACAGAGAAAGGGCTGGCCGCCGAGGCAACGCCGACAAACGCCGCAGGCCGGCGTAAACGAGGCGATCACAGAATCGCCGGCCTTCACGCCCTGGACCGCCGTGCCGACCTCCTGGACGATGCCGGCTCCTTCGTGGCCGAGCACGCAGGGCAAGGGCGAGGGAAGCGTACCATTTTGCGCCGAGAGGTCGGAGTGGCAGACGCCACTCGCAACCAACTTCACATGCACATCGTTTGCGCCAAGCTCAAGAAGTTCGACGTCATCGCGAATTTCGAGAGCTTGTTCCCGTGCATTCAGAATTGCTGCCTTCATTTGGATCCCACCTCAGTTCCAGGAGCGCCGAAAAGGACGCCTGATGGCCCCTGCGCTGCCGAAAAAGAAAAGCCAAGGGTCCGACCGAATCTCTAGTCTTTTCGGCGCGGGAAGAGAAGCGTCCGGATCCAATTCGCCCAACCGTTGTCTCGCAACGCAAGGTGCTGGATGTATTTCTGGCGGGATTTGATGAGTGCCGGGCTCTCGGTGAAAAGCGTGCCCATCGTGACGATCTCCTCGGCAGGGTCGAGGCGCTTCACGATGCGGGCCGGATTTCCTGCCACCACGACGTTCGGCGGCACATCCTGGGCAACCACCGCGCGCGCGCCGACGACCGAGTTCTCTCCGATGGTCACGCCCTTGAGCACGCAGGCGCCCTCGCCGATCCAGACGTTCTTCTCCAGCACGACGGGCGCGTGCGCACCGCCTTCCTGCGTCCTATCGTAGAGGCCGTGCCAATCGGCGTCGGTGATATAGGCGCCGGCGGCGATCATACAATCGTCGCCGAGAACGATCTCCGCGGCCGCCTGAATGCGAACACCCGGCAAAATCAGACAATGATCGCCGATCTTGACCTGACCGCAGGCCCCAGGCGGGCCCCAGCCACAGATCTCCACCGGCCGCGCGCGTTCCGCCACGATATGCAGGAAAGAGCCGGCGCGCAGGCCACCGCCACGCAATTGCACATTCCACGGGCCGCGGATCAGGTGCCCGTCGCCCAGCGCATCCATGCGCGGCGCGAGAAAATGCCGCACCCAGAAGGCCTCAAAGCCAAGTATCGCGCGAAGAGCGAGGAAGGGTCTGTGATCATGCCGCAAGACACGGCAGATCTAGAGGTCCGGCCGGAAAGTGCAACGGCCGGCGCTGCTCGATTGCAGCGCGCCTGGTGGCGTGGCCTGAAAGTGCAGAAAATCCTTGCTCCCATGGTGTTCCCCGGGGTGCCCTTCCGATAGCCAAGAAGAACGGAGGACTACGCATGGATCTGGGACTGAAGGAACAAACGGCGATCATCATCGGCGCAAGCCGCGGAATCGGGAAGGCGACCGCGCTCGCGCTCGCCTCCGAGGGCTGCCATGTCGCGATCTGTGCACGTGGGGAGGAGGCCCTCTATGCGACCGCCCACCAACTGGAGGCCAAAGGCGTGCGCGTGCATGCGGCCATCTGCGACGCCGCGGACCCGGCCGCGCTCGATGCTTTCCTCGACAGCGCACGGGAGACGCTGGGGGAGATCCACATCCTCGTGAATAATGCCTCGGCCTTCGCTTTCGGTGCCGGCGAAGAAGATTGGCGGCGCAGTTTTGAAATCGACCTGCTCGCGGCGGTCCACGCCACCGGACGGGTGATTCCCTGGTTCCTTGCCTCCGGCAGCGGCACCATCATTCATGTATCCTCAACCGCAGCCCTCGAAGCCCCCAGCCCGCTCGCCTATTCGGCGATGAAGGCGGCCCTCTTGAGCCATGCGAAAAATGTCGCGGTAGCGCATGCCGCCGGTGGCATCCGCGTCAATTGCGTCGCACCCGGAGCGGTCGAATTTCCCGGCGGCATCTGGGACGACGCCAAGAAGAACAATCCGGAGTTCTACCAGGAGATGCTCGCCTCGGTGCCGGGCGGCCGCATGGTCAACGATAAAGAAGTGGCCGCAGCGATCGTCTTTCTCGCCTCCCCACTTGCCTCCGGAATCAACGGCGCCGTACTCGCGGTCGACGCCGCCCAGCACAAGGGCAACCTCTAAATCAGCGCAAGCCGGCGTGACGGAGCAGGGCTTCGGTGGTGGGGGCGCGGCCACGGAAGGCCGCAAAGACTTCCATCGGCGGGCGACTCCCGCCGAGGCCCAGAACCGTGTCACGGAAACGCCGGCCGGTTTCGCGGATCGCTTCTTCGTCGTCGAGTCCGGCCTCCTCGAACGCCGCAAAGGCATCGGCCGAGAGCACCTCGGCCCATTTGTAGCTGTAGTAGCCGGCGGCATAGCCTCCGGCGAAGATATGCCCGAAAGAGCAGAGGAAGCGGTCTTCGGCTAGCGGCGGCAGAACGGTGGTCTTCTCGGCGATCCGGCGCTGCACATCAAAGGCGCTTTCGCCCGAGCTCGGGTCGAGCTCATGATGCAGGGCGATATCCGTCATGCTGAAATAGAGTTGACGCAACATATCGGAGCCGGCGCGATAGGTCCGCGCGGCGCGGATCTTCTCGAAAATCTCCTCGGGCAGCTTCTCGCCCGTCTCGATATGCTGCGAAAGGCCAAGCAAGACTTCCCGCTCGTAGCACCAATTTTCCATGAATTGACTCGGCAACTCGACGGCATCCCATTCGATATTGCGGATCCCCGACGCCATCGGTCGCTCGACCTGAGTCAGCATATGCTGCAACCCGTGGCCGAATTCATGGAAAAGCGTACTGACCTCGAGGAAGCTCATCAGCGAGGGCTTGTCCCCAACCGGGGGCGCCTGGTTGCAGATCAGATAGGCCACCGGCTTCTTCCCCGGTGCGCGCCCGATGCATTCGTCCATCCAGGCTCCCCCGCGTTTCTCCGCGGGCCGGCTGTAGGCATCGAGGTAGAAGGCGGCGATCTCCGACCCCTCCTCGTCGCAGACGCGGAAGAAGCGCACGGCCTCGTTCCATAGCGGCGCCTCACCATCGGCGGCTTTGATCTTCACGCCGAAGAGGCGCTCGGCCAGCCGAAAAAGGCCGTCGAGAACTCGTGGCATCGGGAAATAGGGCCGCAAGGCTTCGTCGCTATACGCGTAACGCTTCTCGCGCAGGCGCTCGGCCCAAAACGAAATATCCCAGGGCTTGAGGCCCGCGCCTTCGGGCGCGCCCATCTCGGCGGCGAGTTCCTGCAGATCACGCAGGTCCTTCTCCGCCGAAGCGAACGAAGCCGTACGCAGATCTTCGAGCATCGCGGCGACCGACTCGACATCCGGCGCCATCTTCGTCGAAAGGCTGAGAGCGGCGAAATCTTCGAAGCCGAGAAGCCGCGCCTCCTCCCGGCGCAGCTTGAGAATCTCTGCGATCAACCCTGTATTGTCATCCGCACCCGTGCTGGCGCGCGTGATATATTCGCGGTAGATCGCCTCGCGCAGATCACGCCGCTTCGCATGCTGCAAGAAGGGGCCGACACTCGGCGCATCGAGCGTGATGCGCCAGGGACCGGCCTCCGGCGTCGCCGCGGCATCGCCCTCGGAGGACGCGCCATGGGCGGCGAGCTGCTTGAGACTCTCGGGCAACCCGTCGACCTCGGCCGGATCGTGCAAAACAAGGCTGAAGGCCTTGGTCGCATCGAGGACATGGTTTGAGAACTTCGTCGAGCATTCTGCCAGCTCGGCCTGAATCGCGTTGAAGCGATCCTTGGCCGCACCCGTAAGCGCCACACCGGCGAGTTTCGCATCGCGCAAACCCGAGGTGACGATTCTTTGTTGGGTGGCATCCAGCGCAGCGAAGCCCGCGCCGGCGGCCAGGCCTTCCAGGGCGCGATAGAGCGGCTGGCTCTGCGCCATTTGAAGGCCGAAAGCGACGATCTCGGGCTGCATCGTCTCATGCGCCGTGCGCAGATCATCGGAGTTCTGCACGCCCATCAAATGGCCGACGACACCCCAGGCGCGACCAAGACGTTCGCCGAGCGCAGAAGGTGCCTCCACCGCTGCCTCCCAGCTGGGTTCTGCCGCCGTCTCCAGTTTCGCCAACTCCTGGGCGAGGTCGGCGAGAAGCTCGCGCATGGCAGGCACGATATGGGACACCTCGATGGCGTCGAAGGGCGGTAATCCGCCCGTAAAAAGAAGTGGGTTCTTCGACATGGGACGCGTCTCGCTCTCTTCTGGACCAATCGCCGCGACGGCTGCTCTTGTGAATAAGAAGCCGGCCGACACAGCCTTCGTCGCTGACGTAGCGCGGGTCCCGCGGGCGGGCAAGATCCGATGCAGGCCTGACTCTTCGGCCGGACCTCTTGGAGGCGCGTGAGCGAAAGGATTTGCGAGGGGAGACGGAACCTGATCGAAAAGAGAAATCGCCACCTGCGGCGATGCCCTGGAGTTGGATATGGCAAGCCCCGCTAGAGCATGGACGAGGTCCGCAAGCCGCGAGACCTTGGCGCTCGCCTTTGCCGTCGCCGATGGCTTGACCGCCACACCACGCCGCTTGGCGTCGCGCCTACTCTACGACGAGCGTGGCGCCGCGCTTTTCGAGAAGATCACCGAGCTTCCGGAGTATTATCTGACACGCGCCGAGGACGAGATCCTGCGCCACCACGCACACGCGATCCATGAGACGACGGGCGCCTCCACCCTGATCGAGCTCGGGTCAGGAAGCTCCACCAAAACCCGCCACCTGCTCGACGCATGGTCGGCCCGAGACGATGCGCAATACGTCGCGGTAGATGTCTGCGCCGAAGCACTCGATCAGGCGGCCGCCGGGCTCCAGGGCGCCTACCCCTCGCTCGAATTGCACCAGATCTGCGGCAGCTTCGAGCACGCGTTTGCGCAATTCCGCGCATTCTCGCCAGCCACCGTTGCCTTTCTCGGCAGCACGATCGGCAACCTCGACGAGCGCGAACTCAATGCCTTCATCGGCGGACTCGCCGATGCCCTCAGCGACGGCGACCACCTGCTCCTCGGCATCGACCTGGTCAAAGAGAAAGAAGTTCTGGAAGCTGCCTACGATGATGCCTCGGGCGTCACCGCCGAGTTCACTCGCAACCTTTTTCACCGCATCAACCGCGAGCTGGGCTGCGGCCTCGACGTCGACAGCATCGACCATATCTCGTGGTGGAACGAGTCTCTGGAGCGAATTGAAATCCATGCCCAATTCCGCCGTGAGGCGCAAATTGACCTGCCGCAGATCGGCCGCAGTTTTCGCATCGCACGCGGAGAATGGATCCATACCGAGATCAGCCGAAAATTCCGTCTGGGCGAAATGGAAGCACGTCTCGCCCGCTCCGGATTTGTCCCGGTTGAATCCTTTCTCGACCAACAGCGTCAATTCGCCCTGATCCTGGCCCGCCGCGAGGGTGCCGATAGCGCGCGCCGGCAGCGCACGCGGCTGGCGGGCGAGCTTCGCGAGACACGCGCACGGACGCTGGAACTCATCGACGTACTCCCCGAGACCGCCCTCCTGGAGCAGCATGACCCGCTGATGAGCCCGATCGTCTGGGATCTGAACCATATTGCGAACTTCGAAGAACAATGGCTTGACCGCGCTTGCGACCTGCCCGCAACCGAAGAGCGACTGCGGCGCGATGCCCTCTATGAGGCCATCGCACATAGCCGCGCCAGCCGCGGCCAACTCGAACTACCGTCCGCCGCGGCGAGCCGCCACGAACTCACGCGTACACGCGAGCGACTCGAGGCGCTGCTCCAGCGAGCCGAAGGCCGAACCCGGACGCCGCTACTGCGCGACGATTTCCTCTTCCATATGCTCATCCAACATGAAGCGCAGCATGCCGAGACGATCCTGCAAACGATCGGCCTGATCCCCGAGTTGGTGTGCGACCTGCCGCAAAGCACCTCTCCGGTGACCAGCGAGCGCCACCTACGCGCCGAAATGGTCCGCATTCCGGCCGGCCGCTACCGCATCGGCACCGACGATCGCCAGCGCGCCTACGACAACGAACGGCCGTGCCACGAAGTGGATCTCGGTGCCTTCCGGATGGCGATCTCGCCGGTCACCAATGGGGAATTCCTCGCTTTCGTACAAAGCGGGGGCTACCAGAGCGGCGAATTCTGGTCGACCGCGGGAGACGCCTGGCGACAGCATTCGCGGGCGCAGGCCCCGCTGCGATGGATCCATCACAAACAGGGATTTCGCGAGAGCGCCTATGGTCGCGTCCTGCCGCTCGACCTGCGCCAACCCGTAATTCATATCTGCTATTTTGAAGCCGAGGCATACGCCCGCTTCCGCGGCGCACGGCTACCCACCGAAGCCGAGTGGGAGGTGGCGGCCAGTGCCGACCTGGAGACCGGCGACCAGCGGCGCTTCCCCTGGGGAGACCGCGCAGCGAGCGCAGAGCATGCCGATCTCGGCCAGCGCAGATTTGCCCCGGCAACAAGCGCCGCGCATCCGGCCGGACGCAGCTATTTCGGCTGCGAAGATATGCTCGGCTCGGTGTGGGAGTGGACCGCAAGCGAGTTCGCCCCCTGGCCGGGCTTCCACGCGTGGCCCTATGCGGAATATTCCGAGGTGTATTTCAACAAGGGCTACAAGGTCCTGCGCGGCGGCTCATGGGCCACCAGCCCATTGGCAATCCGCAATACCTTCCGCAACTGGGACCTTCCGCAACGCCGTCAAATCATGAGTGGGCTGCGCCTGGCAGCCGACGATTGAAGATGGAAGAGCCCGAGCTTGCCGCGCTAGCCCTGCGCCTGCGGCGGCTACCGCTCCAGGTGTCGGAAATATCCGTCAAGCGCAATGACGCCGCGATCCCCGGCTACGGCGAAGAGCTGCGGCCGAGTTCCACCGTAGCGATCGCCGGACTCGGAGCGAGCGGATACGGCGAGCACGTCGGCTGGACGCCCGCCGCGCATTCGGCATTCGAAGAAAATTCCCGCCGAATGCCCCATGGCGCGACTACTGTCGAAAACTTTGCGCTTGCCATCGAAGAACGTCTGATTGATTCCTACGACCGAGCCGCGTTGGAAGCGGCGGCCATCGACCTGGCACTCGGCCAAGCCGGCGAGACGCTGGCGACATTTTGCGGTCGCCCCTTCGCCGCCGTGCGCTACGTACGCTCGTTCTCCCCGCTAGCCGATCCAGTGGCCGACCTACCGCGCCTGCGCGCCGAGGCACCCGGCATCGAGTTCAAATTGGACGTGGACCTGCAATGGAGCCCGGATGCCTTGGCCGTGCTCGCGGCCGCCGAGGATATTGCCATCCTCGACTTCAAGCAGGCAGGCTCGGCAGCGCAGGCCCGGCAGATCCACCGCCAGATTCCCGGGCCGCTTGTGGAAGACCCCGGCGGCACCGCAACGCTGCCCCCGGCCATGCGCAATCGGCTTTCCCTCGATGCCAGCATCAGCGGCCCGCAGCCGCTGCGCGCCATCGAGCAGCACTCTCCGGTCGCCGTGAACCTCAAGGCGCCGCGCATCGGCAGTGTGCTGCGCCTGATTGATATCGCCGCCTTTTGTGCCGCACGCGGCATCCGCACCTACCTCGGGGGCATGTTCGAGGTCGGCGTCGGCCGCCGCCAGGCCCTCGCACTCGCGGCTCTGATCTGCCCGTCAGCGCCCAACGATATCGCCCCGATCGCCCTTGCCACCCGCATCGCCTTTCCCGCCCGGCTCATCCCAGCCCCGCACGCACCCGGTTTCGGCTTCCGCGGCTGACCCGGCGCCGGTCAGCGATCTGGCAGGGTGGCCGAATTTGCCAGCCTTCTGACCCTTCGGGCCCTGCGTCATTTTCGTGGCGATCCAAGAGTGCTGCAAAACCAAGCGCCTTTGCCTGAGCTCAAGTGGCTGGGGTTTTGCAACCGATTGCCTACGAGCCCTCCGCATATCCGCTGCGGTGGGACCAAGATTGGTTTGAATCAGGAAGACGATGAGTTCAGCGCGACATGACCTCTCCTCGGCAACAGCCGCCATCCTCTGTGGAGGATTGGGCACCCGGCTCGCGCCTATGGTGGCAGATCGACCCAAGGCATTGGCCGAGATCGCCGGCCGCCCCTTCCTTCATTATCTGCTCGAACAGGTTGCCGGCAGCGGATTGCGCCGGGCGCTGCCACCCGAGGCCGCTACCGCCTGAAATTCCGGCGGCGCCAAGCTCAGAGGAGCTCGAAGCGTGCGCTCGCCCGGATATCCGCAGAGGACCGACCGATGCGCACTTCAAACTCGCCGGACTCGGCGACCCAATCACCTTTTTGCGGATCCCAGAAAGAGAGCGCGCGGCGCTCAATCGTCAAGCAGACTTCCTGCTCTTCGCCTGGCGCCAGGACCACACGCGCAAACGCGGCGAGTTCTTTTTCCGGCCGCGCGACGCTCGCCTCCAGATCCCGAATATAGGCCTGCACAACCTCGGAGCCTGCGCGGGCACCCTCATTGCGAACCACGACACGCACCTCGAGGTTGTCGTCGTCTTTGATCTCCGTCGAGGAGAGGACCGGCTCGCTGAAGGAAAACTCCGCGTAGGTCAGGCCGTGGCCGAAGGCGAAACGCGGCTCGATGCGCTTCTTCTCGTAGCCCCGGTAGCCGACAAAGATGCCTTCCCCATAGACCACCCGACCGCGCTCGCCGGGGTAGTGGAGAAACGCCGGGTCATCTTCGCGGCGCATCGGGAAAGTTGTTGGCAAGCGCCCACCGGGGTCACGATCGCCACAAAGAACCTCGGCCAATGCCTGCGCCCCCTCCTGGCCGGGGTACCAGAGCTGCACTACGGCAGGCACGCAATCGGCCCAGGCCATCTCCAGCGGCGAGCCGGCGTTCACGACAACAATCGTCCGCGGATTAGCGGCGGCGACCTTCTCTATGAGTTCCACCTGGCGTCCCGGCAAGTCGATGGATTTGCGATCGCGCCCCTCGGATTCCCAATCCGGGTTGGAGCCAACGACCACAATCGCGAGATCCGCGTCCGCCGCCGCCGCGACGGCACGCTCCAACAGGTCGTCGGGCTGCGGCGGCAGGCATCCGATCGTCAGGCCGCCCAAGCCACCCATCGCTAACGCACTATATTCTACGACGATCTCGCAGCTATGCCCGACCGTGAGTTCGACCTCGGCGTGCACCTCCTTCGAGCCGAGCCCGAAGAATGCCGTACCGCTCTCCTGCTTCGTCCAATTATCCACCACCAACTCGCCATCAAGAAAGAGCCGGCTGCGTCCCGCACTCACCAGCCCAAGCGAATGCGTGCCGCTCTCCTCGGCTACAAATTGTGTCCGCACGCGAGCAGAAAACTCGAGAGAAACACCCTTGGCGGGCACACCCAGCCAGGTGAAATGCAGGCGACGGACCTCTTCGCGGGCGAGTGGTTCGCCTGCGAGTTCACGTCCCTCAAAATAATCAATCACGGCCGCATGGCGAAGTGCGGGCAAGGTACGATGAATATCGCAGCCGCGTTGGTGAACGACTTCCACGCCGGCACCAAGACGCTCGCGAAGAGCTTCGAGCGGGGACAGAAGATCCGCCAGAGAAACCTGCGCGCTACCGCCGCCCTGCGGCTCGAGGAAGGCTGCGTTGGGGCCGAGCACGGCCACGCGGCGCAGCGACTCCGCCGCCAAGGGCAGAATTGACTCGTCGTTCTGCAACAGCACCATGGAGCCCGCCGAGGCCGCGACCAGCAATTCCCTGTGCTCCCGGCCATCGGTGGCCGTCTCCTCTTCGGGGCCGCCCTCGTCCAGGGCTCCGGTCCATTCGAGCAAACCAAGGAGATTCCCGACCGCCGCGTCGAGATCGGATTCCTCGACCTCGCCAGCCTCCAATGCCTTGGCGAGCGCCTCGCCGCGCCGGCGCGGCGGCCCGGGCATCTCCAAATCGAGCCCCGCACGCAGCGCCTCAGTGGTCGATTGTGTGCCGAACCAATCCGATACCACGACGCCCTCAAAGCCGTATTCCTCGCGCAAGATATCACGCAACAAAGGCTCGTTCTCGCAGGCGAAGGTGCCGCGGATACGGTTGTAGGCCGACATGATTCCGCGCGCCCCGGCTTCTTTCACCGCCGCCTCAAATGGCGGCAGATAGATCTCGCGCAAGGCGCGGTCTTCGAGCTCGGCCGAGATGCTCATCCGCTCGAATTCCTGATCGTTGCAGACAAAATGCTTGATGCAGACCGAGACCCGGCGGCTCTGCACGCCACGAACATAGGCCACGGCCATCCGCGCCGAGAGAAAAGGGTCTTCGGAGAAACACTCGAAATTCCGCCCGGCCAGAAGCGTGCGGTGAATATTCACCGTGGGCGCGAGCAGCATGCGTGCGCCCTTGGCCCGCGCCTCGCCGGCCAGAGCCTCGCCGACACGTTCGACCAATGCGGTATCCCAAGTCGCGGCGAGCGCCGTGCCGCAGGGAAAACAGGCCGAGGAACCACCCGAGAACGACCCGCCGCGCGCCCCATTGGGCCCATCGGTAACTTTGAGCGCCGGAATGCCCAAGCGCTCGATGGCGTGGGTATTCCACATATCGTGGCCCGCGACGAAGGCGACCTTCTCGGCCTGGGTCATCTGCTGCAAGAGAGTTTCAGTGCGCGTGCTCATCTATTCGGACCCTTCCACGAGCGGGTAGGCCCGCCCTTCAAAGACGGTGCCCTGCACCACCAAATCCTTCAACCCGCTGGCGCCGACCTCCCAGGGGTCCTGATCGAGTGCGGTGAAATCCGCCTTTTTGCCGGCAACGATGCTGCCGATCTCGTCTTCGCGACCGAGAATCCAGGCCGCGTCGATCGTGATGGCGCGCATCGCGTCGTCGAGGCTGAGTTTCTCACGCGCAGCGAAGACTTCACCTGCGGCCGTCTCCCTGTTGGCGGCGGCCCAGGCCAGCCGAAGCGGCTCGGCCGGCGCCATGGTGAAATCCGAATGCAGAGCCACCCGCACACCATTGCGGCGCAGCGCACCGAGACGCGAGATCACCTCGGCCCGATCGCGGCCCAGCCCCTCACGCGCGAAATTGTCGCCCAGCGCGTAAATATACCAAGGGTTCGCCGAAACCTGCGCACCCAGCGTCGCCAGCCGCCGGGACTGCGACGGCGTCGAGTAGCCGAAATGCTCGATGGTGAAGCGATGGTCAGGGCGCGGTTTTTCTTCCTGCAATTTCTCCAGCACATCGAGGGTCACGCCGATGCCCGCATCCCCATTGGCATGCACATGGATCTGGTAGCCGGCGTTCCAATAAAGCCGAGCGGCCTCCTCCAGCGCCTCGGGCGTCATCAGCCATTCGCCTTCGTGACCGTCGATATATCCCGGCGGGCCAAGCTTCACGAGTTGCGAGAAGAAGGCACCGTCAGCAAAGAGTTTGATATTGGGCAGCGTCTGAATGCGATTCGTATTCGCCTCCTGCATCGCCTCGGCCTTGGCTAGAGCCTTCGCGTTGCCCAACTCACGGCCCCAGGAATTTCCGTCGAGCACAAGAAAGGTGCGAAAGGGTGTCTGTTCGTTGTCGAAGGCGGCGCGGATGGCGACGAATTCGAGATCGCGAGCGAAACCGCCGGCGGCCATATCGGCGATCGTGGTGATGCCGCCGGCATGGATCACCTGACGCAATGCAGCCAGCCCGCCCATAACCCGTGCGGGCGCCGCAAGTACCGGCATGATTTTCGGCGCGACCGCCATCAGTCCGGTCTCAAAGAAATGCCCGTCTTGCCAATCGGCGGCTTCCAGCTCGGCGACATCGGCCTCTTTGATGTCGAAGAACGCAAGAGCCTTGGTATTGACGATGATCTCATGAAACGAACGATGCCACGCAATCAGCGGACGCTCGCTGGTGATCTTGTCGAGATCGGCGCGGGTAAGTGGACCATGCGCGCTGGGCAGGTAGCCCCAGACAAAGAGCGGCTCGCCCGGCTCTGCGGCGGCCGCCAGCTCCGCCAGCCGCGCGCGGTAGGCTTCCTGGCCTTGAATACCCCGGATCGTCCGGCCCGGGAGGTTCCAGTCCAGCGGCGTGGCGAATTCCATCGGCAAGATCAGCGCCGCCATCATCGGATGTAGATGTGGATCGATCAGGCCGGGCAGCAAGACCGAGTCCTTGTAGGTCTCGTCGAGTTCCCAGGAGTGAGCATCGAGCCACGGTTTCAGCGACTCGAGATCGCCCACCGAGACGATTCGATCGCCTCGAATAGCGACAGCAGTCGCGCTGGGCTGCGACGGGTCCATGGTGATGATCTTCTTCGCCACGAAGACGCGCAGCTCGGCGCCCTCTTCCGCCGCGGCCTGCGCCGCGCCGGCAAAGCACCCGCTCGCCAAAAGGAGAAAACCCAAGAGGGAAGCCGTCACGCCGTGTCGCATCATCCACAGAGCCTGCTGCAAACCACCGATGCCTGCAACGCCTCGGCATTTCGGCCGGGCCGGCAGACCTCAATCAGCCGCGCCGGGCAAGTCCCAAAGCCAGGAGGCTCGCGATCAGGCATGCCAGCGCGAAGACATCGCCGTGACGCTGGTAGAATGTCGAGATCGAGAGCAGGCCAACCGCACCGCGCAACACCCCCTTGACGTCGCGGCCCAACTCCCGCTCGATCGAGCCATAGGGATTGATCAGGGCCGAGATACCCGTAGTCGTGGAGCGCACCACCCAGGTACGGTTTTCTATCGCGCGGAGGCGAACCATCAGAAGGTGTTGCTCGGGGCCCGCACCCGGGCCCAGCCAGGCATCGTTGGAGAGATTGACGAGCAGCTTCGCCCCCTCGTTCATTTGAGCCCGGACGCTGCCCGGAAAGATCGCCTCGAAACAGATCGCGATGGCGATACGCCCGTGCGCAGTCTCGACAAAGGAAGGACCCTCGCCGGGGGTAAAGGAACGCACACGCTCAAAACGGCGTAGGAACTCGATCATACGAAGCGGGAAATACTCACCGAATGGCAGTAGGTGTTGCTTGTCGTAGCGCTCGACCAAGCCCTCTTCGGGCGTCAGGTAGAACGCTGAATTCCGATAGGACCCGCCCGCCGCATCGCCACCCTCGCGATGCGGGCCACCGAGGATCAGCTCCGTATCCCACTCCGCCACAGCCGATTCCAGGGCAAAACGATAGGGAGCATCGGTGGCAAGAAAGAAATTCACCGAGCTTTCGGGCCAGACAATCAGCTCGGCACCAGCCTTGGCCGCAGCATCCGAGAGTTCCAGATAATCGTCCAGGCCGAGCCCGTAGAATTCCTCCTGCCAATGCGCGCCGAGGTCCTGATTTCCCTGCACGACCGCAACCGAAAGCTCCGGGCCTGGCACCATCGGATTGAGCAGGTGCCAGACGCCGTAGACACCCGGCAAGAGCACAGCCAGGGCAAGCGTGGTGAGTGCCTCCTTCAGACGCACACCGGATTCTTCACCGAAGCCCACCCAGCATTCCACCAGGGCCGCATTCGCCAGCACCAGAAAGAAGGAGAGAATATAGACCCCGCCGATATCCGCGAGCTGGGCAAAGCCGAGGCCCGGCACCAGCGCATAGCCGAGCAGCAGCCACGGGTCGCCCGTCAACAGACTCGCGCGCGCCCATTCCCAGCTAACGAAGAGCGCCGCGATGGCGAGGGTGCGCGGAAAGGCCGACCAGCGCCGCGGTAGCCTGGCGATGCAAAAGGCGAATGCCGCCGCGTAGGTCGCATAGAAAATAATCGAGGCTGCCAGCGAGAAGAGAATCCCGAAGAGCAGCGGCTGGTTGTAATAATGGGAGATCCCCAGCGGCACCCAATAGCCCTGCAACCAGATCGATACGGTGCCCCAGAGAAAACCAAGCCATAAGGCCCGCCGGCCGCTCACGCCGCGCAAGGCGAGGAGAAAAGGCGCCAATGCCACCCACGCCGCGAGCGATTGGTGCCAGGGCGGAAAAGCGATCGCATGCAGCCATGCCGAGAGCAGGACCAGCGCGAGCCGTATGCGCATCCCCGCCGGCCTTACGACGGAGGCTCGAGGGGCAGACGCAGCTACACTTGCCACGGCCCGCTCAATCCTCGGCGCGCGTGCGGCCGGTCAGGAGCCACGCCAGAACAGCCACCGCGAGACCGATGCCTGCACCGGTCGCCATATTGGCCGCCATGCAACGCGGCCCGCAGGTCGGCACGGCCAGCGAGATGAACCCCAAGGGCAGCATCGCCAGGCCGCCGACAACAATCCCGCGCCACCAGAAGAGGCGCGGCCGCACGCTGATGCCGACCAGAAGACCGATCGACATACGCATCAGATACCAGGCCCAGACGGCCCAGGCCCCGCCGATATAGAATTGGTCGAATTTCTCGGCGATCGGCCCGTGCAGGAAAACGGGCACACACCCGAGCACAATACCCAGCAGGGCACAGGTCCAGACATATGAGAGTCGCGGCATCCGGACGCCACCATGGCGAAGCTTGGCGAAAGGGTCAATTCGTCGGGCGCAGCGAGCCCGTTTCGCGCGCCTGGCGGGCGAAGACCGAGGCAAGGAAATCGAACCAGCCGCGCTCTTCCCCGCCGGCCTCGCGCCACAGACGCTGCGCGACCGCCAATTCGCGACCATAGCCAACGGCCATGCGTGCGATCTCCGGCGCGCGGCGGCGCAGGTGGCGCAGACGCCCGTCGACCGGCAGGCCGGCGCGGCGGTCGCGGCGTGGCCGCTGACGAAGAAAACCCGTCATCATCGGATGGAAATCCTCGACCCGAGTGGCACACGCGTACCAGAGGTAATTCTGCAGCAGGGTCGCGCGCTGCTCACGGGGCCAGGCCGCGAGCCGGCGGCGGCGATGCGCGAAGGAGTAGAACTCGCGCCACGCATCTTTGTAGGCCGACTCGGCCTCGTCGCGTGACATGCTCTGTGGCGTGACGACAGCATGAAATGTGTCATGACGGTTCAAATCGGGGTCGATCGCGATGCCGGCGGCACGCGCCGCAGTATGGTCGGCCGAGCCGGCCAGCGGCGTGAGCAGGAAGAAGGAGGCGAGGTCGACCCCGATCTCGTCACGCAGACACGCCACATCGCGCGCGACCGACGCCGGCGTATCGTCGGGGAAGCCGATGATATAGCCGGCATGCACGAAGATGCCGGCGCGCTGCCAGGCACGCACAATCTCCCCGTACTCCGCGACCCGGTTCTGTTTCTTGCCCGAGGCGGCAAGCGCCCTTTCATCGAGCGACTCCATGCCGAGGAAGACCTGGAAGCAGCCCGCGCGACGCGCCAACTCGATGAAATCTTTCTGCCGATGCGCCAGCAGATCGCTCTGCATCAGGAAGCGAATCGGCTTATCCTCGTCCTCGCGTAACCTGATAAGCTCTTCGAGAAGTTCACGCCAATGCGGGCTACGCGCGAAGTCGTCGTCGGTGAAAAAATACTGGTCGATGCCACCTGCGCGGTGGCGCCGTCGCACCATCTCGGCGATCCGCTGCGGCGCACGCGCACGCATCTTGCGCCCCTGGATCTGGATGATCGTGCAAAACGAGCACGAAAACGGGCAGCCCCGGCTGGAGTCCATCGTGACAAAGGAGGAATGGACAAAACGCCGCATCAGCCGCGGATCCGGCAGCGGCAAGGCGCTCGCGTCGAGTGCCGGTAGAGCAAGCATGGTATCGTAGAGCTGGGCGAGCCGGCCTGCCGCCGCGTCGGCGAGAATTCCAGCCCAGGTGTCTTCGACCTCGCCGCGCACCAGAACCACGCCGAGCGCTTGCAGTTCACGGATTTCAGCAGGTGCGTCCGATCCACACGGCGAACCCGAAACATGAAAACCGCCGATCAGAACCGCCACGCCGGCAGCCCGAAAGCGCCGCGCCAGCTCCAGCGCGCGCGGCATCTGGCTTGTCTGCACGCCGACCAGACAGACGATCACCACGACGCCTTGCCGGCGCGCCGCGCGCAGAATACGACGCTCGGGCAGGGCCTCGACCGATTCATCGTGCGAGAAGACGCGCAGCTCCGTGCCGCCGGGTAGCCCCTCCTGGCGCACGGCTTCGCTCAACCCGCCGAGGCAGGCAAGCGTATTGGACGGCAGGATACCGCGGCGATGCCGCAGCAGGTAGCCCTCGTCGTCGTATTTTGTCGGACGGACGAGAAAAACCTGGAGCTCGCGTGCGACCAAAACCGACGCCTAAAGAATCCGACTCGCCAATTGATAGGTGACGAAGCTGCCACCCCAGGCGAGTACAAGCATATAGGTGAACGCGAGTGCCGGCCATTTCCAGCTACCCGTCTCGCGCGCCATCACCACGATAGTCGAGCTACATTGCAAGGCGAAGACGAAGAAGACCAGCAGGGAGAGAGCGGTCGGCAGGTCGAAGACAGGGCGACCTGTTCTGGGGTCGATATCGCTGCGCAACGCCTCGCGCAGATCGAAACTATCGGTCGAATCCGACACCGCGTAGATCTGCGCCATGGTCGAGACGATGACCTCGCGCGCCACCAAGCTGGCCACCAGGCCCACGCCGATCTTCCAATCGAAACCCAAGGGCGCGATGGCCGGCTCGATGAAATGCCCGAGTTGCGAGGCCGCGCTTGCTTCGAGGTTTGCCTGGGCTTGCTCGACCTCAGTAAATTGCGGATTTTCCGGTGCCTTGGGATAGCTCATCAAAACCCAGAGAACGATCGACGCAGCCAGAATAATGGTGCCGGCACGCTTGAGAAAAGCCGACGCGCTGCCCCAGACCTGGCGGCCGAGCAGGCGCCAGGTCGGCCAGCGGTACGGCGGCAACTCCATATAGAAGACCGAGATCTGCCCGCGCAGCATGGTCGAGGTCAGAAGCGCGGCGGTGCCGAAGGCCGTAAGCGCGCCGAGCAGATAGAGGCCGAGCATCACCAACCCCTGCAGGCCCAGCGGCCCCACGGATGTGGCCGGCACAAACGCAGCGATCAGCAGCGCGTAGACCGGCAGACGTGCCGAGCAGGTCATGAAAGGAGCGACGAGAATCGTTGCCAGGCGCTCGCGCGGCGAAGCGATCGTGCGTGCGGCCATCATGCCGGGGATGGCACAGGCAAAACACGAGAGAAGGGGCACGAAGCTGCGCCCCTGCAAGCCCGCCCAGCCCATCACCCGGTCGACCACGAAAGCGGCGCGGGCCATATAACCGACGTCCTGAAGAAGGTGAAGAAAGGTGAAGAGGATGATGATCTGCGGCAGAAAAATCACCACCCCGCCCACGCCGGCAAGGATTGCGTCGGCGACCAGATCGGCCGGCCAACCCACCGGCAGGACTGCGCGCGAGGCCGCGGCCAGGCTGCCGAAGGCCGCGTCAATCGCATCCATCGCAGGGACGGCCCAGGCGAAGATACTCTGGAAAAGCAGCACCATCACCAGCGCGAAGATGCCGAGTCCGAAAACGGGGTGGAGCAGCACGCGGTCGATATGGTCGCTGCGCGTATCGGGGCCAAGAGTATCGGCCGCCGCAGCCGCGCAAAGCGCATCGACACGGCGGAAGCGCTCGTCGTGTTCGGCCATCCTCGGAAGCCGCTGGGCCGCGGGCCAACTGGCCGGGTCCAAAAGGAAGCGACGCAAAGGCTCAAGGCCAATTCCGCGGTGACCGACCACGCCGAGGACGTGAATCCCCAACTCGCGGCCCAATGCAGCCGGGTCAAGACGCCCGCCGCGCGCCTTGACCTCGTCAATCATGGTCAGCACCAACAAGGTGGGCAGGCCGTGCTCGATGGCCTCGATCACCAGGCCGAGGCTACGCCGCAGGCTGGTCGCATCCGCAACCACAAGCAAAGCATCGGGCAAGGGCTCGCCGGGGATCTGGCCGCCCAAGACCTGGTGGACGATCCGCTCGTCGGGGGTCTCGCCCTCCAGCGCGTAGGTGCCGGGAAGGTCGAGAATGCGGACTTTCTCCTCGACCTTGGTCAGGTAGCCCTGGCGCCGCTCCACCGTGACACCGGCGTAATTCCCCACGCGCGCACTGGAGCCGGTGAGCGCATTGAAGAGTGTCGTCTTGCCGGCGTTCGGCGAACCGACCAGCGCAATCGTCATCGGACGCGAGGCCCCGCCCGGTGCCACGGCCGCACTCATCAGGCCTGCGGCTCCACAGCCGGCCGAGGCGCCAAAGGCTCGACCTTCAATTCGGCGACCTGCTCGGCACGCAGGCAGAGCCGCGCGCCGCGAATTTCGAACTCGATCGGGTCGCCCAGAGGTGCACGGCGCACCACGCGCACCTCGGTCCCGGCCACAAAACCCAGCGACGCCAAGCGTGGGCTCGGCCGAGTATCTGCGGCCAGCCGTGCGCTCTCGCCAGGTGCCAGTTCTGCCAAAGACCTCATCTCGATCCTTTCTTACGTGCCGACTTGCAAGGGCGCCAACGCCGCAGCCGGCTCCCAGAGGTCCGCGTTTACCCCCCGCCGCAACGCTGCTAATTTCGGCATGGTGGATGAGGGAGAAGCATGAGCGCGCCGGGCAACGATAGGGGTAGCGTCCGCGACGCATGGATCGCGCTGGCACTCGGCATCGCCGCCGCATGCCTGCACCTTCCCATGTTGCTCCTGGTCGCCGGCGGCTGCGATGAATGGCACGTCCTGCAGATCGGCGTAAACCTGCGCGCCGGCGACCTGCTCTATACCGACACGAACCATATTGCCGGGCCGGGGGCCTTCTACGGCGCCGCCGGTCTCTTCACCCTCTTCGGCGAGAGCTTCGCAGTGGCGCGCACGGCCATGCTCGGGCTCTTCTCGCTACTGGTCGCGTGCACCTACCTGCTCTCGCGCCGCCTGGTCGGGCCGGTGGCCGCTACCATCGCAGCCCTCCTGCTGATCGCCTTTCGGCTCTGGACCTTCCCGCATTTCACGATTTTCCATTACGCGACCACCGCGCTCATCATCGTCACGGCCGGTTTTTGGGTACTACGAGCACACGAGTCGCCGCAGCGCTGGCGCGTGATCGCGGCCGGGCTGATCGGCGGCGTCGCCTTCATCACCAAACAGGACTCCGGTGCGCTCGGCGGGGCGGGCATCTTCCTCGCTCTGCTCGCCGGCTTCGCGATCCGCCGCCGCGCCGGCGGCGAGCGCGAGAAGGTCGGGCAAACGGCGACGCTTTTCCTCGTCGCTGCCGGCACGCCCTTTCTCCTCGCTTGCCTCTATTTCCTCGCCCACGGCGGACTCGGGCCCTACCTCTGGCAGACCATCTACGACCCGATCTTCCTGAACCAATTGATGGGCAGCGGCGGCGGGCCCGCGGCGGCCGATTACGTCGATATCCCCGCCCTCTTCCCCCTCGCAAGCCAGGACGCCGACCTGCGCCATCTGCTTTTCAGCTGGATGCCCGGCCTGCTCTGGGACCTGCATTGGCGTGATGTGCTGAATAGCACGCTCTACCGCGACACGAATCTGCTCGATGTCTTCCTGAAAATTCTCTACCGGCTGCCGACCCTCTTCCTGCTCGGCGAGGCATTCTCGCTGGTTCGCAGCTGGCGGCGGCTGCGCCATGGTGCGGCAGCAGCCGATATCCGCGCGCTGGCGGCACGCGCCGCGCAGCTCGCCTTCACCGGCGGCATGTGGATGGCGTTCTCGAAGCCGCGCGATTGGATTCATTTCTCCATTCTTCTCGTACCCTTCCTGCCGATTTTTGCGCGACAATTGAGCGCATTGCTGGCGCGCCTGCCACGCGGCGCCCGCCCGCTGGTGGCTATCCCGGCCGCCGCAGCCGGCTTGCTCTTCGTGTTCGCCAGCGCCCACCTCGAGCGTGGCGCCATCGCCACCTTTGACACCCCGGTCACGGGCAAGCGCGGCACCGTCTGGGTGCGCGCCGAGGACGCCATCGCCTTTCAGGGGCTGATCGACCATCTCGCCACGACGCCGGACGACCAAAAAGTATTGGTCGTCCCCTGCCTCCCGGTCCTGAGTTTTCTCGCCGATCGCCCCACGGCGTCGCGCTTCATCTGGCTCTGGCCGCGCGATGCCTACGCCGACCGTGACGAGCAGATCATGGCAGCATTGGAGGCCGAGCCCGATACCAGCCTGGTTTATGTTTTGATGCATACGCCCTTCGCGCCACGCCCGCAGGTCGTCATCCCGGAACTCTTCGATTATGTCGCCGAGAATTATTTTCTCGACGAGGTGATTGGCGCCCCCGACCGTCTGGTCTGCGGCATCGCGGCGCGGCGCAGCGGCACCGAGGCCGTCGCGCATCTGCGCCTCGACGCCTCCCTCGACAACGCCCATGCCAGACTCGCCTCCGGAGCAGAGGTGCCGGTCGCCGAACTCGTCGGACTCGAGAATTGGCCGCTCACGCGCGGCGTCGTCTACCTGAAGCCGGGTGAGAACGCGCCGAATACCCTGAGTTGGCGCCTGCGCGTTCCCGAAGGGGCCCGCCTGCTCGCCAGCGCCGGCGTGCACCCCGACCTCTGGCAAAGCCTCGGTGCCTTCCCGCTACGACTCGGCATCGAACTCCGCTCTTCGCGTGGCACGGAGACGCTGCTGCGCACCGAAAAGGACGTCTTCGGACGCCCCGACGACCGCCTCTGGACGCCCGTCGATGCCGACCTAGCGGCATGGGCCGGCGAGGAGGTCGAGATCATCTTCTCGACCGAGGCGCTGGGCTGGAAACCCGGCCAGCGCGAAATGGCAGGCTTCGCCGAGGCGCGTATCGTAACGGCACAGCCGTAGAGACACGGCTCAAAAACAGACCTGCCCGACGCCTGATAATCGGCATTCACCGAGGTCGTCATGCCAGCGAGGAGAGTCAGGAACCCGGCAAGGGGTCGGGACCAACAGGCCCGGCCGCAAACGCGCGTGCCTCGACAATCACCTCGGCTGTCGCGAGCGGATCGCCGCTGCCCCATTGCACCAACTCGATACGAAGCGTCCATTCCCCGTCAGGCCCGCCGACTGGCTGCACCACCACCGAAGAAGCCACCCGCTCGCCAGGACGAATATCCGCGATCAGGGGCGAGAAGGCTGGCGCCGGGTAGAGAATCTCGTTTCCCGCGGGGTCGACCCAGCGGTAGCTCAGGCCAACGAGGCCCGTGGGATGCACCGCGAAGCCGGGCCAGGCGCATGCACTTTGGTTGCGAAAAACGACCGGAATGACGATCGGCACCGGCACCATCGCAACCACCGTCGGCGCATCGACCGACTCGATACGCGCCTGGCGGCAGGCCGGTGCCAGAGGAGATACCGAGATGCCGTCAAAGCTCTGCTGCGCCTCGCCCTGCATCTGACGCTCCAGCGTGGCGCGCCAACCGCTCGGGGCCTTCTGCGTGACCCGAAAGACCTCGGTTGAATCGATGCGCACCTCGGAGGCGAGTCCTGCAGGAAGCTCGCCTGCCCACAACGCCTCTTCGAAACCACGGTAGGGTAAAAATTCGTCACGATGCAGAACCAGGCGATCCACCTCCACAACCCGCGTCAATGCCGCTAGCGCATCCGGCGCGGGCAGGCGCCGGACAATAGCATTATAGAAGGCGGCGACCGGCGGATTGTGTCCGGTCATTCCCCCCAGAAGCGGCCGCCAATGCAAGGTACTTGCGAGCATATAGCGCGCGTTGCGGTGGTCGCCGACAATATCGCGCTCGGTCGCGGTAGCCGGCAACTCAAGAATCGGCCCGCCCGGTGGCGCCTGGGCAAGCAGATCGTAGACGGCCTTGCGTGACTCGCCCAGACCGGCGGCGACCACATGGGCCGGCGCCCTCGCCCCGGCAACCGCAAACGCCGCCAACCCAACCAAGGTGAAGAGCGCTGCCCCACCCGCACCCGCCCGAGCTAGTAATCTTGCGGCGGCAAAGCCGCCGATTCCCGCGAGTGCGGCTGCGACAACCATGAAAAAACGCCCCGGCCCACGCAACTCGCCGAAGCCGGGCACGATCGCCTGCAACAGACCGTAGGGAGTCGGCAGGGGAAGGCCCCCCGGCAGGTGCGGGTCGGGTCCGGCCGAGAGCCATAGCGCCCAGAGTGCAATCGCCCAGAGTGCAATTTCTGCCCGAGCCAGCGGCCGCGGCCGCCCTTGCCAGCGCCCGACCAGACGCAGCAAGAGATCCCCCGCGATCAGCAGAAGCAGTGGCGCACCGACGCGATGCAAAAAGGGCGTGCCAAGATACCACCAGGGTTCAAACGACCAATCTCCCGAGACGCCGATCTCGTAGGCACTGATCATGCCGCTGGCCCGAGCCGCAAGATAGGGGAGCGCCACCGGCGCGGCCAATACGACGCCCGCCACACCGGCCAGAAGCAGGCCGATTGTCGCACGCAGGCGACCCGTCGGCTGCTGCGCCAGTCGCACCAGAATATACAAAGGCACGACGAGGAAGGTGAAGAGACCCAGGTAGAGGCAGGCCAGAGCCTGCAGCGCGAGTCCGGCAGAGAGCACAAGCAGCGCGCGCTTGCGCCCGCTGTCGAGCCAGAGATCGACACCGAGCAGCGCCAGCGGCAGATATTGGAAGCCCAGATATTGGGGGTGCGGGATATTCTGCACCCGCCACGGCGCAAAGGTGAAGGCCGCCCCAGCCAGCAGCGCGGCGGCAAAGCTCCGCGTATGGAAATAGACAAAGGCCCACATGGCGAGGCCGGAGAGGACGAAACTCTCGAAGACCATCGCCTTGAAGACGGCCAGCGCCTGGCCGGTCGCCATCCAGACCGCCGCAGTCACCGGCAGATGCGCGAGCATATTCTCCGAGCCAGCGATCGCATTGGCTGCGGGGAAAAAAATATTGCCGCCGAAGAGCTCGGACGAAAGCTCGGTGGCGGCGCGTGCGACCCAGCTGAGAATCCAGATATTCAGATAGAGGTCGGTATCCTCCATCATGCCGAGCGAAAGCTCGCTTGCGGGCAAGAGGTCGCCGGCGAGGAACCAGGGCCGCAGCAGCCAGGGAACCACCACACTGAAGGCGAGAAGAGCCAACAGCCCTTTGCCCAGCAATGCCCCTCTCGTCTCACCCTCTCGCCCCACCATGCGCCGAACCTACCGAAGCCAGCCCAGCGCTCAACCCCAACGCGTCATTGAGCAACCGCTAGAGGCGCGGCCGAGATTGCTGTGACGGGCTGGTTGCGATTAGGTCTGTGCATGAGTGACGCCAAAGTCTTGCTGGAAATCGACGGTCCGATCGCGACCATCACCAACAACAACGCCGAAAAACACAATGCCTTCGACGACGCGATGGATGCGGAGCTCTTCGCCATCCTCGCTGAGATCAAGGCCAATGCCGAGCTCCGGGTTGTGATCTGGCGCGGCGAGGGCAAGAGCTGGTCCTCCGGTCGCGATACCGGCGCGCTCAAGGAGAGGAACTTCGACCTGCCGCACCACGGCCTGATGGACCGCGGCCAGAAGGGCAGCCTGCAACTTCTGGAGCTGGACATCCCCGTGCTCTGCGCCCTGCACGGCTGGGTGATGGGCGGCTCGTTTCAGCGCGCACTTCTTTGTGATGTACGTGTCGCCGCCGAGGGGACACGCTTCCGCCTGCCGGAGCTCACCTATGGTGTGATCCCCGACCTCGGCGGACCGGCCCGGCTTTTCCAGATGTGCGGCCACGGCGTCGCGAGCGATATGGTCCTCACCGGCCGCGTGATGGACGCCGAAGAAGCCTTGCGCCACGGCGTCATCTCGCGATTGGTGGCGGCGGACGAACTGGACGCGACCGTACGCGCGATGGCCGAGCAGATCGTCAAGGTCCCGCCCCTCTCGGTGAAGCTCGCGCGCCGCATCCTCAAGCGCCTCGGCGACGCCGAGACCATCGCCTCGATCGGCGACGAGAACCTGACGCAATCGGTGATCAATGCCTCGCATGATTTCAACGAATGGCGCGCCGCCTTCCAGGAAAAGCGCGACCCGAACTACAAGAATGCCTAGGAGATATCCATGAGTACCCAGGGATTAGCTGAGCCACCGGCGATTGGATCGCATGCGTTACCGGCAGACACATTTGCCGGGAAAACCGTGCTGGTCACCGGCGGCGGAACGGGCCTGGGCAAGGCCATTGCAAGTGAGTTCGCGCGCTGCGGCGCGCGTATTGCGATCGCCAGCCGCAAGCCCGAACACCTCGAGGCTGGCGTGGCTGCGCTCCGCGCATTGGGTGCGGAGGTTTTCGCTACCAGCTGCGATATCCGCGACCCTGATTCGATTGCGGCCGCCTTCGATGCAATCACGCAAAAATTTGCTCTACCCGATGTTCTGGTGAACAACGCGGCGGCCAATTTCCCGGTGCCGGCAGAAGATATGAGCCCCAATGCCTGGCGCACAGTGGTCGATATCACGCTCAACGGCACGTTCTTCTGCACCCGTGAGTTCGCCCGACGCCATCTCGCGCGGGGCTCGACCGCCTCGATCATCAATGTCGGGGCCTCGTATGCCTGGACCGGCGGGCCCGGTTTCGCGCATTCCGCAGCCGCCAAGGCCGGCGTTAAAAATATGGTTGAGACACTCGCCGTGGAATGGGGGCCCTATGGCATCCAGGTCAACGGCCTGGTCCCTGGGCTCATGCCACACGACGATATGACGGCCGATATTCAGGGCAACCTCGCGCGTACGCACGAGAAAGACGCCTGCCAGCCGGCGCTGCGAGTCGGCCAGCCGCGCGAACTCGGCTGGGCCGCCACCTTCCTCGCCTCACCCTGGGGAAGGTTTATCTCCGGCCATACCCTCACCGTCGACGGTGCCAATTGGCAGCGGCGTACGCTGACCAATTCACCCGTGATCAGCGTGCGAACGCAGATGGGCAAAGGCGATTTCGGCATAGACTGAGTCACGCCCGAGGCGTCCGCGCGGCCAACCCGGTCGCCGGCAGGCTCCGAATAGCGCAGATGCGCTGATGCAGTGCGCCCAAGAAAGACCCCTATTCAACGAATCGGCTCTTGGCCGCGCCAGTGATTCGGGCAATGGCGCGGAATGCTGCGGCGCTCGCTCTGGATATCTCTGCTCCTATGCGGCTCGTTGGTTTCGGCTCAAGCCAAGACTGCGAGTGCCGACGAGTTATCACGCCAACCGGAGAGCGCCGACGCTGGGCGATTCCAGGCCGACCTCCATACCCAGGACGGCCGCTTCGATGACGCGATCGCGGCCTACCAGAACGCCATCCGCTTCGGCGCCGATGCGGACGATACCGACGCGACCATTGCGCTGGTCTTTGCCCAGGCCGACATGCCCGCCAGCGCGATTCAGCGATGTTCAAGGCTTCCAAAACCGTATTCGATACGGCTGATTTCGACCCCTTCGCCGGCGCGAATAACGCCTTCTGTATCTACGAAGACGGCGACGGCTGCATCTATGGCGTGATGGACACCCCCAAGAAGAACGAAGTGGGCAAATTCATCGCCAACGGCACGCTCATACACGGCACCATCCCGGAGCCTGACGCAGACCAGCAGCCAGAAGCGGCGCCCGGATGCAGACCTGCTTTTCGGTCGGGCCTCTAAGTGCCTCGTCTGACTTTTCAGCCGGGCCTCGGGATGGCAGAAGGGAAGCGATGATGCCGCTGGCCCAACGAGTAGAGACGCTGGCGCGAACCAGACCGACCGAGATCGCGTTCCATGGCGACGGCGAGGCCTTGTGCTGGCGTGATTATGCGCAACGCGCCGATTACCTGGCGGCGCGGCTCCTGAGCGCGGGACTCAAGCGCGGCGAGCGCGTGGCCGTGCTCCTGCCCGATGGGCCCGGGGTTCATATCGCCTACCTCGCGTGCGAGAAGGCCGGCCTGATCGTCATGGGGATCGGCCCGCGCGCCGGCCCCGACGAGGTGCGCCATCTGATCCGCCGATCCGGCGCCCGCGCCCTGCTCAGCGGGCGCATGCACCGCGGCCTGGACCTGAGCGCACTCTGCGCCGAGCTGCGGCGCGAAGGGCACCCGCTCGCGTTCGAGTTCCGCGCCGAGGCCGGGCTTGGAGCGGAGGATGGGTTGGTTCAGGCCGACCAGACGATGCCCCTACCCGAGCCCGCGCGCGCTCTGGCCAGCGACGAGATTTTCCTCCTCAATTCCACCTCCGGAACCACCGGCCTGCCCAAATGCGTCGCGCATGACCAGGACCGCTGGTTCGCCTTCCACGAGCCCGCCACGCGGAACGCTGAGCTCGGCCCGGAGGATATCTTCCTCAGCGCCTTGCCCGCGCCCTTTGGTTTCGGCCTCTGGACCGCGCATTTCACACCTACCCTGCTGGGCATCCCCTGCGTCGTACCCGCAGCTTTCTCCCCCGAAGCCGTGCTGCGCGCGATTGCCCACCATCGCGTCACTGTCCTGGCCGCCGTCAGTACACAATTCATTCTGATGTTGGAATCACCGGCCTTCGCCACCGCCGACCTCTCCTCCTTGCGCATTCTCTTCACCGGCGGCGAGGCCGTGCCCTTCGAGCGTGCCGCGGCATTCGAAGAGCGCAGCGGCGCCGCCGTGTTGCAATTCTACGGCTCCAACGAGGCCGGCGCCCTCTCTGGCACCACCACGCGCGACACCCGTGAGAAGCGCCTGCGCCCCGCCGGCCGCCCGATCGCGAACATGAACGTGCGCCTCTTCGATGATTCCGGCGCCGACGTGACAGCCAGCGGCCGCGGCCAGCCGGGGTGTCGCGGCCCGCAGATCAGCCGCGGCTATTGGGACGACGACGCGGCCAACACCGAGCTCTTCCGCAAAGACGGCTGGATGCTGACCGGCGATATCGCCGAAATCGACGCGGACGGCTACCTCTCGATCGTCGGCCGAACAGCGGATATCATCATCCGCGGCGGCAAAAATCTGAGCGGCCCGGCCATCGAGGCTGAAGCGCAGACCCATCCCTCCATCCGCCTCGCCGCTGCGGTCGCCATGCCCGACCCGATCTTCGGCGAGCGCGTCTGCCTCTTCGTCGAGACGAATGACGGCAGCTCGCTTGCGCTTGCGGACCTCAAAGCGCACCTGGCCGCACGCGGCGTGAGCAAGGAATGGTGGCCCGAGCGTCTCGTGATCAAGGAGCTATTGCCACTCTCGTCCGGCGGCAAGGTCGCCAAGGGCGTGCTGCGCGCCGAGGCACGCGAGCTGCCCGCCCTCTGAGAGAGAACAGGCTGCTGCCGAGACGAATCGCCCGCGCTTGCGGGGGCATGGCCCGCTTCCGTACAAAGACCTGTGGGTAGACCATGGATCTCCATTTCAGCGCAGAAGACGAAGAGTTCCGCCGCGAGTTCCGCGCGTGGATCGATGCCGAGCTTGCCGGCCCATTTGCTCATGTGAAGGGCCGCGGCGGCCCCGGCGACGAGCATTCGCTCTTCGCCGAGCGCCGCGAATGGGAGCGTCGCCTGGGTGGTGCGGGGTGGACCTGCGTTGGCTGGCCTGTCGAATACGGCGGCCGCGGTCTCAGCTTCCCCCAACAGGTCATCTATTTCGAAGAATACGCACGCGCCGGCGGGCCCGGACGCGTCAACCATATCGGCGAGACTCTGCTCGGCCCGACGCTCATCGCCTTTGGCTCCGAAGAACAGAAGCAGCAATTCCTCCCCGGCATCGTCTCGGGCCAGGAGATCTGGTGCCAGGGCTACTCCGAGCCCAACGCCGGCAGCGACCTCGCCAACGTGCAGACCCGCGCCCGCCTGGACGGCGACGACTGGATCCTCGACGGCCAAAAGGTCTGGACCTCGGGGGGCGAATGGGCCGATTGGTGCTTTGCCATCTGCCGCACGGAGAGCGACGTGAAGAACCACGCAGCACTCTCCTACCTTCTCGTGCCGATGCGTCAGGAAGGCGTCGAGGTGCGGCCGATCGTACAAATGACCGGCACCTCGGAATTCTGCGAGGTCTTCTTCGACGGCGCGCGTACAGCGGCACAGAATATTGTCGGCAGCCGCGGCGAAGGCTGGAAGGTCGCCATGGGGACGCTGGCCTTCGAGCGCGGCGCCTCGACCCTGGGCCAGCAGGCGCATTTCGAGCACGAATTGCAGGGCATCATCGAGATCGCGCAGAAGAACGGCAAGGCGAAAGACCCGATCATCCGCCAACGCCTCGCCGACGCCTGGATCGGCCTCAAAGTCATGCGCGCCAATTCGCTACGCTGCTTCAGTGCTGACGAAGGCACACAACTTGCCCCCGAGGCGATGATCACGAAGATCTATTGGGCGACCTGGCACCGCGACCTGGGCAAACTCGCCATGGATGTACTTGGCGCGGACGCCGAGATCGCCGCGAGCGCCCCCTACAACCTCACGATGCTCCAGCAGATGTACCTCTTCACCCGCTCGGACACGATCTACGCGGGTACCAACCAAATTCAACGCAATATCATCGGTGAGCGCGCGCTCGGACTTCCCCGCGAGCCGCGAGCCGCGAAATAAAAGGAAACGCAATGCCCACTCCCCCGCCCGCCTATGTTCCCGGCCACGGCCTGCTCAAAGACAAAACAGTGCTTGTTACAGCCGCCGCCGGCACCGGCATCGGCTTCTCCACGGCCAAACGCTGTACGGAAGAAGGCGCACGCGTGATGATCTCGGACATCCACGAACGCCGCCTCGGCCAGGCCGCCGAACGCATCGAAGAAGAGACCGGCGCACGCCCGGCAACCCAGCTCTGCAACGTAACCGAGGAGGCTGACGTCGGAGCGCTGCTGGCCGCTGCCGAGAAGGAACTTGGCGGCATCGATATTCTGGTCAACAACGCCGGCCTCGGCGGCAACGCGCCGCTGGTCGAGATGACCGACGACCAATGGAATGCCGTGATGAATGTCACGCTGAACGGCACCTTCCGCATGACCCGCGCCGCCATGCGCAATATGATGCCCAAGGGCCACGGCGTGATCGTCAACAACGCCTCGGTGCTGGGCTGGCGCGCGCAGAAACTACAGGCGCATTACGCCGCCGCCAAAGCGGGCGTGATGGCGCTCACCCGCTGCGCCGCATTGGAGGCGGCCGAGAACGGCGTGCGCATCAACTGCGTCGCGCCCAGCATCGCCATGCACGCCTTCCTCGCCAAGGTCACACCGGAAGGGCTGCTCGACGAGCTCACGGCCAAGGAAGCCTTCGGCCGCGCCGCCGAGGTCTGGGAGATCGCCAACGTCATCGTCTTCCTGGCCAGCGACTACTCCTCCTACATGACCGGCGAAACCATCTCGGTCTCCTCACAGCGCGCCTGAGCCTGCGTCAGGCCGCTAGACGAGGAGATCGGCACCCGCCCAGTCGGCAAGGTCGGCTCGCTCCGCCGGATCGGCTGCAAGCCATCCCAGGTCCGGCTGGCCGGTCAGCGGGCCATCATCTTGCGCAGGAGGGCGGCGTGGGGGACTACGTCGTCGAGGTTGGTGGGCCATTCGGTGCCTTCAAAATGGACGCGGCGGGAGTGGATTCGGCCCATGATGGCGGCGTGGCGGACGGCGGCGAAGACTTCGTACCAGAGGAGGTCCGGCACGCGGTGGCCGCTGGCGCGTTCGTATTCGGCCGCGACGTCCTCGCTGCGCATGAAATCATTCATGCCTTCGAGGCCGGCCATGCCGGCCAGGTCGTCGAAAAACGAGTGCAGGAAGATACACCAGCCGAGGTCGAGGCCGCGCGGGCCAACGCTGACCATTTCCCAGTCGAGCACCGCGGCGGGAAGAAATCCGTCAAAGAGAATATTGCCGATGCGCGAGTCGCCCCAGCTGATGACCGTATCGCCTTCGTCGGCGGGCCAGTTCTCTTCGAGCCAGGCGAAGCCTTCGTCAGCAACCGGAATCGAGCGGTTCTCGCGCATCCAATCGTAGAAGAAGCGCCACTCGGCGACCATGCGGCGCAGCGGCGTCGCGCCTGGGCGGTCGAGTTCCAGGAAGGCCGTGTCGACCTTGGTGCGGTCGATGGCGTGCAAGGAGGCGAGGACACCGATCGTCGCGTTCTGCAGCGTTCTTTGCTCTTCCTTGCTGGCATCCTTCAGCCAGCTCCCGAAGGGATACGGCATGATATCGGGCGGCACGCGTCCCTCGATGCGCTCCATCACAAAGAAGGGTGCGCCGAGTGCTTCGCTGCCGGTCTCGAGCCAGCGCGCCACCGGTACCGGGACATCGCTATGCTCGGCAACCAGGCGCATCGCGCGGAATTGTCGCTCGAGGTCGTATTCGGGAAAGACCGGCACATCGGCCTGGACGGGCGCCACGCGGGCGACAAAGGCCTGGCGGCGGCGCGTGCCCTCTTCCTGCCACTCCGCATCGAAGAGCAGGGTCTCGCTCGACATGCCGGTTGCCGAGGGGCTGCTGAGAGGGCCGAGCATCAGGCGCGAGTCCTTGGGCAGCTGTTGCGCCATCCAGACCTCCAGGCCTCGGCGCATTTCGGCCGGGTCACGGCTTGATTTCTTCAGCGTATCGACGTCGGTAATTTCCATATTCAGGCCTCTCCCTGTGTCAGATCGGGTTACGCGCGTTCTCAAGCCGGAATGAAGCGGCTGATGGTATCGGCGACACACGCCGGGCGGTCGCTGCCTTCGACCTCGACCGAGACACGAATGGTCGCCTGGATGGCGCCGGCCTTCACCTCTTCGACCTTTACCAGCTCGCCGACACCGCGAATCTTCGCGCCAACCGGCACCGCCGCGGGGAAGCGCACCTTGTCACACCCGTAGTTCACGCCCATCGAGATGCCGCGCACATCGATGAGCTGAGGCAAAAAGAAGTTGACCAGCGAGAGCGTCAGGTAGCCATGCGCGATCGTTCCGCCGAAGGGGCCTTCCTTGGCGCGCTCGGGGTCGACGTGGATCCATTGGTGGTCGCCGGTCGCGTCTGCAAAGAGGTTCACGCGCTCTTGTGCGATGGTAATCCACTCGGTCTCGCCGAGCTTCTCGCCCACGCATGCCAGCATCTGGCTCGGGGTCTCGAAAATTCGCGCCATATCTCTATCTCCGTTCAGGAATGCGCAACCGCGTAGAAGGCGGGCCATTCGCCGCCGCCGTGGACCAGCAAATCGGCACCCGTGATATACGCCGCCAGCGGCGAGGCGAGGTAGGCGCAAACATCGCCCACCTCGCGCGGCGTCGCCAACCGGCCCAGGGGCACGGTCGCCTCGACCCGCGCCAGAAGCTCACCTTTGCCAAAATGCAGCTCGGCCTGTTCGGTCAGGACAAGGCCCGCCGTTATTGTATTGACTCGGACCTTCGGTGCCCACTCCACCGCGACCGATTGCGTCCAACTGACGATGCCGGCCTTGGCCGCGCCATAGGCAGCCGTACCCGGCGACGGCCGCCGACCACTCACACTGCTGATGCTGACAATCGCGCCGCCTTCTTCCTGCTTCTGCATCTGGCGGTTGGCGATCTGCGAGAGGTGGATCGGTGCAAGCAGATTGAGGCCGATGATTTTTTCATGGAAGCGCGGTGATGCGGTCGCGGCCTCGGCCTCCGGCGCGCCGCCGGCGTTGTTGATCAACACATCGAGTCTGCCCGATTGCTCCACGATGCCATCGACCAGCCCCTGCAATTGATCGAGGTCACGGACATCGGCCGCTTGGAAACGTGCGTGTCGGCCATCTCCTTCGGGCAGCGTCTCGGGTTCGCTACGGCCGCAGATCACGACCTCGGCACCGGCGTCCAGGAAACGCTCGGAGATGCCGCGACCTACCCCCTTGCCGCCGCCCGTGACCAGAACTGTTTTGCCGGAAAAATCGAGAGAGAGGCCCATGCGCTAGATCTAAGGGCTGCACGGAAAAACGCAACGACAGCCGACCAGTGGCTGCAACGACGGGCATTGATGCGTTAGTCGCTACCTTGCGATAGATAGGCAGAGTGCCCGCGCCGCCTCGCGGGCACGCCCGCAGAGGAGAACCATGCCGCAGACGAGTGCTGACAATCATTACCTCCTGATCACTGCGGACAGCCACGCCGGGCCGAGCCCCGAGCTCTATGGGCCTTATATGGAGGCGCGGTGGCAGGATGATTACCGTGGCTGGCTCAAGGACACCGTCCAGGCGGCCAAGATGCTGCGCCAGGTCATGGGCAACCGCAGCATCGGCGTGGATGGTGATCCGGATATTGTGGGCTGGAGGAATTGGGATAGTGCGAAGCGCCTGGCCGAGAGCGAGCGCGACGGTGTCGTCGGTGAGGTCATCTTCACCAATACCGCGACGCCGTTTTCGCCCTCTATCATCAGCGAGTTCGGCGAGGCAGATCTCGGCACGGATTACCCACGGCGCTGGGCCGGTATCCAGGCACATAACCGCTGGCTCGCCGAATTCTGTCAGGAAGCCCCCGAGCGTCGCGCCGGCATCGCGCAGATCTTTCTGCCGCTTGTCGAAGAATCCGTCGCCGAGATCCGCTGGGCCCGCAAGAACGGCCTGCGCGGCGGCGTCTTGCTTCCCGGCGCGCCTCCGGGCTCGGGCATCGAGCCGCTCTACGCACCGGCCTACGAGAAGATCTGGCAGGTTTGCGAAGAGTTGGACATGCCGATCAACCACCATTCCGGTGGCGGAACACCCAGCTTCGGGAACTACCTGCCGCAATCGCTGGCGATGTATATGCTCGAGGTCCAATGGTGGAGCTACCGCGCGCTCTGGCACCTGATCTTCGCGGGCGTCTTCGAGCGCCACCCACGGCTCAAATTTGTCCTGACCGAGACCGGACTCGATTGGGTACCCGGCGTGCTTTCCCAACTCGACCGCTTCTACGATCGCATGAAGACCAATGAGCAATGCTCGGAGTATATCTTCGGCAACCCGACCGTCGCGAAACTCTCGCTCAAGCCTTCTGAGTATTTCCAACGCCAGATCTTTATCGGCGCGAGTTTCCTCTCACCCGCACATTGCGGGCTGCGCCATGAAATCGGCCTCGACAAGATTCTCTGGGGTACCGATTACCCGCATGTCGAGGGATCGCACCCCTATACGCGCGAGCATCTGCAGCTCACTTTCGCCGGTGTCCCGCCCGACGAGATCCGCAAGATCGTCGGTGAGAATACGGCCAATATCTATGGCTTTGACCTCGAGACCTTGCGCCCGCTGGCCGATCGCGTCGGCCCGACCCAGGCCCAGATCGCGACACCACTGGACAAGGCGGCCCTGCCCATCGAGGCGCAGAAATGCCCGGCCTTTGCCGATGCCGCGCCGCCCGCCAGTTGACTGCGGCCGCTTGAACAGAGCCGCGGCCCAGGAGCCTGCGTGGGAGAAAACGCCGGCCCGCCGTCAAGCAGAGAATCGGGTTTCGAGGTACTCGTTGATTGCCTTGGACTCGTAGAGCCAGCGGAAACCGCTGTCTTCTTCGATCCGCAGGCACGGCACCTTGGGCGAGCCGCCTTCGCGCAGCAACTCCTCGCGCCACTCTTCGTTGCGCTTGGTATCGCGTTGCTCGATCGGCAATCCCAGATGCTTCATCTGGCGGCGTACCGTCACGCAGAAGGGGCAGGCCAGAAACTGGTAGAGCTTCAGGCCCTTGGCCTCGCCCACGACGATCTGCTGGGCGGCCGGCGCACGCTCGATGATCTCGGGCTGAAAGATCTTGTCCCAGAGAAGAATGATCGGGCCGAGGATGGCGCGGATGGTACGCATGAAGAGTTTCATCAGGTCAGATCTCCAAACAACGAGCGACGCGCTCGCGGTGGTAGGCCGGGTCGCCAAGGAAGCTTTCGCTGGACTTCGCCCTCTTGAAGAAGAGATGGCAATCGTATTCCCAGGTGAAGCCCACACCCCCGTGTACCTGAATCGCGTCTGCGGCGCAGCGGAAGAAGGCGTCGGAGCAATAGGCCTTGGCCATCGAGGCCAATTGCGGCAGCTCCGCGCTGCCCTCGGCGGCGGCCGCCGAGGCGAAATAGACCGCCGATCGGGCCGATTCCACCGCCACCAGCATATCGGCGCATTTGTGTTTCACCGCCTGAAACGAGCCGATCGGGCGACCGAATTGCACGCGTTCTTTGGCATATTGCACGGTCTGGTCGAGAATCGCCTGTGCGCTGCCGACCTGTTCGGCTCCCAGCGCTACCGCGGCGAGGTCGAGCGTATGGGCGAGCGCCGCCCAGCCGCTGCCCTCAGCGCCGAGGAGTGCGGTGGCCGGCACGGACACCTTGGCGAACGTGACCTCGCCCTGGCGGCGTGTCTGGTCCACGGTCGGAAGAATCCGGCGCTCGACGCCTGCGGTTTCGGCCGGCACGACGAAGAGGCTCACACCGGCCTCGCCCACGCTGCCGGGCACGCGCACTGCGACGACGAATAGATCCGCCACGCCACCGTCGGGCACAAACGTCTTGGTGCCTTCGAGAACAAAATTCTCACCCTCGCGCCGCGCCGTCATCTCGATGCCTGACGCGTCCCAGCGACCGGAAGCCTCGGTCAGTGCCAGCGTGCCGATGGTGGTGCCGCTGGCAATTGCCGGCAGCCACTGCGCCTTCTGCGCCTCGCTGCCTGCCGTTTGAATCGCTTGACCGGCCAGCACGACGCTGGCGAAAAACGGCGAGCAGAGCAGCGCGCGGCCCATCTCTTCAAGCAAGGCCGTCAGGTCGACGGGACCCAGGCCATAGCCACCATGCTCTTCGGCGAAGAGCAGCGCAGGCCAGCCCATTTCCTCGGAAATACGCCGCCACAACTCGCGATCAAACCCTTCTTCGGTCGCCATCGCTTCGCGCACCTTGGCCGAAGAAGAATGCTCGGCGAGAAAGGCCCGCGCCGAGCGGCGCAGCTCTTCCTGATCTTCGTCAAATTTGAGATTCATGGTTTGCCGCTGCCGGCCTCAGGTACCGTGTACCTTCTGCGGGGCCTCGCCCTCCTCGATCAACTCGCGAATCACGCCGCCAAGCTCGGCCGCTTCCCAGCGCGCGCCCTTGTCGCGGCTCGGCCCGGTACGCCAGCCGTCGCAGACGCTGACCATGCCGCCGGCAATCTCGAAGACTTGACCCGTGACGTCAGCAGCCTCTTCGCTGCCGAGATACGCAATCAGGGGTGCGACATTGTCGGGGTCCATTTTGTCGAAGCCCTGGTCGGGCTTCTTCATCATATCGGCAAACGCTTCTTCGGTCATGCGGGTGCGGGCCGAGGGAGCAATCGCATTCGAGGTGATGCCGTAGCGCCTCAGCTCCGCCGCCTGGACCAGCGTCAGGGCGGCAATCCCGGCCTTGGCTGCGGCATAAACCGCCTGCGCGATGCTGCCTTGGAGGCCGGCCCCAGAAGACGTGTTGATGATGCGGCCGCTGACCTTTTCGCCCGCCTTCGCACGGTCGCGCCAATATTTGGCAGCGTGGCGCGCAGTGCAAAAATGGCCCTTGAGGTGTACTTTCGTGACCGCATCGAATTCTTCTTCGGTCGCGTTCATGAACATCCGGTCGCGCACGATGCCGGCGTTGTTGACCAAAATATGGAGATCGCCGAAGGCATCGACGGCCGACCGGATGAGCCCGGCCGCAGCGTCCCAATCCGAGACATCGGCGCCGTTGATGATGGCCTTGCCACCCATCGCTTCAATCTCGCGCACCACCTCGGCCGCGGGGCCGTCCGAGCCGGCGTCGTCGCCAGCCAAAGAGACGCCCACATCGTTGACCACGATGCTCGCGCCCTCGCGCGCCAATCCAAGTGCATGCGCGCGGCCCAGGCCACGTGCGGCGCCGGTGACGATTGCCACCCTTCCGTCGAGAATTCCCATCTTGTCTTCCTGTCAGAGTCTTTCGATGATCGTGACGTTGGCCTGGCCGCCGCCCTCACACATCGTCTGAAGACCGTAGCGGCCTTCGGTGCGTTCCAATTCGTGTAGCAATGATGTCATCAGGCGTGCGCCGGTGGCACCGAGCGGGTGGCCCAATGCAATCGCGCCGCCGTTCACATTGACCTTGGCATGGTCGACATCGAGCTCCTTCTCCCAGGCCATGACGACCGAAGCGAAGGCCTCGTTGATCTCGACCAGGTCGATATCGTTCATCGACATGCCGGCCTTCTTGAGTGCGCGACGGGTCGCCGAGATCGGCGCCGTCAGCATCCAGACCGGGTCGGCGGCGCGCACGCTCATATGATGAATCCGCGCGCGCGGCGTGAGCCCGTGCTCCTTCAATGCCTTCTCCGAGACGATGATCATTGCCGCGCTAGCATCCGCGATCTGGCTGGAAACACCCGCCGTCACCCGACCACCCTCTTGAAGGGTGCGCAGCTTCGCCATCTTCTCGAGGCTTGAGACGCGCGGCGTCTCGTCGGTATCGAATTTCCCCACCGGCGTGATCTCGCGCTTGAAGTGGCCGGCTTCGATCGCCGCCAGCGCACGATTATTCGAGTCCAGGCCGAAAACTTCCATATCTTCGCGCGAGCAATTCCATTTCTCGGCGATCATCTCAGCCGAGCGGAATTGCGAGACCTCCTGGCCGCCGTAGCGATGCTGCCAGCCCGGCGAGGTGCGGAAGGGATCCGGGAACCCGAGCAACGTGCCCGCGAGCATCGCCGAGGAGATCGGAATCTGGTTCATCTGCTGCACGCCGCCGGCAACGACGATATCCATCGTGCCGCTCATCACGGCCTGGGCGGCGAAATGCACCGCCTGCTGCGAGGAGCCACATTGGCGATCGATCGTCGTGCCCGGAACTTCCTCGGGCAGACCGGCCACCAACCAGCACGAGCGCGCGATATCACCCGCCTGGCCGCCGATGGTATCGACACAGCCATAGACCACATCGTCAACCGCGACCGGGTCGAGCTCGTTGCGCTGAAAGAGAATATGCAGCGGCACCGCGCCCAGGTCGGCCGGGTGCACGCCCGAGAGCGAGCCCTTCTTTTTTCCGACCGGCGTACGAACGGCATCTACAATATATGCTTCGGGCATCTTGATCTCCTAAGCGCTGACAACCACGGACGAGCCGTGGCCGAAGAGTCCCTGGTTGGCGGTGATTCCGGCCTTGGCGCCTTCGACCTGGCGGGCACCGGCCTGGCCGCGGATCTGCCAGGTGAGCTCGCAGACCTGCGCGATGGCCTGCGCCGGAATCGCTTCGCCAAACGAGCCGAGGCCACCCGACGCATTGACCGGACATTTGCCACCGATGGTGGTGTCCCCGTCACGCAGAAGTTTCTCGGCCTCGCCCAGGCCGCAGAGACCGATATTCTCGTACCAATCGAGTTCCAACGCCGTAGACAGATCGTAGACCTCGGCGAGACTCATATCTTCAGGGCCGAGACCGGCGTCCTCGTAGGAGCGCTTGGCGATCGAGTCGCGGAAGGGCGTCTCGGGGACCGGCACGGCGGCGGAGGAATCGGTGGCGAAATTCGGCATCTCGATCACGTCACTCGGGTACTGCGGCGTCACCATGGAGCAGCCGCGAATCTTCACCGGGTCGACCGCATGCTTGCGCGCGAACTCCATGCTGCAAAGCACCATGGCCGCGCCGCCGTCGCTGGTGGCGCAGATATCGAGAAGACGAAGCGGGTCGGAGACCATCTTCGAGTTCATGACGTCCTCGATCGTCACTTCCTTGCGGTAGCGCGCATAGGGGTTGTGCACCCCGGCAGCGGCATTCTTCACCTTGACGCGGGCGAAATCCTCCTGCGTGGCGCCGTAGAGGTCCATGCGCCGACGCGCGTAGAGGCCGAAATAGATCGGGTTGGTCGCGCCGATCAAATGGAAGCGCAGCCAATCGGGGTCGTTGCCGGCGGCGTTGCCGGCCGGAGCGAAGAAGCCCTTGGGTGCCGCATCGGCGCCCACCACCAAGGCCACGTCGACCATGCCGGCGAGGATCTGGGCGCGCGCCGTTTGAATCGCCTGCGTGCCCGAAGCGCATGCGCCATAAGAGCTCGCCACCGGGATGCCCGTCCAGCCCAAAGCCTGCGAGAAGGCCGAGCCCGAGACGAAGCCCGGGTAGCCGTTGCGGATCGTCTCGCCGCCACAGACCAGCTGAATATCGCGCCAGCCGAGGTCGGCGTCCGCGAGCGCCGCGTTTGCGGCTTCAATACCATATTCGGTGAAGTTGCGTCCCCATTTTCCCCAGGGATGCATGCCGACGCCAAGAATTGCGATGTCTTCGGTTGCCATCGTCAGGCCTCCTCCGCCGCTGTCGGCTTCCATTTCCAGACCAGATATTCGTTCTCTTCGTCCTCGTAGAGAACGTCGAGCGTGAGCTCCATGTCCATGCCCACTTGCAGATCCTCGATCTTCGTCTCCGTCACGCATTGCCCGAGGATGACCATTTTCTCGTCATCAAGCTCCACGGCGGCCACGATATAAGGGACGAAAGGATCCGGCGCCTCGTAGGGCTTGGGCGGCGGGTAGCAATTATTCGTGTAGGACCAGAGCTTGCCCGTGCGCCCGAAGGGCACCTCGTCGAGCTCCTTGGACTGGCAATCGGGGTTGCGGCAGAAGAAGGTCTCTTTGGGAAAGAAGTAGGTCTTGCATTGACGGCAGCGGCTGCCGATCAGGTTGATCGCCTCGCCGTCGGCGACAAACCAGCCGTCGACAGCAGGGACTCGATTTTTCTCACTCATGGGACAATGATTCCTTTCAGACTTCCGCATCGAAACCGAAGCTGGGCAGGCGGGGCAGATCACAGAAGAGCATCCGGCCGATGCGAGCGCGATGAAACTCGCGGCTGCCCCACGCAGCGTCCAGCGCCCAGGCGCGCTTCATCCATATATGAAGGTGGACTTCCCAGGTGTAGCCGATGCCGCCATGCACCTGCAGGGCCGTGCGCGCCGCCGCTACAGCCGCCTCGCCCGCCATCAGCTTGGCCTGCGAGACATCCGTGGCGCGTGTCGGCAGCCCGCGGGCTACCGAGTCGGCCGCACGCGCCACCGGGGCACGCGCGAATTCAATGGCTACCTGGACTGTCGAGAGGTGATGCTTGACGGCCTGGAAAGAGCCGATGGGTACACCGAATTGCTGGCGTTCCTTGGCGTACTCGACCGCGATATCCACAAGCTGCTGCGCGATGCCCACCAGCTGTGCGGCCGTAGCCAACGCGGCGCGATCAAAGGCTGCGGCCAGAAGCTCGACTGCCTCGTCGCCGCGCGCGATGCAGGTCGCCTCGCTCGGCGCCCAATCGACCGTGAAGAGGCGACGCGACCTGTCGGTCGCTGGCTGCGGCGTGAGCTTGACGTCGTCGCGCGTAAGCGCGTGGATCTCGCCACCATGCTGCAAGAGCAAGAGGTCGGCGATATGGGCGTCGGTCACCACCGGATTGATGGCCAGGCCGACGGTCGCGACAGCTTCGCCGGCGGCGAGCTTCGGCAACCACTCCGCGGCCAATTCGGTATCGCTACAATCGCGCAGCAGCGGCACGGCAATGGCCGCCGTCTCCACCACCGGCTCGACCAAAGCGACACGGCCCATTTCTTCGAGCGGCAACACCAGCTCCAGCTCAGACAGCGCGAGACCGCCATGCTCTTCGGGGGCCAGCATGCCGAGCACGCCCATCTCGGCGAGCTTGGCCCACATCGCGGGCGAGCGCGCCGTCTCGGTCTCCCAGAGCGCGCGGATGCTCTCCGGCGTGCATTCCTTGGCGAGGAAGCTGCCGATGCTCTCCTGAAAGCTTGTCTGATCTTCGTTGAAGAGAAAATTCACGATCAAGCCCTCGGCAGGCCGAGCAGACGCTCGGCGATGACGTTGCGTTGGATCTCGTTGGTACCCGCGTAGATCGGGCCGGCCAGCGAGAAATAGAAGCCGTCGAGCCAGCCACCGACATCGCCCGCGGCGGGCGCAATCGGCAGCAGTTCCGCGCGTGCGCCGAGAATGGCGAGCGCCGTCTCATGCATCGCGACATCCAGTTCCGACCAGAAAATCTTGTTCAGACTCGCCTCGGCGCCGATCTTGCCGCCGCTCTCGATCAGCGAAGCCGTGCGGTAGGTGTTCACGCAATAGGCCTCGGCCCGCGTCCACGCGTCGATGACCTTGACCCGCAGCGAGGCGTCGGCCTCGTGCTCATGTGCCTTGTAGAGCTCGACCAGCCGCTTCGCGGTTGCCTGGAAGCGCGCCGGACTGCGCAGCATCAAGCCGCGCTCGAAGCCGGCCGTGGCCATCGCCACACCCCAGCCACCGCCCAGCTCGCCGAGTTGGTTCCATTTCGGTACCCGGACTTCGTCAAAGAAGATTTCTGCAAACCCCGTCTCGCCGTCCAGCTGCGGAATCGGCCGCACCGTGATGCCTTTGGCGTCAAGCGGGAAGAGGATGAAGGTCAGACCCTTATGGCGCTTGGAATCCGGATCGGTGCGGAAGATGCCGAAACCCCAATCGGCAAACGCAGCCCGCGTCGACCAGGTTTTCTGGCCGTTGAGCACGAACTCGTCGCCCTCGATGCGGCCGGTCGAGCGGATCGC